>JBEIIG010000011.1:0-71995 GCA_040380855.1 Acidimicrobiaceae bacterium | reverse complement strand
TCGTCAACCGAATTACGCGAATCGATGTCGCGAGGTCGGTGAACGACGTCGCGTCTCCGTTGGCGCAGAGCCGCAGCGGGCAGACTGGTGCCGATGACCCACTGGTTCGAACTCAGCCCGTCGTGGTGGTCGACAGCGCTGTTCGCAATCGGCTGGGTGTGCGGGTGGCTGCTGCTCGCCCGACCGCCGCGGCTCAGGTGCTCGGGCGGCCGACCGGTCGCCGGCGATGTGACCACGCGGTCGCGTCCGCCCATCTCGGTGATCGTGCCTGCGCGCAACGAGGCGGCGATGATCGGACGCGTGGTCGCCGGTGTGGGCCACCAGGTGGGCGCTGGCGACGAGGTGATCGTGGTCGACGACCATTCGACCGACGCCACGGCCGAGCTGGCCCGCGCGCAGGGCGCAACCGTGGTGGCAGCGCCGGCCCTGCCCGTCGGCTGGGCCGGCAAGCCGCACGCGTGCGCTGCTGGTGCTGCGCACGCCCGAACCGAGCCCGACCGGTTGCTCGTGTTCCTCGATGCCGACGTCGACCCCGGGCCGGGGTTGCTCGATGCGCTGGCGGCGACGCTGGACGCCGACCCCGACGTGCTCGCCACGGTGCAGCCGTGGCACCGCACCGAACGGGTCTACGAGAGCGCCAGCCTGCTGTTCAACCTGGCAGCGCTGATGGGTAGTGGGGCGTGCAGCGTGCTGGGCCCCACGGTTGCGGGGCGCGTGGCCTTCGGCCCGGTGCTGGCGTGTCGCCGCTCGCGCTACGACGAACTGGGTGGCCACGCGCACCCCGAGGTGCGCGCCGCCGTGCTCGAAGACATCGCGCTCGCCCGCAGGTTCGGCCGGGTCGACATCAACGTCGGTGCCGCCGACGACACCGAGTTCCGCATGTACCCCGGGGGGTGGCGTTCGCTCGTGCAGGGGTGGACCAAGGGGATGGGTATCGGCCTCGACGCCACACCGTGGTGGGCTGTGCTGGGGGTGGCGGCGTGGATGTGGTCGCTCGCCGGTGGTTGGCTCGCCTCACCGTGGTTCTGGGTCGCGAGCGTCGCGCAGTTGCTCGTGCTGGCACGCGTGGCCGGGCGGTTCTCGCCGGTGGCGGTGCTGCTCTACCCGGTGCTCACGGCGGTGTTCGTGCTGATCGTCGTGCGCAGCGTCGTACTGCGTCGCCTCGGCCGCACCGTGGTGTGGAAGGACCGTCGGGTCCGGCCCGATCAGGCGACGGGTTGATCGCCGCCGGCAGGGCCGGTGTCGGCAGGTGCGGTGGCGCCCGGCGCAGCGACGAAGAACCGCTCGCGGTAGAAGCGCAGTTCGGCGATGCTCTCGCGGATGTCGTCGAGCGCCCGGTGGGTGCCCACCTTGAACGGACGGCTGTTCAACGTCGCCGGGTACCAGCGCTTGCCCAGTTCCTTGATCGTGCTCACGTCGACGCTGCGGTAGTGCAGCCAGTGCTCGATCTCGGGCAGGTACCGGTCGAGGAACCGGCGGTCCATGCCGATCGAGTTGCCGCACAGCGGCACGATGCGTGCCTCGGGCACGTGCTGCTTGATGAACGCGAGCGTGGCAGCACCCGCTTCTTCGAGCGTGATGGTCGACGCGCGGATGGCATCGGTCAGTCCGCTCTTGGCGTGCATCTCGACGACCACGGGCTCCATCAGCGCCAACGCCTCATCGGACTGGTGGACGACGAGGTCGGGGCCTTCGGCGACGATGTTCAACTCGTCGTCGGTGATGATCGTCGCGATCTCGACGATCACGTTCACCGACGGGTCGAGGCCGGTCATCTCCAGGTCCATCCACACGAGCACGATCGGCAACACTAGCCACGATGAGCGACCAGCGATCCTTCGACCCGACCACCGTCCCCGTGAAGCCTGCGGCGACGGTGATGCTCATCCGCGACACCGACGCCGGTGGCGTCGAGGTGTTCATGCTGCGCCGCACGCTGGCCGCCGTGTTCGGCAGTGGGATGTACGTGTTCCCCGGCGGCAAGGTGGAGGGCGCCGACGGCGACGACGTCGACCGGGCGCACCGTCTTGCCGCCATCCGCGAATGCTTCGAGGAGGCGGGCGTGCTGCTGGCCACGGCGGCGGCCACGGGCGAGCACATCGCCGACGGTCATCCGGCCCTCGGTCGTCGTCACGACATCCACGACGGCACGGCCGAACTGCTGGCCCTGTGCGCCGAGCACGACCTGGTACCCACCATCGAAGAGCTCGCCTGGGTCAGCCACTGGATCACGCCCGTGGGCGAGGCCCGGCGCTTCGACACGCGCTTCTACCTGGCGCCCGCGCCCCCCGAGCAGACGTCGGTGCACGACGACAACGAGACCATCGCCAGCTTCTGGACGCGGCCCGCCGAGGCGCTCGAACGTCAAGCCGCCGGTGAGCTGACGATGATGCCGCCCACCATCAAGAACCTGCAGTTCCTGGCCGGGTTCGCCACCGTGGCCGAGGCCATGGCCCATGCCGCCACCATGCCGCCGCCCGAGTGCATCCTGCCGAAGGTGGTCGTGCGCGACGGGCAGATCCGTGGTGTGCTGCTGCCTGGCGAACCGGGCTACGACGACCTGTGACCGGTCGGTCGGCGCGGCACCGGCCGGGCCTGGTTCAGGCCACGATCTCGTAGCGCAGCGGAGCGCGGCCGCGCCCATGGTGGTGCGGGTCGGGGCCGAGGTTGCGCACCCTGCCTGCGTCGACGAGTTCGCCGATCGCCTTGCGTACGGTGATCTCGCTGCCGCGCACGGCCTCGACCACGGCCGACATCGTGAAGGTGCCACTGAGCCCGAGGACGTGGGCCTTGATCTGCTCGGAGGGCACCGCCGGGGCACGGCCGCTCGAGCCCGACGCCCGCCTGGGCGTGCGTGGTGCGGCGCCGCGCCCGGCACCCGCCATCAGTCCGGCGGCGCGCAGCGTGGCGTCGGGCACGCCGAGCGACCGGAACGCCGCGACCGACACGTCGTTGGCGTCGGCCCACTGCTTGGCGCACCGGATGAACTGGTGCTCGAAGTGCGCCGGGTCGACAGCCTTGGCACGTTCGAGGCGGGTGAGGAGGCGGAGTTGCTCGATCGGGTCGGTGGTCTGTTCGGCCTCGCGGGTGAGCGCCTCGATGGCCTCCTGGTCGACCAGGGCCGAGGGGTCGCGCAGCGAGAGCAGGTACGACCGCACTGCGGCCTCGGGATCGACGATGTCGCTCATGCGGCGGAATCTACCCGACGCATCTGGCAGTGCGTCAGGGTCGATCGGCGGCGTCGAGCGCCGCGGCGACCATGTCGAGCATGCGAGCCGAGCAGCCGGCCATGTTGGTGGGTGGCGCCACCTCGTCGATGATGAGCCGGGCGATGCGGCGGAACTCGTCGGCGGCCGGGCCGACACCGGCCAGCGCCACCGGCTGGCCGGTGTCGCCACCGGCTGCGACGGCGGGCTCGATGGGGATGCGACCCAACAGCGCCACACCCACCTCGTCGGCCAAGGCCTGCCCTCCGCCTTCGCCGAACAACGAATACGACTCGCCGTGCTCGCAGGTGAACGCGCTCATGTTCTCGATCACACCGCACACCCGCAGGAAGCTGCGCCGCGCCATGTCGGCGGCGCGGGCGGCCACCTTCTGGGCGGCGAGTGCCGGGGTGGTGACGATGAGCAGGTCGGTGCGGGGCAGCATGCGGGCCAGGCCCATCTGCACATCGCCGGTGCCGGGTGGCATGTCGATGAACAGGTAGTCGAGTTCGCCCCAGTGCACGTCGCGCAGGAACTGCTCGACGGCCTTGGTGAGCATGAGGCCGCGCCACATCAGCGCGGTGTCCTCCTCGACGAGGAACCCGGTGCTCACCACCTTCAGCGTGCCCCGGCCGACGCGACGTTCGTTGGGGATGATCTTCGGCTTGTCGCTGCCCTCGACGGCTTCGGCTTCGAGCCGCTCATCGATGCCCAGCAGGCGCGGCACCGAGAAGCCCCAGATGTCGGCGTCGAGCACCCCCACCGTGAACCCCTGAGCGGCAACGGCTGCGGCGAGGTTGACCGTGACCGAACTCTTGCCCACGCCACCTTTGCCACTGGCCACGGCGAGCACCTTGCAGGTGAGCGGCACCTCGGTGTCGGGGGCGTTCTCGCGGGCGTTCCAGCGGGCCTTGGTCATCACCTCGCTGCGCTCGTCGGCGGTCATCTCGCCCCAGTCGATCTTCACATCGGTCACCCCGGGGTGAACGGCCACGCGGGTCTCGATGTCTTTCTTGATCTGGGCCCGCAGCGGGCAGCCGCCGATGGTGAGCTTCACATGCACGGTGACCAGGCCGTCGTCGGCGACACGCACCCCGGGCACCATGCCGAGCGTGACGATGTCGGCGCCGAGTTCGGGGTCGATGACCGCGCGGAGCAGGTCGACGACGTCGTCGGCGCTGGGGGGAGCAGCGGGTTGGCGAGCCACGGAATGATTGTACGGGCGTCGAGGGTTACACTGGCCGTCAGTACCCGGTTCAGCCGTTCCACTGAGGAGAACCCATCGTGATCACGCTCACCGACACCGCCGCCGTCAAGGTGAAGGAGTTGCTCGAGGCCGAGGGCGCCGCCGATCTGGCGCTGCGTGTGGCCGTGCGTCCCGGCGGATGCAGTGGTTTTTCGTACGAGATGTTCTTCGACGGCGACATCGCCGCCGACGACGAGAAGGCCACCTTCGGTGCCGCCGGCAACGAAGTGATGGTGGTGGTCGATCAGGCCTCCAAGCAGCTGCTCGAAGGCGCCCAGCTCGACTACAAAGACGGCCTCAACCAGGCCGGCTTCTCGATCACCAACCCGAACGCCACCCGCACCTGCGGCTGCGGCAGCAGCTTCAGCTGAGCGTGTCGGCCAGTACGGCCGACACCTCGTCGAGGTCCCACACCACATCGATCCGGCGCTGCACCGTGCCGGTCGCATCGGTGATCCAGATCACCGGCTCGTAGGTGAGGCCCAGGGCGGTCACCGCCGGTGCCACCTTCGTGCCGGCCTGATCGGCGAACACCTCGGCGTGTACGAACACGGCCGAGTCGGCATAGGCCTTGGATGCGTCGATGAGGAACTCGAGGCCCGGGGCACAGGTGCCCGTGGAACAGTGGGCAGGCGTGCCCACCAGGTACACCACTGGCTTGCCCGAGACCAGTGCGTCGGCGAGCGACACGTCGTGGAACGGGCACGCGCCGTCGAGCCGCGTGCACACCGGGTCGACCCCGCGAGCATCGGCGGTGGTGGGGGTGTCGAAGGGCGGCAGCGGTGTGCCGGCCACCGGGATGGTGATGTTCGCCGGGTCCTCGACGATGAACGGCGTGGGGTCGCCCGCCTGGCCCTCGAGCGTGAACTCGTAGAGACCGCGCTGGGGAATGGTGAGTTCGACGGTCCAGTACGGGGCTCCGAGCGTGTCGCCGCGGCGGGGTAGGTCGAGCGTGCCGACGAGGTTGCCCTGTTCGTTGCGCACCGCGCCCTTCAGGCGTGCCGGTCCGCTGGTGAGGAGCCGGGCCTGGTCGTCGGCGATCGAGAACGGGAGGCGCACGAGGCCGGTTCCGATCGAGTCGCTCTGGAAGCGCTGCACCACCGTGAAGGCGCCGATCGCCTCACCGGTGTCGGCATCGCCGGTCCCGCCGCTGGTGTCGCTGTCGTCGGATCCTCCGCAGGCGGCGAGCAGGGCACCCACGCCGACGGCTCCGGCCGCAGAGGCCAGCAGGCGACGGCGGCTGACGAACGGGTTCGGCTGCGTCATTCGGCCAGCCTACGATGAGGCCATGAGCAAACCCCTCGGTCCCTACACCCCTGTCGTGCGCGCCGGCGACTGGATCATCGTCAGTGGCCAACTCGGCATCAAAGACGGTGTCCTCGTCGACGGCGGTGTGGCGGGGCAGACCGCCCAGGCGGTCGAGAACCTGAAGGCGCAACTCGCCACCGTCGGCGCCACGCTCGGCGACATCGCCAAGACGCTGTGCTTCCTCACCGACATGGACACCTTCGCCACGTTCAACGAGGCCTATGTCGCCGGCTTCGACGGCGCCCGCCCAGCGCGCAGCACCATCGGCGTGGCCGCGCTGCCGTTCGGTGGCGTGGTCGAGATCGAGGCCTGGGCCTACAAGCCCCAGGGCTGAGTCGCTAGGATCGCCCCGTGCCCGGTGCCATCGCCATCATCGTCGTCCTGCTCGTGTTCCCCGTCCTCGCCTGCATGGGTATGGCTGTGGTCGCTGGTGCGCTCGGCTACTTCCTGAACAAGGACGCCGAGGTGCGCGCCGAGGGCAGCGAACTGCTCGACCTCAACGTCTGACAGCGGCGCGGCCATGACCGACCGCGCCCGGGTGATGCACACCCACGACTCATCGCTCGAGGTGCTCACCCAGGCGGTGCTCCGCTACGCAGTCGACCGCATGCGGCTCGACCCGCCGCCGCTCGACCGCCCTCGCACCCCTGCCGAGTTGCGTGCCATGGCAGGTCGCACGGTCACCTCCGGCGGTCTGGGTGGCCTCGAGGCCCTCCGCGTGTTCGGCGACGTGCTCGCCCCGGCCTGCATCAGCGTCGACCACCCCCGCTTCCTCAGCTTCGTGCCGGCTGCGCCCACCGAGGCATCGATCCTGTTCGACCTCGTGGTGGGCGCGTCGAGCATCTATGCAGGCAGTTGGCTGGAAGGTGCCGGCGCAGCGTTCGCCGAGAACGAGGCGTTGCGCTGGCTGGCCGATCTGGCCGGCATGCCCGCCGAGGCGGGCGGGGTCTTCGTCAGCGGAGGCACGGCGGGCAACCTGTCGGCACTCATCGCGGCGCGCTGGCGTTGGCGCAACCGCGCCGAGGGTCGCCTCGACCGCACCCGTGGACTCATGCTCGCGTCGAGCGGGGCCCATTCGAGCATCGCTGCAGCCGGTCGAGCGATGGATGCCGACGTGATGATGGTGCCCGCCGATGAGCGCGGGCGGATGGATGGTGCTGCGCTGGCAGCCACTGTCGACGGCCTGCCCCCGGTCGACCGCGAGCGGCTGTTCGCGGTCGTCGCCACGTGCGGCACCACCAACGCAGGTGTCATCGACGATCTGCAGGGCGCTGCCGAGGTGGCCGAACAGGCGGGTGTGTGGTTCCACGTCGACGGCGCCTACGGCGGCGCCGGGCTGGCGGCTCCCAGCGTGCGAGCCCGGTACATC
This sequence comes from Acidimicrobiaceae bacterium, assembly GCA_040380855.1. GTDB lineage: Bacteria > Actinomycetota > Acidimicrobiia > Acidimicrobiales > Ilumatobacteraceae > VFMC01. The sequence goes on along the minus strand of JBEIIG010000011.1, from coordinate 64,866 downwards.
GGCATCGAACGCGCCGACAGTTACATCGTCGACCCGCACAAGTGGCTGTTCGCACCCTTCGACTGCTGCGCCCTGCTGTACCGCGATCCGGCCGAGGCGAAGCGGGCACACACCCAGCACGCCGAGTACCTCGACGTCCTGCACGGTGACGGCGACGCCGAGTGGAACCCCAGCGACTACGCGCACCATCTGTCGCGTCGTGCCCGCGGACTGCCGCTGTGGTTCAGCCTCGCCACCCACGGCACCGACGCCTACCGCGATGCTGTGGAGGAGACGCTGCGCGTGGCCCACGCCGGAGCAGCCCTCGTCGCCGCAGCACCGCACCTCGAACTCATCATGGAACCCGATCTCAGCGTGGTGTTGTTCCGACGGGTGGGGTGGGATGCGGCGCAGTACCAGACCTGGAGCGACCGTCTGCTCGAGGCAGGTATCGCCTTCGTCACGCCCACCGGATGGCAGGGTGAGACCGTGCTGCGCATCTGCGTCGTCAACCCGCGCACCACCGTCGACGACATCGCCCTGCTCGTCGACTCCCTCGCCTGAACGGAGGCACCATGGCCGATCTCCTCATCCGCAACGCCCGGCTGCTCGCCACCATGGACGCCACCCGTCGAGAGTTGGCCGGAGGCTGGGTGGCCATCACGGGCGGATTCGTCGAGGCCGTGGGCGCATCCACCGACCCCGAGCCCACCGCCCCGCGCGTGATCGACGCCACCGACTGCCTGGTCACCCCCGGCCTGATCAACACCCACCACCACATCTTCCAGAACCTCACCCGTGCCTACCCGCCGATGACCGACAAGCCGTTGTTCGGCTGGCTGCAGAGCCTGTACCCGCTGTGGAAGGCGATCGACGAAGAGGCCGTGTTCGCCAGCACCTGGATCGGTCTGGCCGAGTTGGCGCTCAGCGGCTGCACCACCTCGACCGACCACCACTACCTCCACCCCCGTGGTGCGGGCGACCTGTTGGGTGCCGAGATCACCGCGGCTCGCGAACTGGGTGTGCGCTTCCACCCCACCCGCGGGTCGATGAGCCTGTCGGAGAAAGACGGCGGTCTGCCGCCCGACGTGATCGTGCAGGACGACGACACCATCCTCGCCGCCAGCGAGGAGGCTGTCGCTCGGCACCACGACCGCTCGCACGGGGCGATGATCCGCATCGCCCTCGCGCCGTGCAGCCCGTTCACCGTCACCGAGGAACTGATGGTACGCTCGGCCGAACTGGCCGAACGGCTCGACGTGCGCCTGCATACCCACTTCGCCGAGAACGTCGAGGACGACGACTTCTCGCTCGAGATGTTCGGCTGCCGCCCGATGGAGTACCTCGAGCGCACCGGCTGGTGCAGCGACCGTACCTGGGTGGCGCACTGTGTGATGCCGAACCCCGATGAGGTGCGTCGTCTCGGCGCCGCCGGCATCGGCGTGGCGCACTGCCCGAACAGCAACCTCATCCTCTCGTCGGGTATCTCGCCCACGGTCGACCTGCGTGCGGCCGGGGTGAAGGTGGGCCTCGGCGTCGACGGGTCGTCGTCGGCCGATGCGGCGTCGCTGTGGCTCGAGGCGCGCCAGGCGATGCTGGTGGCGAAGCTGCGCAGTGGTGCCCATGCCGGTACGGCGCGGATGGCACTCGAGATGGCCACCGTCGGCGGCGCCGGCTGCCTGGGGCGCGAGGGCGAACTCGGCGTGCTCGCCCCGGGGGCAGTGGGCGATGTGGCGGTGTGGCGCCTCGACGGCCCCACGTTCGCCGGCGCCCTGGCCGACCCGATCGAGGCCTGGCTGCGCTGCGGCCCCACCGCCGCGTGGCACACCGTCGTGCACGGCCGCTCGATCGTCGAACAGGGCCGCCTCACCCACCCTGCTCTGCCCGAGCGCCTGGCCCTGCACACGCGGCACGCTCGCCGCATCCAACTCCTCGACCGCTGACCCGGGGGGTGACAGGGCCCACCGGGTGCGGGCGGGCAGACTGGGCGGCGTGGATCAGGCCCCCCGAGCATCCGCTACTACGACACGCGCCCCGAGCGGCGTTGGCCCGGCATGCTCGCAGTCGGGTTGCTGCTCGTATCGGCGCTGGGCGTGGGTCTGCTCGTCGGCGCACGCTGGTGGGACAGCCGAGCGGCGAATGCCGATGCGGCCGTCCTCGAGCCCCGGCTCCCTTCGGGCGTGCCGTCGCTCGGTGCCGCACAGGGTGCCGATGCCGGCGACGGAAAGGCCGACCTCGGCGACACCGATGCCCTGCAGGTGGCGATGATCGGCGACTCGATCACCAACGGCTCACGGGCCGAGATCGAGTACGTGCTGACGGCGCAGGGTGTGCAGGACGTGGTGATCGATGCCCAAGACGGCAGGCGGATCGAACTGGGCGATGGTACCGGTGCGCCGCTGTCGGGTCAGCGAGCGCTCTACTCGTTGCTGGCGGGCGGGACGAGCCCCGATGTGTGGGTGATCGCGCTCGGCACCAACGATGCCGGCCAGTACGCCGATGAGGCCGACTACGCCCGCCTCGTGCAGTTGCTCGTCGACATGCTGCCCGACGACGTGCCGCTGGTGTGGGTCGACGTGTACCGCGGCGACCAGTTGCTCGGGTCGCAGCAGTTCGACGAGGCGCTGCGGGCCACCCTCGCCGGTCGTGCCGACACCGTGGTGGTGCCGTGGTCGACCATCGCCGCCGACCCGGCTCGCGGGGTGCTGCGCAGCGACGAGGTGCACCCGAACGAGGGCGGCCGAGCGGTGTTCGCCACCGTGGTGGCCCAGGGCGTGGCCGAGGTGACCTGACGCCCGTGGCGTCGTGGGCCGCTCAGTTGCCCCAGCGGCCCTGGCCGAAGCGGTAGCCCACCGAGCGCACGGTCTGGATGAGGTTGGCGTGCTCCTCGCCCAACTTCGCCCGCAAGCGGCGCACGTGCACGTCGACCGTACGGGCACCGCCGTAGTACTCGTAGCCCCACACCCGCGACAGCAGGGTCTCGCGGGTGAACACCTTGCCCGGGTTCTGGGCGAGGAACTTCAGCAGTTCGTACTCCATGTACGTCAGGTCGAGCGGACGACCGGCGAACGACGCCTGGTAGGTCTCGAGGTTCAGCACCAATCCGCTGTGCTCGACCAACTCGGGACGCACCCCCTCGCCTGCGCGCCAGAACAGGTGCTTCAACCGAGCCTCGACCTCGACCGGGTGGAACGGGGTGAGGCAGAAGTCGTCGAACAGATCGCTGCGCAGTTCGAGGTCGGCCAACTGCGAGCCGTTCACCAGCACCAACAACGGCGCCACCAGACGATCGCGTTTGCGCAGCGCTCGACACAGCGCCCACGCTCCCTCGGGGTCGGTGTCGCACGCCACCACGGCACCCGCCCAGCCGCCGGCTGGTTCGTGCCGGGCTGCATCGTCGGCCGACGCGACGGCCTTCCAGCGATAGCCGCCCAGATCGAGCGTGCGCGCCAGATCGGGCGGTGGCGGATCGGGGAAGACGGCGAGCAGTTCCATCGTCAGAGTGCCCGCAGGTACCGGTCGACCTCGAACGCGCTGACATGGGTCTTGTAGGCGCGCCACTCGATGCGTTTGTTGCGCAGGAACCACTCGAAGATGTGCTCGCCGAGCGCCTCTTGCACGAGGGTCGACCGCTCCATCACCTTCAGCGAGTCGCTGAGCGACTGAGGCAACTGTTCGACGCCCAGTTTCGCCAGCTCGGCATCGCCCATCTCGAACAGGTTGGCATCGGCCTCGGGTGGCAGCTCGTAGCCCTCTTCGACCCCGCGCATGCCGGCAGCGAGCAGCACGGCGAACGCCAGGTACGGGTTGCACGCCGGGTCGGGCGAGCGGTACTCGATGCGCGTGGCATTGGGGTTGCCGCGCTTGGGAATGGGCACCCGGATGAGGCCGCTGCGGTTGTTGCGCGCCCAACTGACGTGCACCGGTGCCTCGAAACCGGGCACCAACCGCTTGTAGCTGTTGACGGTCTGGTTCGTGACAGCGGTGATCTCGGCGGCATGGCGCAGCAGGCCGGCCATGAAGCACTTCGCCACCGGCGACAGGTTGTACGGGTCGTCGGCGTCGTAGAACGCGTTCACGTCGCCCTGCGACAACGACAGGTGCACGTGCATGCCGCTGCCCTGCACGCCCTCGAGCGGTTTCGGCATGAAGGTGGCGTGGACACCCTGCGCTGCCGCCACCTCCTTCACCACCATGCGGAAGGTCATGATGCTGTCGGCCATGGTGAGCGCGTCGGTGTGGCGCAGGTCGATCTCGTGCTGGCTCGGCGCGTCTTCGTGGAACGAGTACTCGACCGGGATGCCCATCGTCTCGAGGGTGCGAATGGTCTGTTTGCGCAGTGAACCCGACAGGTCGGTGGTGGTGAGGTCGAAGAAGCCGCCCTCGTCGAGCGGCACCGGTGGGGCGCCGCGCTCGGGCGGGGCGAAGTAGAAGAACTCGATGTCGGGGGCGACGAAGAACGTGTAGCCGTGCGCACGGGCGGCATCGAGCTGACGGCGCAGCACCTGGCGCGGGTCGCCACCGAACGCCGAGCCGTCGAGTTGGCGGACATCGCAGAACACCCGCGCCTCGGTGCTCTTCGGGTCGCTCCAGGGCAGCACCTCGAACGTGTTCGGGTCGGGCATCGCCAACACGTCGCTCTCCTGGATGCGACTGAACCCGTCGATCGACGACCCGTCGAACGTCATGCCGTCTTCCAGCGCGTTCTCGAGTTCGGCGGGGCTGATCGCGAAGCTCTTCAGGTTGCCGAGCACATCGGTGAACCACAGCCTGATCAGGCGCACACCGCGCTCTTCGACAGTGCGCAGCACATAGTCACGTTGCTGTTCGAGCACGCTCATCTCCTCAGTCTGCTGCGTGGTGACAACGGTTGAAAACACGAACGGGGGACCGGCGAACCGGCCCCCCGTTCACGATGTCGTGGTGTCGGTCAGGCGCAGACGGCGTCGAGCAACAGGCGGGTGACCGTGTAGGGGTCGCAGTTGGCGTTCGGACGACGGTCCTCGGCGTAGCCCTTGCGGTCGCGGGCGACCTGCCACGGGATGCGGATGCTGGCACCGCGGTTCGACACGCCGTAGCTGAACTTGTTGTACGGGGCGGTCTCGTGCGCACCGGTGAGGCGGCTCTCGATGTCGTGGCCGTAGCCCTTGATGTGCAGGTCGACACGCTTGCCGATGGCCTTGCAGGCGGCCTCGATGGCGTCGTAGCTCTCGCGCATCGCCTTGGTCGAGAAGTTGGTGTGCGCACCGGCGCCGTTCCAGTCGCCCTTCTGCGGCTTGGCGTCGAACGACACGACGATGTCGAAGTCTTCGGCGATGCGGTGGAGCAGCCAGCGTGCCACGTACATGTGGTCGCTCACGGTGAGGGCATCGGCGGCGCCGATCTGGAACTCCCACTGGCCGGGCATCACTTCGGCGTTGGTGCCCTCGATCATCAGACCGGCGTCGATGCACGCCTGGGTGTGGATCTCGATGACCTCACGGGCGGTGACGCGGCCGGCGCCGACGCCGCAGTAGTACGGGCCCTGGGGCCCCGGGAAGCCACCCTTGGGGAAGCCGTAGGGCGTGCCGTCGAGCTTCAAGAAGGTGTACTCCTGCTCGATGCCGAAGATCATCTCGTCCTTGGCGTACTTCTTCGCAGCCTTGGCCGCCGCAGCGCGGGTGTTGGTGGGGTGCGGCTTGTCGGTGGCGGCCAGGTAGACCTCGCACAGCACGAGCACGTTGTTGCCACCGCGGATGGGGTCGGGGCAGGTGAAGACAGGCTTCAACATGCAGTCGCTCGACTCGCCGGTGGCCTGGTTGGTGGACGAACCGTCGAAGCCCCAGATCGGGGGCTCCTTGCCGTCGGCGAGGATCTTGGTCTTGGAACGCAGCAGCGGGGTGGGCTCGGTGCCGTCGATCCAGATGTATTCAGCTTGATAGGCCACGGGGATTCCTTTGGTGGAGGGCTTCTGGGGCGGGCGAACTCTCGCAGCGCGCGATTTCGCCGTTGTTCGCGAATTGTGAACGCTGTGTGAACCGCCGCATCCCATCCTGTCGGGAACCAGGTGGAGGTGACGAACCGTCAGAATGGCATGACCATGCAGACCAACCGATCCGAATCGAACCAGGACCGCACGCCGTCGGCCTCGCTGATCGCCTCGCCGATGAGCCGTCGGTCGCTGCTGCTGTCGTTCCTGGCCGCCACGGTGGCCGGTGGAGCGCTCGTGGCGTGCGGGAACGACAAGGCCGAACCGGCCGACACGTCCGACGACACCACCCCCGACACCAGCGCTCCGGTCGACGGTATCGACCATCCCGCCGACGCCACCGCTGCCGTCATCCGACTCGGCTACGTGGGCGGCATGCTGCCCCCCGACTACGCGTTCTCGCAGTTGCCCACCGTGCTCGTCGCTGGCGACGGCACCGTCTACACCCCTGGGGTGATGACCTTGCAGTACCCCGGGCCGTTGGTGCTGCCGGTGATGTCGCGCACCATCACCGAGGCAGGCATCCAGAAACTGCTCGAGCGGGCCGACAGCCTGGGCCTGCTCACCTCGCCCACGCCCGACTACACCCCGTCGGGCGACATCATGATCGCCGACGCACCCAACACCGAGGTGCTGCTGTCGGCGAAGGGCTCGTCGTTCTCGCACAGCGCGTATGCGCTCGGGATGATGACGCCCGATGGCGACGGCACCAGGGACAACACCCCGGCCCGCCAGGCGCTGCTCGACTTCTCGCTCGCGCTGCAAGACCTCGCAACAACCGTGGGCGCCGAGAACCTCGGCACCGAGGGTCCGTTCACGCCGGCCGCCTACCGCATCCGTGCCCGCGCCGCCGAGCAGAGCGAACTCGACGCCATCACGCCCACGCCCACGGTGGTCGAGTGGCCGGCGTCAACCGGTGTGAAGCTGGCCGATGCCACGAACTGCATCACCCTCACCGCCCAGCAGGCGGGCACGGTGCTGGCCGACGCCAAGCAGGACACCTACTTCAGCGACGGCGACTCGCTGTACTTCGTCGCCGCTGCCGTGTTGCTCCCCGGCGACCCGGTCTGCTGAGCTCCGTGAGCCTCGGCCCCGCGCCGGGTGGTCGGGGCTCACGGAACCTCGGCATCGGTGAGCGTGGACAGCGTGGGTGCGGGTCCACGCTCACGGATGGGGAGGGCGGAGGGGCCAGTAGCCTCGTGGCGTGGCCCGCTTGCGTATCGCCCTCGCCCAGATCAACCCGACGGTCGGCGACCTCGACGCCGACGTCGCCAAGATCTGCGCGGCGTACGACGAGGCCGAAGCGGCCGAGTGCGACATCGTCGCCTTTCCCGAGCTGGCCATCACCGGCTACCCGCCCGAAGACCTGGTGCTGAAGCCGGGGTTCGTGGCAGCCAACCAGCAGGCGTTGGCCACCATCGCGGCGCGCACCCGTCGGTGCGTGGCGGTGGTCGGCTTCGTCGACGCCGACCGCGACCTCTACAACGCCGCCGCCGTGTGTGTCGACGGCGCGGTGGTGGGCACCTATCGCAAGCGGGTGCTGCCCAACTACGCCGTGTTCGACGAGGCCCGCTATTTCACGCCCGGCGACGACAACGACCCCTACGAGCTGTACGTCATCGGTGGCGTGAAGGTGGGGGTGAGCATCTGCGAAGACGTGTGGAGCCCCACCGGGCCGCTCGCCGAGCAGGCTGCAGGCGGCGCCGAACTGAACATCAACATCAACGGCTCGCCGTTCCACAACGGCAAGGCCCACGATCGCGAGCGGATGCTCGCCACCCGTGCCGCCGATGCGAGCTGTGCGCTGGTGTACGTCAATCAGGTGTGCGGGCAGGACGAGTTGGTGTTCGACGGCGGCTCGATGGTGTTCGACGCCGAGGGAACGCTCCTCGCCCGTGCCGCCCAGTTCGACGAACAGCTGCTCATCACCGATGTGGTCGTCGAACCCGTGTACCGCAAGCGGCTCATCGATCCGCGCGGTCGGGCCACGATCGAGCACCTGCCCACCGTCACCATCACCGAGCAGCCGCGGCTGCCCGAGGGCCGCCTCGACCCGCCGCAGGCCGAGCCCTTGTCGGCCGACGCCGAGTTGTATGCCGCGCTCGTGCTGGGCACCCGCGACTACGTGCGGAAGAACGGCTTCACCGATGTGGTGATCGGTCTGTCGGGTGGAATCGACTCGACGCTCGTCGCGTGTGTGGCCGTCGACGCCCTCGGCGCCGAGCACGTGCACGGCGTCAGTATGCCGAGCCGCTACTCGAGCGACCACAGCCGCAGCGACGCGGCCGACCTGGCCGAGCGGCTCGGCATCGACTACCGCACCGTGCCGATCGAGCCGGCATTCGCGGCGTACCTCGACATGCTCGCCCCGTCGTTCGAAGGGCATCCGGCCGACCTCACCGAAGAGAACCTGCAGAGCCGCATCCGCGGCACCACGCTGATGGCCCTGTCGAACAAGTTCGGCTGGATGGTGCTCACCACCGGCAACAAGAGCGAGATGGCCGTCGGCTACTTCACCATCTACGGCGACTCGGTAGGTGGGTATGCCGTCATCAAAGACGTGCTCAAGACCCGCGTCTACGACCTGTGCCGCTACGTGAACGTGCGTGCTGGGCGGGTGATCGTGAACGAGAGCGTCATCACCAAGCCGCCGTCGGCCGAACTGCGGCCCGATCAGCGCGACGACCAGAGCCTGCCGCCGTACGAGGTGCTCGACCCGATCCTGCAGCTCTACGTGGAAGACGACCGCACGGCGGCCGAGATCATCGAACTCGGCCACGACGAGGCACTCGTCAGGCGTATCACTCGGCTCGTCGATGTGAACGAGTACAAGCGCCGTCAGTGCCCGCCCGGTGTGCGTGTGAGTCTGAAGGCGTTCGGCAAGGACCGCCGTCTGCCCATCACCAACCGTTACCGGGGCTGAGTCGAAGGCCCCTGTCGGGCTGTGGGGAACCTGCGAGGATTGTCGTTCGTCGAATCGACACGGCCGCAGGGTTGCGTCCGCTGAGCGAAGGAGTGTCCGATGCGGACGATTGCAGTGTTGATGGTCGTGGTGACGATGGTCGGTGCATGTGGCAGCAAGGACGACGACACATCGTCGACACAGCCGCCGGCTGCAGGTGAGGTGACGGCAACGGCCTCGGGACCGGTGGCCCTGAAGGTGGGACAGGCCCTCGTGGTCACCCTGCCCTCGAACCCGTCGACGGGGTACAGCTGGACCATCAGCACGGCGCCCGATGGGGCGGTGCTCACCCAGAACGGCGAACTCACCTATGCGGCCACGAACCCCGATGTGGTGATGCCGGGGTCGGGCGGGACCGAGACCGTGCGGTTCACGGCGACGGCCGCCGGCACGACGACGATCGTGCTCGACTACCGCCGCCCGTGGGAGACCGACGTGCCGCCGGTCGACACCGTCACCCTCGACGTCACCGTCGCCGCCTGACCCCGTCTTCCCCCATCACGCGATGAGCGAGGTGCGCACCTGGCGCACCGGTTGCTCATCGCGTCGAGGGGGTGGGGGTGCCGGCGCGGTGGTGTTTCAGCGCCAGGGCGGCGAGCACGCTCGCAGCTGCCAGTACCGCTGACATCGCGGCCGGCCAAGCCATGCCGTGGTCGGCATACAGCCGGGTCGCCGGGATCGACGTGATGGCCCGCCCCAGGGTGCCGCCCGCCAGCATGAGGCTGAGCCCGAGCGCCGGTGAACCAGGGACCAGCGTGGTGCCGATGGCCACCGAACTGACGATCGCGAACTCGAAGCACAGCACCGCGATCGCCAGCAGCGGCAGGCCGAGCCACAGGTGGTCGGTGAGGAAGACGAGCCCCAGCGATGCCGGCACCATCACCGCAGCACCCAGCGCCATGCTGCGCTCCTTGCCCCATGTGTCGGTTCGGCGCGCCGACGTGATCGACGCGGCGAACTCGCCCAACCCCAGGGTGAAGGCGACCGCCGCCAGCATGGCTGCTGTGAAGTCGAACGAGTCCTCGAGCCAACTGCCAAAGGTGACGAACAGGAACTGCACCGACCCCATCAGCGAACCCGAGACGAACATGGCGAGCACCACCTGCGCCCCGAGGCGAGGTCGACCCCTCCGTTCGCCGGCCACCTCGCGCGCCGACACCTCGGTGTGGTGCGGCTCGCTCGGCAACCGACGCGCCACCACGCCGGCGAACATCACCACCGCGATGGCGCCGGTGGCATAGCCGGCCCGCCAGCCGAGCACACCGGTGACCAGGCCCATCGCGCTCACACCCAGCAGCAGCCCGCCCGCCCAGGCGATCTCGGTGACACCCACCACCCGGCTGCGGGTCGCATACGGAACATGATCCGACACCCACGAGCCCAGGCCGAGGTCGTAGGTGACCTTGCTCTGGGCCATCACGATGAGGCCGATGGCGAACAGCACCATGCCCTGGCTCGACGCCGCCAGCACGGTGCCGACGACCACGCCGAGCAGGCCGGCCACCATGGCGGTACGGCGCGACATCCGGTCGACGAGGCGGGCGTTCAGCGGCGACAGCAGCCCGGCCAACTCGGCTGCGGCAAGCGCGATGCCGATGTCGTCGAGCGACACGCCCGTGCCGCGGGCGATCGTGGCGAGGAACGGTGGCGCATAACGGAAGCACGCGTTCGCGCACAGGCGGGCAGCGGTGAGGGTGGCGATGTGCCGTCGGACTTCGGTGGGGCAGTCGTCGCCCAGCAGTGAATCGAGTGGGCGGGCGAGCACGAGGTGAGACGGTATCCTCTGGAACCCGTGGCCCTCATCGTCCAGAAGTACGGCGGAACCTCCGTCGCCGATCCCGATCGCATCCGTGCGGTCGCCGAGAACGTGGCGTTCACCCGTCGTCGCGGCGACCAGGTGGTGGTCGTCGTCAGTGCGATGGGCAAGAGCACCGACAACCTCATCACCCTCGCCAACAGCGTGTCGAAGACTCAGCCGGGTCGCGAGATGGACATGCTGCTCACCACCGGCGAGCGGGTGTCGATGGCCCTGGTGTCGATGGCGCTGGCCGACATCGGTGTGCCCGCCGTCAGCTTCACCGGCAGCCAGGTGGGTATCGTCACCGACACGGCACACGGCAAGGCGAAGATCCTCGAGGTGAAGGGCGACCGGGTGCGCGAGGCCCTCGCCGAGGGCAAGGTGTGCGTGGTGGCCGGGTTCCAGGGCATCAGCACCGACCGCGAGATCACCACCCTCGGCCGCGGCGGCAGCGACACCACGGCAGTGGCACTGGCCGCAGCACTGCAGGCCGACAGTTGCGAGATCTACACCGATGTGACCGGCGTGTTCAGCGCCGATCCGCGAGTGGTGCCCCAGGCCCGCAAGCTCGCCCACATCAACTTCGACGAGATGCTCGAGATGGCCGGCGCCGGCAGCAAGGTGCTGGCGCTGCGCAGCGTCGAGTTCGCCCGCAACCACAACGTTCCCCTCCACGTCCGCTCGAGCTTCACCTGGGAGCAGGGCACGTGGGTCACCGGTCAGGAGCCCTCCATGGAAGATCCGGTCATCTCCGGCGTCGTCACCGACCTCTCCGAGGCGAAGGTCACCATCGTCGGGGTGCCCGACCGTCCCGGTATCTCGGCCACGTTGTTCGAACCACTCGCGCAGGCCAACGTGAACGTCGACATGATCGTGCAGAACACCGGGCACGTCGGCACCACCGACATCAGCTTCACGATGCCGAAGGCCGACATGGCCACGGCCGAGTCGATCGTCGGCCGGGTCGCCGCCGAGATCGGCGCCGCTGGGGTCGAGCACGACGCCGAGATCGCCAAGATCAGCCTCGTCGGCGCCGGTATGAAGAGCAGCCCCGGCATCGCGGCGAAGATGTTCCGCACGCTCGCCGATCACGAGGTGAACATCATGATGATCTCGACCTCGACCATCCGCATCAGCGTGGTCACCGCAGCCGCCGATCTCGAGCGAGCGGCACGAGCCCTGCACACGGCCTTCGGGCTCGACAGCGGTCAGGCGTATTCGGCGCCGCTCCCTGATCGCAAGTGAGGCCTGCCACACTGGGCATCCGATGAACCGCCGCCAGCAACACGTGCCGTGGACCGCGGCAGGCACCGCCAGCGAGCAGCAGGCGAGTGCCGACGATGTGGTGCGTCGCACCGGCTGGGTGTTCAACAACCGCACCGGCGACGAACTCGACCTCGCCGAGTTCGTGCGCACTGGCGATCACGAGACGCTCGCCTACCTGCAGGCGTTCGGCCTGGCGGGCGAACACAACGCCGAGCAGACGCTGCTGGAACTGGGCTCGGGTATCGGTCGGATGACCGCCAGCTTCACCCGGATGTTCCGCACGGTCGTGGCGTGCGATCTCGACGCGGCGTTCCTCGAACGGTGCCGCGAAACCGTGGCCCAGTTCGGCAAGCCCGATCGTCTGCGCACGGTGCACGTGTTCGACGGGCGCACCGTTCGGGTGGCCGAGGGCTCGGTCGACGTCGCCTTCAGCTACATCACCCTGCAGCACTGCCACCACGACGACGCGCTGGCACTCACCAACGAGGTGATCCGCGCTGTTCGCCCCGGAGGCCATGTGGTGCTGAACTACCGCACGTGGTCGGGCAGCGATGTGGCCCTTTGGCCCACCGGCAAGATCGTGCGCGGACTGTGGCGCGTGCCGGGTATCGGTGGGCTGGTGGCCAAGCAGCGGCTGGCGACACGGCTGGGGTGGCAGGCCAATCGGCTGTCGCCCACCCAGGTGCTGGCGGAAGTGCAACACCATCTTGCCGATGCGCGGTTGGTGCGTTCACCCAAGCGCAAGCCGTTCCGCGTCGATGGGGTCGCCGAGTCGACGTTCGAGGGCGTGAACCAGAGCCACTGGTGGCTCGTCGGCACCGTCCGCTGAGCCCGCGGGAACGGCAATTCCAGCCATCACCAGGGCGGCCACCGTTAGCCTGACGGGCATGCGAATCGGAGTTGTCGGAGCTACCGGCCAGGTGGGCGCAGTGATGCGCGAACTGTTGGTCGAGCGTCATTTCCCCATCGACGAGGTGCGGTTCTTCGCCTCGGCCCGTTCAGCGGGTTCGACCCTGCCGTGGAAGGGTGGCGAGATCACCGTCGAAGATGCGTCGACCGCCGACCCTTCGGGCCTCGACATCGCCCTGTTCTCGTCGGGCGCCAGCAGTTCGAAGGAGTTGGCCCCCCGGTTCGCTGCCGCCGGTGTCACCGTCATCGACAACTCGTCGGCGTGGCGGATGGATCCCGATGTGCCGCTGATCGTCAGCGAGGTGAACCCCGGCGAGATCGCCAACGCGCGCAAGGGCATCATCGCCAACCCCAACTGCACCACGATGGCCGCGATGCCGGTACTGAAGCCGCTGCACGACGAGGCCGGTCTGCTGCGCATCGTCGCCAGCACCTATCAGGCCGTCAGCGGTGGCGGTCTGGCAGGCGTCGACGAGCTCGACAAGCAGGCCCGCGAGGTGGTCGACCAGGCCCGCGCCCTGGCCTACGACGGTGAGGCCGTGGTGTTCCCGGCACCCACCAAGTTCGCCAAGACGATTGCGTTCAACGTGCTGCCGTATGCCGGCAAGTACGTCGACGACGGCTCGTTCGAGACCGACGAAGAGCAGAAGCTGCGCAACGAGAGCCGCAAGATCCTCGCCATCCCCGACCTGCGCGTCAGCGGCACCTGTGTGCGTGTGCCGGTGTTCACCGGGCACTCGCTCAGCATCAACGCCGAGTTCGCCCGTCCGCTCAGCGTGGCCCGCGCCACCGAACTGCTGGCGGCTGCCCCCGGTGTGGCGCTGATGGACGTTCCCACGCCGCTCGACGCAGCCGGTAAGGACCCCTGCTACGTGGGGCGCATCCGGCACGACTCGAGCGTCGACGACGGCCGTGGGCTGGTGCTGTTCCTCAGCAACGACAACCTCCGCAAGGGCGCGGCGCTCAACGCCGTGCAGATCGCCGAACTCTTCCTCTGATCCCCGGCCGCTTCCACGGCGGGCGGACTCAGGGGCAGGTGCAGGGGCTGGTGGCGCAGCGGGGGCAGCCCGCTGCATAGCGCTGCACGGCCGTGGCCAGGTCGATGCCCATCTGGTTGGCGAGCGACGCCACCCAGGCGATGACGTCGGCGAACTCGTGCTCTTGCTGGGCAGGTGTGCCCTTGCGCACGGCCTGGGCCAGTTCGCCGACCTCTTCGGCCAGCCAGGCAACAGTGGACGGAACCCCTCGGGCCCGGTCGCGAGCGCCGTAGGTGTGCTCGATGACCTGCTGGAACGCCGCAAGATCCATGTGGTCGGGGTGGGGAGATTCGAACTCCCGGCCTCCACGTCCCGAACGTGGCGCGCTAACCAAGCTGCGCTACACCCCGATTGGTGCGCAGCGACTCTATCCGGCCGCTACCGCTTCCGCATCCTCGGCATCGGCCGAGGATGCATCGTCGGCCGCCATCTCGGCGGCCGGTGCGGGCGGATGGAGGATGGCGTGCACCGCGCGCTGCAGGCGCAGAGCGTCGAGCGGCTTCACCAGCCAGCCGTCGGCCGCGCTGCGCTTGGCGAGGTGCAGATCGGCCTGCCGGTCGAGCAGCATCAGCATCGGCACGTGCGGGGCCCGGCCGGCGCTCTCGTCGAGCCGCATCGCCATGGCGACGGCCATCCCGCCCATCGACCCGATCTGCAGGTCGAGGATGGCGAGGTCGGGGGTGCGGGCCTTCACGGCTCCGGCGACGTCGCGGCCGTTGCGGCAGACGGTGAACGAGGTATCGGGGCCCGAGAGGGCGGCAACGACCTCGTCGAGGACGAAGTCGGCGTCGGTGGCGACGAGAATGTGCACGAGCGCAGGCTATCCGCGGTGCCGGGCCGCGTCGAAGAGCAGGCCGCGGATCTGCTGCAGCGCCATGAGGTCGTGCACGTCGGCCGGCAGCATGGGCACCCAGGCGATGGGGGCATCGCCCACCTCCGGCCCCGACTCGGCGATCTGGCGGCGTTCGGCCGAGGCCATCGCGGCCAGTTCGTCGAGGTTGGCCCACAGGTCGGCGTCGGCCGGTGTGCGGGCTACCGCCGGCGTCCCGAAGTCGGGGGTGCAGCGGTTCACCACCAGGGCTGCGATGCCGAGCGACGACTCGTGCAGTCGGTCGGCGAAGAACGACGCCTCGTCGATGGTGTCGCGGCGCGGCGAGGCCACGAGCACGAACCGGGTGCCGGGGGCCTGCAGCAACGCCATCACGTCGTCGGCCCGCTGCCGAAAGCCGGTCTCCATGCCCTCGAACGCCTGGAAGAACGCGATCGCATCGGCCAGCACCTCACCGCCGACCACCTTGCCGATCGTGCGCAGTACGGGTTGGGCAGCCACGTTCAGCACCTTCAAGCCGCGCCGGGTGGGCAGCATGAGCAACCGGAACAGCGGATGGTCGAGGAACCGGGTGAGCGTTCCCGGGGCGTCGAGGAAGTCGAGCGCATGCCGGCTGGGTGGTGTGTCGACCACCACCACGTCGAAGCGCGGGTCGGCGTGCAGGGCGAGCAGTCGTTCGGCCGCCATGTACTCCTGCGTACCGCTGAGCGCACCGGCGATGTTGCGGTAGAAACGGTTGGCGAGGATCCGCTCGGCCTGTTCGGGGCTTTCGGCGTTCGCCTGCACGATGCCGTCGAAGGTGGCCGCCGTGTCGAGCATCGTCGCCCACAGTTCGCCGCCCTCTGCGTCGGTAGCGTCGTGCCCGGCCGCATCCGGGAGCGTGAGGCGGATCGGCTCGTTGCCGAGGCCTTCGGGCCGGCCCAGCGCATCAGCCAGGCGGCGGGCCGGGTCGATGGTCACCACCACCACACGTCGCCCGTACGACGCGAGTTCGAGGCCGAGCGCGGCGGCTGTCGTGGTCTTGCCCACGCCGCCCGACCCGCAGCACACCACCACAGCGGCGTCGGCCAGGGCAGTGGTCAGATCGCTCATCACAACCCCGCAGCCAGGGTGTCGATGTGGTGCGCTTCGAGGCCAGCGGCCACCACCTGGGGCAGATGCACCTGGGGAAGTGCGAGCAGTTCGGTGAGCCGCTCGATCTCGGCGGCGTGCAGTGCGCGGCGGCTGTTGCGGAAGTTCGCCGCTGCAGCCAGTGCCGTGTCGGTGCGGTCGGTCACGGCCAGCAGCGGACCGCTGTCGACACCGTTCACCACCACCGGGCCCAGTTGCACCCCGACCCGGTCCTCCAGGGTGAAGGCGGTGTCGATCAGTTCGTTCACCGGCGTGGTCTCGGGCAGGGTGACCAGCACCACCTGGCAACGCGCCGCGTCGCCGAGCATCTCGAGCACCTCGGTCGCCTGGGTGCGGATGGGGCCGGCGCGCACGGTGTCGAGCAGGCTGCGCGCCGACAGCAGGAACGTGATGGCGTGCCCGGCCGCCGGGCCGTCGACGACGATGAGGTCGTACTGGCCGCTGCGTTCGAGTTGTTTCAGTTTGCCGAGCACGACGATGTCGTCGATACCGGGCGCGGCGGTGGCCACCACGTCGATCACGCCGCTGCTCGACAGGCGCTTGGCCACGCGGGCCAGGCCGTGGGTCTGCAGGTAGTCGGCCAGGGCATCGGGTGCGCTGAGCGCCAGGAACGGGATGTCGCCCACCAGGGTGGCGAGATGAGGTTTCCCGTCGAGTTCGACCACGAGCACACGCTTCCCAGCCGCGGCTGCGGCGCGAGCGAGAACTGCGGTTACCGTGGTCTTCCCGACGCCACCCTTGCCTGCGACGACGATCAGCCGGGTGGCGCTCAGGAATCCACCCGGTTCGAGGCGCTTCGGAGGCACGTGTGCGCAGACTAGTCATGGCCGTCGTGGCCGCACCGCTCGTGGCGGTTGCCGGCCTTGCCCTGGCAGGCACCGCATCGGCCACCGTTCCACCCGCCGAGCCTTCGGCACCCGTGGTCGACCCGGCCGAGACGACCGACGCCAGCCTCGCCCCGGTCGACGTGTTGCAGGTGACCGGGCTGTTCGACGGCGTCGTGGTCGATGCCATCGACCGGGCCATCGACCGTGCGGTGTCGAACGGATCGCAGGCACTGATCCTGCAGATCAACACCGGTGGGGCCGTGGCGTCGAGCGCCGACATGCGTGGGCTCATCGAGCGGGTGGCCGCTGCGCCGGTGCCCATCGGCATCTGGATCGGCCCGGCCGGCAGTGCCCGCATCTACGGTCTGCCCGCCCAGTTGATGGCCGTGGCCGACGTGACGGCGATGGTGAGCGGCAGCCGAATGGGCTACACCGGCCGGTTGCTCGAGGTGAACGGCGAGCAGCTCACGTTCGGTGCCGCCGACGACCGGCTGCGCAGCGGGTCGCTCAGTTTCCAAGAGGCGCGTACCCTCGGGGCGCTGAAACTCGAGACCACCGACCTCGGGGTGCCCACCATCCGCAGCATGGTGCTGGCGATGGACGGGGTGGAGGCCGACGGCGTGGTGCTCGACACGGCGAGCGAGCAGGTGAACGACGAAGGCCAGGCGCAGCAGACCCTCACCACGGTGCGGTTCTCGAAGCTCACGCTCGGCAACCAGTTGATGCACACCGTGGCCAGCCCGCCGGTTGCCTATCTGCTGTTCGTCATCGGCGTGGCCCTGCTCATCTTCGAACTCTTCACCGCGGGTGTGGGCGTGGCCGGTGTGGTGGGCGCGGTGTGCGCCTTCCTCGGCTGCTTCGGGCTGGCCGAGTTGCCTGCCCGCGGCTGGGCGGTCGCGCTGCTGGTGGTGGCGATGGTGGCCTTCGCTGTCGACGTGCAGGTGGGGGTGCCCCGGTTCTGGACCGGTGTCGGCCTGGTGCTCACCGCCATCGGCAGCTTCTGGTTGTACGAGCCGTTGGCGGGTACCAGCCTGCGGCTGGGGTGGCTCACCCTGGTGGTCGGTATCGGAGGTTGTGCGTTGGCGTTCATCGTGGGTATGCCCTCGATGGTGCGAACCCGGTTCGCCACACCCACGATCGGCCGTGAGTGGATGATCGGCTCGATGGGTGCCGCCGTCGGCGACATCGACCCCGACGGTGTGGTGATGGTGGAAGGTTCGCGCTGGCGGGCCCGCACCAACCGGGCCACACCGGTGAAGAACGGCGACCGGGTGCGGGTGGTGGCGATCGACGGCGTCACGCTCGAGGTCGAACCCGAACAGGGCGCTGCCCGCGACTACCGCGAGCAGCGCCGGTCGGCCTCCGCCGACTGACGATCCTGCCCGACTGCACACGTGCCGCACGGCTGAGCCTCGTATCGTCGCGCGGAGAGCGCATCGCGAAGCACCTTGCCCGTCACTTGCCCTGGGCACTTCTCAGCGGAGAAATCGTGAGCGCAGACACCGTTGCCGTGCTCGGGTCTTTGCGTGTCGGCCTCCCGTGAACGAGCTCGAGTTGGTTGCCGTCGGGGTCGGCGCCGGCATCGAACACGACGTGGCCGGAATCCGGATCACCTGCGGCCGGGCTCTGTCGAGATCGGCACGACGGCTGAGGTACCCGCAGCTGTGGCGATGTGGTCGGGGCGGCGTGCGTCGACGGACGGGGCGGATGGCGCTGGGAGATGGTCCGGCCGGGCAGTTACCATCGGCCCCGTCGTGGAGATGACCGGGAGAGCACCGTGGCAGCGCACCCCGAGGTGAGCGCGCGCCCCGTCCGGACCGTCGCGGTCGACAAGCGCACCTGGGTGCAGGGTCGTCCCGCGGCCTACAGCGTTGCCGGGTCGGGGATGCCCGTGCTGTTGCTGCACGGGTGGGGCCTCGGCCACCACACCTACCGCGACGTCATCGAACGGGTGGCGGCCGAAGGGGTGCGCGTGATCGCGCCGGCGATGCCCGGCTTCGGGGGTTCCGCCGATCTGCCCGACGAGGCGTTCTCGATGAGCGGCTATGCGCGCTGGGTGATCGATCTGCTCGATGTGCTCGGCGTCGACGAATCGGTGGTCGTGCTGGGGCACAGCTTCGGTGGTGGTGTGTCGATCCGCCTCGCCTACGACCACCCCGGCCGTGTGCGGTCGCTGGTGCTGGTGAACTCGGTGGGTGGCTCGGCATGGAAGCAGGGCAAGACTCTGAAGTCGATCGCCGAACGACCGCTGTGGGACTGGGGGCTGCACTTCCCGGCCGACATCTGGCCGATCCGTCAGGCCACGCGGGTGCTGCCGATCATCGCCGAAGACGTGGTGCCCAACGTGCTGCGCAATCCGCGGGCATTCGTTCGTGTGGCCAACCTCGCGCGGCGCGCCGACCTGCGCCGCGAGCTCGAGACCCTGCGCGACCGCGGCATGCCGGTGACCATCCTGTGGGCCAGCCGCGACGGCATCATCCCGCGCGAGTCGTTCGAGGCACTGTGTGTGGCGTCGGGGGTGGAGGGCACCGTGGTCGACGGCTCGCACAGCTGGCTGCTGGCCGACCCGGAACAGTTCGGCGAGATCATCACCAACGACATGCGTGTGGCCAAGGCGGCACGCGAGTTGGAGGCGACCGCAGCGAAGGCCGCCGAGGCGCGACCCAAGGGGCTGCGCCGGGTGACGACGCTCAGGAAGCGGGCAGACGCGGCCCGGCAATCCGCAGATCGCCCCGCCGACGGGTGATCCCCCGGGCGTCGAGTTCGTTCGCCAACGGCAACGCGTACTTGCGGGTGACCCCGAGCGCGTCGCGGAACTGCGCCATGGTGATGCCGTCGGGATGTTCGCGCAGCAGTGCGGCCATCGCCCGTGCAGCAGTGTCGATGGCACCGATGTGGAAGGCGATGCCGTCGCGCTCGACCACCACCCCGCGGCGCACGAGTTCGCGTAGCGCGCTGCGATCGGCGGGAGCGATGTCGGGGGGCGTGGTGCCACCAGCGGCGAGGGCGGCGGCCAACGGGTGATCGGCGAACTCGTCGACCGCATCGGCGGGACGGACGCGTCCGGCCTCGATACGCATCCCGGCCAGCGTGGGCGCTACGAGTCGCTCGCGCTCGTCGAGCGCGGCCAGGTCGAGGCCGGATGCACCGGCAGCAGTGATGCGTGCCCGGAGCGACTCGTGCATCGCCTCGAGTGCATCGGGGTCGACCACCCAGGTGTCGACCGTGGGTACGACAGCCGTGCCGGTGAGGGCGGTGAGCACGTCGGCGCGCACCCAGCCCCGCTCGCGGACGATGCGTTCGACACTGCGATCGGGCCGGGCCTTCGACGCCGGCAGTACCGGGGCGACATCGAGCACCTCGCCACCGCCGATGGTCTCGTTGCGGCCCGACTCGCGCAGGATGAACCGGTCGCCCATCACCAGCGGCAGTGGTGAGGCGAGGTGCACGCGCACCCGGCCCGACTCGCCGGGCACGATGGCCCGGTCGCCGAGGATGCGCACTTTCACCGGCCACTCGCCCGAGCCGATGTAGGCCATGTAGGCGCCTCGCCGCGACACCTCGTGGTCGAGTGAGGTGAGCACGTCGAGCGAGGCGTCGAAGCGTTGGGTGGGCAGCCACTGGGCACCCGACACGATGGCGTCGCCGCGGGTGAGCAGGTGATGGTCGACACCGCCGAGGTTGAGTGCCACCCGGTGCCCCGGCCCCACCCGGTCGAGTGCCCGTCCATGGCTCTGGATCGACCGGACCCGGGCCTCGTGGCCCGCCGGCACGATGTCGACGCGTTGGTCGATCGAGAGCGCGCCACCCGTGAGGGTGCCGGTGATCACCGTGCCGCTCCCCTTGGCAGCGAATGCCCGGTCGATCCACAGGCGCGGTCGGCCGCGGTCGAGCGATGGTTGCGTTCGCGCCACCAACGCATCGAGCGCGGCGCGCAGGTCGTCGAGGCCCGCGCCGCTGGTGCTGCTCACCGGCACGATGGGGGCGTCGGCCAGGAACGTGCCGGCCAGGTGGTCGCCCACGTCGAGTGTCTGGAGTTCGAGCCATTCGTCGTCGACCAGATCGCGTTTGGTGAGCACCACCACGCCGTGCCGCAACCCCAGCAACTGCAGGATGCGCAGATGCTCTTCGCTCTGGGGCTTCCAGCCCTCGGTGGCCGCCACGACGAACAGGCAGGCATCGACGCCGCCCACACCGGCCAGCATGTTGCGCAGGAACCGCACGTGGCCGGGCACGTCGACCAGGCCGATCTCCTCGCCCGACGGCACGGTGAGATGGGCGAAGCCGAGGTCGATGGTGAGCCCGCGGCGCTTCTCTTCGGCGAACCGGTCGGGGTCGGTGCCGGTGAGCGCCAGCACGAGCGACGACTTGCCGTGGTCGACGTGACCGGCGGTGGCAACGACACGCATCGTCGGCTCAGCCGTTGCCGAGCGCGGCGGTGAGCGCTGCGACGACGACGGCGTCGTCGGCCGGGTCGACGGTGCGCAGGTCGAGGCTGGTGCGACCGTCGCGCACGCGGGCCACCACCGGCGGCGCGAACCCGCGGAGCGCAGCGAGGTGGTCGCCGCGCACCACGACGCCGTAGCTGGGCATCGTGGTGCCCGGTGCCGAACCGGCGCCGGGCAGGGCGTCCATGGCTTCGGGCTGTGCAGCGGGAACCTGCGCTGCGATGGCCTCGGCGCGGGCACGCAGGGCCTCGACCGGAGTGGCCACCATGTGCCAGAACGGCACCTCGTCGACCACGCGTCGGTGCAGATAGGCGAGGGCGGTCTGCTGCAGCGCCGCCAGCACCAGCGTGCCCGGCCGCAGTGCCCGGGCCAACGGGTGCTTGCTGCAGGCGGCCACCAGGTCGGCACGCCCGGCGATGACACCCACCTGCGGGCCGCCGAGCAACTTGTCGCCGCTGAACGTCACGAGCGCCGCGCCCGCGGCGATCGACTGCACGGCCGCCGGTTCACCGGCCAGCCAGGTGGGTGGTGCGCCGGGCAGCCAGGGGCAGGTGGCATCGATCAGGCCGCTGCCGATATCGGCCACCACGGGCACACCGAGTGTGGCGAGTTGCTCGACCGGGGTCTCCTCGACGAAGCCCTCGACGCGGTAGTTGCTGGGGTGCACCTTCAGCACCATCGCCACGTCGGCGTGCTTGCGGGCGAGCGCGCGTCGGTAGTCGGCGAGGCGGGTGCGGTTGGTGGTGCCCACGTCGACCAGGTCGGCGCCCGACTGCTCCATCACCTCGGGCACGCGGAAGCTACCGCCGATCTCGACGCTCTCGCCGCGACTCACCAGCACCTGCCGGCCGTGCGCCAGCGCCGCACACACCAGCAGCACTGCGGCCGCATTGTTGTTCACGATCATCGCCGCCTCGGCCCCGCACAGACGGGCCAGCAATTGGCCGACCGCGCGTTGGCGCGAACCTCGTTCACCGGTGGCGAGATCGAACTCGACGTTGACGGCGCGCGCCTCGGCGTGGAACGCCACCGGGGCCCGTCCGAGGTTGGTGTGCAGCAATACACCCGTGGCGTTCACCACATCGGTGAGCAGTGTGCGGCGGAACGCCTCGGCGCGGGCGGGGGCGCTGTCGACGGCACGATCGGCGATGGCCTGGCGGGCGATGTCGACGCAGATGGGGTGGGGCAGGCCCGACGACGCGAGCGAACGGGCGAGCGCATCGACACTGGGCGGCCGGCTGGTGGGTGCCGTGGTCGGGGCCGGTGCGTCCATGGCGTGGAGCGTAGGCTCTGGCGCACATGGTGGACATCCCGATCGTTCGACTCGACCCCGATCTCCCGCTGCCCGCGTACGCCCATCCCGGTGATGCGGGCCTCGACCTGCGGGCGCGCATCGATACCGTCGTGCCCGCTGCGGGTGGCCGGGTGCTGGTGCCCACCGGGGTGGCGATCGCGATCCCCGAGGGCCATGCGGGCTGGGTGCTGCCGCGCAGCGGCCTCGCGCTCGAGCACGGGATCGCCCTGGCGAACGCCCCGGGCCTGATCGATGCCGCCTATCGGGGTGAGTTGAAGGTGATCCTGCTGAACACCGATCCGCGGCACGATTTCGTGGTGCACCGCGGCGACCGCATCGCACAGTTGGTCATCCAACGCTTCGCCACGGTGCAGTGGGCCGAGGTCGACACACTCGAAGGCGACGATCGTGGCGGTGGGTTCGGCCACACGGGACGGCGCTGACGTGGGCGAATCGGGCCAGCGCGATGCCGAGGCGCCCGCATTCGTCCCGGCCGGGTTCGTGGCGCCGCGTCACCTGCGCGGCCAGGGATTCGTGCTCGCGCCCCTCGGCCCCGAGCACAACGACAGCGATCACGCTGCCTGGTCGGGTTCGATCGAGCACATCCGCGCCACCCCGGGCTTCACCGCAGCGCTGTGGCAGGGCGACGAGTGGCCCTACCCGATGAGCCTCGAGCAGAACCTGGCCGACCTGCAGATGCACGCCCGCGAGTTCGAGGCGCGTGAGGCGTTCGCGTACACCGTGCTCGCCGACCACGGCGCCGTCGACACGATCGACGTCATCGGCTGCGTGTACGTCGACCCCGAAACGGATGCCACGGTGCAGCCCGCCGCCATGGTGCGTTGCTGGGTTCGTGCCGATCGTGCCGACCTCGACCCGTTGCTGGCTGCGACGGTGGCCGAGTGGCTGCAACGCGACTGGCCGTTCGCGACGCTGCGGTTCCCGGGCCGCGACCGGTCGCTACCGGGCTGAGCGGCCGGAACCGAACCGCGCCAGCATCCGCCTGCCCGACTACCGCCAGGCGAAGACGGGTTGTTCGAACTCGTGCACCCGCTCGTGCAGGCGGCCGTCGAGGGCCACCCACCGGAACTGCACCAGCACGGCGCCGGTGGGCGCATGGATGAGGTCGCCGCCGAGGGGTACCTGTACCACGGGCCGAGGGCTCTCGGGGATCGAGACGAAGCGCGGCGAGTCGGCGCGGCACAGGTGGTGCAGCCCGATGCGGTAGACGTGGGCCACCTCGTCGGGGTTGGGCACCACGTCGAGCCGTCCACCGCCCCACACCACGACCGGTGTGATGACGTAGCCCGAGCGGGTGGGGTAGTCGTCGAGGCGGCCGAGCACGGCGTCGTGGCCCAGGCGCACCCCGAGTTCCTCGTCGAGTTCGCGCAATGCGGTCTGCTCGGGGGTCTCGCCCGGATCGATGCGGCCACCCGGCAGGGCCCACTGTGCGGCGTGGGCGTTCATCCGTGGGGCCCTGCGGCACAGCAGGAAGGCAGCACCCCCCGCAACCCCCTGCATGCTGCCGTCGAGGCCGCTGATGTCGCCGGGCACCACTGACATCTCGTCGGCGGTGAACGGGTGCGGGTCGACGAGGTCGTCGTGCTCGCTGCTGTCGACCACCACGATCGCCACTGCGGCACGTTTGCGGTCGTCGGGCGGCACGGTGTGCAGCGAGTGCTCGCGCAGTTGCAGGGCCATACGGTCGCGCAGGGCTGGGTCGAAGGCGATCACGACGCGGCCGCCGTCGATCGGCGGGGAACGGGGTCGGGTCGCAGCACCTGTGCAGCCAACCACGTGGCGATCGGCACCGCCGAGACGAGCCCGATCGAACCCACCAGCGAGCGCACGATCTCGACCGCCACGATCTCGCGTCCGGCGATCGAACCGATCCCCTGGCCGGCCTCGCTGAACAACAGCAGTAGTGGTAGTGCCGCGCCCGCGTAGGCGAGGAACAGTGTGTTGACCGTCGACGAGATGTGGTCGCGGCCGATGCGCAGCGCGCTGCGGTACAGCTGGCCACGGGTCAGCCCGGGTTGGGCGGCGTTCAGCTCCCAGACGGCCGACACCTGGGTGACGGTGACGTCGTCGAGGACGCCCAGCGAACCCACCACGATGCCGGCCAGCAGAATGCCCCGCGGGTCGATCGGCACGTCGAGCGCATCGAGGAACTGGGTGCCTTCGTCGGTGTAACCGGTGAACTTCGCAGCGCGGATGAACAGCCACGACAGCGCACCGGTCACCGCCAGCGCGGCGAAGGTGGAGATGAGCGCCACGCTGGTGGCGGGGTTGAAGCCGTGGGCGAGGTAGAGCGCCACGAAGGCGATCACCGACGTGCCGACGAGCGCTACCAGCACGGCGTTGTTGCCGTCGAGCAGCGAGGGGAGCAGGAACACCACCAGCACCAGCAGGCTGACAGCGAGTCCGGCGAGTGCACCGACCCCGCGCCAGCGGCCGAAGGCGATGATGATGACGGCGAACAGGGCCACCAGGACGAGCATCGGCGAGCTGCGCTGGTATTCGTAGAACGAGTAGATCGTCGTGCCGTCGGGGCCGGCGTCGGCCAGCACCAGGATGTCGTCGCCGGCCGACAACGGGCGACCCCCCGTGCCGGTCGACTGCTCGGTCGTGAACACCTCACCGGCGGTCTGACCGGAGGTGACGCTGATCGTGATCGAGACGCACTCGGCCGACGGGTCGTACGAACACGGTTGCACTGTGGTGCTCTGCACGGTGGCGTCGACCGGATCGGCCGACAGCAGTGCGGGGTCCGTGACGGTGCTGTCGCCCGATGGCCACAGCAGGATCACCCCCAACAGGGTGAGCAGACCGATGACCACCACGGTGATGGTGAGCGCCCGTTCGACGGTGGGCGATGTGGAACCGTCGACGTGGTTCAGGTGATGGTGATGGTGGTGGGCGTGCGGGTCGGAGCGAGCCATGGCTGCCCCAGTGTGTCAGCCGAGCAGGGCGGCGGCCGCGGCAAGGCCGCTCAGCGCGGCCCCCTCCACCCGCGGCCCGGCGAACGCGTCGCCTGCGAGCGCCAGGCTGCCGATGTCGGGCGGGCTCCAGGTGGGTTCGGGCCAGATCGAGCGCGGTGTAGCGAATCGCCACCGCTTCACTTGGCTCTCGACCACGGTGGCATCACCCAGCCAGGGCTCGGCGCGCTCGAGCAGCAGGCGGTGCACCTCGTCGGGTGGGGTGTCCCAGTGCGCATCGCTCCAGGCCGGGTCGGCATGGAGCGTGACGGCCTCGACCTCGCTGATCCCCTTGCGCCGGTTGTCGGCGATGAACGTGAACCCGTCGGCGCCCTGCACCCCGCCCGGCTCGGGGATCGCCGTGGGCCCGTCGCACACGGCCAGCAGGCACAGGGTGCGGTCGTAGTCGGTGCGCCAGAGATCCTCGGGCATCGCCACCTCGGCCGACACCAGCAGCGAGAACGTCTGCGGGATCGGACACGTGACGACGAGTGCGTCGGCCTGCACGAGCGACGCGTCGTCGAGCTTCACCTCCCAGTCGCCGTCGTGGGCGTCCGGAGTGTGGTGCAGCGAGAACACGAGCGAGTCGCACCGCACGTCGAGGCCGTCGGCGAGGCGCTTGGCCAAGGCGTTCATGCCGCCGCTCACCGCATAGCGCGGATAGCCGTCGCCGCTCGACGCGAAACCGCGGCACCATTCGAACACCAGCCCCTCGCGCTGCCAGGTGTCGACATGGGCGGCGAAGGTGTCGGACCGCACCGTGAAGAACTGCGCACCGTGATCGAGTCGTGCCCCACCGATACGGCGCGTGGCGAGACGGCCGCCGGGTGAGCGCCCTTTGTCGAGCACCACGACGTCGTGACCGGCATCGACGAGCGCCCGGGCGGCCATCAACCCCGACAGGCCGGCACCGACGACGGCGACCTTCATACGGCGGTGGGCAGCGACGACTCACCACCGGCCGTGGCGGCCTGCGAGACGCGGGCGAGGAAGTCGAGCAGCACGCGGTTGAACGTCGAGGCGTGCTCGACCATCAACCCGTGGGCCGCACCCGAGATGACGACCAGTTCGGCGTTGGGTAGCCGTTCGTGGAGTTCCTCGCTGTCGCCGCGCGGGGTGAGGATGTCTTGGTTGCCCACCACGACCAGGGCTGGCACGGCAACGGTGGTCAGTTGGTCGGCCATCGCCTCGTCGGTGTTGAGGATGGCCCGCACCTGGGCGACGAAGGCGTGGGTGGGCCGGCCGAAGGCGAGCGGCCCCAACCAGCCGATGGCGGGCAGCATGCGCCGGAACGAGCGGGGGCCGATCACCCACCGGGCAGCCTCCGCCGCCATGGCGCCCATCCCGCGTTCGGTGGCCCGTGCCGCCCAGCCCTCGAGCAGCTCGCGGCGCCAGGGATGATTGCGGCACGCCGTGCAGACCAAGGTGAGCGACCGCACCCGCTCGGGGTACTTCACGGCGACGATCTGCGAGATCGCGCCCCCCATCGAGGCGCCGATGACATGCGCCGAATCGACACCGCAGGCATCGAGCACGGCGATGGCGTCGTCGGCCATCTGTTCCAGGCTGTAGTGCCCGAACGGCTTGTCGCTGCGACCCGCCCCGCGGTTGTCGAGCGCGATGACCCGGTACCTGCTGGCGAACACGTAGCGCTGCATGTCCCAGCCGTGCTTGTCGGCACCGAGACCCTGGATCATCAACACGGGGGGTGCGCTGGCGCGGCCGAGCACCTCGTAGTGCACGCGGATGCCGTCGCTGGTGCGTGCGTAGGCCATCAGCCCTCACCCAACCAGTCGATCGCGGTCATCCCGGTCTGCATCCCACCGAGTTCGTCGAGCATGCGCTGCAGATGGCGTTGGGTCATCTCGGCCAACTCGTGTTCGGCGAGTGGCCCGCGCCGCTTCTTGCGTGGGCGCACCTGGGCGCCCACCTGAACGCGTGCCGAACGCCCGAGCGGTGAACTCATCGACGCCACGGGGAACACGCTCACGCCGGCCATCACTGCTGCGCCCACCAGTGCGGGATCGACAGCGCCTGCTGAGCGCGGATGGTTCGTGGGCGCCGTGGCGAGCACAACCAACTCGCCGTGGTGCAGCGCTCCGCGCACCTCGGCGGGGTTGCGCAAGATGGCCCCCATCCGCCGCAGCGCCGGACCGAACGGAACGACGTCGGGGTGACCGACGAAGCGCACGGGTCGGCCCGTGGCCTGGGCGAGCGCCCACGAGGTGTAGAGCGGGCTGAACGAGAACCGGCGGTCGTTGGTGACGAGCAACGCTCCGGAACGGGAGGGAAGGTGCTGATCGCCGCCGACGCTCACGTTCCAGCGCAGACGCAGCAACGGTGACAATGCCCGGATGACGTGATCGTCGCGACCCCACTCGTCGACCATGCCGGCGGGGATGAGCGGTCGAACCGGCGCCATGGCGATCGACCGGGTGGTGTCGAACGCCCGCCGCGGCAGGTCGATGATCGTCGCCATGCTCAGGCAGCCCCTCTGATCGGGGAGGGGACGCGAACGACGCTCTCCCATGCGTAGAGACGGTCGATCACCTCGGGTGTGCTGACCGTTGGTGCGACACCGAGCAGCTGCTGGGCCCGCGACCCGTCGGCCAGTCGGCCCCGGTGCAGTACCTCGAGCACATGGTCGGGTATCGGCGCGCCCACCAGGTGCGACAAGCGTCGGGTGAGGCCCCACTCGGGTCCGAACAGGGGGACGGGAATCCGCCGACCGCGAGCGATCGCCTGCAGGCCGGTGATCGCGCCCGGGCCGACGACGTTCACGGGCTGGTCGAGTCGTCGTTGCGCTGCGGCGACGAACGCACGCGCCGCGTCGGCGTCTTCGACGACCGAAAAGGGAGGGTCGGCCAAGAGGCTGTACGGCACGACCGATTGGCGCAGCAGGCGACCGAGTGGACTGGGTACGTGAGGGCCCAGCACCGGGGCGAGGCGCAGCATGCCCACCGGCACGCCGATGCGCTCGCCTGCTTGCCGTGCTGCGGCTTCGAGCCGGGTGAGCATCCGCCCGTACTCGCTGGTGGGATGGGGCAGGACCGACTCGTCGGGTCGGGTGAGCGCGTGTCGGTCGCGCCCGTACAGTTCGATCCCGCTTCGCACGACGATGCTCTCGAGCGAACGGCATTCGGCAGCAGCGCCGATGAAGGCGTGTGCTGCGGCCTCGGTGAACGCACGGGCCAGATCGGTACCGGCACGAGCATCGGGTTCCCAGACCGCGAGGTGGACGAGCACATGCGGGTCGAAGGCCGTGACGACCTCGACGATGCGGTCGCGGTCGGTCGGTTCGATGCGGAGGAACTCGGCTTTGCGGAGGCGACGGCGTGGCGGATCGACATCGATGCCGAACAACGAGCCGACCCACGGTTCGTCCTCGAGCATCGAAGCGACGAGCGAGCCGAGCTCGCCACCCATCCCGCTCACGAGCAGCCGCTGGCCACGCATGCGATCACCCTAGCCCTGTGCAGTCGCGCACGGGCAGACGCGGCCCGGAACAGCGTGGATCAGTGCCCCGTCGAGGCCGACCCGTGAGGGACATGCGTCCGGGGTTTTCTCTGGTCTTCTTCAAGTTCGGTGGAGCGAACGCGCGCTGTTCGTGACACCAGGTCAGGCTTTCTTCAAGAAGCGCCTCCGCGGCACAAGCCCGGCCCTCCCACCTCCGATACCCCCGCTACCGGCGAGGACGGAAGGAGGTCGGGCATGGTCATGGAACCGTCGAGCAACGGTCAACGAGAGCGACGGACCGCACGGCATCGAGGCCGACTCCGCCTGTCCCTCGGCGCGGCCGGCATGCTGGTCGTCAGCTCGCTCGTCGCCACTGCCCACGCTGCCGACTCGCCGGCTGCCGCTGCGCCACGCAAGGCCCCCGCCTGCCCGAGCCCGTACGTGGTGGTGACCGGCGACAGCTGGTGGGGTGTCGCCCGCAAGGTGGGTGTGACCATGGACGCCTTGCTGTCGATGAATGCGGCCGTTCTGGCCACGCCGATGTACGTCGGTACCACCATCTGCCTGCCCGCCGGCGCGCTGCCCACCACCACCGCACCGGGAACGACGGTGCCCGGCTCGCCGACGACGGTGCCGCCGACGACGGTGCCGCCGACCGTGATCCCGTTGAGCGCGTTCCCCGTCCAGGGGCCGTGCTGGTACACCGACACATGGCAGGCGCCGCGCGGTGGCGGTCGTCGACACGAGGGCGTCGATGTGATCGCCCGCTCGGGCCTCTATCTCTATGCCGTCACCGACGGCACGCTCACCAAGCAGGCATTCGATCGACCCGGTTCGCTGTCGGGGAACGCCTGGTGGTTGACGGCCGCCGACGGCACCTACTTCTTCTACGCACACCTGGCTGCATTCGCCCCGGGGCTGCAGGTCGGATCGAAGGTGAAGGCCGGACAGGTGATCGGCTGGGTCGGTCGCACCGGTAACGCGTCGTCGGCGCATCTGCACTTCGAGATCCATCCGCAGGGTGGCCGGGCGATCAACCCGACGGCGTCGATCAGAGCCGTCGACGCCTGCAAGCTGACCACACCGCTGCCGCAGCCCGACGGTGCCGCACCGCCCACGATGCCGGCCACACCCACGCCGCCACCGACCTCTACCACGCAGCCCGGCACCACCCAGCCCGGCACCAGCGTGCCGGGAGCCCCGACCGGCTCGACGCCCGCGACACCGCTCGCTGCGGGATCGAAGTGGCAGTTCATGGCGCCGAAGACCGCGTACGACTCGGCGTGGGGCTCGACCCCGCTGCCCGGCCAGTTGCGTCAGAAGATCCGGGTCGACCAGCTGAGCGGTGTGCCATCGGGAACAGCGGGTGTCTTGGTGCGGCTGACGGCGCAGAGCGTCGGCCTGCCGGGCTATCTCGCCACGTTCCCGTGCGATCTGCCCAGCGCACCCGGCGTGTCGCAACTCACCTACGGGACCGGTGAGACCGCGGTCGGCACGTCGATCGTCGAGGTGGTGCAGGGCAGTATCTGTCTGCTCACGAGCACCAACGCCAACGTGAAGGTCGAGGTGTTGGCCGCGCAGGCTGCCACCGGGGTGGGTGTGCAACCGATCAATGCCACTCGCGTCGCCGACACCCGCACCACGGGCCGACTGACGTCCGGCTCGGTACTCACACTCACGCCCGCAATGCTCGGCGCCACCTCGTCCACCCAGGCCCTCACCGCCACGATCACCGTGGTCGGGCCGGCTTCGGCAGGCGTCGTGTCGATGGGCTTCTGCGGCCAAGGGCCGTGGCAGGCACCGTTCACCGCCGATCCGATCTCGTCGTTCTCGATCACGATGCGGGTGACGACCGCCGGGTGGTGTCTCAGCAGTTCGGTCGACGCCGACGTGATCGTCGACGTGACCGCAGCGTGGGGTGGTTCGGTCGCGCCGATCGCAGTCGATCCGATTCGTGTCTTCGACTCGCGCACGTCGGGTCAGGCCGTCTGGACGGCGCCCGTGACGGTGCCCATCGTCGGCCTGATCGGCGTTCCTGCCGGCGCCACCACGGTGCTGTTGTCGATCACGACCATCAGCGGCGAGAAGGCGACGAGCGTGTTCGCCGTGCCGTGCGGTGAGGGTCGTGGCACCGGTGCTGTGGCCGCCCAGTCGGCCTACCGCGTGTCGAGCGAGGTGGTGGCGGTGCGCCTCGGCGGTGGTGCGGTGTGCATCTCGTCGATCCAGCCGGCGAACGTGATCGTCGACGTCATCGGCGCCGTCTGACCGCCCGAGGTCGAGCCATCCGGGGCTGGTGGTGGGGTCGGGTGCTCGGGCTCAGCGCAGCGTGTGCGCCATCAGCATGACGTCGCGCCCGAACGGGTCGAGCTGGCGACCGGCGATCCGTTCGATCACCGTGATCGCCTGCGACGGGTCGTCGACCAGTCCGCTCCAACGGATGTAGCCACCCATGATCCCCACGATGCGGTCGTCGAGGTGCTCGCTGTGCACGATCACCTTCGTGCCCGACACCAGCAGGTCGTTCAGCTCCGTGTAGAACACGCGCAACCACTCGCCCAGATCGTCGAGGCCGGTGAACGGCCGGTGGCGGTACGGGAGCGACAACTCGTCGTAGTTGTGCAGGTTGTGCGGCGCCGGGATGATGCTGATGAGGCAGCCGAAACCGTTCTCGCGCAACCAGATGATCTCTTCTTGGCGGCGGACACGACGATGGTTGTCGCCGTAGCCTCCGGGACGCTCGCAGATGGCGAGCTTGTCCTTCATGATCCAGGTGAAGTTGCGAGGTGTGATCCCGAGGGCCCACTTCCCGCGAAGGCGAGGTGGCATCTGCTGCTCTACGGTTGGGCTGACAAAGCGTTGCCAGGCTATACGACCGGCGACACTTCGCTTCAGACGAACGGCGCTGTTCCCGGGAGCAGTGACAAACGTTGGTGATGCCGTTCGACACGGTGTCCGCCGGCCACCTCGCACGCGGTGGCCTCGCCCCGCGCCACGGCCATGACGCGTTGCACCGCGGCCAGGTCGGGCGGGTGCCCGTCGTGGTCGAGCGTGGTGAGCCATCGCCGTACGGCGCGCCGGGCGAGCGGTTCGGGCGCGGCGCTGAGGGCCCGAGCATCGGTTGGGTCGATGTCGTCGGCGAGCGTGTCGAGCAGGTCGTCGTCGGCGCGCAGCAGACCGGCCTGGCGGACCAGTACCGGCACCAGATCGCGTTGAGCGATCTCGCCGAGGAGCGGGAGCACTTCGTGCCGAACCCGGTTGCGCACGAACCGTGGATCGCGATTGCTCGTGTCGTCGGCGGTGGGCACCCCGGCCAGTGCACACAGTCGTCGGGTGTCGGCCCGGCGCAACGGCAGGATCGGACGGTTCGGACCGGGCCGCATGGCCGACAGGCCACCGCTGGCGGCACCACGGAGCATGTTGATCAGCACGGTCTCGGCCTGGTCGTCGGCCGTGTGCCCGGTGAGCACATCGGGGGGCAGCACCGCGTACCGGGCCGCTCGTGCCCGAGCCTCGAGGTTCGGCCCGGGTTCGACGTGCACGGTGTGCACCGTGCACGGCACCTCGAGTGTCGCGGCAAGGTGTCGAACCAGTGCGGCATCGTCGGCCGAGTCGGGCCGGATCGAATGATCGATGTGCACCACGTGCACGGCACAACCTGCGGCGATGGCCAGCAGGGTGAGGGCGGTCGAGTCGGCCCCGCCTGAGACGGCGCAGGTGACCGACGTCCCGGCAGGAGGGAACGTGCACACTGCGAGCAGATGTGTGATGAACGTGGCCGCGTCGTCCGGCGAGGTGGCCGGCGTCGGATCCACGTCGAGGTCAGTCCTCGCTGCGGAAGCGCTTGCCCGGGTACCGCTGGGCGGTGACGCTCTTCAGGTAACCGGCCACGAGGGCCAGGACCGCAGCGGCGCTCCCGAGCGCGAGGAGCACCCCGATCCACCAGTGCCAGACGTTTGCAGCGAGCATGACGCCAGCGTAGCCAGCCGTTGGCCCGCAGCAGCCATTCCTGGCTCGACAGAGGGGTGGGAACGGGCGGATCAGTCGGCGTCGGGGAGGCCGGTGGTGAGTTCGTCGCCGAAACACGCCTCGATCTTGGCCAGGAGGCCAGCGGGCATCTCGTCGCTGCTGCACTTGCGGGCGACGGCCGCCTTCAGCTCGTGGTGGAACTCGAACGCTCCCTGGCAGTCGGTGCACTTCATCAGGTGTTCGAGCACCATGCCCCGGGTGTCGTCGGCGAGTTCGCCGTCGAGGAAGGCGAACAGTTCGTTCAGTGTCTGGTTGCAGTCAGCCATGGTTCGCTTCGTCGGCGGGCTCGCCGGTGTCGGGTGGAGGGGTGAGAATGAGGCCCCGTTGCTGGGCGAAGTCGAACAACCGCTTGTGCATCGCCTTTCTTCCCCGATGCAGCCGCGACATCACGGTACCGATCGGGATGTCGAGCATCTGGGCGATCTCTTTGTACGAGAACTCCTGCACGTCGGCCAGGAGGACCGGGAGGCGGAACGTCTCGGGCAGATCCTCGAGCGCCTGCTTCACCTCGTCGTCGGTGAACAGGTCGAGCAGTTGGTCTTCGGCGCTCACGGCGGCCGGGTTCACCTGGCCGATCCGCCGGTACAGGTACAGGTCCTCGATGTCGCCCAGGTCGGTCTCCTGTGGGCGGCGCTGTTTCGAGCGATACGAGTTGATGAACGTGTTGGTGAGGATGCGGAACAACCACGCCCGCAGATTCGTGCCCTCTTCGAACGTCGCGTAGCTGCGGTAGGCACGCAGGTAGGCCTCCTGCACCAGGTCTTCGGCGTCGGCCCGGTTGCGGGTCATGCGGAGCGCGGCGTTGTACAGCTGCGGTGCGTACTGCATCGCTGACGCTGCGAACGTCTGCCGGTCGGCCATGTCGCCGACGCTACCGGCCGGGGTGCGGTCAGGCGGATTCGGTGCGTTCGCGCGGGTCGAGCCGGGCGACGAAGTCGTCGACCGAACCCACGAACCGTTCCAGCATCGACGCCAGGGCGGCGCGCTCGCTGGGCGAGAAGTCGCCGAGCAGGTGCTCGACGAGTTGCGCCCGCCGCTCGGCCACCTCGGCATGCCGTGCCCGGCCCGCCGGGGTGATCGCAGCCATCACGACGCGTCCGTCGTCGTCGCTCGGCTTGCGGCAGGCCAGGCCCGCGTTGACCAGTCGCTGCATCGCTCGGGTGGCGGTCGACGGGTCCACGCGCAGCGCCTCGGCGAGGTCGCTCATCCGCCACGATGCTTGCGTGGCGAGCAGGTCGAGGGTGTCCATCTGACCCTGTTCGAGCGCGTCGTCGCCGGTGCCGAAGAGGTGGTCGCGCAGCGCTGCCATCGAGGCACCCCGCCGGATCTCGATCCATGCCGCACCGATGCGCCGGGCCAACTCGCTGTTGACGGGGTCGCGCAGATCGACGGGGTACTTGGCGGACATGGTCGCAGTAGGGTAGTTGCGATGAGCGATGAGCGCACTGGCGGGCCCGAGGTCTCATCGCAGGGGTCGACACCGATCGATGCGCTGGGTGTGTTGGCGAGCCAGGACGTGATGCTGACGCCCACCTTGCGCCATGTCGAGATGTACACGATGCGCGGGCTGCTCACCGTGCTGTGGCACGAACCGGGCGACGACATGCCGCCGCAGCCTGCAGCCCTGGTGCTGTGCGGTGGGGCGATGGGTGGCCTGCTCGGCCCCGCCGACGGGCTCTATCACCGCCTCGGGATCGAGTGGGCGGCACGCGGGGTGCCGGTGCTGCGCGTGAGTTATCGACGGCCCAACGACATCGAGGCGTGCTCGATCGATGTCGCCGCGGCGGTGCAACTGGCCGTGGCCGGCGGCGGTGCGGAACGGGTGGTCGTGATGGGCCACAGCTTCGGTGGGGCAGTAGCGGTGCGGGTGGGCGTGGGCCTGCACCCGATGGTTGCCGGGGTGGTCACGTTCGCGACCCAGTCGGCGGGATGCGAGGTGGCCGCAGGGTTGCGCGGCACGCCGCTGCTGTTGTTCCACGGCGACCGCGACGAGATCCTGCCCTTCGAGACCAGCGCGATGGTGCAGGCGATCGCCGGCTACGGCGACCTGGTGCGCCTGCCCGGTGACGGGCATCTGTTGGCGAAGAGCGGCGATGTGTTGTGGGAGCGCCTCGAGGAGTGGTTGCCCGGCCCGCTCGGGTTCTCCCCTGGGCACCCGTCCGCTACGGCAGCGACGGACGGATGAGGAACTTCTGGCCGGTGGCCTGCCGCGCGTAGGTGCTGATCGCGTCGAGGCTCAGTGCACCCGCCAGCGACACGTGGTCGGTGTAGTGGCTGGCGAAGGTGGTGGTGAGTTCGGTCACCACCCGCTCGCGCAGGCGCAGCATGCCCGGTAGGCCGAGCTTCTGCAGGAACGGGGTGAGCAGCCAACCGCCGATGCCCCAAGCCATTCCGAAGTTGCGGACGAACTCGGTGGGGCTGCGGTCGAGGCCGCCGTAGATGTACACCTGCTTGTGCACGGTCGAGCCGTAACGGCTGTACTCGGTGGCCGTTGCGTTGGCGGCGGCCTCCATGCAGCCGAGGATCTGGCCGGCGAGACGTCCGCCGCCGATGGCGTCGAACGCCAGCGTGGCTCCCGTGGCGACGAGCGCTTCGGTGAGGTCGGCGGTGAACGTGGGTGCGCTGCTGTCGCACACGTGGGTGGCGCCGATGGAGCGCAGGAGGTCGGCCTGCTCGGGTCGGCGGACGATGTTCACCAGTGGAACGCCGTCGGTGAGGCAGATCTTCACCAGCATCTGCCCGAGGTTCGAGGCGGCGGCCGTGTGCACCAGTGCGGTGTGGCCCTCCAGACGCATGGTCTCGACCATGCTGAGCGCAGTGAGCGGGTTGACGAAGCACGAAGCGCCGTCGGCGAAGTCGGTGCCGTCGGGCAACACCAGGCACGACACCGCGGGCACACTGCGGTACTCGCCGTAGGTGGCACCGCCGATGATCGCCACGGTGCAGCCGAGCAACGCCTGGGCGTCGGGTGCGGTGCCGGCGGCCACCACTACGCCGCAGCCCTCATTGCCCACCGGCATCGACTCGCCCACCCGGGCGGCCAGGCCGGGCATCACCTGCGGCGCAATGGGCGCCGTCACCACAGGCGATCCGGCCGGGCCGCTGGTGGTGGCGCGGGTGACATCGGCGGCCGCGAGCAGCAGACCGAGATCGCTCGGGTTGATCGGCGCTGCCTCCATGCGCACCAGTACCTCGTGCTCGCCGGGTTGCGGTGTGTCGACGGTGGCGATCGACAACTGCAGGGTGCCGTCGGCGGCGACGAGGGATCGGATCTGGCGCATGGTGGCGGGGATGTCGACGGACATGGGCACTCCGATGGTCGCTGGGCGTTGCTCGGCGTCACCCTACGGCCGACAGCGGTGTCGATCCGTCAGCGGCGGCGGAACCGGTCGATCTGCCGTCGGTCCTTCTTGGTGGGCCGCCCGGTGGCACGGTCGCGGACGAGGAACGGGGCGGCGTGGTTGCTCGGAGGTGGGGGCGGGCTGTGGTCGACAATGCATTCGGCGGCGATCGCCGCCCCGACGCGCTTGTCGATCACGCGGACCACTTCGTAGATGCGCTCGCGTCCCTGACCGGTGATCGTCACCCGGTCGCCCACCTTCACGGGCGCGGCCGGTTTGGCAGGTGTCGCGTTCACGCGCACGTGCCCACCCTGACAGCCATCGGTGGCAGCAGTTCGGGTGGGGTAGGCGCGGACGGCCCACAACCACTTGTCGACACGTGTCGTCTCCATCACCAGTCGCTCCGGTCGTCGCGCCGCCGTCCCTGCTTCTTGTCGCTCTCGCGCCGTTTCGCATCGAGGCGGCGTTCGACGGCACCCCGCGTGGGGCGAGTGGCCCGACGGGTGGGGTCGGGTGGGCGGGCTGCCTCGTCGAGCAGCACAGCGGCGCGGGCGAGGCAGTCCTGTCGATTTCGCCACTGGCTCCGGTGTGTCTGGCTGGTGACCCGCACCGTGTCGTCGAGCGCAGCACGCAGCCGTTCGAGCGCTGCCGGCCGACCTGTCACGGCAGCGACGGCGATCGTGAGGGTCACCTTCGACGAGGTGGTGTTGACGTGTTGGCCACCGGGACCGCCGGACCGGGCGAACGACCAGTCGAGCGACGCCGCCGGCACGACCAGTCCGCCGGGCGTGCGGAGGTCGCCTGACGGCGGCGGATCGGATGCCGATGGGTTGGATGCCGGTGAGGGGGTCATGCACTCCTCCGCCGATCACATGGAGCCCAGAGAGGGAATCGAACCCTCGACCTTTTCATTACGAGTGAAATGCTCTGCCGACTGAGCTATCTGGGCGGCGAGCGGAGAGTCTAACGACCCCGCAGGCGCGACTACACGTAGTAGCGCCGGTGCCAGATGCCGGTGGGGTCTTCGCCCGCCACCGGCATGCGCCATGTCTGGATCCGGGTGGTCGGCGCGTCGAGGCGGACGGCACACAGGGCCCGGGGCTGGTTGCTCGTGGTGTCGACGTAACTGTCGGCCCACTCGTCGCGGGTGTAGCGCTTGGCGATCCGGCGGTAGAGCGGCTGCCAGGCCAGGTCGTCGCCCGGCTGATGGAGCACCTCGGCTACGCCCTGCACGACGACCTTCCGGTACGGGCTGGCCTCTTCGTCGATGCTGATCCCCACCCGCGGGTCGCGCACGATGTTGTGCCAGATCACGGCCGGTTGGCGGGGCGTGAAGCAGATGGCGCCGTCGTGGACGATGAACCACAACGGCAGCACGCGGGGCATCCCGTCGGCGTCGGTGGTGCCGATCCGGGCGAGGTGGCCTGGCTCGTCGAGGAACGCAGTGAGATCGTGATCGGTCAACTTGGGCACGGCGCGACCCTATCCGTCGGGCCCGCAGGCGGCGGACGGTGCCTACAGCGAGGGCAGGTCGAGCAGGAGGTGCTGCAGCAGGAGCGTCTCGTTCGGGTTGCGTTCGAGTGCGTCGAGCGCAGTGTGCACGCGCTCGACCGCGTGAACGTACACCTCGGGGTGCACGCCGGTGCCGGCTACAGCGGCATCGCGGTACACCCCGGCGATCACGGCCAGACCACTGCGCAGCTCGTCGGTGCGATAGCGGCGGATCTCGCGCTTGTGGCGGTCTTCGAGCGCCTTGCGGCCGCTGCCGCGCTCGCCGGTCGATGCGATGCGAGCTTCGAGTTCGGCCACCTCGGCGTCGTGCACACCGCCGAGTCGCGCTGCCGCCTGGTCGGCCATGGCGGCGATCTCGTCGGCGATGGCCGCCGCCCGTGCCCCCGTGCCGTCGAGACGCCGTGGCACCGAGGCGAAGTGTTCGCGTCGGCGGGCCAGATCGGGGTCGCTCACCAGCACCCGTGCACGATCGAGGTTGCCGGCCGCCGAGCGTGCCGCTGCGGTGGCGGTGGGGGCGTCGGCGCCCTCGGCCAACAGCACGCGTTCGATCGTCGCTTCGGGCACCGGGCCGAACTCGACGCGCACACAGCGCGAGGCGATGGTGACCAACTCGTGGGGAACGAAGTCGGCGAGCACGATGAACATCGTCGACGGGGGTGGCTCCTCGAGCGTCTTCAGCAGGCGAGCGGCTCCGTCGGCGCTGAGCAGATGGAACTCGTCGAGCACCATCACCTGCCGACTCCCCTCCATCGGAGCCCGCGATGCGATGCGGATGATCTCGGTGATCTGGTCCTGGTTGAGCGACGCGCCGACCCGTCGCACCTCGCGCACGTCGGGGTGTTCACCGGCCAGCACCAGGCGACCGATGCGGTCGTGCGGAGCGTCGACACCTGCCAGCAGCAGGGCGGCGAACGCCCGCGCCGCGGCATCTTTCGTGCTTCCCGGCGGACCCACGAAGAGGTAAGCGTGAACCGGATCGGCTGCGCAGGCACGCAGGGTGGCGACAGCGCGCTCCTGGCCGATCACGCCGTCCCACACGCTGGCGTCGAGGGCGAACAGGTCGATGCTCATGGCAGGTCGAGTCCGAGCCGTTCGCGTACCGCCACCACGATGTCGGCCTCGACCGCGTCGAGTGGACGATTGCCGTCGACGACCACCCAGCGGTGGGGGTCGGCTGCTGCCATCTCGTTGAACCCGGCGCGAACGCGTGCGTGGAAGTCGTCGCCCTCTCGTTCGAAGCGGTCGAGGTCGCGATCGCGCATCCGTTCGTCGAGCACGGCTGGGTCGACGTCGATGAGCACGACGAGTTCGGGCCACCACGAGTGGACGGCCCACTGGTTGATCTCGCGCACCTCGTCGAGCGGCAGCATGCGGCCGTAGCCCTGGTAGGCGAGGGTGGAGTAGACGCTGCGGTCGCTCACCACATGACGTCCGGCGCTGAGGGCCGGGGCGACGACCTGTTCGATGTGCTGGGCCCGGTCGGCGGCGGTGAGCAACGCCTCGGCCCGCGGGGCCAGGTCGTTCACCGACGTGTCGTGCAGGATCTCGCGTATGCGCCGACCGATCGCTGTGCCGCCGGTCTCGCGGGTGAGCACTGCGTCGAGCCGAGCGGCGAGCCGGGCAGCCTGGGTGCTCTTGCCGCAGGCCTCGGCGCCCTCGAACGCGATGTATCGCCCCGCTCCGGTCACGGGTGGCACGCTACCGGCCGGGTGGGGCACAGATCCGGACGGCCCGACTCACCCACGGGCACGACTGCGGTTTTCCCGCGGGAAAACCGGTCAGGCCTGCTTGCGGGGTGCGGTCTTCTTGGCGGCGGCCGTCTTCGCAGGTGCGGCCTTCTTCGCCGCCGACTTCTTCACCGGGGCGGCCTTCTTGGCAGCGGCCTTCTTGGTGGCCGCAGCCTTCTTCGCTGCGGGGCCACCCTTTTCGATGATCGCCTCACGCCGGATGGCCAACAATTCGTAGGCCCGTTCGGGCAGCATCGCCTCGAGGCGGTCGCCCTTGCTGAGCGAGGCGTTGGTCTCGCCGTCGGTGACGTACACGCCGAACTTGCCGTCCTTGGCCACCACCGGCTTGCCGCTCACCGGGTCGGTGCCGAACTCGCGCAGCGGGCCCTTGGCGGCCAGGTTGGCGCCACCGCCGCGGCGGAACTGCTTGGGCTGCTTGAAGATCTCGACCGCCTGCTCGAGCGTGATGGTGAGCAACTGCTCCTCGCTGGCGATGTTGCGGAAGTCCTTGTCCTTCTGCACGTACGGGCCATACCGGCCGTTGTTGGCGACGATGGCCACGCCGTCGGTCGGGTCGACGCCCACCGTGCGCGGCAGCTGCAGCAGCGCCTCGGCGTCGTCGACGGTGATGCGCTCGAGCGTCATCGTCTTGAACAGGCTGGCCATCTTCGGCTTGTCGAGCCCGCGCGGCGGGTTGTCGGCCGTGCCCCACTGCACGTACGGCCCGTACCGGCCGTTCTTGGCGAACACCGGGTAGCCGTCGAGCTCGCCGATGGGCTCGTCGCTCTTCGGAGCGGCCAGCAGCTTCAGCGCCACCTCGACGGTGAGTTCGTCGGGCGCCAGGTCGTCGGGCACGCTGGCGGTGTCGTCGCCGCGCTTCACGTAGGGCCCGTACTTGCCGGGCTTCACCACGATCTCCACCCCGTCGGGGTCGTGGCCGATGGGGAACGTGTTGATCTCGGCCGCGTCGATCTCGTCGAGGTTCTCGGCCACCAACTGCTTCAGACCGGGCAGATCGGCGTCGTCGCCACCGAAGTAGAAGTGAGCCAGCCAGTCCTGCTTCTGCAACTCGGCGCGGGCGATGGAGTCGAGGTCTTCCTCGATGCGGGCCGTGAACGCGTAGTCGACCAGTTCGTCGAAGTGCTTCTCCATCAGGCCCACCACGGCGAAGGCGGTCCAGGTGGGCACCAGCGCCTGGCCCTTCTTCCACACGTAGCCGCGGTCCTGCACGGTCTGGATGATCGACGCCCATGTGCTGGGCCGGCCGATGCCGAGTTCTTCGAGCTTCTTCACCAGCGACGCCTCGGTGTAGCGGGCGGGTGGCGACGTGGTGTGGCCGTTGGGGGTGAGCGACTCGACGGGCACTGCCTGGCCGACGGTCAACTCGGGCAGCAGGGCCTCGCGCTCGTCGGCGCCGGCTTCACTCTCGTCGACCGATTCCACGTACACCTGGCGGTAGCCGGGGAACGTGATGGTGGTGCCGCTGGCGGCGAACTCGGTGTCGACGCCGGTGCCGGCCACCAGGGCGGTGGCGCCCAGACGCACACTCACCGTGGTGCCCACGGCGTCGGCCATCTGGCTGGCCAGGGTGCGCTGCCAGATCATCCGGTAGAGCGCCAGTTCCTGCCCGTTCAGCTCGCCGGCCAATGCATCGGGAGATCGCAGTGGGGTGGTGGGACGGATGGCCTCGTGGGCCTCCTGCGCGTTCTTCACCTTGCCCGAGTACTGGCGCGGCCCCTTCGACAGGAACTGCGGCCCATAGGCCTTGCCCACCTCGGCGCGCACGGCGGCAAGGGCTTCCTCGCTGAGCACCACGTTGTCGGTACGCATGTAGGTGATGTAGCCGCGCTCGTACAGGCCCTGGGCCAGGCGCATCACCTGGGCGGCGCCGAGGCGCAGCTTGCGGCCGCCCTCCTGCTGCAGGGTCGACGTCATGAACGGCGC
This sequence comes from Acidimicrobiaceae bacterium, assembly GCA_040380855.1. Lineage (GTDB taxonomy): Bacteria > Actinomycetota > Acidimicrobiia > Acidimicrobiales > Ilumatobacteraceae > VFMC01. The sequence goes on along the minus strand of JBEIIG010000011.1, from coordinate 23,434 downwards.
CTTGGGGCTGCTGCGGTAGGGCTTGTCCTCCACCGAGCGCACGGCGAACGCTGCGCCCTGCAGCGCGTCGGCGAGCGCGCGGGCGCGGCCCTCGTCGACCACCACCACCTTGGCGCTCGGCCGGCCGGTGCTGCCGAAGTCCTTGCCAGTGGCCACCCTGGTGCCGTCGAGTGCGACGAGTGTGGCGGTGAAGGCCGGTGCGGTGCCGGTGACCAGTTCGATGTCCCAGTAGTCGGCCGCGACGAACGCCATGCGCTCGCGTTCGCGCTCGACGATGAGGCGCACCGATGGGCTCTGCACACGGCCGGCCGACAGGCCGCGGTTGACTCGACGCCACAGCACGGGCGACACCTCGTAGCCGTACAGACGGTCGAGCAGGCGGCGGGTCTCGGCGGCATCGACGAGGCCGTAGTCGATGCCACGCGGGTTGGCGACGGCGGCGTCGATGGCACTCTTGGTGATCTCGTGGAACACCATGCGCTTCACGGGGATCTTCGGCTTCAGGTACTCGAGCAGATGCCAGCTGATGGCCTCGCCCTCGCGGTCTTCGTCGGTGGCGAGGTACAGCTCGCTGGCGTCCTTCATGGCCGCCCGCAGATCCTTCACCACGGTGCGGCCGCGTTCGGTGAGCTCGTACGTGGGCTTGAACCCGTTGTCGACGTCGATCGACAGACCCTTGCTGGGCAGGTCGGCCACATGCCCCACCGAGGCGCGCACGTCGAAGGTGTTCCCCAAGAACTTGGAGATGGTCTTCGCCTTGGCTGGCGACTCGACGATGACGAGGGGTTTGGGCATCGGCGTGTATCGCTACGGCAAACGCAGGGGGCTTGTCAAGGCAATCGCCTTGCGAGATCGTCGAAGAGATGGGTGCAACCGGGTCAGCCGACCGATTCGCACAGTGCCCGAGTGCCGTCGATGTGCACCCCGACACGGTCGCCGGCTGCCCGATTCGCATCGTGGCTGCCGGCCGTGCTGACCGCCACCAACGAGTCGAGCACGTCGAGCCGCACCGTGACCACGGTGGTGGCACCTTGGAAGGTGGTGGCCGTCACGGTGCCGGGCAGGCCGGCGGCGTCGCTCGCCAGCGCCAGGTCCTCGGGGCGCACCAGCAGCGTGACAGCGGTGCCCGCCGACTGGTCCGTGGTGGTGGTGGCGACGGTGTGGCCGTTCACCTGCACGGCGCCGGGGCCTGCGACCGTGGCGGGGATCTCGTTCATCGAGCCGACGAAGCGGGCAACGAACGCATTGGCCGGGTTGCGGTACACCTCGGTGGGCGTGCCGAGCTGTTCGAGCCGACCGTTCGACATCACGCCGATGCGGTCGGAGATGCCGAGCGCCTCTTCTTGGTCGTGGGTGACGAACAGCGTGGTGATGCCCAGTTCGGTCTGGATGCGGCGGATCTCGTCGCGCAGCGTGAGGCGTACCTTGGCGTCGAGGGCGCTGAGCGGCTCGTCGAGCAGCAGCACCTGGGGCTCGACGGCCAGCGCGCGGGCCAGCGCGACACGCTGCTGCTGGCCACCGGAGAGTTGATGCGGGTAACGGTTCGCCATGCCGGTGAGCTGCACGAGTTCGAGCGCCTCGCTCACCCGGCGGTGCCGCTCGGTCTTGTCGATCTTGCGGGTGCGCAGGCCGAAGTCGATGTTGCTGGCCACGGTGAGGTTGGGGAACAGGCTGTAGCTCTGGAACACCATGCCCATGTTGCGCTTGTGGGCAGGGGTGCGGCTGATGTCGGTGCCGCCCACCTGCACGGCACCGGTGTCGGCGAACTCGAATCCGGCGGCGATGCGCAAGGCGGTGGTCTTCCCGCATCCCGACGGGCCGAGCAGCGCAATGAGCTCGCCGTCGCGCACGTCGAGGTGGAGGTTCTCGAGGGCGACCGTCGGCCCGAAGGTCTTGCGGATGCCCTGGAACGAAAGTGTGGTCATCAGTGCTTCTCTGCGGCGACGGCTGCCGACGTGGCAGCGGGTACGAATGGACGACGGGGTGTCTTGCGTGGACGTGTGAGCAGGCTGAGCACCACGAACAACACGATCGTGACGAGGAGTGCCAACAGGTTCAGCCCGTAGCCGGCCTGCGGTTCGCGGCCGGTGAAGGTGGCCTGGAAGCGGGGCAGGGTCTCCTTCAAGAGCGTGTCGGCGATCGTGAACTCACCGATCACCACGGCAGCGGTGAGGAACGAGGCCGAGATCATGCTGGTGCGCAGGTTGGGGATGAGCACTCGACGCAGCGTGGTGCCCCAGCCGCCGCCCAGGCTGCGCGAGGCGTCGACCAACGTGCGCAGATCGATGGCCCGCAGGCCCGCGTCGATCGAGCGGAACGTGAACGGCAGTGCCAGGACGACGTAGAACGGGATGAGCGAGTAGTCGGAGTTGAGGAACCACTTCGCGTACGGCTTGATGACGAAGATGCCGGCCACCAGCGCAATGGGCGGGATCATGTAGGGCAGCACGGTGAGGAACTCGATGAAACTGCGTGCCTTGGGCACCCGCAGGTGCACCCAGATGGCAGTGGGCACCAGCAGCAGCAGCGTGATCAGTACCGTCCCGACGGCCAACTGCAGGCTCAGCTTCAGCGCCGGCCAGAAGGCCGGGTCTTCGAAGGCGAGCGTGAGGCCCTTCAGCGACCACTTCTTGAACAGGGTGTCCCACCCGAGCAGGATGGTGGGCACGTTCTGCAGCGCGTAGCGGGCGAGGGTGAGCAGCGGGGCGATGAAGAACGCAGCGCACAGCAGCAGTACGAGGGTGGGCACGATGCGGCCGATCCAACGGCGTCGGCCGACCGGCCCGCCGACCGGTGCGGGCGGGGCGGTGTCGCCGCCGGCGAGGCGTGGATCGATGATGTCGATGCTCACGACTGCCACCGTTCGGCTCGTTTGCGGGCCACCCAGTACAGGGCCATGCACAGCACCATCGTGATGATCATCCAGGCGGCCAGCGAGTAGCCCACGGCGTCTTCACCGATGCTCACGTCGCCGCCCAGGAAGAAGGCGATGCGCAGCGGCACGATCTTGGAGTTGTCGGTGAGGATGCGGGCGGTGGCGAAGGCACTGAACGAGTTGGCGAACAGCAGCAGGAAACCACCGAGGATCGACGGCGCCAGCACCGGCAGGCCGATGCGTCGCCAGTAGGTGAACGTGGTGCCGCCGAGGTTGGCGCACGCTTCACGCCAGCTCTGCTTCAGCCCGTCGATGGCCGGCAGCGTGATGAGCACCATGAGGGGGATGTTGAAGTACGCGTAGACGACGATGAGGCCGCTCACGTTGCCGAGATCGAAGTCGCCGCCGTACAGGTCCCAGCCAGCGGTCTTCAGGATCTTGGTGAGCACACCCTGGCGGCCGAGGAGCGACAGGAAGGCGAATGCCAGGGGCAGGCCACCCATGTTCGCGGCCACACCGCTGAACGAGGCGACGAGGCTGCGCAGCCAGCGTGGCCGGGTGGCAGTGGCGGCGGCGTAGGCGAGCAGCGTGCCGAACACGACGCCCACCAGGGCGGCGCCCGCCGAGAAGGTGATGGAGAACTTGAAGGCTTCCCAGTTCTGACCGGTGATGCCCTCCTTCAGGGCCGACAGCGACCAGCCGGCCTCGGTGCGAACGGCGTTGACGAAAACGCTGACGGCGGGAACGAAGAGGAACAGCACGAGAAAGAGCAGGAACGGCAGCAGGCCGAGCCACGCCCAACTGCGCTGCCCGCGCGCCGACGCCGCGGGGGCCGCGCCATCGGCGCGGCCCCCTTCGGCAATCACAGCGTCAGTGGTGATGACGGTCACTGATCAGTCGATCAGGCGTCGGCCACCAACGGGCCCCACTGCTCGGCCAGCACGGCCTTGGCAGCAGCGATCTGGGCCGGGGTGAGGAACGACACCTGGTCGAGCAACTCTGCCGGGGGCAGGTTCTTGCTGATCTCGTCGGTGACGAGGCCGCGCTCGGTCAGCGACACGATGCGGGCCGGCACAGCGCCACCCTCGAGGTAACCCAGGGCGCCCTCGTCGCTGAAGATGTGCTCCATCCACAGCTTCGAGCAGGCCTGGTTGGGCGAGTTCTTCACGACGCCCTGGCCATAGAAGCCACCGTAGATACCGTCGCTCGGGAAGTTGACCTCGACCGTGAGGCCGGCGGCCTCGAGGTCGGCCTTCAGACCGGGCACGTTGTAGCTCCAGTCGATGGCGATCGGGGTCTCGCCCGACAGCACGGTCTCCTTGGTGACGTCGGTGCCACCGAGGTTGCCCGAGGCCTTCAGGTCGGCGAAGAACTGGATGCCGGGCAGGATGTCGTCGGCGCTGCCGCCGTTGGCGATGCTGGCGGCCATGACCGCGGCGAAGGCCGAACCCGCCTCACGCGGGTCGCCGTTCAGCGCCACCAGGCCCTTGTACTCGGGCTTCGTGAGGTCGGCGAAGCTCTTCGGAGCGTTGGGGACGATGGTGGTGTTCGTGGCGATCGCCATGATGCCGTAGTAGGCGGCGGTCCAGTTGTTGTCGGCGTCCTTCAGGCCGGCCGGGATCTCGGCGTCGGTGGTGAGGACGTAGGGCTCGAACAGACCGGCGTCGACCATTTCCTGGGCGATCGCGGGGCTGACGTCGACGTTGTCGGGCATGTCGTCCTGACCGGCGAGGGTCTGGACGGCTTCCATCTCTTCCTTCGACGAGGCATCCGGGCTGGCAACCGGGTTCTCGACACCCGGGTACTTGTCGCGGAAGCTCTGCAGGATGCCCTTGTAGTTGGCCCACTCGTCGGGCAGGGCGATGAGGTTCACCTTGCCCTCGGCCTTGCACTCTTCGTACAGGGCAGCGAGGGGATCGTCGGTGGGGGCTGCCGTGGTTTCGGCGGCCATGGTGGTCTCGGCGGCCATCGTCGTCTCGGCAGCCGCGGTGGTCTCCACAGCGGCAGTCGTCTCGGCGGCGGCAGCGGTGGTGCTGGTGCTCTCGTCGTCGCTACCGCATGCGCTGAGCAGGATGCCCAGCGCAGCGAGGGCGGCGAACGCCTTCTTGGTTGATGTCATGGAATGCCTTCCGTTCACGGGGATAGTGGCAGCGCGAACCGTAGCACCAGGCCCTAGCACACCGTGAAGGAACCGTGAACGGAGGCCGACCACGAAGTGAACGGAAGGTGAACAACCCCGGGTCAGACCAGTTCGGGCTGGCGGTCGTCGAGCGGCCGCTCGTCGTCGCCGTCCTCGAACGCCCCGGCCGATGCCGCCGGGCGGTGGCCCTCCACCTCGAGGCGGGGGAGCAGACGGTCGAGCCACGCCGGCATCCACCAGTTGCGGCTGCCCAGGAGTTCCATCGTCGCGGGTACGAGGATCATGCGCACGATGGTGGCGTCGACCAGGACGGCCACCGCCATGCCGAGGCCGAACAGCTTCAGCTGGCGATCGTTGCCCAGCACGAAGGCGCCGAAGACGCACACCATGATGAGCGCAGCGGCGGTGATGACGCGGGCGGTGGCGGCCAGGCCATCGGCGACAGCGATGTGGTTGTCGCCCGTGCGCACGAACTCCTCACGCATCCGCGAGAGCAGGAACACCTCGTAGTCCATCGAGAGGCCGAACACGATGGCGAACAGCATCATCGGCGCCCACGCCTCGACCGGGCCGGCCTTGCCCACACCGAACAGGTCCTTCGCCCAGCCCCACTGGAAGATGGCCACCACCACGCCGTAGGCGGCACCCACCGACAGCAGGTTCATGATGACGGCCTTCAGCGGCACCAGCACACTGCGGAACACCAGCATCAACAGCAGGAACGACAGTACGAGCACCGAACCGATGAGCAGCGGCAGGCGCTCGCCGAGATACGACGAGAAGTCGATGCTGCCGGCGGTGAAGCCGCCGATCTGCACGGTGAGGCCCGTGGCGGGTAGTGCTTCGGCGCGGAGTCGCTCGACGAGCTGGGTGGTGGCCTCGTCCTGCGGGCTGCTCACCGGGTAGGCCTGCCAGAGCCAGGTACCGGGCGCGATCTCGGTGCCGGGGGAGGCGAAGGCGATGGCCGGGTCGCCGGTGAGAACAGCGTCGACTTCGGCGACGCCGGCCGCGTCGGCGGCAGGGTCGGTACTCACCAACACCAGCGGGCCCGAGCTGCCGGGGCCGAAACCCTCGGCGAGCATGTCGTAGGCGCGCCGGGCGGTCTGCTCCTCGGGCAGGTTGCCTGTGTCGCCGAAGCCCATCCTGATCGAGAACAGCGGCAAGGCGAGCACCATCAGCACAGCAGCGCCACCGAGGAAGGCTGGCCACGGACGGCGCTGGACGTAGCGGCTCCAGCGGAACCAGAACTGCTGTTCACGGGGCTTGTCGTGGCGTGGCGGCAGCGGCGTGCGCAGGGTGCGACCAAGTGGGGTGAAGCTGATGCCCATGGTGACGGCCGCGATGGCCAGACCGCCCAGCGCGGCAACGCCGAGCGGGAGGCCGGTGAAGACACCGATGAGCATCAGCACCACGAACACACCCACCGAGATGGCAGCCGCACGGGACGTGACCTCGATGCGGCGGCCGGCGAAGCCGAGCAGCGCGGGCAGGAGCGTGACGGCTGCGAACATCATCATCAGCACGCCGGTGGCGCCGGCGATGGCCAGGCCGCGCACGAACTCGATGCCGATCACGAACAGGCCGAGCAGTGAGATCATCACCGTGATGCCGGCGAAGATGACGGCGCGGCCCGAGCTGTCGACGGCCTCGACGGTGGCCTCTTCGGGGTCCATGCCGCTGCGCAGGTTCTCGCGGTAGCGGGTGACGATGAAGAGCGCGTAGTCGATGCCCACGCCCAGCCCGATCATCGCAGTCATCTGCGCCGAGAACTCGGGCATCCGCAGCACGTTCGAGGCGAGGCCGACGATGCCGAAGCCGACGCCCAGACCGAACAGTGCGGTGCCGATGGGAAGGCCCATCGCCAGCACCGAACCGAAGGCGATGAGCAGGATGACGATGGCGGCGAGGATGCCCAACAACTCGCTCTCGGGGAACTCGAACGTGGCGAACACCTGGCCGCCGTACTCGACACGCAGACCGGGGACGTCGATCGAGGCCCCCATCTCCTTGATCTGGTTCCCGAGTTCGAGCATCTGCTGCTGGTCGCGTTCGGTGACCGACAGCTGGGCGAACGAGATGGGTTCGATGGTGCTGTTGAAGCGGGCGCCCTCGGGCGAGTAGGGGCTGGTGACGGTGACGCCGGGCAGTGTGGCCACCTCGTCGAACAGGCCCGTCATCGCGTCGACGACGGCCGGGTCGGTGGTGCCCTGCGGGGCGGTGAACACGATCTGGGCGACCATGCCGGCCTGCTCGCCGTCGCCGATGCCCTGGAGCAACTCCTGCACCTGCTTCGACTCGCTTTCGGGGAGGGTGAAGCTGGTGCGGTAGTCGGAGCCGACGGCGCCCGAGACGACACTGAGACCGATCAGCAGTGGCACCCAGATGGCGAACACCATGGCGCGACGACGACGGAAGCTCCAGCGGGCGAGGCGGGCGAGCATGTGGGGGACCTCTTCTGCAAATCCGGTCGGGGGGAAACCGATCAGACGCTACCGTTCCGGGCGCGGCCCAGACCGCTCGGAGGATGAGGCATGGTTCACACCGCACCAGCAGCGAGTGGGCGGCATTTCGAACACATCGTGGTGGGTGTCGGGGCGCTCGGGAGTGCTGCGGCGTACCGGTTGGCGCGGGCTGGTTCCAGCAGTGTGTTGGCCATCGAGCAGTTTGCGTTCGGCCACGGGCGCGGCGGGTCCGACGACCATTCGCGCATCATCCGCCACGCCTACCACTCGGCCGACTACACGGCTATGACCCACGAGATGTTCCGGGCGTGGGCCGAGGTGGAAGACGAGTCGGGGCTCACGTTGGTCACCACCACCGGCGGGCTCGATCTGGCGGTGCGCGACACGCCGGGCGAACTCGAACTGCACAACTACGGCGCCACCCTGCCGGCCGATGTGAGCCGCGAACATCTCGATGCCGCGGAGGTGCGCCGGCGGTGGCCGCAGTGGCAGATCGACGACGACGTCGTGGGCCTGTTCCAGGAGAACGGCGGTCTGCTCGACATCAGGCGTGCCAACGGTGCCCACCGGGCGCTCGCCCGAGCCCGAGGCGTCGAGTTCCTGTCCGACACGAAGGTCACCGGTCTGGTGCATCACGATTCGCATGTCGAGGTGCACACCTCGGCCGGCGTGTTCCGGGCCGAGTCGGTGGTGCTGTGCACTGCGTCGTGGGCCGAGGAACTGCTGCGTCCGCTCGGCTACGACTGGCGGTTCACCGTCAGCCAGGAACAGGTCAGTTGGTTCGCCACGCCGAACGTGCGCGACTTCCTGCCCGACCGGTTCCCCATGTGGATCTGGCACGACGAGCACGTCTTCTACGGGTTCCCCGTCTACGGCGAGGTGGCCGTGAAGGTGAGCCGCGACGTGAGTGGTCGTTGGGTCACACCCGACACCCGGTCGTTCGAACCCGAGCCCGACGAGACGGCGATGTTCCTCGACTTCCTTCGCCGCCGACTGCCCGGTGCCGTGGGGCCCGAGTTGTTCAGCCGCACCTGCCTGTACGACATGACCCCCGACCGCGATTTCGTGCTCGACCGCCTGCCCGGCCACCCGCGCATCACGGTCGGGTTCGGGGCGGCCCATGCGGCGAAGTTCGCTGCGTTGATCGGCGAGATCGTCGCCGACCTGGCCATTGCGGGGGCGAGTCGCCAACCGATCGAGCCGTTCCGTGCCGACCGACCTGCGCTCAGCGATCCCGGGTTCCCGCTGGCGTTCCGGATGAACGAATGACACGGCAGTGATGGCGCAGTCGCCGAGCGGCGATCCACGCCTGGGTTGGGAGACCCGCCTCGAGGAAGCGGCGGCGTCGGTTGCTCCGGGGCGTCGATGCGGGCGCGTCGCTCGCCTCGACCGGGGCTGGAGTTCGGTGCTGTACGAGGCCGACGGCGAACCGGTGCGGGTGCGCAACATCGGCGCCGATGTTGCCGTGGGCGACTGGGTGGTGATCAGCGACGACGGGGAACGGGTCGAGCACGTCGTGCCGCGCCACAGCGGGTTCACGCGACGGGCGTCGTTCGAAGGCAGTCGTGCGGTTGCGCACACGATCGCGGCCAATATCGACGTGGTGGTGCTGGTGCACGCGCTCACCTCGCCACCCAACCAGCGTCGGCTCGAACGCGAGTTGGTGCTGGCCTTCGACAGTGGTGGGTCGCCGGTGATCGTGCTCACCAAACGCGACCTGGTCGACGATCCGGCTGCGTCGATCGCTGCACTCGAAGCAGTCGCCGTGGGTGTGCCCGTGTTGTGTGCCAGCGGCGTGAGCGGTGAGGGTGTCGACGCGCTGCGCGAGCTGGTGGGGCACTGCGAGACGATGGCGTTGCTGGGTGCGAGCGGGGTGGGCAAGAGCACGCTGGTGAACGCGCTCGTCGGGCAGGCGGCGCAGCGGGTGGCCGAGGTGCGTGAAGGCGACGGCCGTGGCCGCCACACCACGACGGCATGCGAGTTGCTGGCGCTGCCCGGTGCCGGCGACGGCGAACACGGCTGGCTGATCGACACCCCGGGCGTGCGTGCCGTGAGCCTGTGGAGCAGCGGCCGTGGCATCGAGTGGGCGTTCGCCGATGTGTTCGACCTGTCCGATCACTGCCGCTTCCGCGACTGCAAGCACGAAGACGAGCCGGGGTGTGCCGTCCAGGCAGCCATTGCCGCCGGAACGCTCGACGCCCGGCGGCTCGATGCCCTGAAGCGGCTCGTGGCCGAAGAGCAGGCGCTCGAGGACGAGCAACGTGCGCACGACAAGGCGCAGGACCGTCGGGGCGTGCGCAAGGTGCGGCCGCGGTAGCGGGGCTACAGCTCGCCCGCGTCGAGCATCCGCAGCACCTCGTCGGCACGCTCGCGCACCGCGGGTAGATCGGCCAGCTTCTGCGCAGCCCGCACCTGGGTGACGATGCGCGGGTTGCGGCCGAACCGCTCGCTGTGGCGGGCGAGGAAGTCCCAGTAGAGCGTGGTGAACGGGCAGGCGTCGGGACCGGTGCGCTGTTTGCGGTCGTAGCGGCAGCCCTTGCAGTAGTCGCTCATCCGATCGATGTACGCGCCGCCCGCCGCATAGGGCTTGGTGGCCATCCGCCCTCCGTCAGCGTGCAGCGCCATGCCCACCACATTCGGCACCATCACCCATTCGGCGCCGTCGACGAAACCGGCCCACATCCAGTCGGTCATCGCCTGGGGGTCCACCCCGGCCAGCAGGGCCAGGTTGCCCAACACCATCAGTCGCTGGATGTGGTGCACCCAGGCATGGTCGTGCAGCGTTTGCAGCGTGGTGCCGAGACAGCGCATGTGGGTGGGGGCGCGGCCGGTGAACGCGGGCGGTAGCGGCCGTTCGGCGCCGAGGTCGTTGGCCTGCGCATAGTCGGGCCCCCACAGCCAATGGAGGCCCCACACGTACTCGCGCCAACCGATCACCTGGCGGATGAAGCCCTCGGCCGAGGCGATGGGGACGTGCCCGGCGCGGTAGGCGGCTTCCACCGCGTCGCACACCTCGCGAGGGTGCAGCAGGCCGTTGTTCAGGTACTGGGCGAGCAGGCCGTGGGCGAGATGCCAACTGCCTGTCAGCATCGCATCCTCATGCGGGCCGAACCTCGGCAGCAGGTGCTCGACGAAGTGGTCGAGTCGCCGCAGCGCACCGGCGCGCGACGTGGCCCACGTGCCATCAGGTGGTGCGCCCCACAGGCGGATGCCGTCGATGCCCCCGAGATCGGCGGTCACCTGCGCGTCGAGGTCGTCGAGCGCGTCGACCAGCGGTGCGGGCCAGTGGTTGCGGCCGTCCTTCGGTGGCGCCTCGCGGTTGTCGGCGTCGTAGTTCCAGCGCCCGGTCGCGGGCTCGTCGCCGTCCATCAAGTAGCCGAGGCGCTGGCGCTGCCAGCGGTAGAAGTGCTCCATCGTGAACGTGCGGCGCCCGGCCGCCCAGGTTGCGAACTCGTCGGGATGGCAGAGGAACTGGTTCGACCGTGTGGTGTGCACCCCCAGGCGGTGCAGCAGGGCCAGGCCGTCGCGGCTGGTGGGCTCCATCGCCATCACTCGATCGGGTGCATGGTCGGCGATGTGGGCGCGGAACCCGGCAGCGAGCGACGGGGCGCGGCGGTGATCGACGTCGAAGCCCTCGGCGCGGCGTTCGGCGGCGAAGCGACGCAACGAGGCGATCAGGTAGTGGGCGCGCTGGTGGTGCCAGGCCTTGGCGGTGAGCTTCGCGTCGCTCTCGACCACGAGGATGCGGTGCGTGGTGGGGTGCGCGTCGTGCAGAGCGGTCGAGCGACGGTCGAGCTGGTCGGCGAGTACCCAGACGGTGGTGCGAACGCTCATACCGTCACCCGGGCGGTGGTGGTGGCGGTGGAGCAGGGAGACGGCGACATCATGCGATGCGGCCGCGCACCTCGACGGCGCGCACCAACCCCGACAGTTCGAAGCGTTCGAGCAGCCGCGGGGTGCTGCACACCACGACGAGGTCGCCGCCGTGCTGCCGGGCGCGGCCAGCGGCGCCGAGCAACACCCCGAGGGCGGTGTCGTCGAGCACGCTCAGCCCGTCGACGTCGACGGCCACGGTGGACCCGGGTGCGTCGCCGAGCAGCCGATGGAGTGCGGCCTGGAACTCGGGCAGCGAAGCCAGGTCGAGCTCGCCGTCGACCTGCAGCGTGGCCATTGAGCCCACGGTGCTGAGGCGACAGTGCAGGTCCATGGCGGCGCACGATACAGCGGCGGCGGCGCCCTGGGCCTCGGTGAGCGCTCATCGGTGCCCGGCGACGCGTGCGTGGAACGCGTCAGGGAGGTTCTCGTTGCATCGTCACCGTGCTGCGCAGCACGACGTCGGGAACGAACAGGCCGACCAGCGGTACATCGGTGTGGTTCACGAGGGTGATGCTCACCCTCACGCGCTCGTCGGTGAGGTGCACCGCCGCGCTGGTGCGTGTGTCGCCGCTGCGTTCGACCGAGGTGCGGGCAGCGGCGATCGGGGCGGCCGACGGTGCAGCCGCGCGGGCAGCCTCGCGGGCGAGGTGGTCGACCAGCAGTTGGTCGCGCACCACCACGCCCACCTGCACCACGCCGAGCAGCACGAGGCACACCAGCGGCAGGCTGAGCGCCAACTCGACCACGGCCTGGCCGGTGTCGCCCCGGCGACGGTCAGACCTTGTCGAGCACCGCATCGATCACCCGGTCGAACAGTCGGCCGATCTTGCCGGCCCCGCCACCGGCGGTCGCCCAGGCGATGATGAGCACGGCGATGGCTGCTGCACCGAGCATGACGAGCGCGTACTCGGTGGTGGCCTGACCGCGATCGCGTACGACCGGCACCGGTGCCGGTTCGTCCGGATCGGGGGCGGGTGCGGGCGACAGGGCGCGGTGTAGCGCGGTGGTGCAGCGGACATGGATGCGAAGCAGCAGGGTGTTCATGGCGCCTCCGGACAGATGAGTGGCGGGTCGGGTCGTGGCTCAGCTCGAGCGCAGCGACGACAGGGCTCCGACGAGCAAGGGCACGATCGCCACGAGGACGAACGCCGGAAGGGTGCACAGCACCAAGGGGAACGACAGACGCACGGGGAGCTCACGCGCGGCGGCCTCGGCGCGGTGCCGACGGTGCAGCCGCGCCTCGTCGGCCAGCCGTTCGAGCGCCGGCGCGAGTGGAAGACCGCTGCGCTCGATGGTGCCGATCGTGGCGACGAAGGTGAGTGCTCGCGGGCCCCAGGCCTCGACGAGGCAGTCGAGTGCGTCGACGAATCGCTCGCCGCGATCGACCCGAGCGACCAGTTCATCGATGCCGTCGGCCAGCACCGGGTCGCAGAACGAGCGCACGTCGGCCAGTGCGGGTAGAGGCAGCAGTCCGGCCTGCACGGTGACGACGAACAGGTCGAGCAGGTCGGGGAACGCTCGGTCGAGGTGCCGTTCTCGCGCGCGGCGACTCGGGCCCCGTGGGCCTCGAAGGGCCCCGAGCGGCCAGGGCTGCGGCTGCTGTGCCGATGGCGCGTGAGGTGCCGGTGCAGGCCGGGCCATGGCGGCGCGGCGCCGACCCGCGGCCCCGAGACAAACGATGGCGGCCGCAGCGCACCAGGCGACGACGCTGCTCATCGGTCGCCCCGTACCAGCCGACGCATCCACCACCAACCGACGAGGTTCAGCGTGAGGCCACACACCACGCAGACAGCGGGGAGTGGTGATGCCGCGTACGTCGCCCGTACCCGTGGGTCGGCGACGAGCCCCCAGATGGCGAATGCCGGGGGCAGTACGGTGAGCAGACGTGCGCTGAGGCGAGCCTGCGCGCTCTGGGCCCGCCGCTCGTTGCGCCAGGCGCGTCGTTCGCGCAGTACCGCTGCGGCTCGGTCGAGTGCGTCCACACCATTGCCGCCGGCAGCGTGCGCTGCGCGCAGCGCCTGTAGCACCAGCGCATCGGTGGCGTCGGATGGATGATGACGGGCCACCTCGGCGGCGGCCCGGGCGGTGGCGTCGACCACCGGCGCGCCGCGCTGCAACGCCACGCGCAGGCCGCTCAACACGGCAGGGTGCCCGGCAAGCGCTTGCGGCAGTGCGGCGGCGAAGCTGGCGCCTGCCCGCAGGTCGCGGGCAAGACCGTCGAGCGTCTCGATCGCCTGGTCGAGTTCGAGGTCGACCGGTGGCCGGCGAGGGAGGGCGCGATCGGCGCCGACCGGGCGCGGCGTCGGATCGGAGCGGCGCGCAGCGGGGCGACCAGCTGCTGCTGCCGTCATCACCACGACCAGGCCGGCGAGCAGGGCCATGAAGGCCGCGGGTCTCACCGCCGCCACCGGCTCGGTTCGGCCACCACCCGATGGGTGTCGGCCAGCAGGCGGGTGCGGGCGAGTGGTGCATCTGGACTCCGTTCGAGGTGCACTGAACCATCGCTGACGCCAGGCACTTCGATCGGCGCCACCTCGGCCACCTCGTCGACGCGCCGCGCTCCGGTGCTGTCGCGTGCGACGTGCACCACCACGTCGATCGACCGGTGCACCTGCTGGCGCACGGCATCGAGGGGCCAACTGGCTGCCGAACGCACCACGAGCGATTCCAACCGGGCCAAGGCGTCGGTCGGGCTGTTGGCATGCAGTGTGGCGAGCGAACCATCGTGACCGGTGTTGAGGGCCTGCAGCAGGTCGACCGCCTCGGCACCTCTGATCTCGCCCACCACCAGCCGGTCGGGCCGCAGCCGCAAGGCTGTGCGCACCAGCGCAGCCATGTCGATCGCCGTCAGGCCGTCGGGGCCGGCGGTGCGGGTCTCGAGCCGCAACACGTGGGGTGCGCCCACCTGCAGTTCGGCCGTGTCTTCCAGGGTGATGATGCGCTCGCGCCGCGCCACCGAAGCGGTGAGGGCACCGAGCAAGGTGGTCTTGCCCGACGAGGTGGCACCACTGACGACGATGTTGCATCGCTGCTCGACCAACCGATGGAGCAGGCCGGCAACGGCCGGCGGGGCGAACGCCTCGAGCCCGAGCGCGCACGGTGTGAAGCGGCGCACGGCCAGGCACGGCCCGTCGACTGCGATGGGCGGGAGCACTGCGCACACTCGCGAACCGTCGGGCAGACGGGCGTCGACCATCGGCGACATGCGGTCGAGACGGCGACCGATCGGGGTGAGGATGCGCTCGATCACCACCTCGAGCACACCCGGTGGCAGGTGTGTGGCGAACTGCGGGCCGGCGGCGGCGCCGACGGTGCGGCGCTCGACCCACACTTCCCCGCCGGCGTTCACCAGCACCTCGCTCACATCGTCGTCGTCGAGCCACTCGTCGAGTGGGCCGAAGCCGAAGGCGCCGAGTGATGCAGGCATCGGCGCCTGCGATGTGGTGCCCTGTGGCCGTGATGTCGAACGCCACACACTCATGCAGCAGCGCCGATGGCGACCACGCGTTGCAGCTGGCGAACCAGCGACTGCGGCAGTCGCGAGGCCAACAGGCCCGAATCCACCGCACGGGCCACGGCAGGGTCCCACACCAGTTCGGCCAAGACCGGCACGCCGAGCGCATGCATCACCTCGGTGGGGCCGAGGGCACGGTTGGGTTCGCGCACCATGATGGCGCCGGTAGCAAGACCCTGGCACCGTGCTCCCTTCCTCAACGCCAGGTAGCACGAGCGAGTGACGACGAGCGACTGCAGCGCCCGACGGTGCGCCACGGGAGGTGGCGGGGTGGGCCCGGCGTCGACGACGACGAGGCCGGGTGCTGCGGCGCAGGCATCGGCGAGCCGTTCCCAGGCGATCGGCCCCGTCACCGGCGGTGTGCCGAGGGGGACCACGCGCAGACCGTCGGCAGCCTCGACGGCAAGGTTCCACAGGGCCTCGGGCCGGGCCCGCGTGGCGGTGAGCCAGTCGCCCACGCCGGGCTCGCCGGGTTCGGCGAGACCGAGCGCAGCCGGCACGTCGCCGCCGAGGTCGAGCAGAGTGGTCGGCGCCGAACGGGCCGAGAGCACGGCCAACGCGCTGGCGACCACGGTGGTACCGCAGCCGCCTTTGGCCGACCAACAGAGTGTGTACATGACAACCCCCGAGAGCGTGAGTCGCTGTCGATCGGGGGAAGTGCGTGCGACGGTACCGACGCACGGTCAGGCCGACAACGTCAGCGGAACACTTCGTTGCGCAGCGGCTCGCCCCGCAGATAGCGGCCCAGGTTGTCGACGAAGATCGCCGCAGCCCGATGCTCGCTCAGCGGTGTGGCGCCGGCGACGTGCGGGGTGATGATCACGTTGGGCATTCCCCACAGCGGATGGCCGACAGGGAGGGGTTCGGTCGTGAACACATCGAGTGCAGCGCCGCCGATGTGACCACGGTGCAGGGCGTCGATCAACGCCGACTCGTCGATCAACTCACCACGGCCCACGTTCACCACGCGAGCGCCCTGCCGCAGCAGAGCGAGTTCGCGTGCTCCGATCAAGCCGTTGGTGTCGGGCGTCAGCGGCAACGCCAACACCAGGTCGTCGGCGACGGAGAGCAACTCGTCGAGGCGGGCGAACGTCCACGTCTCACACGGTTCGTCGCCCTGCACGGTGCGTCGCATGCCGATCGGTCGCATCCCGAACTCGGCGCACAGCCGGGCTGATTCACACCCGATCGGGCCCATTCCCACCACGCCCACCGTGCGGCCTTCGAGATCGTCGAGACCGTGCATCTGCCACTGCTGGGCCCCCTGTTGGCGCATCATCGTGGGCAGGTTGCGGGCGAGCGCGAGCAACCCCATCAGCACATGGTGGGCGATCGGGGTGGCCGAGGCGCCCGACGCCGAGGTGAGGCGTGCCCCACGGTCCATCAGCATGCCGAACACCGGACTGTCGACCCCGGCGCTGAACGACTGGAACCAGTCGAGGTGAGCGATGCCGAGACAGCACCGCATGTACGCCGCCGACGAGGTGGGCCACAGATCGCCCGACAGGCATGCCACCGTCACCCGCTCGAGGTCGGTGTCGCTCACCCGTTCGCCGGGGTGGAACAGCACCACGTCGAACTCGCCCTGGGCGCGCAGTGCCTCGCCCCACTGCTGCCACAGAACCGCCGACACGAACAGGACCGGGCGCTCGCTCATCGGCTGCGAACGTACCGTGCGCCGTCGGCCAGGTGCGTGGTGAACGCCCTCGACTGGGTCGTCCGGCTGCCGTGCTCTAGCCTGCGAGGCGGAGGTGTCCGGGTACCTGGTGGACTCCGCCGCCTTCAAAGCGGTTGGGACGAGCGATCCTCGTCCGGCGGGTTCGATTCCCGTCCACCTCCGCCACACACCTGGTGCTAACGTGCGACGATTCGCGTCGAATTCGACGCGAATCGTCGCAAGAAACGACGTCGACCCTCCGCCCCGGGTCGCCGGTGAGCAGGTGTTGGACGGGTGGCGTCCAGACGCTCCGCAGGAGGCGTGGCGGCTACGGTCGGCCTCTGGTCGCCGCACTGCCGGCGCGGGTCGAGGTGGGAGCACGATGGAACGACGTACGACTCTGTTGCGGCTCGCAGGCGCGTTCGTGGTGGGCTTCGTCGGCCTGACGCTCGAGATCGCCTACACGCGCATCATCTCGTTCAAGCTCTTCTACTACTACACCTACTTCGTGATCGGCCTGGCGTTGTTGGGTCTCGGCGCCGCCAGCACGGTGGTGGCGCTGTCGAAGCGGTTGCGTTCGCTCGATTCGCTCGTGCTGCTGCGCAAGGCCTCGCCGATCGTGGCGATCATCGGGCTCGTGTCGTACGCCGTGGTGGCTCGCCTCGGCACCGACGCCAACTTCATCTGGGCGGGTTCGGCCTCGCAGGCGGTGGTGCAGGTGCTGCGCCTGCTGGTGCTGTCGTTGTCGCTCACCGCGGTGTTCTTCGCACTCGGCATCATCCTCGCCTCGCTCGTGGTGGTGGAGGCGGGAGATGTGCGCAGGCTGTACTTCTGGGACCTCACCGGTGCTGCCCTCGGCTGCCTGCTCGCGGTGCCGCTGCAGGCCACCATCGGCCCACCGGCGATGGTGTTCGTGTCGATGGTGGCGCTCGGCGCGCTGGGCCTGATCGTGGCACTGGCCACGCGGACGGGCCAGACGCAGGCCGCTGTGCTGGCCGCGGTGGTGCTGGCCGGCACCTTCGGCACCGCAGCGCTCGACGTGCGCGCTGACGGGGTGAAGACACTGAAGGAGACCGACACCGTGGTGGCGGGCGACTGGGGGCCGGTGTTCCGCGTCGATGCCGTCGACCTCGGCAACCTGCAGGTGCTGCACCACGACGGCCTCTGGGGGTCGTCGATCTGGCGCTACGACGGCACGCCGGCCACCACTGCACGGTTCGACGCCGACAACCGCAAGGTGCCCTTCGCCGCGCTGGGCCGCGAACCCGAGCACCTGCTCATCATCGGCGCCGCCGGTGGCAACGAGATCCAAGGTGCGCTCACCTACGGCGTCGGCCAGGTCGACGCAGTTGAGCTCAACCCTGTGACGGTCGATCTGCTGCGCGACGACTTCGCCGACTACTCGGGCAACATCGCCTCGAATCCGAAGGTGAACTACGTGCAGGGCGACGGCCGCACCTTCCTGGCCCGGAGCGAGCGCGCCTACGACATGGTGTGGTTCGTGGCGCCCGACAGCTATGCCGCGTCGAACGCGGCCACCTCGGGTGCGTTCGTGCTGTCGGAGAGCTATCTCTACACCGACTCGATGATCCGCGAAGCGTTCGATCACCTCAGTGCTGGTGGGGTGATGGTGGTGCAGTTCGGCGACTTCGACTTCGACACTCGCCCCACCCGCACAGCCCGCTACCTGGTGACCGCACGCGACGCGCTGGCCGACCGGATCGACACGTTCGCCGATCACGTCGTGCTGCTGGTCGACAGCGGCGAGGTCGACCTGCAGCGGGTGAGCACGATCATGGTGTTCAAGTCGCCCATCACGCCCCAGGCCGTCGCCGGCGTGCAGTCAGCACTGCAGACCCTGCCGGCGACACGGCCGATCCACCTGCCGGGTGTGGCTGCCGATGCTGCGCAGGCTGCGAACATCACCTCGCAACTCATCACCGGCACCGACGCCGAGGTGCAGGCCTTGGTCGACGGCTATCGCTACGACATCTCCACGGTCACCGACGACAAGCCGTTCTTCTGGCACTTCACGCCGTACAGCGATGTGCTCACCGACTGGCGGCGAGGTATCGAGGACACCGAGATCGCCATCGGTGAACGACTCCTGCTGGTGCTGTTCATCATCGGCTCGATCGTCGCCGGTCTGCTGCTGTGGCTGCCGTTCGCGATCACCCGGCGCCGTGGCGGCGAGGCATCGATCGCCGCGCCGGGCCGAGCGTCGCTGTTCGCCTACTTCGCCGCGATCGGTGTGGGCTTCATGCTGGTCGAGATCTCGATGATCCAGCGCTTCGCGCTGCTGCTCGGATACCCCACGCTGTCGTTGTCGGTGTCGCTGTTCACGTTGCTCATCGCAACGGCCGTCGGTGCTCGCGGCTCGCACATCGTCGAACGGTTCGGTCGCCGCGGCCTGCCGCTGGCCACGGTGCTGCTGTGGGCGGTCACGCTGCTGTATCTCGGCATCAGCGGCCCCATCACCGACGCGGCGCTCGCCTGGAGCCAGCCGCTGCGCATCGCCCTCGTCGTGGTGCTGCTGTTCCCCGTGGGGCTGCTGCTCGGGCTGTTCCTGCCCACCGGCATCGATGCCGCCACGGCTGCCGCGGGGTTGCGTCCCGGTGTCGACCAGGGCCGTCTCGTGGCGTGGTGCTGGGCCGTGAACGGATTCTTCTCGGTCCTCGGCTCGTCGCTCACCACCATGCTGTCGATGTCGTTCGGCTTCGACCGGACGGTCGTGATCGGCCTGGCGCTCTACATCATCGCTACGCTCGCCCACCTGCGCCGTCCTGCGGCGCAACCGGCGCCTGCCACTGCCTGACCCGAAGGAGCGTCATGCTGTTCACCGTTCGCAAGATCGTCACCACCGTGGAGGAGATCCATCACGATCTCGGCCCGGCGCCCGAGCGGCCCGCCCTGAAAGGCGCCATCGCAGCAGTGGTCACCAACCCCTACGTCGGTCGCTACGTCGACGATCTCGGCCCCGCCGCCGACGAGTTGCGAGCCCTCGGTGAGCGTCTCGGCACGATGCTGATCGGCCACCTCGGTGGCGACCCAGCGGTGATCGACGGCTACGGCAAGGGTGCCATCGTCGGCTCGGCCGGCGAGATCGAGCACGGTGCGATGTGGCACATCCCCGGTGGCGGTGGCATGCGCGCCGCGCTGGGGAAAGGCACGGCGATCGTGCCGAGCACCAAGAAGATCGGCGCCGTCGGTGCTCGCCTCGACGTGCCCATCACCCATCTCGAGTGGAGTTATGTGGGTAGTCACTACGACGCGATCGAGATGGGTGTGCCCGACGGCCCGCGCCCCGACGAGATGGTGCTGATCCTCGCCATGGCCAGCGGTGGACGGGTGCACGCCCGCCTCGCCGGCGGCTTCACGCTCGCCGACCGCGGCAAGCCGGGTGTGCCGGCATGAGCGCCGTTGCCGTGATCGGGATCGGCCGGATGGGCTGGCACATGGCGGCCCACCTGCTGCGTGCCGGGCACGACGTCACGGTGTGCGACGCGGTGCCGGGGTTGGCCGACCAGTGGGTGGCCGAGCACGGCGGTACTGCTGCGGCCGACCCGGCGGCAGCAGCCACGGGCCGCGACCTGGTGGTCACCTCGTTGCCCGCCGATCCGCAACTGCGTGCGGTCGCAACAGCGATCGTGCCGGTGCTGGCAGCGGGTGCGGTGTGGGTCGACCACTCCACCACGTCGGCACAGGCATCGCGCGAGGTGGCGGCCGAGGTGGCTGCGGCAGGTGCCCAGTTCCTCGACGCGCCCGTGTCGGGTGGTGTCGACGGGGCGCGCAACGGCACCCTCACGGTCATGGTGGGTGGCGACGACGCAGCGTTCGCCACGGCCGAACCGGTGGTGGCCTCCTACGGTGCACGCATCGTGCTGATGGGCCCGTCGGGTGCCGGGCAGATCACGAAGATGACCAACCAGATCTGCGTCGTCGGCCTGTGCCAGGCGCTCGCCGAAGGCCTCGACTTCGCCGAGACGGCAGGCCTCGACGTGAGCCGGGTCATCCACGTGATGCTGCAGGGCAGTTCGGCGTCGTGGCAGATGGCCAACCGTGCCGAACGGATGCTCGCCGGCGAGTACGACTACGGGTTCTCCACCACCCTCATGCGCAAAGACGTCGGTCTCGTGCTCGACGAGGCCGAGGCGATGAACGTGCCACTGCCGGTCACGTCGCTCGTCGGCCAGATGCTGGCCGAGGTGACGGCGATGGGCGGCGCGCAGTGGGATTGGTGCAGCCTGATGGAACGCCAGCGCCGACGACGCACCTGAGGCGCGGCGCGCGTGCGCTCAATACTGGCGGGCGCCGAGCACGTAGTGCAGTTCGTGGCGAAGCGTGCCATCGGCGCGCCACTTGCGAACGGCGGCCACGCCCTTCGGGCCGTCCTGGCGGCGACCCGCTCGGTACCGCTCTTCATAGTGCACCCGACCATTGGTGAAGTAACCGCGCACCGCCGGCGTCTTGCCGTCGGGGTCGTGCAGCAGGCCAACGCTGTAGTGCATCTCGTACTTCACGGCACCGTCGAGACGCATCACCCGGAATGCGGGCTCACCGCGGGTCGGGTCGTGCAGCACACCGTCCTGCAGCCACGACACGGTCGACTGCCCGTTGGCGAACCGACGTCGCACCCGGCCGGTGAACCCGTCGGGGATCTCGGCGTCGTCGGCCACATCGAGCGTGTTCACGACACGGAACGACAGGCCACCGGGCAGAAGATCCACGTTCGGTTATCGGCCGCTTCGTCGAGAACTTGAGCGGGAAACCGACCGATTCGTCAGCGCGACAGCATCGGGTCGTCGGGTCGTGGATCGAGCCCGCGACTGAACTCGCCGGCCAGGGCATCGCGCAGGCGGCCGGCATCGCGGTAGCCCTTGACCTTCCATTCACGCCGTGTGCCATCGGAGGCGACGGCTTCCACCGACCAGGGTCGCCGCAGCACGAACCGACCGATCGTTCCGAACAGCAGCATCACGACCAGCCACGCCAGGTCGAGCACGATCAGCAGGACCGGCCCTCCGAACGCCACGGTGGCGACGACCAGGGCGAGGGCCACACCGACGATCAGCACGATTCCCACCTCGTCGAACCCGTGCGGCACGTCGAGGTGGTGGTACCAGCGGTCATCGTGGTCGTCGGGTTTCCGGCGCCGCTCGGCCCGCTTGCGACGACGGGCATCGAACCGCGCCCGAACCCCGGCGCCTTCACGGTGAGGCAACCACCTGCGTCGAATCCGCCAGGCGGTGCCGTCGAGCGTCGAGACGACGCGGGTGGTCACACGGCGAGCAGGTCGCGAGCGCCGGTGTCGGAGCTCGGATGGCGCAGCTTGCTCATGGCTCGCGCCTCGATCTGGCGGATACGTTCGCGCGTCAGGTTGAAGTGCTCGCCCACCTCTTCGAGGGTGCGCGGTTCGCCGCGGTCGAGACCGAAGCGCAACTTCAGGATCTCGCGCTCGCGTTCGTCGAGCGGTGCCAACAGGCGGGCGATCTCTTCGGGCAGCAGCGCCGTGGCTGCCACCTCGAACGGGCTCTCGGCCGAACGGTCTTCGACGACATCGCCCAACTCGGCGTCGCCGTCTTCGCGGAGCGGTTCGCTCAGCGACAGCGGTTCGGCAGCGAAGCGCAACGCCTCGGTTACCTTGTCCTCGGGCATCTCGACTTCTTTCGAGAGCTCGGCGAGGGTGGCGGGGCGACCGAACTTCAGCTCGAGTCGGCTGCGTGCCTTCTGCAACCGGGCCAGGGTGTCGCCTGCGTGGACAGGCAGGCGGATGGTGCGGCCGGTGTTGGCGATGCCGCGGGTGATGGCCTGACGGATCCACCACGTGGCGTAGGTGGAGAACTTGAAGCCCTTGCGCCAGTCGAACTTCTCGACGGCGTGCATCAGCCCGAGGTTGCCCTCTTGGATGAGGTCGAGCAGGGGCAGGCCGGATGCCTGGTACTTCTTGGCGATCGACACCACGAGGCGCAGGTTCGACTGCACGAAGGCACGCTCGGCGTCTTCGCCCTCGCGGACCAGGCGGCGCAGTTCGCGCTTGCGGGTGGCGCTGACCTCTTTCCCGGCGCCGTCGAGTTCGGTGGCTGCGGCCTTACCGGCCTCGATCTGCTTGGCCAGACGGACCTCGTCGTCCTTGGTGAGCAACGTGTACTGGCCGATGTCGGACAGGTACAACCGGACGAGGTCTTCTTCGTCGCGTTCCACGCGATCTTTCGCCACTGGAGCTCCTCGAAGGGTCGGTGTCCGAGAGGTCTCGGTCGATCAGGGGTCTTACATTACCGACGCAGCAGGCAGGCCCACACGTGGGACCACCAATCACCCGGTACATCATCAATCCTGATCGCAGGTCGGGGCCTATCGCTACGACTGTTCGGCCCCGACCGGTCAGCCGTTCGTCCACTACTGTCCGGCCCGTGTCCGACGACATCGAACTCGCCATCGTCAGCCTCCGGTTCGATGCCGCCGACCCCGCCGCGCTGCTGGCCGTGCTGTCGAAGTACGTCGTGCTCACCCGGATGCAGCCCGGGTGCCGCAATGTCGACCTCTGCTCGTCGGTCACCGTCCCCGGCCGCTATCTGGTGATCGAGAAATGGGATTCGGCCGAGGCTCAGCGCGCTCACTTCGACAGCGCGGTGATGGTCGAGATGGCCACTGCGTGCACCGGATTGCTCACCGGACCGCCCGATATCGACCTCTGGGACGGGCCGAGCGCACACGACCTCGCGTGAAGGCGCCGTCCGATCCGGTAACGTCCGAGGGAGAACGAATCGCAAGCCAACACAGGAGGACTCGTGTCGAACCCGTTCCTGAATGACAAGGCGATGAAGAAGGCGGCCGACGTGAACACGGCCGCCATGGCGGCCACCGATGCCGGTTGGGCAGCGCCCGACATGAGCACGCGCGCCACGCCCAT
>JBEIIG010000010.1:0-74857 GCA_040380855.1 Acidimicrobiaceae bacterium | reverse complement strand
TCACGATCGCCAAGGGCTTGATCGATGCGCACGGCGGCAGCATCACCATCGAACCGCCGCCGGGTGGTCGGGTACGTGTCGACCTACCCCCTGCCGACAGCGGGCAGGCCCTGCCTCCCGGCCGTCAGGCGACCTGAGCCCGCGGCGCACGAGCACCTTCGGTGGATCCGTTCCTGCCCTGGGCCCATCACCTCGGTCCGATTTCGATTCCGATTCGGGGTGATGGGTCGGTCAGCGGCGGCGGTCGGCGGCGGCGGCCAGGATCGTGCCGAAGGCTGCGAGGTCGCTGCGCGCGGTGCCGATGTCGTCGCTGGCGGCGAACTGCAGCACCACACCGTCGATCGCGGCCATGATCAGCCGTGCCAGTTGCGCGCGTGGCACCGCCGGCTCACGGCGTCGGGCAGCAGCGACGGCGTCGACGAGATCGTGGGCGAGGCGGTAGTAGCGCTCTTCGAGCGCCTCCACACGCCGGTCGCCCGTGGGGTTGAGGTCGCGCAGCAACACGCCGTAGCGCTCGTCGTCGAGCAGGTCTCCGACCCGCTGCATCACCGCGACGATGCAGGCGCCGTATCCGGCAGCCACATCGAGCCCGTCGGTGATGCGCTGGCTCACCTCGTCGATGAGCCGCTCGAATGCAGCGACCACGAGATCGTCGAGTGACCCGAACGTGTAGTGGATCGACGCGAGCGGTGCTCCGGCTTCGGTGGCGACGGCTCGTGTGGTGACGCCCTCGGCGCCGGATCTGCGCAGCACGGCGATGGTCGCCTCGATCAGTTGCTCCCGCCGGTCGGCGGCGCTCACGTATGCCACGGCTTCGAGTGTACGGAACAGTTGGTCGAGTGACCAACTGTGTGTAGAGTTGGTCGCATGACCAACTCGTCGCCCTCCTCCGGCGCCTCCCTCACCGAGCGCACACGTGTCGCTGTCGCCACCACTGCGCTGAACACGTTCTCCCGTGTGGCTCGTCGTTTCGACGACCCGCTGGGCGCGCTCGACGCACCCGGCGGTCCGGCCGATCGGTTGGCGCTGCACCGTTCATTGCTCGCTGCCGGGCCGTTGGTGAAGAGCCGCCTCGGCATGTACCTCACCGCCACGCACGCCGGGTGCCACGCCGTGTTCACCTCGCCCCAGGCGTCGTCGAACGTGAACCGCAACCGATCCGCCGTCGAACGCCTGCTCGACCCCACCTTGCGCACCGGCGCCGGCGAGCCGTTCGACACCTGGTTCATCGCCATGGACGCCCCCGACCACACCCGGCTGCGTCGCCTGGTGCAACGCGGCTTCACCCCGAAGTCGATCGTTGCGCACGAAGCGCTCGTGAGGCAGGTCGCCGACGACCTGATCGACGCCTTCCCGACCCATGCCGACGTCGACCTGGTCGATGCGTTCGCTCGTCCGTTGCCCATGCGGGTGATCACCCGCCTCCTGGGCGTGCCCGACTCCGACCTCGCCACGTTCGACCGATGGGGCGAGCACCTCGTCATCGCGCTCGACCGCCCACGCTCGCTGCGCGAGGCGACCGACGTGCAGCACACCCTCGTCGAGATCGACGAGATGTTCCGCTCGCTCGTCGCTGAACGACGTCGTCGACCGGGCGACGACCTGATCTCGGTGCTCGCCGAACAGGCCGACGGTGATGCACTCACCGACGACGAGTTGGTGGGCACGCTGTCGCTGCTGCTGATCGCCGGCTTCGAGACCACGGTGAACCTCCTCGGCACGGGCACCGCCACACTGGTGGCCAACCGCGACCAACTCGAACTCCTCGCGTCCGACCCCGAGACGCACCTCGCGAACACGGTCGAGGAGGCCCTGCGCTACGAGAGCCCGGTGCAGTTCACCGTGCGCCGATCGCTGGCGCCGATCGAGGTGGCACCGGGGCATGTCGTCCCGGCGAGCACCGACATCGTCACCGTCATCGCCGCCGCCAACCGCGACCCACTCGTGTTCCCCGACCCCGACCGCTTCGACATCACCCGACCCAACTCGCGCCGTCACCTCGCGTTCATCACCGGCCCGCACGCCTGCATCGGTGGTGCCCTCGCCCGACTCGAGGCGACGGTGGCGTGGGAAACCCTCCTGCGACGCTTTCCCGACGTCACCCGCTGGCGGATCACCGGCGAGCCGACGCTCGGGCCGAGCCAACTCATCCGCGGCTACCGGCACCTGCCGATGCGCTTCACCTGACCCTCGATCGACCCGCTACCCGACCTGCGGCGCGGGGTGGACTGCAACTTCCTGCTCGTCGGCCTGCAGCAGCTGACCGTGCACGCAGCGACGCTCAGGGCATGACGCTCGTGATCGCGCTGGTGTTGGTGGCAGCCGCTGTGTCGGGCATCGCCGTCGGGTCGGCTCGCCGGCGCCGCTGAGCCCGCGCCCACACCGCGTCGGGGCCCACGAACACCGCTGCGCACAGCAGTGCCGAGGCCAACCACGCATCGATCGACGACACCTGCAGGGGCCACACCAGGTTCGCCGCACCACTGAGGGCCAACGACACCGCCACCGTGATGTGCAGCACCGTGCCCGCACCCCACAGGGCCACCACCACGGTCGCCATGGCCAGTGCCACGTAGGCCGCTGCCGTACCGGAGAAGTGGAACCGTGCGGTGTGCGGATCGGGCAGATCCATCCGCTGTAGGCGCACCAGGCCGGGTGCCACGGTGACCGCCACCCAGGCGGCCAACCATGCACCAGCCATACCCGACACGGTGGGTCGTCGCGTGGTCCAGCGCATCCCGCGCGGCCACAGCACCAG
This sequence comes from Acidimicrobiaceae bacterium, assembly GCA_040380855.1. Lineage (GTDB taxonomy): Bacteria > Actinomycetota > Acidimicrobiia > Acidimicrobiales > Ilumatobacteraceae > VFMC01. Next base: position 72,099 of record JBEIIG010000010.1, on the reverse strand, counting down.
CAAGGTGGCGAGTGGCATCCAACTGGCTGCCGGCACCAGATCGCCGGCCCACACGCCCACACCGGCGATCACCAGCGAGGTCGACAGCGCCAGTTTCCACGCCCCCTCACGATCGCGGCCGAGTGTGAACAGCATCACCGGTACGGCCCACAGCGGCAGGTATTGCAGCGCCCCTACCGTGTCGTGGATGCGATGCGAGTCCTCGGACTCCGTGAACAGAGCCATCAGCGGGTAGGGGATCACCGCCAGGGTGAGCACCGTCGAGATGCCCAGGCCCCACAGCGTTCGTAACGAGTCGACAGCGGAGGTCCCTCGCCGCAACAGGTGGGGAAGCGACATGTGGCGGAGCGTACGGGTGCGGGGAACTGCGCGCATGACCGGGTCCGACGAGATCGCGGAACGCCGTCACGTTGTACCCGGTGAGCGACGTGTCGGCGCCCGTCCTCGGTGCGATGCCCCTGTCCGACCTGTGGCGCGATGTGCGGCTCAGTCGTCGGAGCGGATGGCACCACGAACCGCAGCGACCGTGGCCGTATCGAGTTCGGTGACTCCATGTGCGTCGGCAGCGTGGGCCGCGGCCGCGGCAAGTACCTCGCCTTCACTGGGCAGGTGGATCTCGGCGCCGCAACCGGGAAACAGATCGGAACAGTGCAGATGCTTCATGGTGGTTCTCCTTGCTTGGTGACGGCCGGCGTGGTTGCCGCCATCGGTGGACGGAACGAACGAGAGGGCAGGTGCCGCGACCGGACGGTCAGCTCGCGTGGCGACCGGGTCGGTGGAGGGTGTCGAGCACGACCCTGGCCAGTTGCACTCTCGTCGTGACGGCGAGCTTGCGATAGATCGCCCGCATGTGCGTCTCGACGGTGCGAGGACTCACCACCAGGAGATCGGCGATCTGACGGTTCGAGCAGCCCTCGGCCACCAGATGGGCCACCCGGTACTCCGAGCGCGTGAGAGCCGAGAGGTGTGTCGCAGGGCTCTGCTCCGGAGCCGTGGTGCTCGACGGAGCAGCTGCGAGCGTGTGCCCTGCGCCGGCTTCGATGTGGCCGTGGTGATGCCGGGGCAGGTCGCGTCGTCGCTGCACGAGACGTCCGCCGGGCGCGTCGACGCCGAACTGGGCCAGCCGACCGATACGAACGGGTTGCCACACCTTCGGACTCCGCGAGCAGCGCTGTGCCGCTGCATGCGCCATGCGCCCCTCCGACCGGTGGACTTCGTTGTCGCAGCCTGGAATCAGATCGGCACGGCGCAGGCACTTCATGGCGGTTCTCCTTCGTCAGCACCGGCAGGCGTGGCTGATTGCCGGTGTCTGCGGTCACCGTACGAAGGACGATTTGCTCCGACCTTGGGGTCGGATTGTTCCTACCTTGCAGTTACCTTGCAGCCCGCTCAGCCGGGATGGGCCATGTCCATGACCTGCTGGTCGTCGAGGTCCATCTGGTGCACCGAGTGAGCATGGTGTTGCACCGTTGCGATCAACGCGGCGGTGTCTGCTTCACGGATCACCACACCGCACGGGCACTCGACGATCAACTGTTGCTCTGCCATTTCAGGTCTCCTTGTTCGGGCGATCGGCACGCTGTCACCCTTTTGCTACCTTGCCGATGTGCTGCATGTCTACCTCACCGGGCGTGTATCGCTGAGCAGAGAAGGCACCACGCTCGGTGAATCGGCGCTCGCGGGGCGTCTCGGTCGGATGGTGCTCGTGCGGCTGGCACTCGAACCCCACCCGATCGACCGCACCCGGCTGGTCGACGACCTGTGGTCGGGTCAACCACCTCGTGGGAGTGATTCGATGCTCAACGCCACGTTCAGCAGGCTCCGCTCCGCGCTGTCGTCGCTCGGTCTCGACGCGCGCAACGTGCTGCAGTCGAGCGGAGGTGTGTGCGGGTTCCTGCCTCCGGTCGGCACCCGCATCGACGTCGCGGTCGCCACCCGATCGATCGATGCTGCCGAGGGAGCGCTTCGGCGCAACGACCTCACAGCAGCGTGGTCGTCGGCCACGGTCGCCCACTCCATTGCGCGACGGCCTCTGCTGCCCGGCGTCGATCTCGTCTGGCTCGACGCCGAACGCGACCGACTCCATCACGTGCTCGAACGGTCGCTCACGGTGTTGAGCGATGTGTGGCTCGAGCAGGGCGATCCGCAGCAGAGTGCCACGATGGCCAAAGAGCTCATCCGGTGTGCGCCATATTCTGAGTCGGCCCACCGTCGACTGGTCATGGCGCTCGTGGCGCTCGGCGATCGACCCCAGGCTGCTCATGCGGTGAATCGATGGAATGCGATTCTCACCGAAGAACTCGGCCTTCCGGCCGACGATCGGCTCCGCGCGCTCATCGATTGACCAGGTTCGTCGCCCGTCGAGGTCGTGCTGCTTCGGCACCAGGTGGCGGGCATGCACATTTCTCGCTCGGTTTCCGCTGTGCCTATTCTCTCGATCGAGGAGGCATACGTGGGTCGACACACGACGGATGTCGGGCGGCATCGTTGGCGACCATTGATTGCAACCTCGGCGGTGCTGTCGGCCGGTGGACTGCTGCTCGTTCCCTGGCGCAGTAGTGGAACGGACACGGCGCCGCCGGCCACGACGGCACCGGTGGTGATCTCCGCCACCACGGTGCCATCGACCCCTGCGCCCACTGCGCCTCCGTCGACGACCGTGCCACCGACGACCGTGCCGGCGACGACTGTGTCACCGACGACCGTGCCGCCATCGACCGTGCCGCCATCGACGACGACGACACCCACGACGACGCTGCCGTCGACCACCACTGCGGCGCCGTCGGGGTTGCTGCTGCTCGACGCGCTGGCGTTCGTGGCCGTCGCCAACGAGCACCGTGGCGGCTACCAGCGCGACCTGTTCGAGCACTGGATCGGCCAGGGAGGTGGCTGCACCACCCGCGACATCGTGCTGGGCCGCGACTCGTCGTCGCCCGTGCAGCGCGACCTGTTCGGGTGCGACGTGGTGGCGGGCGACTGGTTCAGCGTCTACGACGGCGCCGTGCTGACCGACCCGGCCGACGTGGACATCGACCACGTGGTGGCACTGAAGGAGGCGTGGGACTCGGGTGCCTGGGCGTGGTCGGCCGAACAACGCCGTGCGTTCGCCAACGACCTGACCGACCCGCGCACCCTGCGTGCGGTGGCCGACGACGCGAACAGCGACAAGGGCGAGCGCGACCCCAGCAACTGGTTGCCGCCCCGCCAGGAGTACTGGTGCACGTATCTGGGCGACTGGGTGGCGATCAAGGTGCGCTGGGGCCTCACCATGGACCAGAGCGAGTACGGGCGCATCCGCAACCTGGTGCGCGACCGCTGCCCCGACTGGCGCATCGAGCCGACGCAGCCACTGCCCGCCTTCCCCGAACCGGTGGCGATCCAGCCGATCGCCCCGCCGCTCGCTCCGCCCGCCGGCGACGCGACGGCGCCGAGCACCGGTGCCGTCTACTTCGAGAACTGCGACGCGGCCCGTGCCGCAGGTGCCGCTCCGGTGCTGCGCGGCCAGCCGGGCTATCGCAGCGGCCTCGACCGTGACGACGATGGCGTGGCCTGCGAGTAGTCGGTCGACGCCGTCACAGGCCCAGCACCTCGGGTGGTGGCGCGTCGCCCACCAGGCTCACCACCTGTACCGCGCGGGTGAGCGCGACGTACAGCAGGCGGGCACCCCGCGCCGACCCGTCGATCCAGTCGTGGGCGTTCACGATGACGACGCCGTCGAACTCGAGGCCCTTCACCCCTTCGGCAGTGAAGACCGGCACCTCATCGGGTTCGAGGGCCTGCACGCGGTGAACGGCACGCAGGCCGGCCGTGGCGAGCGCCTCGGCGACCGGGCCGACCAGACGATCGGGCACCACGACCCCCGAGTTGCGATGCCGGTGCCGCACGCTGCGCACCTCGTGAAGCACCGCATCGAACAGCTGCGCAGATTCGACGATGCGCACCGCAGGCAACTCACCATCGGTGCGCACGCTGCTGCTCGCCACGGTGCGCACACCGGTGAGCGGCAGCAGTCGGTTGGCGACATCGAGGATCGGCCCGGGAACGCGGTAGCCGATGGTGAGGTGCTCGACCGTGCCCGCAGCCCGGGTGAGATGGCCGAGGGCGACGTCCCAGTCGTCCTGGCCGGCCGGTGTGGTGGACTGGGCGAGATCGCCGAGCACGGTCATCGAACCCGACGGGCTGCGCCGGCCGATCACCCGCAGCGCCACGGCCGAGTGGTCTTGCGCCTCGTCGACCACGACATGACCGAAGGTGAGCGGCGGGCCGTTCAGCAGCGAGTTCGCCTCGTCGACCAGGAACTGATCGGCGATGGTCCAGCGGCGCCGCTTGCCGCCAGGGCCGAAGCCGTGCTCGAGCAGCAGGCGATCGACGAGCGTGATCGGCTTCATGGCGGGCCACGCCTTGGTGAGGGCCGCACTCAGCACGTCCATCCGACCGAGCGACTTCTCCTGGCCGGTGCGCTGCATGAGCGCGTAGTCGATCATCGGTCGCAGCGACTCGCGTCGGCGGTTGACGGGCAACGAGCCGGCGAGCGCGGTCGTGATCCAGCCGGCGATCTCGTCGGCCTCGAACACCAGCGTGCGTGCCCCGAACGGCTGGCGGACGGCTTCGGTGGGCAGGGTGATGTGGCGGGTGACGGCCGCTTCGAGCGCAGCGAGCATGGCAGGCGAGCCCTTGGCACGACGGGCGTCGTCGGAGTCGGCACCGCTGACGTCGTCGAGGCGCGGCATGCACAGGTCTGCCGCTGTGCGTTGGTGCACACTGCGTTCGCCGAGCGACGGCAACACGTTGCCGATGTAGTCGAGGAACACCCGGTTGGGCCCCACCACCAGCACCCCGTCGCGAGCCAGGCGGCGCCGGTGCTCGAACAGGAGGTAGGCCGCGCGGTGCAACCCCACCGCCGTCTTGCCCGTACCCGGCCCGCCCTGCACCACCAGGCACTGGTCGATGGGTGCACGGATGACCACGTCCTGCTCGGCCTGGATGGTGGCCACGATGTCGCGCATCGCTCCGGTGCGTGCCGCGCCGATCTCGGCCAACACCGGGTCGGGGACACCACTGGCGGCGGTGGCGGCGTCGGGGTGATTGAGCTGCTCGTCGAGATACGCCGCGATGGTGCCGTCGGCCAACGAGTAGCGGCGGCGGTGGACGAGGCCGAGCGGGTCGATACCGGTGGCGCGATAGAACGGGGCGGCCACCGGCGCGCGCCAGTCGACGACCACCGGTTCGTGCTGTGCGTCCTCGATGTGGCGGCGGCCGATGTACCACGCGGGTTGCGACCCGTCGCGTGCAGGTTCCTCGGTGATGCGGCCGAAGAAGTCGCCGGCCCCGGGTGTGCGCAGGTCGGCGAGTGCCTCCGCCACCGTGAGCTCCACGTACGCCTTGGTGATCTCGTCGGCGGCTGCCTCGGGGTCGACCAGCGTGTAGCGCTCGATCATCGCGTCGCGGCAGGCGCGGGTGTGCGCCAGCTGCGCTTGTTCGCTGGCGAGTTCGGGGAACGGCTCGTCGGATGACGGGGTCGACGTCGATGACATGGGCCCCACACGCTATGCCCGGTGCTCGCTCGATCGATCCATCGATCTCCACGTTGGCGACGAGATCGATGGTGACGACTCGCCGAGTCGGGCCCCACGCTCGGGCTCGGCGCCCCCACCTCACCTCACCTCACCTCGCGACGCCCCGAGCGCGACGCCCCGAGCGCGACGCGATGGCCGCGACGAGCGCCTCGGCGACGATGTCGGCCTCGTCGACGTGGCGGCTACGGCAAACTGGCGACCGCAGCATCGGCGGCAGCGGGCGAGCGGGGCTCATCGCCGAACTGCGAGGTGAGCCTGCCAATTGAACGGATCAGGTGTCGCTGTCGTCGTCGGTGCTGCTGCTGCTGCTGTTGTTGCTGCTGCTGTCGTTGTCGTCATCATCGTTGTTCGACCCGAGAGGATTCTGAAGGCTTGCCTTCGGCTTGTTGAGACCCTCGAGTGGATCGTCTTCGAGTCCGCCGCCCATCTGGTTGTCTTCCATGGGTCGGACCGCGTCGGGGTTGCTGATCGGCGTGACGCCGGTGAAGCCGCTGGTTGCCGGACTCTCCGTCACCGGTCCGCCACGTCCGGCATCGCCGAGCAGGGTGCCCTTGGTGTCGACGAGCGTGCCGGTTGCACCGGCACCGAAGTTGTCGTCACCGAAGTCGATGTCGCCGCCACCCTCGACACCCCGTGGCGCCATGCTGTTCTTCAATCCTTCGCTGACATGACGGAAGCGGTCGTCGCCTCCCTCCGGATCGGGAATTCCGGTCGACGGCTTGGTCGGCGGCGTCTCTGTCACGCTGCCGTCCTTGTGCAAGGTGGTGGTACGGCCATCGGGTTCCCTGACGGTCGTGTCGCCGTCTTTCTTGGTGACGGTCTTGCCGTCAGGCGTGACGGCGGTCTTTGTTCCGTCGGCTGACGTCGCGATCGGGTTGCCTCCCGGTGAGTGGGTCAGCGTCACTCCGCCCTGCGTTGCCGGCGCGGGGGTGGTCGCGGGCGTCGTTGCCGGTGCCGAAGGCTCCGCGGTCTGTCGTTCTCCCTCGGTGAGGTTGCTCTGGTACACGTTCACCATGCCCTTGAGGACGGGGTTCGTCGTGTTTGGGGCGCCGGACTTCGGGCCCGCGACACCATCAGTGGGGCTGTCTGTGGCTCCTTGAGCCGAGGTGCCGGCGCCGCCCTTCGAGAGGCTCTCCATCCACTTCACGCGACCGTCTTTGGTCGTGAGGTCAGCCGACACGGCACCGGTGCCCTGCGAGGCGATTCCGGCGGGTGTGGTCTGATCGGAGGCGGAGTCGGCCAACATGGTGTTGGCTTTCTCGCGAAGAGGATTCGCCACACTGGCCTTGGCGTCGGCGATGGCCTGTTCGGGGGTCACCTTGTGCGGGCCATCGGTGAGCGAGGGTGCGGTGAACCTGCCGGCCACACCCGCCTGCGCCTCGGCGATGCGTGCAGCTGCACCAGTGGGCTGAACTCCAGGGAGTGACGAGCGGTCGCCGGTCGCAGCAGCCGTGCTGGTACCGGAACTGTTTGCCGACGAACCAGCAGCGCCCGTGGTACCGGTAGCTCCCTCGATGTGGCCCATCCGCTCGGCGGCATCGGCGCGGGGGTTGCGCCCAGCGGCGGCACTGCCGACCCCGGGCTTCGAACCTGCCTCGGCCCGATCATCGTCGCGGGTATCGCGATCGGGTCGATCGCCCTTGTCGCGGTTGGGCTGCTTGCCTCGGGCGTCGGCGATTGCCTTGCTGATCTTGCTCGTGATGTTCGGCGGATTGAACTTGCGGCTCATGTCGAGGAGCTTCCTTTCACGTGGAGAAAGAGGTAGTCGTTCATCCGCCGGTACTCGCGACGGCGACGATGTCTGGGAGGTCGAGGCAATCGCCCGACCCCTGGACGAATGCACCGAAACTGATCACCCCGCCGCACACTACCGAGTAGCCGGGAAGGTCCTCGGCCGACCACCCCTCGAAGGTGTCCGTTGAGGTCCATGTCTTCGGCCTGCCGTTGTTCACCACGTCGATGTCGTGATCGGCGCTCGGTGAGTCGGCGAGGAAGAACACCAGGGTTGCCCCGAACGACCCCGGTGTCACGCCGATCGACCAGAACGTGACCGACAACCCGCCGGCTGTGCCGGGGTAGACCTCGGTGATGCAGATGAACGGCCCTTCCGCCGGGCACTTCTGTTCCGACAACAGGGCGGTGTCGGTGGGCGCCACTGCGGTGGTGACTGCCGCTCCGGCGGTGGTGACGGCGGCTCCTGCGCTGGTGGCTCCATCGTCGCCACCGCGGAGCGCGATCAGGCCCACGACCGCCACGACGGCGACGACAGCCGCAGCCACACCGGCCATCAGTCGTGACCGTCTGGTGGGTGCCGTCGGCGTCGGCGGTGTCGCAGTAGCCACCGGCTCTGCCACGGGAGGTGTGGCTGGCGTCGCAGCCGGCTCGTCGGCCGGCTGCGTCTCGGTGCGTCCGGCCGTCGAGGTGTGGAGCGGTGCGATGGAGCCGAGGCGACCATCGGCGGCTGCGAATCGCGCAGCCCCCATCGCCACCACGTACTTGGGGTGGGCGTCGACGGCAACGGGCCGGTCGAGCGACTCACCCACCACCTCGCCGACGAGTGGAATCCGCGACGAACCGCCGACCAGTAGCACTGCGGAGAGATCGGCAGCGGACACGCCCGCCGACTGGAGCGCTCGACGCATGGCCGCAACGGTGTCGCCCATCACCGGCCGGATCAGGCCCTCGAGTTCCGAACGCGTGATGCGCACCTCGGTCTGCACCGTGGGCAGCAGGACGGGGATCGCTGCTTCATGATCGCTCGACAAGGCCTCTTTGGCCTCGACACAGTCGGTCCGCAGGCGCGCCAGTCCCGACAGGGTGAGCGGATCGTCGGGGTCGAGTGCCTCCACCGATCCGTCGAGCGCCGCGACCACGAACGAGAACACCGCCTGATCGATGTCGATACCACCGAAACGCTCGATGCCCTCGGGTTCGCCGAGCACTGCGAAGCCGTCGGCGGTAGCGCGCAGGACCGTGGCGTCGAAGGTGCCCCCGCCCAGGTCGTACACGGCGATGGTGGAACCCGGTGCCACTGGCCGGGTGGCGGCGTACTCCCAGGCAGCAGCCTCGGGTTCGCTGAGGAAGCTGACCGAGGAGAGGTCGGCCATGCGCATCGCCTGGCGCAGCAGGTCGAGTTTGAACGGTCCCCATGCCGCAGGATGCGTCACCGTGATGCGCTCGGGGCTCGCCCCCTCGCGCTCGCTCACCATCGCCACCACGGCCTTGGCGAGCCGGGCGGTGAGTGCCTCGGCAGCGATGGGACTGCCTCCCACCAGCAACGGTGTGGGGTCGCCGATACGCCGCTTGAACTCGCGGGCCACCCGCGACGGGTCGATGGTGAGGCGCCGCTGTGCTGCCTCACCGGTCAAGGTCGCGCCGTCGGCCCCGAGATGTACCACCGACGGAATGACGGCACTTCGGGTCCCCAAGGGGCTGATCTCGCAGTGCCCGTCGCGACAGACTGCCGCAGCGGTGTAAGTGGTGCCGAGATCGAGGCCGAGCGAGTAGGTCATCACAGAATCATCGTTTCGATGTCGGGTGGTCGGGATCGATGTGCGTCTGCTCGGCGGTGAGGCCGAGAAGCAGGCCCTCGGCGGTACGAGCGAGCACCTGCGCGGCATGCGCTGCGCCGGGTGAGGTGAGGGGATGGGCCGCGACGGTCTGCCAGCGTTCGACGGCTTCAGCGGCCGCCGCGGCCACCTCGGCCGGCTCGTCGCTGTCGCATCCCAGCCGTGTGCCGATCGCCGCGCCACCGGCGCCGAGCAACTGTTCAGCGGCCGCCACGAGCTCTGGGCGGAGTCCACTCGTGCCGGCACGCAGCGCCGGCAACAGCCGCAGCTCTTCGAGCACATGTGCCGATGCCAAGGTGCGCTCGACCTCGGCCAACACCGACGACGCAGCGTCGATCGGGTGTGCGGTGACGGTGCGGCGCAGCATCACGAGGGCTGCCCTCGCCTTGAGTGCCTCGGCCCGTGCCCCGAGTTGGTCGGCGAGTACCCGTCGGAGCTCGCCGAGGCCACTGCGCTCGACGAGTTCGTCGGCCAGCCGCGGCGCACTCGGGGCGACGCCGGTGCGCACCAGCGCAACAGCGATGCGCACACCCCACAGGCCCAGCCGGTCGAGCAGCTGGAGCCGCACCGAGTGCTCCACATCACCCACGAGTGCGGGGTCGGCGTGGAGGAACCGTCGTGCCGACACCAACGCCTGGTCGAGCGACGCTCGGTCGCTGCTCGCCAGCGACCGGATCTGCATGAACTCCTGCTGGCGCAGTGTGACCGCTGCTTGTGCAGCGAGCCCGGCCACCGGCACCACGGTCTGGCACAACTGACGCATCGTCGGGTCGGTGCGGTACAGCTCGGCCACTCGTCGGGCACCCACCATGGCATCGAGGCGGCCGCCGCCCACCTCGTCGGCCCGAGACAGGACGCCGATGGCGTTGGCCGGCGTTGCGCGCGCCAGCGACTGGTCGCTGAACGCCTCGAGGAAGGTCGAATCGGCAGCATGTACGTGGCGCAGAAGGTACAACACCGCGTCGGCCGGCATGAGCGGTTCGTCCTCTTCGCCGGGCAGCAGGAAGCGGGTGGTGCGAGCCGAGATCTCCTGGCGCACCGAGGCGATGCCAGGGGTGTCGACGAGTGTGACCCGGCGCAGCGGCGCGGCCGGCCATTCCACGACGAGTCGCTCGATGTCGTCCACTGCCACGGGGCCGAGGTCGACCTCCACCGAGCCATCGCTGCGGCGGATGGTGGCTGATGCGACGCCTCCATCGAGCAGGTGGATGGTTGCGCCGTAGGAGATGCCGTTGCGGTACCAGGTGACCAGCCGAGTGCACTCGCGCGCGTCGGTGGGGGCCAGTGGCTCGCCGACGAGCGCATTGAGCAGGGTCGACTTGCCGGCCTTCACCCGCCCGGCGATCGCCACGCGGAGCGGTTCGTCGAGGCGCTCGGCCGCCGACCGGAGTACCCGACGAGTCGGGCCGTCGGGATACTGCTCTGCGGTGTCGCGCAGCAGACGTCGGGTCTCGTCGACCAGTCGCGAGGTGGTGCTGTCGGCCCGTGTCATGGCAACACCTCACGCGTGATGGCGGCCAATGCTCTTGCCCGAAGCATCAGCGAATCGAGACGCTCGAGCTCGGCGTCGATGTCGGCGACGCGGCGAGCCTGGGTGGCGCGATCGGCCTCCTGAGCGCTCCGTGCAGCCGCTGCTGCAGCAGCGAGTGTTCGCTGATGCTGATCGGCCAGTGCAACGAAGTGATCGCGGAGCGCGCGTTGCACGACCCGCAGCGCATCGCGGCTCTCCTTCCCCGCGATCAGTGCTACTTCATCGATGTAGAGGCGCACCGCCGCCTTGGCCTGGGTGCGGCGCTGCTGGCGGCTCTTCTTCTGCTCGTCGCGAGCCGACTTTCCGCCCACCACCAGGCCGAGTACCAGAGCCGCCGGAGCAGCTGTGATGCCCACGAGCGCTCCGATGCTCGAGAACATGGTGAAGGCCGTGAAGGTCGAGCGGAAGGCGCTGAGGCCCTTTGTCGCTTTGTTGGTGTCGCTGGCGCTGAGCGCGGCCCGCTCGGGCATCGACGCGAGCACCTCGCGCACGAAGTCGTCGAGCACGGACGTGTCGACCGGTGATGTCCCCTCACCGGAGAGATCGAAACGTTCTGCCACTCGGTTCGCGATGAGGAGTGTGCGGTCACGCAAGGTGGAGAACGTGCTGATGACGTCGGCAGCGGCGCGCTCGGCCAGCCAGGCCGTCACCTCCGGCCACAACGCGTCGGGATCGCCGTCGGCAAGCGCTGCTTCGGCCTCGGCGATGAGACCGCGCGACCGGCGGCGAAGTTCGAAGTCGAGATCGGAGGAGAAGTCGGCCATCTCGTCGCCGAGCAACTGCTGCCAACTCACCGCACCGGGTGCAGGCGTCGATGGTGGCGACGTGTTCGCGGCGGAGCTCTGTTGGTTCACGATGGCGGCTCGCTCGGCCACGAACACCTGGCGCAACTGCTCGGCGACGTCGTCGACCGCCGCGGCAGCTGCGAGAGCGACATGGTTGTCGCGGTCGCCGGCGAGCTCGCCGAGTCGGGTGAGCAGTACGGGCAGGCCCGACTCGTGGTCGAGCTCGCGATCGCGTACGGCGTTCGCGTGGCGATGGAGGTCTGACGACACCACATGCATGACGATGTCGAGGCCTGCGTTCCGCAGGTGCGCGCGGTTGGCCTCAGCGACTTCGTCGACGTGGTGCGAGAGGTCGGCCTTGGTGAGGACCAGTTCGGTGTGGGGCACCACGCCCTGTATCAAGGTGAGCAGGTCGAGTGCCGGGCCGCCGAGTTCGTTGGCACCGTCGGCGACGAACAGCACCACATCAGCGGTCGACAAGATGCCCAGCGACTGGGCGACATGGCGCGCGTCCAGCCCACCCACGCCAGGGGTGTCGACCACCACGAGCCCATCGGCGAGCAGCGGACGCGGCAGCGCCACACGTACCCCGAGGGCGTCGCCGTGCTGACCCCGGATCCACGCACCTGCCTCCGCGGGCTCGACCTCATCGACCACGGTGCTGCCGTCGGCCTTGACACGGAACACCTCGACGATCGGGTGATCGGCGAACTCGATCACGGTGGTCACGGCGGTGGTGACGGCAACATCCACCGGGCACACGTCGGCATCGATCAGCGCGTTCACGAGGGCGCTCTTGCCGGCTTTGAACTCCCCGATGACGACCACCGTCACCCGGCGGTCGTCGATGCGGTCGACGAGTGTGTCGAGTCGGGCGAGCAGGTCGGGTCGGCCGTACGCGGAGGCGGCCTTCCCCGCCACCCGAACCAGTGCAAGGGCATCGGCGCGGCGCGATCTCCCCGCCGGCGTGCCGGGCTCTCCGATCGTCTCAGCTACCGCTGGTGGCACTGGTGCCCTCGTTGATGTCACCGATGTCGTTGTCGTTGGTGGTGTCGTCGAACTCTGCGACCTGACCGGGGGTGTCGACGCCGAACACGTCGTCGCCGCCGCTGTCGGGCACCGTTGGCGAACCACTCTCGATGACGCCCAGGTTGGCCGGAATGCTGGGGCTCGTCGTCGGAGCCGAGGGATGGCGAACGACGACGCCGCCCGCCGACACGACACCGCCCGGCGCGGCTGTACCCGGAGGTGCCGACGACGCGCCAGCGCCGAAACCCGAATCGTGCACTGGACCGATTGGGACGAGGACACCTGCCACCAGTGCCATGCCCGGTGGGATCGGCGTTGCTGACGAGGTGTCCTGATCGAAGCCCAGGCTGGTGGAGTCGTCGTCTGTCTCCGATGGGGTGAGGTCCGCCTCCAGGATCTCCTCGGTGGGCATCTCGACGAGGGGACCGGCGGGTGGCGTGGCGGAGGCTGTTGGCTCGTCAGCAGTCGGGGTGTCGGCCTCGGGTGTTGGTGGTTCGTCGGTGGGTGGTGTGTCGGCGTCAACCGTCGGTGGCACCTCGCCGACTTCAAGCGCCTCGTCGGCCACCACCGCTTCATCTGGAGCACTCGGCGAGTCGAGCCACGACGGTGTCGCCGGTGACTCCTCGGCCACTCGGCTCAACACCTCGGTTGCCGTCTGTCCTGACCATGACTCGGATGGACCGCAGCGTTCCATGATGTAGGTCGCCTGAGCAGGGGGTAACTCCGCCACCGCCAGCGGTAGTGCGTCGGCGAGTTCGTCGACGCCGCAGTCTTCGAGGCCCGCCTCGGTCAGCACGGCCTCGGGGTCGGCCTCGAAGCGGGCGCGGAGTTCGGTATCGGAGAACAGCAGGGCGAAGAGGCGGCGCAGGATCTCGATGAGCATGGACACTCCCTTTGCAGAAGGAGGGCGGCAAGAGCGACACGATGAGGACCCGCAACCATTAACACATCCGGCGAGGTGCGTGAATCAGCACCTGCCGGTCCGGTATCAGCCGGCGCCGGCGTCCCAGTCGGTGAGGCCGACAGCGGCGAGTTCGCGGTCGATCAGTCGGCACAGGTCGTGCTCGCCGAGGTGTTCGATCGAGCGCGCTGCGTCGCCGACGGCGAAACCCATGAGTGTGGGCCGCCCGGTGGTGGCCGACACATCGATGAATGTGCCGATGGCTTCGGTGCCGACCAGGCGGACGGGGCGATCGGCCGACCACCACGCCTCGTCGAAGAGGGCGAACACCTTGGTGATGGGGCCCGCACCGATCGATGCGATCGCGTCGAGCACGTCGGCGGGCAGGTTGGGCTCGAACCTGATGCGGCCCGCCGCGAGCGGCCCGATGGGAACCGCCACGATCACGGCGTCGACCGTCGTGTCGTCGTCGACCACCCAGCGCCCGTCGTCGAGCCGCAGCCCGCCGACACGATGGCCGCGGCGCAGGTTCAGACCCTCGGCGAGCTGCTCGGCAAGCGCACCGAGGTCGCTGGTGACCAGGTGGTCGCCGCCGGGCAACTCGTAGTCCTCGAAGCCACCGTTGGCGGCGAGGTCGCCCATCGGCGCACCGAACAGCCCTTCGCACACCGCCGTGATCGACAGTCGTACGGCATCACGCACGTGGGTGGGCAGCTCGGCGTCGGCGAGCCACTGCTCCAGCACGGCCGCCACGCTCACGCCTGCCGGAGCCGATTCGAACGCGGCGAACAGCGCCGCTTCGGCGGCATCGACAGCAGCTACCTCGTCGGTGTCGAGTCGCCCGGTGCCGGCGACGAAGAACGCCGGATGGTCCCAGTTGTCGGGCACGCTCGTGACGAGGGATCGCAACGGGTGCCCCTCGTTCCCGTGCAGCCAGGCGCCACCGAGTGGCAGCGCCACGCCCGTCGAGCGGTCGGCGACGATGCGGCCTCCGGCGACGGCTTTCGATTCGAACACCACCACCTCGCGCCCTGCGGCCTGCAGGCGCCGCGCTGCCGTCAGCCCGGCGAGCCCGGCACCGACCACAGCCACCCGTTGCCGGGTCGGGTCGGCGAGCACGTGGTCGGCTGCCCGCTCGCCCGAGAACCACGCACCGTGCATCGTGGCGGGGTACTCCACCGAGGTGGCCTCGCCGGCGAACCACAGGCCCGGCAGGATCTGCTCGCCCAGCCGGCGCCGATGAGCAGGTGTGCCACCGAGGCGCAGGTGCGAGTAGGCACCACCGTGATCGGGGTCGCTGCACCACTGCGAGCAGACGGCCCGTCGGGCGGCACGCGGATGCGTGCTGCGCGCCATCACCGTGGCCGGATGGCCTTCGGTGGCGACCTCGGCCACCACGCTCCAGCCCCGATCGGCCCAGAACTGCTGCTGGCCCGACGTGAACAGGTGGACGACGTCGTGGCCGTCGGCCTGCGCACCGCGCAGGAGTGCGTCGGTGAGTGCTGCGGCCACCCCTCGCCCCCGCGCAGCCGGCGCCACGAACATGCTGGCGAGCCACGGCGTGAGGTGTTCGAAACCGGCCAGGTCGTCGGTGGCCAGCATCGATACCGACCCGAGCACGGCATCGGCATCGCGGGCGTCGCCGTCGAAGGCCACCCACGTGCGATCGATCGAGCCGGGTTCGGCCATCGTCTCGAACTCGCGCACGGCGATGGCGTGGTTCCACACGTCGTCGGCGTAGAGGTGGCCCCACTCGGCGTGGTGCCAGGCGGCCAGCACCGGCGCCAGGTGATGCAGGCCGGTGAGCAGTTCGATCTGCACGCGCTGGCTCATGCCAGCGGCCTGTGGTGGGGGCTGCCGACGTGCGCAGCGGGATCGGGGGTCATGGTGTCGACTCTATGCAGCATCGGTCGGTGGCCTGCTCCCCGCGGCCTGAGGCCAGACGTGGTGAACCTGCCGTCCGCCGATTGATCTGAATTCGGTGTCGTGCCGAGTTGGCTACAGTCGGGAAACGGCGCTGTGGGGACAGCGAGCCGTTCGAATCAGGAGGGAAACCGTGTACACGACACCGCCTCTGAACCGCCGGGATCGCCGGCAGCGATCGATGTGTCGCCACGCCCTCGTGGGCAGCGCGATCGTCGCCAGCCTCGTCGCCGCGGCCTGCGGCGGCGACAACAGCGGCGACAGTGCCGACACCACGGCTGCTGCGGTCACCACTGCCGCGCCCGACACGAGTGCGGCACCCGACACCAGCGCCACGCCCGACACGGCTGCGCCCGACACGAGCGCGGCACCCGCCGTCACGCTGTACGACCGCGACCCGCTCACGCTCACGCTGTGGTCGTCGTTCAGCGACACCGAGGGCACCGAGGCCTTCCAGCCGATGATCGAGCGGTGCGAGTCGATGTACCCGTGGATGACCATCGAGTACGTCGGCAAGGACGACATCTCCGACTCCATCCAGGCCGCCGTGGAGGCGGGCAGCCCGCCCGACCTCATCCAGGCCGACTTCTCCGGTGGCCTCGCCTACCTCGAAGCCGGGGGCATCGTCGAGCCGATCGACGATCTGTTCGCTCGCGACGGCCTGAGCTGGGACTCGTTCGTGCCCGGCGGCAAGCGACTCGTCGAGTTCAAGGACCAGCACTGGGGCCTGCCTCTGTCGCTCGACCCGGTCGGCCTGTTCTACAACGGCGATGCGCTCGCCGAGGCAGGCATCACCGAGCCGCCGTCGAACTACGACGAACTGCTCGACGCCGCCGCGAAACTGCTGAAGGTGGGCTCGGACGGCACGGTGGAACGGGTGGGCTTCGTGCCCGATGTGGGCGACGGTTCGTACGTGTCGTTCATCGGCTACCTGTTCGGCGGCAACCGCTTCAACGCCGACGGCAGCGAGGTGACCCTCGCCACGCCCGAGTGGGCCGAGAGCCTGCGCTGGCAGCAGCAGTTCTACGACCTGATGGACCCCGACGCGTTCCAGCGCTGGGCCGACGGGCTGGGCTCGTACGACTCGGCCGACAACTTCTTCATCAGGGGCGACCTGGCGATGTACCTGGAGGCCTCGTACTTCATCACCTGGCCCGACCGGTTCGGTAACGGCAAGCCCGAGAACTGGGGTGTCGTGCCGTTCCCCACTCCCGAGGGCGTGGCCGACCCGAACAACCTCGCACCGATGGCCGGCGGCAACGGGTTCTTCATCCCCACCGGCGTGCAGGACCGTGAGGCGTCGTGGGCGGCGATGTCGTGCCTGGCCCTCGGCGGCGAGCAGATCGCCTCGTTCGAGAACGTGATCGGCAACATCCCCACCAATCTCGAGGCGCTTGCGCTGTTCGAGGCCGAGCAGGTGGCGAAGATCCCCGAGTACCAGACGTTCATCGACCTCGTCCGTTCGCCCAACGCCGAGGTGAGCCAGTCGTCGCTGGTGTCGAACTCGATCGGCGACCGCTACACCGCCCTCGCCCTCGACTATCGCCGCGGCGACATCGCCGACGACGAGTTGGAGGACGCCCTCGCCGACCTGCAGGCCAGCCTGCAGGAGGAACTCGACCTCGAACTGGGCTCATGACATCGGCGCGCCGCGCGGCGCGCCGTCGGGCCGACCGACGGCGACGGCTCACCGTGCTGGCCCTGCTCTCGCCCTGGCTGATCGGGTTCTGCGTGTTCGTGCTCTACCCGATCATGAACTCGCTGTACTGGTCGTTCACCGTGAAGCGCTACGGCAAGCCGGCGCGCTGGGTGGGTCTGGGCAACTATCGCCTGCTGCTCGAGAACGACGAACTGCTGCTGGCGCTGAAGAACACCGCCTACCTGGCGCTGATCGGCCTCCCGATCAGGCTGTTCATCGCCCTGCTGGTGGCAACACTGCTGGCCAGGCCACGACGAGGCAACGGCGCGTACCGGCTGTTGTTCTACGTGCCCAGCCTGGTACCCGCCGTGGCCAGCGGCGCGCTGTTCTTCTTCCTGCTGCGCCAGGGCGGCCCCGTGGCCGGCCTGCTCGACCTGTTCGGCATCGAGGCACCGCTGTGGTTCCGCGACCCGGCGTGGACCAAACCGGCGCTCATCATGCTGGGCACCTGGGCGATCGGCGACACCATGCTGGTGTTCATGGCAGGCCTGGTCGACATTCCACGGTCGCTGTACGAAGCCGTCGAACTCGATGGCGCCGGCCGCTGGGCGAGGTTCCGGTACGTCACCTTGCCGATGATCAGTCCGGTCACGTTCTTCACGTTGCTCACCGGCCTGATCGGCGTGCTGCAGGCCTTCGACGCGGCGTACGTGTTCAGCCAGGGCGTGCGGCCGGGCCGCTTGACCGGCGAGCCCGACGGCAGCCTGCTCACCTACGCGATGCTGCAGTTGCGCTACTTCAGCGACGGCCGCATCGGCTTCGCCTCGGCGATGGCGTGGGTGATGTTCGTGCTGACCTTGGTGATCACCCTGGTGATGATGGCCACCCGGCGGCGCTGGGTGCACACGACCACTGATGGTGCGGCATGAGCACGGTCCTGGTCGCCACCGAGCAGCCCGCCCGCCGCACGGCACCGGTCGGGGCGTCGCGCTCGCGGCGACTGTTGTTCCTCATCGGTCGTCATGCCGTGCTGGTGGCGCTGGCGCTGATGTTCGCGCTGCCGTTCCTGTTCATGCTGCTGCAGTCGGTGATGCCCATCACCCAGGCCAAGACCACGGCGCTGTGGCCCGATCGGTTCGAGTGGGGCAACTACCGCGAGGTGTTCGACCGGGTGCCGCTGGCCACCTACTTCCTGAACACGTTGAAGGTGTGCGTGCTGGCCACCATCGGCACCGTGGTGAGCTGTGTGCCGGTGGCGTATGCGTTCAGCCATGTGCGCTGGCGCGGCCGCACGGCGGTGTTCGTGCTGGTGCTCGCCACGATGATGCTGCCGTACCAGGTGCTGTTCGTGTCGCAGTACCAGATCTTCACCGAACTCGGCTGGATCAACTCGATCCTGCCGCTCACCGTGCCGGCGTTCTTCGCCGACGCGTTCAGCATCTTCCTGCTGCGCCAGTTCTTCCTCACCCTGCCCACCGAGGTGATGGACGCGGCGCGCATCGACGGCGCGTCGGAGTTGGGGGTGCTGGCGCGTGTGGTGGTGCCGCTCGCCAAGCCGGGCATCATGGCCGTGGCGATCTTCCAGTTCCTGTTCTCGTGGAGCGACTTCTTCGGGCCGAACCTCTACCTCGACAGCGACGACAGCCTCACGCTCGCCGTCGGGTTGGTGCGGTTGAACACGGCGCTGGTGAAGACGGGCGAGTCGAACCTCACCATGGCGGCGGCGGTGTTGTTCGTGCTGCCCATCCTGGCGGTGTTCTTCTTCGCCCAGAAAGTGTTCATCGAAGGCGTCACCCTCACCGGGACGAAAGGCTGACATGCGCCATCCGTCGCTGCCCACCGACACGCTGCGCGCCGTCGAGATCCACTACTACCGCGTGCCGCCCGAGCGGTGGGAGTTGATGCTGCTGCGGGCCCGCCAGTCGGGTGCCAACGCCGTGTCGAGCTACATCCCGTGGCTCCACCACGAACCCGTCGACGGGCAGGTCGACCTCGACGGCCGCACCCACCCGGGCCGCGACCTGGTGGGCTTCGTGGAACGCTGCCGGCGGGCAGGGCTGGGGTTCATCGCCAAGCCGGGGCCGTTCTGCGACGCCGAGATGTTGGGCGGTGGCGTGCCCACCTGGCTGATCGACGCGCATCCCGAGTGGTGGGCGAAGGGCTTCCACGGTCGCACCATGCGCCACAGCGACTCGAACGATGCGCGCCTGTCGTACGACTCGCCCGAGGTGCAGGCGCGTGCAGCGCAGTGGTTGCGGGCGGTGGCCGTGGCCCTCGAGCCGTTCGCCGACGACACGCTGTGGGCCTGGCAGATCGACAACGAGACACCGGGCGACGGGATGCTGGTGCACGAGGACGACCGCTCGCCCACCCCGGTGCGCGCCGATGTGGCCGACGTTGCTCGGTGGCAGGTGTGGCTGACCGCGCAGTACGGCACCATCGACGCGCTGAACACGGCGTGGGGCACCGGCCACCGCTCGTTCGCCGAGGTGGCGTTCCCCACCGAATGGGACGCACCGGGCGATGCGACGGCCGTGCGCCGGTGGCTCGACCTCGATCACTTCGCCGACGCGCAGATGGCCTCGGGCCTCGCCGCCACGGCCGCAGCGGTCGACGAGGTGCTGGCGGGCCGGGTGGCGCTGTTCCACGACTTGTTGTGCATGCCGTGGCAACTGGCGGGGATGATGGTCGACCCGGGTGTGCTGGCCGACACCTGCACCTGGGTGGGCCAGAACGTGTACGCCGAAGACGTCGACCCCGACGACATGATCGCCGGCACCGAGTGGTACCGGATGAACGACGTCGAATACGTGCACCATGCGTGGTGGCGCACCCGGCCGTGCGCGTCGCTGTCGCCCGAGGGCATGCCGCACCTGGTGCCCGAGGTGTCGGCCCGCCAGGCGTTCTACCTGCAGTGCTCGCTCGCCGGTGGCATGGATGCGCCGTGCATCTACATGCTCCACTCGTCGGACCCCGAGCCGGTGGCCATCGGTGCCTTCCAGCGCTGGGCCGAGGAGGCGCCGGTGCTGCCCGACGGCACGGTGATGGCGTGGTGGTGGAACCTGCGCACGCTGTTCGCCTGCCTCGCCCACGGCGGTGCCGACCTGGCGGCCGCGCCGGTGCACCGACCGGTGGTGATCGCCTGGGACCATGCGGGCGAACGACTGGCGCGCTACGGCGGGGTGATCGCAGGTGGTGGCCTGGCGCCGGGCAGCGCGCTGGCCGCGTTGGCCGACCGGGCCAACACCAGCGCAGCGGGCATGCGCATCGGGGCGGTGTTGCTGGACGCGGGTGTGGAGTTCGGGGTGATCGACGCCACCCGCAGCGAGGCACCTGCCGACGCACTGGTGGTGGTGCCCGATGTGGCCGTGATGAGCCGAGCCGCACAGCAACGGTTGGCGGCTGCGGCGTCGCAGCGGCCGGGCAGCGTGGTGCTCGCGGGCGAGGCGCCGAACCTCGACGAGCACCTGCAGCCGTTCGCGGTGTTGGCCGATCTCCCCCGCTGGGCACCGCCGACGGCAGGGCCCCACCCGGGGGTCGACATCGCCGTGCGGGTGGGGGCATCGGGCACTCGCTACGTGACCGTCGTGAACCGGACCGCTGCACCGTGGACCGGTTCGGCCGACGGGGTGGCAGCGACCGTGAACGGTGCGTCGGTGTGCTGGTTCGCCCATCACGGCGGCGAGGTGAGTGCAGCGCTGCTGCACGGCCGCGACGCGCGTGCGGGGTCGCTCGCCTCGGGCCACGGCCAGGTGGCGGTGACTCGCGCCGGCGATGCGTGGCAGGTGTTGGCCGAGGAACGTAGCGAGGTCGCCGTGCCCGCTGCCGCAGGCCTGCCGCTGTGGCGGGTCACCCTGGCCGGCGACGTGATCGAGTGCGGGCAGGTGCCCGCCGACGGACGCTTCGAGGTGGTGCGGCTCGACGACCGCGGCGAGACCGACCGCTACGTGCTCGGCCCGCGTGAGGCGGCCGACGAGGTGGCCGCAGCAGTCACCCACTTCCGGCTCACCACGTTGGCCGATGTGCAGGCCGAGTGCGAGCGCCTGGGCGTGGAGCCCGGCGAGGTGGTGCACCGCGTGCGTCGCCTGCGCAGCGCACAGGCCGCGGGCCGCGACGTCGACACGCGGTTGCTCGACGCACTCACCGGGCTGACGGTGCGGATGGGCGACCTGCGCCTGGGGATGTCGTGAGCAGCGGGGCCGGCCCGTCGGGCGACGAGGTGATGGTGCTCGACACCGGATGGGAGTCGGCGCGCTCGCCCGATGGCCCGTGGGGCGCGGCGACGGTGCCCGGGCACTGGTATCTCGACGAGGCCGACGACCCCGATCATGCGGCCGATGTGCGCTGGTACCGGTGTGAGGTGGTCGTGCCTGCGGCCTGGGCCGACCGGTTGCTGACGCTGCGGTTCGACGCAGTCGACTACGAGGCCACCGTGTGGTGGGACGGCACCGAGGTGGCCCACCATGTGGGCGGCTTCGCCCCGTTCGCCGCCGACGTGCTCGGCGGTGCTGCCGGCGGCACGCACGAGGTGCGCGTGCAGGTGGCGTGCCCGGTTGAAGCCTTCGGCACGGTGTGGCCGCACCGCAAGACGGCGCTGCGCGGCGTGCTCGGCCACCACGACGCCCGGCCCGGCAACTGGAGCGAGCGCGGCCAGGAGCGTTCGACCGGTGGCATCTGGGGCCCGGTCACCCTCAGCCCCACACCCTCGCTGGGCATCGACCACATCGGGGTGACGACAACCCTGCGCGGTGCCGATGCCGACATCGACGTGAGCGTGCGTGTGCGCCTGCTGGCTGACGAGCCCAAGCGTGTGGTCGCCCGGGTTCGCCTGATCGAGGAGGCGGGTGGGGGCCGGGTGGCCGACGAGTACATCGCCCACACCTGGGTCGACCCGGGTATGGCCGAGGTGCACGTCGGCGGTGTGCTGGCCGATGCCCGGCTGTGGTGGACCTGGGACCACGGCGACCCGCACCGCTACCTGCTCGACGTGACGGTTGAGGCCGACGGGGTTTCCACGTCGGGCACCACCCGGCTGATCGGCGTGCGCTCGATCGAGGTGGGCGGCGACTGGGTGTGGCGGCTGAACGGCAGACCGGTGTTCGTGCGTGGCTGCAACTACATCGGCGATCAGTGGCTGGCCACGCTGACACCCGAGCGCGCGGTTGCTGATGTGCAGGCAGCGGTCGGTGCCAACCTGAACGCGCTGCGGGTGCACGCCCACGTGACGGCCCAAGGCTTCTACGACGCGTGCGACGCGGCCGGTGTGCTGGTGTGGCAGGACCTGCCGATGCAGTGGGGCTATGCCGACGACGCCGAGACCTACCGCGTGGCCCGGGCCATGGTGGCCGACACCGTGCACCTGCTGGGCTGGCGCCCCTCGGTGGCGTACTGGTGCGCCCACAACGAGGCACCGTGGAACGAGCCGTGGATGGCCGATGACGCGAACAGCGTGCGGCCCGACCAGAACCAGGTGCTCGACCACGAACTGGCCGCGCTGTTCCGCCGTCTCGACCCCACCCGGCCGGCGCTGGCCAACTCGGGCGCGGGCGATGGCCACACCTACCCCGGCTGGTACTGGGGGCGATGGACCGATGTGCGCGAACTGCCGGGTGGCGCGTTCGTCACCGAGTACGGCGCGCAGGCCGTGCCGTGCCTCGAGACGCTGCGCACGTTCCTGCCCGAGGGTGCGTCGATCGCCGACTGGACGTTCCACGGCTTCCAGCACCACGAGCACCACACCAAGGTGGGCGTCACGCTGCTCACCCACTCGGTGGAGGCGGTGATCGAGCGCAGCCAGCACTATCAGGCCCGCCTGTTGCAGTACGCCACCGAGGTGTACCGCCGCAAGAAGCGTGAACGCGTACAGGGCGTGATGCCGTTCATGCTGGTCGATCCGTGGCCGTGTGTCAGTTGGTCGGTCATCGACCATCTGCGCCGCCCGAAGGTCGGCTACCACGCGCTCGCCCGGGCGATGCAGCCCGTGCTGCCGTCGATCGAGGCCGACAGCGATCGCTACGCACCCGACGACGACCCACCGGCGTTCTTCGTGTGGTGGGTGAACGACCACCACCGGTCGTTCCTCGACAGCACGTTGGCGTGGCGACTGGTCGATGCCGCGGGCACACACCTCGACGGCGCGGCGACCACGGTGCACCTGCACGCCGACGCGGCGCGACGGGTGATGCAGGCGGGGCCGTTCCGCCTGGCACCGGGGCGTTATGCGCTCGAGGCCGACCTGCACGACCGCGACAGCGGTGTGCTCGGCCAGAATCGGTGGGAGTTCGAGGTGGTCGACTGATGAGGGCAGGGTGCGTCGTGAGAGCAGGTGCGCAGTGAAGGTGTGCGTGATCGGTGGCGGGTCGACCTACACCCCCGAGTTGATCGAAGGACTCCTGGCGCGTGGCGAGGTGCTGGGCCTCACCGAGATCCATCTCGTCGACATCGACGAGGCGCGCCTGGCTGTGCTGGGCCCGTTGGCCGAGCGGATGAGCGTCCGCGACGGCCGTGGGGTGACGGTGCGCTGGGGTTCCGACCGGCGGGCCGGCATCCGCAGCAGCCGGTTCGTGGTGAGCCAGATCCGTGTGGGTGGCATGGCGGCACGCGAGCGCGACGAGCAACTCGGCCGCGAGTTCGGCCTGATCGGCCAGGAGACCGTGGGCGTCGGCGGGTTCGCCAACGCGCTGCGCACCATTCCAGTGGCGCTCGACATCGCCGCCGAGATCGCCGAGGAGGCACCCGGCGCCACGCTGTTGAACTTCACCAACCCGGCGGGCCTGGTCACTGAAGCGCTGTGCCGGCACACGTCGGTGCCCACGATCGGGTTGTGCAACGTGCCGTGGTCGGTGAAGGCCGAGGTGGCCCGCACGTTCGACGCCGACCCGGCGGCGGTGACGTTCGACTACGTGGGCCTGAACCACCTCAGCTGGGTACGGCGCGTGTTCGTGAACGGTGACGACCGTACGGCCGAGGCGCTGCGCGGGATGCGCCGTCTGGCGGGCAAGCGCACCAGCACCGACGGCGAGCCCGAGTGGACGGCCGAGTCGATCGAACTGCTCGGCGCCATCCCCAACTACTACCTGCTGTACTACTACGAGACCGAGGCGATGCTGCGCCAGCAGCACAGCAGCCCCACACGGGCCTCGGCCGTGATGGCGATCGAGGAGCGGCTGATGGCGAAGTACGCCGACCCCGACCTCGACACCAAGCCACCCGAACTGGCCAAGCGTGGCGGCGCGTACTACTCGGAGGCGGCGGCCGAGCTGATGGCCGACCTCGTACGCGGCGCGGGCACCGAGCACGTGGTGAACGTGCCGAACCGGGGTGCCATCCCCGGCCTGCCCGACGACGTGGTGGTGGAGGTGTCGGCGCGGGTGGGCAGCGATGGTGTGACCACGCTGCCGATGCCGGCACTGCGGCCCGATGTCGATGCGCTGATGCGCACGATGAAAGACGTCGAGCTGCTCACCGTCGAGGCGGCGGTGAACGGCGACCATGCGGCCGCGATGCGCGCTCTCGCCGCGCACCCGTTGGGGCCGTCGATGTCGCAGGCACCCGCAGTGTGGCAGCGGTTGCGCGAGGTGAACGCCGGCTGGCTGGGACGGCTCGAGCAGTGAGTGCGTCGGCGCCGTTGCGCATCGCCGTGATCGGCGCGGGCAGTGCCCAGTTCCTGCCCGAGCTGGCCGACTTCTGCGCGCTCGACGGCATCGGCCCGTACGAGGTGGCACTGGTCGACACCCATGCCACGCGGGCCACGGTGGCCGAGCAGTTCGGCCGGGCCGTGGCCACCGATGCCGGGGTACCGGCCGACGTGACCGCGCACACCGACCGGCGCGCCGCCATCGCCGGCGCCCACCTCGTGGTGGTGTCGATCGGGGTGGGCATGCAGCAGTCGATCCGGCCCGACTTCGAGATCCCCGCCCGCTACGGCCTGCGCCAGACCGTGGCCGACACGCTGGGCATCGGCGCCATCGTCCGCATCCTGCGCACTGCGCCGGTGCTGGCCGAGATCGCCCGCGACATCGCCGAGTGCAGCCCGGCGGCCGTCCTCGCCAACGTCACCAACCCGATGACGATGTGCTGCATGGCGCTCGACCGGCTGGTGCCGACGGTGCGCACCGTGGGGCTGTGCCACTCGACCTGGCAGACCGCGGCCACGGTGGCCGAACACCTGGGCGTGCCCGTCGACGAACTCGACTTCGACGGTGCGGGTGTGAACCACCAGGTGTTCCTCACCCGGCTGGAACACCACGGCGTCGACCTCTACCCACGCCTGCGCGAACTGGCCCGCACCGATGCAGCGTTCGGCAACACGGTGCGCGCCGACCTGTTGCGGCGCTTCGGCTACTTCGTCACCGAGAGCTCGAAGCACAACGCCGAGTACGTGCCGTGGTACCTGCCGTGGGACGAACAGGTCGAGCGCTTCGGCCTGCCGGTGAACCCCTACTGGGAGCGCCGGGCGAACAACGCCGAATGGTTCGCCCACGCGGTCGAGATCGCTGCGGGTCGTACCCGCTATCCACTGCACCTGGTTCCCTCGGGCGAGTACGCGCCGCAGATCGCCCGCTCGCTGGTCGACGGTGTGCCACGTCGTCTCTGGGCGAATGTCCCCAACCGTGTACCCGGCGGTGGTGGTGCGCGGTTGGTCGACGAGTTGCCCGAGTGGGCGGTGGTGGAGGTGCCGGCCCGGTGCGATGCCGACGGGGTGCACCCCGAGGCGGCCTCGCCGCTGCCGCCCCAGTGCGCGGCCATCAACCGCCGTTCGCTCGATGTGTGCGATCTCGCCGTGCGCGCCGTGGTGGAGGGCCGTCGCGAGTACGTGCACCATGCCGCGCTGCTCGACCCCAACACGTCGGCGACACTCAGCCCGGTGGCGATCGAGACGATGGTCGACGAACTGCTCGATGCGCATCAGGCCGCGGGTCGTCTGCCGGAGGCGTTGTGTCGCTGACCGTGCACGGTGCGCACTGGAGTGATGCGCTGTGCCCGCGTCCGCAGTGGGTGGCGGGTCGCGATCCGGGGCCCGCACCCGATGGCCCGCTGGGGCCCGAGGGCTATCGGCTGCGTATCGAGCGCGGCACGGTTCGGGTCGACGCCGACACCGCCGCCGGGCAACGCCATGCGGCCGCAACCCTGGCGCAGGTGCGCAGCCTGGCGCCCGACGATGTGGTCGACATCGTCGACTGGCCTGCCATCGCGGTGCGCGGGGTGATGCTCGACGTGTCGCGCGACAAGGTGCCCACTGTCGCCACGCTCGAACTGCTCGTCGAACGGCTGGCGGGGCTGAAGGTGAACCTGCTCGAGTTGTACCTCGAGCACACCTTCGCCCATCCCGGTCACGATGCGGTGTGGCGCGATGCGTCGCCGTACACCGCCGACGACATCGCTCACCTGCGTCGGTACGCGGCTGCGCACGGTGTCGAGTTGGTGGGCCTCCAGGCAGCGCTCGGGCATCTCGAACGATGGCTGGCGCATCCGGCCTACGCGCCGCTGGCAGCCATGCCCGGCGGCTACCGCAGCCCCGACGGCGACCACGAACCGGCCGCCTGCTTCGACCCGGCCCGGCCGGGCGCCTTCGAGCTGGTGGCCGAGATGGTGGGCAACGTCGCCCGTGCATTCGATGCGCCGCGGCTGCATCTCGGCCTCGACGAACCACTCGACCTGTCGCCCGGTGTGTGGGACGCCATCTTCGATGTGCCCGGGGTGGAGGCACCGTGGGCGCACGTCGACAACGGTTCGTTCTGCGTGCCCCTGCCCCCCGACCGTCGCCGTCAGTACGTCGAGTGGGTGCAGCGCCTCGCGGCACTCGACGCGCTGCGCGGACGCGAGCTGTGGATGTGGGCCGATGTGATGGCACCCCACCCGGAGTTGATGGACGAGCTGCCCGAGGGTGTCGGTCTGGTCGAGTGGGGCTACGAGGCGGATCACCCGTTCGACGCGCGTCTCGGCCGCATCGCCGCGGCGGGGCGGGCCAGGTGGGTGGCACCCGGCACCTCGTCGTGGTCGTCGCTCACCGGCCGCACCACCAACATGCTCGCCAACGTGCGCGCTGCGGTCGATGCCGCGGTGCGCCACGACGCCACCGGGGTGCTGATGTGCGACTGGGGCAACGAGGGCCACTTCCAGTACCTGCCCATCAGTTGGCCCGGCTTCGTCGCGGCCGCAGCACTGAGCTGGAACCCCGACGACCGGCCCGATGTGGGCGCAGCGATCGATCGTTGGATCGCCGTCGACAGAGATGCCGGTGCAGCCCCCGGACTGGGCACCATCACCCTGCAACTCGGTGCCGTGGCCGACGCCATCCGGCCCTCGCCACCCGAGGCGGGCACGTTCGGTGCGCTGCTGTCGTCGCCCGAAGCGGCCGGGCTGCTGGTTGCCTTCGGTGCCACCACCGAGATGTTCGCCGCCGCCGCTGCCGAACTCGACCGCCTCGACGCACTGCTCGATGCAGCCGCCGATCGGGCCGCAGCGTCCGACGCGTGGTTGTGGCGCGACGAGGTGCGCACCACCATCGGCTGGGCGCGCCTCGGCCTCAGCTGGGCCCGGCACCACCTCGGCGCCGCCGACGATCTGGCGGCCGAGGGTCGCCGGCTGGTCGCCGAACACCGGCGGCTGTGGTCGGCCCGCAACCGACCGGGCGGCCTGGCCGATTCGGTGGCCAAGCTCGAGGCTGCGCTCGCTCGCCATCATCACCATCTGCCCGTTCGTGGAGGGCAGTCCGTTCGTGGAGGGACCACATGACGGCCATCACGCTCGACCGTGTCACCAAGACCTACCCCAACGGGGTGTGCGCCGTGCAGGCCGTCGATCTCGAGATCGCCGACGGCGAGTTCATGGTGCTGGTCGGCCCGTCGGGCTGCGGCAAGTCGACCCTGTTGCGCATGATCGCCGGCCTCGAAGAGGTGACCGAGGGCGGCGTGATCATCGGCGACCGCGACGTCACCTACGACCCACCGCGCGATCGCAACCTGGCGATGGTGTTCCAGAACTACGCGCTCTATCCGCACATGACGGTGCGTAAGAACCTGGGCCTCGGCCTGAAGTTGCACAAGGTGCCCAAGCGTGACATCGCGGTGAAGGTGGCTGATGTGGCGCGCATGTTGGGCCTCGACGACCTGCTCGAGCGCCGGCCAGCGCAGCTGTCGGGCGGGCAGCGCCAGCGCGTGGCGATGGGGCGGGCGCTGGTGCGCGACCCGGTGGCGTTCCTGATGGACGAGCCGCTGTCGAACCTCGACGCCAAGTTGCGCGTGTCGATGCGCGAAGAGTTGGCGCGCCTGCACCAGCAGATCGGCACCACCACCGTGTACGTCACCCACGATCAGGTGGAGGCGATGACACTGGGCAGCCGGGTGGCGGTGATGCGCGACGGTGTGCTGCAGCAGTGCGCCCCGCCCGACGAGCTGTACCACCGGCCGGCCAACTTGTTCTGCGCCACCTTCATCGGCTCGCCGCAAGTGAATGTGGTCGAGGCCACCGTGTCGCGTGGTATCGCCCGATTCGCCGGCATCGAGGTGCCGCTCACGCACCGCTCGGTGGCTGATGGTCGCTATGTGTTGGCCGTGCGACCCAACTGCCTGCGGCACGGGCACGACGGTGTGCCTGCCGACGGGGTGCACCTCGAGGTCGACATCGATCTGGTCGAGAACCTCGGTGCTGTGCGGCACGCCATCTTCGCCATCGACGCCGACCGCGTGCAGGTGGCCGGGCAGGCCGACGGCGACGCGCGCGACGAGGCGAGCCTGTTGGTGCGCCACGACGTGCGCGCCCGCTGGACTGCGGTGCTCGACGACCGGCACGACGTGCGCCCCGGCGAGCGGCTCGACCTGTGGATCGACCCACAGCGCGTGCTGCTGTTCGATCCGCACAGCGGCGAACGCGTCGACTGAACCGGCGCCCGCTCTGCGGGCTGTCAGGGCTTTGGGCGGCCGATGTGCAGCGCTGCCGCCGGCCGGACGCGCCATCCCTCGGCATGGGTGCCGTCGATGCCGTGTGCCGCGGCGAGGGCGCGCTCGTACCGGTCGAGCCCGGTGTGCAGCGCGGCCAGGTCGTCGGGTGTGAACTGCGCCGTGTAGCAGTCGAGCACAGCGTGCCGCTCGGCCTGCACCAGCGAGGTCTCGATCACCACGTTCGGGCTGGCGGTGTCGTACAGCGCGAGATGACCCACCGACCAGGCCCGTTCGCCGCTGCTGCGCCGTACCCGTGGCAGCCCGGCCAGCAGCACGGCCTCGGCCACCGCCAGGCCGAGGCGCACCTGACGAGCGACGCCCAACAGGTCGCCGGCCCGGTCCTGCTCGGCGCGCAGCGACCGTCGACCTTGCGACGATTCGCGTCGCATCCGACGCGTTCGGTCGCAAGATCGCCCCACGATGCGCAGCCGCCCGCCGATTGCGCGCCCGTCGCTCGTCGAGAATGTCGCGCGGCAGCCTTCTCGCCCGCTTCACAACCGGCGTTCTGGGCGCGGCTACTGCGGGTCGCTGACGCGTTCGAGGACGACGCGGATACCGCCCATGTCGGGACGGGTCCACACCATGTGCCCATCGGCGTCGAGGTGTCGCCGCACTTCGAACCCGGGCAGGCCGACGGGTCGCAGCACGAACGCGTCGTCTTCGTAGCTGGCGATCACATGGATCGGCGTCGTGTAGTCGAATGCCGACACGTCGTGTACACCGTGCTCCTCGGTGCCGTCGGCGCGGGCGTCGGCGATGGTGCCGCCACCGCAGTCGACGATGCGGTTCCCGCACTGCTCGATGCGTTCGGTGTACGACATCAACCGGTCGTCGGCCGGCACCGGCTCGCCACCGCGGGTGGCGCTGATCGCCCGCCAGATACCGCGTAGATCGGGCGCGCCGGCCACCAATGGCTCGGTGCAACCGGCCAGCACCGGTGGAGGGAACGATGATCCGTACCCACCGGGAGGCGTGTGCGCCACCGGGATCTCGTCAGCCGTCGTCATGAGGGCCGACCCTACCGAAGCCGAACGGTTGGACACAGCGCCCGGCGGGTGCGGGTTCGTGCCCGTGCGGCTCGGGGTCAGTTGACCATGCGGGTGTGGCCGGCCCAATAGGGCTCGCGCAGCTCGCGCTTGAGCACCTTCATCGCGCCCGACAGCGGCAAGGGATCGCTGCGGAACTCGACGCTCTTGGGCAACTTGTAGCCGGCGATCCAGTCGCGGCAGTGGTCGATGATCTCGCGCTCGGTGGGGCTCGTCCCGGGCTTCAGCACGACGATGGCGTGCACGGCCTCTCCCCACTGCTCGCTCGGGATGCCGATCACGGCCACCTGGGCGACCGCAGGGTGACTCGCCACTGCGTTCTCCACCTCGGTGGAGTACACGTTCTCGCCACCGCTCACGATCATGTCCTTCACCCGGTCGACCAGGTACAGGTAGCCGTCGGCGTCGAGGTAGCCCGCATCGCCCGAGTGGTACCACCCACCGGCGAAGGCCTCGGCCGTCGCCTCGGGCTTGCCCCAGTACTCGATCATGAAGTTGCCCGCCCGGGCACACACTTCGCCCGTCTGGCCGGTGGGCACCTCGTTGCCGTCGGCGTCCTGGATCGACAGCTCCACACCCAGCACCGGTGCACCGGCCGACCGGAGGTAGGCGCCGCCGCGGCGGTGCTCGTCGGGCCCGAGCATGGTGAGCACCGCAGCCGCCTCGGTCATTCCGTAGCCCTGCCAGATGTTCATCTCGGGATACAGCGTCAACAGCTTCTCGAGCAGGCTCTGCGGCATCGGTGACGCGCCGTAGACGAGGTCGCGGAAACTGCCCAACCCCGACGGCCGGAACTCGGGGTGCGCCATCGTCATCCCGATCATCGTCGGCACCATCACGGTCATCGTCGGCGAGTAGGTCTCGACGGTGCGCATCACCGCCGCCGGCTCGAACATCGGCTGGATCACCAGATGTGAACCCGTCAGCGGCCCGCCGACGGCCGAGAAGATGCTCGCTGCATGGAACATCGGTGTCTGCAGCAGGTTCACCGGCCGGTCCTTCGGTCCGAGCGCCGCCGTGATGTGGTACACGTTCAACAGTTCGGCGCGCTGATGGTGCAGCACGCCCTTCGGTAGACCGGTGGTGCCGCCGGTGTACATCAGCACCACCGGGTCGGTCTCGTCGCCCTCGTCGGGGATCACCATCGGCGACGAAGCCAGCAGGTCGTCGTACGTCGCGGTGTGGGGCACATCGCCCGCGCCGATCAGCACGACGTGCTCGATTCCGGCGTCGTCCTTCACCTGGTCGATCACTCCGGCGAATGCCGCGTCGACGAAGCACACCTTGGTGCCCGAGTCGCGCAGCACATACGCCAACTCGCGTGGTGCGAAGCGGAGGTTCAGCGGGTTCGCCACACCCCCGCCCAGGAACGCCGCGTGATAGAGCTCGAGGTACTCGGGGCTGTTGAGACACATCATCGCGAAGCGATCGGTGCGGCTCACCCCCAACGTCTGCAGCGCGCCGACCAGACGGCCCACGCGTTCGAGATGCTCCGCGTAGGTGCGGGTGGCACCCGTGACGGCGTGGGTGGCCAGCGGCCGGTCGGCGTAGCGCCGCACGGCCGGCAGCAGCTGGCGGTGGTAGATCAGTTCCTTCATGACGGTCCCCTCCCGTGTGGGATGTGTGCGGTGGCAGCCGATGCCCCGCCGACCCCCTGCGTAGAATCGGCCCCGGGCGCCGCGCTGTCAATGCAACGCTTGTCACCGGCGGGCCGACCCGTCGGGTGAGCGCGACGGATGAGGACGAGGGAGACGTGTGGTGAAGGTCGTGATCGCCGGTGGTGGCATCGGTGGACTGACGGCAGCGATGGGACTGCACGCCCGCGGGATCGACGTGACGGTGTACGAGAGCGTCACCGCGCTGCAGCCGTTGGGTGTGGGTATCAACGTGCTGCCGCACGCGATGGCGCAACTCGACCGGATCGGTCTGCTGTCGACCGTGCTGCCACTCGGTGTGCCCACGGCCGAGCTGTGCTTCTTCAACCGGTTCGGGCAGTTGATCTGGCGCGAGCCCCGCGGGTTGGCTGCCGGCTATCCGGTGCCGCAGTTGTCGGTGCACCGCGGCCGACTGCACATGGCGTTGCTCACCGAGGCCCAGGCCCGGCTGGGTGCCGACCGGGTGATCACCGGTCACGCCCTGCGCGGTTTCGAGCAGGTGGGCGACCGGGTGACGGTGGAGATCGAGAACCGCGCCGATGGTCGGGTGACCACCGATCAGGCCGATGTGCTCATCGCCGCCGACGGCATCCACTCCACCGTGCGCCGGTGCTTCCACCCCGACGAGGGCCTGCCGCGCTGGAGTGGCAACGTGCTGTGGCGCGCCACCACTCGCACCACGGGGTTCCTCACCGGTCGGTCGATGTTCATGGCCGGTCGCCTGCCGCACAAGTTCGTCGCCTATCCGATCACCGAGCCCGGTGCCGACGGCATGCAGGTGATCAACTGGATCGCCGAACTCGACCGGCGCGACGTGGGCCTGGCCGACCGCGAAGACTGGAACCGTCAGGGAGTGCTGGCCGACTTCCTGCCCCGCTTCGAGGACTGGGTGTGGGACTGGCTCGACGTGCCGGCGCTCATCCGCGGCGCCGAGGTGACCTTCGAGTTCCCCATGGTCGACCGCGATCCGCTCGATCAATGGACCGTCGGTCGGGTCACCCTGCTGGGCGACGCCGCGCACCCGATGTACCCGATCGGCTCGAACGGTGCCTCACAGGCGATCATCGATGCGCTCACCATCGCCGATCTGTTGGGTGACGCCGCCGATGCAGGTGCCAACGCCGTCGCCATCGATGCCGCCCTGCAGGCCTACGACGCCGAACGTCGACCCAAGACCGCGGCCATCGTGCTGTCGAACCGCCAGCACGGGCCCGAGGTGATGCTCGACCTGGCCCACGAACGCGCCCCCGATGGCTTCACCGACATCACCACCGTGTTCGCTGACGGCGAACGTGAGGCCATCGCCGCACGCTACAAGCAGACCGCCGGCTTCCTGCCGCCCGCCGTCACCTGAGGCGTTTGCGATAGCGGATGTCGGTGACGGTGACACCGTGGATCTCCTCGGTCGCCACGGCCCCGTCGGAAACCCAACCCTCCGACTCGTACAGCGCCCGTGCCCGCGCGTTCTCGGGCACCACCCAGAGCACGGCCTCGGCATGGCCCAGGTCGACCAACCAGTCGGTCGCCCGGTTCAGCAGGGCCCGACCGATGCCGCGCCCCCAGTGGTCGGGGTCGATGTTGAGTGCGTACAACTCGCCGTGGGCGGTGGCAGCGTCGGACGACACCTCCGTGCCGAACGCAGCGAAGCCCACCACCTCGTCCGCCCCCGTGGCGACCGGCCCGCCCTGCCCCCGGGTCGTCAGTTCGGCGACGAGGATCGGTGGCAACCCGGTGGCCCCGATGCGGTCGCGCCACATCGCCGTCCGGTCGTCGGCGTTCAGGCCGTCGAGATAGGCGTCGGGCATCACGCCCCGATACCCCCACTGCCACGCCCGTACGTGCAGCCGACCCATTGCCGCGGCGTCAGCCGCAACCGCGTCGCGCACGATCACCTCGGCCTGCTCCATGTCGGCATGATTCCAGCCGCTCTGCTGCCCTGCAAACGAATTGCGTCGAACGCTCTTCGCCTCACACGTCCCGCGGGTGACGGGAGTGGAATGTGCCCGGTCGCGTCTGTCCGGCCGACCTGAGTGGGTCGGCCGAGGTGGAACAGCTTGTGGGCGAGGATCTGCGTGGGCAGGTGCCGATGCGACCTCATCGACGTGCAGCCTGCTCGAGACCGTTGAGTGCTTTGGTGAGCATCGAGCGCATCGTGCGCCGCATCACCGGCACCATCGGCTTCATCCAACCGTGCGGCTCGAGCGCCTGGGTGTAGGTGACCCGGCAGCGGTCGTCGGCGAGCGGTTCCACCTGCAGCGCCTCGACCATCGCCTTGGCCATCGGCCGCGTGGCGTGGGTGACGGTGAAGGCGAACAACCGGTCGGTCTCCCACGCGATGAACACCTCGTCGACCACCACGCCACCCAGGGTGACCCGCCGCTGGCCTCCCACGCCGGTGGGTGCACCGGTGACCTCCACCCGCTTCAACTGCGCGAACCAGTCGGGCCAGCGCTCGTGATCGGCGATGACAGCGAAGGCGGCCGCCGCACCGACGGCCATGTCGCGGCTGGCCTCGATGCGCACGGGCGCGGTGGCCAGCCAGTCGAGGGAGCGCGATTCGAGTGCGGGCATGTGGCGGAGGCTACTGCGGCACCTGCACGCCCTGACCGCTGGGTTTGGCGCTCGTCCCGGGGTGCCGTTCCTGTCGGCGGAGCCGGTTCGGGTCCGGCGCCGGAGTTGCAGGTCCTACCATCACCCGCATGGCGACGAACAAGACCGGACCGACCGGAGCCGATGTCGACTCGATCCTTGCTGCGGTGCCCGACGACCGGCGCCGGGCCGATGCCCGCCGGGTGTGCGATCTGATGCACCGGCTGAGCGGTGAACCACCGGTCATGTGGGGTCCGTCGATGATCGGGTTCGGATTCCGCCACTACCGCTACGCCAGCGGCCACGAAGGCGACACGTTCGTGGTCGGCTTCTCGCCTCGAAAGGCAGCGCTGGTGATCTACGGCGTGTACAGCGAGCACGACGACGATGCGTCGGTGCTCGCCTCGCTGGGCGCCGTGACCGCCGGTAAGGGCTGCGTGTACGTCAAGCGACTCGATGCCGTCGACCTCGGCGTGCTCGAGGGCCTCATCGCTCGGGCAGTCGCCTCCGGCTGAGGTCGCCATCGCTACCGTTGCTGGCGAAGAGTCGGCAGGGGAGCCGTCGGAAGGGGACGCAGTGGTACCCGAGGAGTTCACGCCCGAGGCGGTGGAGGCGGCGTCGGTGGATGCGTTCACGCCGTACCGCTCGTTCCTGCGCAGCGGCGAGCCGTACTCGTCGCTGTTCCGCCACAACACCTGGCTCATGCCCCCGAAGGATTCGGCCGAACTCGAGTGGGGCGTCGGTCGGTACTACGACACCACCGTCGCCCGGAAGCACGCTGACTGGCGCGATGTCGACCTGCCCGTGCCCACCAAGGACCTGCCCACCCTGCGCCGCAACCTCTACGAGTGGGGCTTCTGCCTGATCGAGGACGGACTGTCGGCCGAGCAGTGCGCATCGCTGCGCACCCGGGTGGCCGAGCAGGCGGCCGCCGAGCGAGCGCTCGGCATCGCCTACGTGTCGGCCTCGCAGCAGCACGTGTGGTCGTTGGTGAACAAGGGCGAGGTGTTCCTCGGCCTGATCGATCACGACCCGTCGGCGGTGCAGGCTGGCCCGGTGATCGAACGACTGCTCGACGAGGCCCTCGGCCATGGCTGGAACCACTTCTCACTGCTCGCCAACATCTCGTACCCGCACTGCCATCCGCAGCCGATGCACATGGACCAGACGTTCGTCGCGCCGTTCCATCCGGTGGAGGCACCGGTGCTGGTGAACGTGATGTACGTGCTGCAAGACGTCGACGAGCGCAACGGTGGCACCCTGTTGGTGCCCGGCACGCATCGCCCCAACGGCACCGACGGCGAACTGTTCGGGCCCATCCCGAGGCCGATCAACCTCGAGGCCCCGGCCGGCACCATCCTCGTGTTCGACGGTCGACTCCTGCACGGTGGAGCCGTCAACCACACCGATCAGCACCGCTACGTCCTCACCAACTCGTGTGTGAAGCCATGGATCCGCCAGCAGGAGAGCTGGCTGCTCGGTGTGGCGCCCGACGTGCTCGACCGGGCGTCTGACAAGGCGCTGTGGCGGATGGGGTTCACCTCGGTGATCACCGCCAACCTGGTGGAGGGCTACGGATACCGCGGCTCGGGCAGGGTGGCCGACCCCAGCGGCGCGACGGTGGCAGCCCGCCGACTCTTCGACAACGGCGGTTACCGCCATGTGGGCGAACTGTCACCCGATCGACTCCACGCCGTCGACCGCTCCACCCTGTCGCTCGCGCACCTGCAAGCGCACGAGACCTTCCGCACCGCCGAGCACCTGGCGATGATGGCTGCGATCGGCTGATACCCGCAGCGGGCGGCGCCGCCCTGTTCAGAACGGTCCGCAGAGCATCGAGCGGATGGTCGGTCTACGAAAGCAGGTCGACGGCGATGTCGCCCCAGAGGCGTTCCATCAGCGCCAGTGAGTGCACGTCGCACCGCTCGTTCGCTGCGTGGAACATGGCCACGTAGTCGTCGTACGACAGTTCACGCGAGAACAGGCCGTAGCCATACGACGTGGCACCCTCGTTGCGGTAGAAGCGGGCGTCGGTACCGCCCGGAGTGATCGCGGGAACGCACCGTGCCTCGGGATACACCCCCGCCGACACCCGCTCGATCGAGCGCCACAGCGGCGAGTCGATCGGCGACGCGGTGGCGGGCCACTCCTCGTGCATGAAGTGGATGTCGACACTGGGCAGCAGGTCGTCACCGATCAGTTCGTGCAGGAGGTGGAGCACGTCGTCGTTCGTCTGCCCGGGCAGGGTGCGGATGTCGACCTCCATCTCCACGCTCGCCGGGATGGTGTTGGTCTTGCCCTCGGCGCGCAGCACGTTGGGCGAGAGGGTGATGTGCGTGCACGCATGGCAGTCGGCCGCAAAGCCGCGGTCGGGGTGGTGTGCCGCCCAGTCGGCGATGGCGGCCGGGTCGAGGAGCACCCGGGCGAGCTCGGGCTCGAACTCCATCGCGGCCACATAGCCACGCCACGTGTCGTGGATGTGGGCGAGGGGCCGGTAGGCGGCGATCCGGCGGACGATCTCGCTTGCCTTCACCAGCGCGTTGTCGCCCATCAACGGAGTCGAGCCGTGCGCGGCGCGACCGTGCACCACGAGCCGAGTCCAGGCCGCCCCCTTCTCGGCCACCAGCACCGGCAGCTTCATCCCGGTCGGGGTGTGCATGGGCGTGCCGCCGCACTCGGTGAGCACGTAGTCGGCCATCACGTGCGGGCGGTGGTTCTCGAGCAGCCAGCCGGCACCCGCCGTGCCGCCCGCCTCTTCGTCGGCGACGGCGGCGAACACCACCGTGCCCGGCAGGGCCACCCGGCGGCGGGCGAGGTCGGCAAAGGCGACCGCCATCGATGCGGTGACGCACAGCATGTCGATGGCGCCGCGGCCCCACACCCAGCCGTCGATCAACTCGCCGCCGAACGGGTCGTGCTGCCAGTCGTCGAGCACCGCCGGCACCACATCGGTGTGGCCGAGCAGCAGCAGTGTCGGCGCCGTCGGATCGGTGCCCGGTAGGCGGGCCACCAACGACTGCCGGTTGGCGAGCGGCCCGAGCAACTGCAGGTCGACACCGGGCAGATCGACCACGGCCCGCAACATCTCGGCGGCGCGGGTCTCGTCACCCGATTGGGGTCGCCCGTCGTTCACGCATTCGAGGCGGATGAGGTGCTGCAGCAACTCGGTGGAGGCGTTCGGTGCGGCGACGGTGTTCACGCCGTAATCATCGCGCCCCGGTCGGTTCAGGGAACCGGACGCTCAGGTGTCGACCGTGGGAGGTGGCAGCGACGCGACCGGTTCGGTGCTGCCGGCGTCGAACCGGAACGGTGGGTACCGGTCGGTCATCAGCGCGGCGTAGGCCACCACCCGGACGACCCAGCGGTTCATGCCCATGATGAAGTCGAACAGCGACCGCGGGTAGCGCGAGGTGAACAGCAGGATCACCCCGGCCACGAGCGACAGGAAGCCGATGAGGCCGAACCCCGTGCCGGTGGTGCCGTCGCCGTCGCTGGCGAACCAACCGGTACCGGCGAAGGCGCCCAGCACGATGTAGTGCGGGATGGCCAACAGCCACGACTTCACCAACACCAGCCAGCGGTTCAACTGCTCGGGGTAGTCGATCTCGAGCGTCGCCGGATAGTCGACCGCCGCAAGGGTGAACGGTGGGTAGCGGTCGGTACCGATCCCCGAGGTGGCGTAGAAGGCGACCCGCCACGACCACCGCAGCACGCCGACGTTGAAGTCGAACAGCGATCGCGGATAGCGGCGGGTGAACAGGATGACGATGCCGGCCACGACGGTGGTGACGGTCAGCGCCGCCCAGAGGAATCCGAGCACGATGACGTGTGGGATGGCGAGGAACCACTTCACCAACCACAGGCCACGGCTGAGCGGTTCGTCGAGGGTGCCGGTGAGGCGGACCGGCGTGCGGCCCTGCGCGCCGGCGGTGGCAGCGGTTGCAGCGGTGGCAGCAGTACCGGTGCCTGCGACGGGGCTGACGACCGGTGCTGCCGACCCGCGGGCGCCCCAGGCGATGAGCGCCGTGGCGCCGCCCAGCGTGAGCACAGCGGCGATCCACATTGCGATCAGCACGCCGATCAGCGCGTCGATCTTCACGCCCACCGATACCTCGGCTCGCACCTCGGGTTGGCCGTCGGGATGCATCACCACGATCGACCAGGTGCCGCCCTCCACGTCCCACTGCAGGGTCTGCACTCCGCTGCCGCTGGCGGTTGCGGCCCAGAACGTCTGGTCGCTGGGTGCCGGCGCGACCGATGCGCCGTCGACCCTGCGGTAGCGGACAGCGCGATCGCCGCGGCCCCATCGGATGCTCGTCACCTCGTCGTGGGCGATGCCGTCGAGGTAGGCGTCGACATCTCGTGTGTGGCCGATGCCGATGAACACCTCGTCGCCTGCCTCGGCGCGGGCTTCGAGCTTCACCGTCGCCAGGTCGCCCTTGCCGAAGGGCCACTGGTCGGGCCGCTCGTCGCTGCCCAGATCGACCCGCTCGGAGTGCACCCCCGCCGTGGGAGTCTCCACGAGCACTCGGCGCGAGGTGAAGTACCCATCGTCGTCGCGCTGGGTGGTGTACGCCCAGGTGAGCGCCCCGGCCCCGATGAACAATGTGACACCGACCGCTGCGAGCACACAGCCGGCGACGAGTGCGACCACCCTGCCTGGTTTCATCCGACGGCTCCTCCTGAGAGCACCGATCATCGCCAACAGGTGACCGGCTGTCCAGGGCCGAAGGGCACTAGACCGACTCGGTCAGTCGTGGTCGGCGATCTTGCGCAGCGCGACCGCGTTCATGCAGTAGCGCAGGCCGGTGGGTGGTGGACCGTCGGGGAACACGTGGCCGAGGTGGGCGTCGCACACGTTGCACGTGGTCTCGACGCGCACCATGCCGTAGCTGCGGTCGACGTGATAGGCGATCACCTCGACGGCCACCGGCGTGGTGAACGACGGCCAGCCGGTGCCCGACTCGAACTTCTCGGCGGCGTCGAACAGCAGCGTGCCGCAGCACACGCACTCGTAGCGGCCGGGACCGAACAGGCTGCACATCTCGCTGCTGAACGGCCGCTCGGTGCCCGCATGGCGGGTTACCTGATAGGCCGCGGGGTCGAGTTGCGCCCGCCATTCCTCGTCGGTGCGCTCCACCCGTCGAGGCGGGGTGGCGTTGCCCTGATCGGCCAAACGGATCACGTCGTTCCAGGTCATCACGAGCGCGACGCTAACGCCGCTTCCCTTCCGGTGCACACCGGGCGACGGGGCCTCGGTTGCGCCCACTACGGTCGGGCCGATGACAGGCGAACGAATCCCGAGTGCCGACTGGGTGACGCTCGACGACCTCGAACGCGATCCGCACCCGACGCTCGCCCGGCTGCGGGCCGCTCATCCGGTGGCCTGGGTGCCGGCGCTCGGGATGTGGATGATCACCAGCCGGACCCTGGCGTTGGCGGCGATGCAGGACTTCGAGGGGCTCACCGTCGACGACCCGCGGTTCTCCACCGGGCAGGTGGTGGGGCCCAGCATGCTGTCGCTCGACGGCCCCGAGCACACGCGTCACCGCTCGCCCTTCGTCGGGCCGTTCCGGTTCAGCAAGATCGATGCCGGGTTCACCGATGCGGTGTCGGGCTTCGTCGCCGATCTGCTCGACCGGACGGAGCACACCGCTACGAGCAACGGCACCGGGATGGTGGAACTGCGCACCGCCCTCGCCGCACCGCTGGCGACGCGCACGATGATGCTGGCGCTCGGCCTCGACACGGCGGCCGAGGCCACCATCCTCGCCTGGTACGCCAGCATCGTGCAGGCCGTCACCGAGATCACCAAGGGCAACCCACTGCCTGCCTCGGGTCGAGCCGCCTACACCAGCCTTGCCGCCGCCATCCACACCGCCGGCACCCGGCCCGAAGCCCGCACGCTGCTTGCCGAGGCGATGGGCGACGCCATCACACTGAACGACACGGAGGTGGCGGCCAACGCCGCCGTGCTGCTGTTCGGCGGCATCGAGACCACCGAGGGCATGATCGCCAACCTGCTGCACCACCTGCTGACCGAACCGGGGATGCTGACCGCCGTGCGGGCCGAACCCGACCTGCTCGACCCGTGCATCGAGGAGTCGCTGCGCCTCGAACCCGCCGCGGCCGTGGTCGACCGCTACGCCACGCGCGACGTGTCGATCGGCGGCGTCGTCATCCCGGCGGGCGACCCGGTGACCATCTCGCTCGCCGGCGCCAACCGCGATCCGGTCACCTTCGCCGACCCCGATCGCTTCCACCCGGGCCGCGACAACCTCCGCCAGCACCTCACGTTCGCAGCCGGGCCACACGTGTGCCTGGGGGCGCACCTCGCTCGGCTCGAGACCCGCCTTTTGGTGCGGGGCCTGGTGCAGCGCTTCGCCGTGGTCGACCACGTGGCCGAGGCGAGCGACCCGCCCCGCGGTCTGGTGTTCCGCAAGCCGAACCAGGTGACGGCACGCCTCAGCCGGACGTGAGCCTTCGGGCGACGTAGACGTCGAAGTCGTGCACGTTGCGTTCGAGGTACGACAGCGGGCCACGCGGGAACTGCGGCCGCTCGACACCGCGCCGCACACCCTCCACGATGGGCTGGTCCTCGGCGTTCACCGCGTTCAGCAGCGCCAGCAACTCGGCCACGTAGGCATCGGGGTCGGCTTGTGCCGCCAGCATCTCGGGCGCCACCGACACGTCCCAGCGGATGCGGCACCGGTCGGTGCCGAGCGGCGAGATCTGCAGGTACCACAGCCAGTCGGGCTGTATCTGCATGACGTGTGTGGGGAACACGGCGCCCAGCACGATCGCCTTGCGCCACAGACCCTGCAACATGGTGTTGTCGGGATGGGCGATGTCGTCGCCCTTGTCGTGCACCACCACGTGATGCGCCCAGGCCTCGGTGCCCGGGTACAGCGTGGTGTCGAGTGTGTTGTCGCCGTTGGCGGCGAACGTGCCCTGGTGCACCTTGAACACGTGGTAGGCGTCCATGAAGTTCTCGACGAGCAACTTCCAGTTCGTCGCCCACACATCGACCTGTTGGTGCACCGGCACGTACCCCGCCAGCCGGTAGGGCGCCGGCACCTCGGTGAGGCCCGCTAGCCGCGGTGCCAGCGGCGAAGGGTCAGCAGCCTGGCTGACGAATACGAACCCTTCCCACACCTCGACCGGCAGCGAGACGAGACGATGCTCGCCGGGCGTGAACCCCTCGGTGCGCTGCATGTACGGCCCGCCGATCAACCCACCATCGAGCCGGAACGCCCACGCGTGGTACGGGCAGGTGATGCGCGCCGTGGTGCCGCACCCCTCCAACAACTGTGCCCCGCGGTGGATGCACACGTTGTCGAACGCCGCCACCTCGCCGTCGTC
This sequence comes from Acidimicrobiaceae bacterium, assembly GCA_040380855.1. GTDB lineage: Bacteria > Actinomycetota > Acidimicrobiia > Acidimicrobiales > Ilumatobacteraceae > VFMC01. The sequence goes on along the minus strand of JBEIIG010000010.1, from coordinate 30,552 downwards.
GCCGCGCAGCACGATGACCGACCGGTGCCCGTCCGTGTCGCCGGCCAGCGGCACCTCGGCCGTGAAGTAGTCGCCGCGAGCCGGGATGTCAGCGGTGCGCCCGACGCAGATCCACTCGTCGGCGAAGAGCGCCCGCCGCTCGGCGGCCAGCACGGCCGGGTCGCAGTACGCGCCGAGGGGCAGCATGCGGCCCTGCTCGAACGGCAGCGACGCGTGCTCGGCGAGTTCAGCGAAGATCGACATCGATCACCTCTCCGAGGCGCCACGGCAACGTCGACGCCTCGATCACATACTGCTGGCTGTCGGGGGCCGTCCGCCGAGCGAACGAGAACTCGCAGTCCACGAGTTGCTCGATACGTCGTCGGGCATCGGCGGGGGCGAGCGCCGCATCAGCGAGGACGGCGTCGATCAGTTCGGGCAGCCGTGCCGTGCCGGTCACCGGCACCTCGCGGTCGCGTACCAGCACTGCCACCGGGCCGGCGACGAACAGTTCGGTGCGGGCATCGAGCCGTCGGTGCGCCTGGTCGGTGCGCGATCCCGGCACCAGCCGCCACTCCTCCACGTACGCCCCGCTCGGCGCACGTTCGATCATCACCGTGCCATCGTCGTTCCACTCCAGCAGGCCGGGTTCGGGGAAGGCCGACACCGGCTGAAAGGCGGTGCCGTGACCACGGGTGTGCCACTCGGCGGTGGCCCGCCGCACCCCGTCGGTGCCGACCTCCACTGCGGTGCAGGTGGTGTACCCGCTCGACGACTCGCTGTCGGCGATCGACCGCAGTTCGGCCACCGTGCACTCGGCCAACGAGCGCCGAGCCGGGTCGACCCCGGCTGCTGTGGGCCCGGGTAGGCGCACGTCGGCCATCAACGACGGCAGTTGCAGCCACGCCACCACGCTGGTGTCGTCGCGAGTGCCGTCGGCGAACTCGATCCAGGCCCGCACCCAGCATCCGGTCAGCAACCACGACATCGGTGCCGCACGCTACGCGACGGCACGCGAGGCGGCCCGGCCCGCGTGCGAACATGACCCCATGCCCGACCCGTCGCTGCCGCCCATCATGGACACGTTCCCCGCAGCACCCGACCGGCAGGTGAGCCTGGCCAACTGGCGCACGGCTCCCTTCAACCGCTGGGGGCTCCACCACATGCGCGAGGTGGTGCCCACCGCCACGGTGCATCGCGATCCCGACCGGCTGTGGCACCTGCCCGCGCGCCCGGGCAGCGACCTCGGCGACGTCGAGTTCGCTTCGTCCGACGGCACGCGACGCACGGTTGCCGGATGGATGGCCGAGGGCTACGGCGACGGCCTGCTGGTGATGAAAGACGGCGTGATCGTGCACGAGCAGTACGCCGGGCACCTCACCCCGGTCACGACCCACCTGATGTTCTCGGTCACCAAGTCGGTCACGGGTCTGGTGACCGGCCTGGTGGTCGACCGCTGCGGCCTCGACCCGACTGCGCTGGTGGGCGACATCCTGCCCGAGGTGAGCGGCAGCGGATACGCCGACTGCGCCGTGCGCGATGTGCTCGACATGACGGTGTGCCTCGACTTCGACGAGATCTACGACGACACCTACGCACCGATGCGCGCCTACCGCGAGTCGAGCGGCTGGCTGCCACCTGCCGACCCGGCGAACCCGCTCGACCTGCGTCACTTCCTCGCCGGCCTCGGCCGACGTGAGGGCCAGCACGGCCGACACTTCCGCTATCTCTCGCCCAACACCGATCTGCTCGGCTGGATCTGCGAACGCGCGGCCGGCCGGTCTTTCGCATCGATGCTGGGTGAGTGGCTGTGGGCGCCGATGGGCGCGCAGTGCAGTGCCGACCTCGCGGTCGACCGCCGTGGCGCGCCCCGCACCGCGGGCGGCCTGGCCGCCACCTTGCGCGACATGGGTCGGCTCACCGAGATGGTGCGCTGCGGCGGTGTTGCCGACGGTCGCCAGGTGGTGCCGGCTTGGTGGATCGACGACATCCTCACCCAGGGCGACCCGGCGGCGTGGAAGGGCAACAGCTTCGAGGACATGCTGCCCGAGGGCGGCCGCTATCGCAGCCAGTGGTACCTCAGCGACGAGCGCGGATCGCACACCATGGGCGCCGGCATCCACGGCCAATGGGTCTGGTTCGACCGCGACCGGGCGGTGACCGTGGTGAAGCTCACGTCTCGCCCGCAACCGTCCGACGACGCGTGCGACGACATCGAACTGTCCTGCTTCGCCGCCCTCGCCGCAGCCGTGTAGCGGCAGCGCCTCAGGCGGGCCACCAGAGGGTGACCACCCGCCGGGGTGGACGTGGCAACTGTTCGAGGAACTCGCGGATCTCGGGGTCGCGATCGGCGGTGAGGCAGAGCCGCACCCGTGTGTGTTCGACGTCGCGGTCGGTGACCGTGCGCGGGCCGGCCTTCGGGTCGGCCAGTTCGAACTCGTCCACCGCCACGTCGAGGCCCGTCTCGCGCAGCACCGATGCTGCATCGAGCGCCGTCGGCCCCGTCGGCCGGTCGAGGTCCCAGAACCGCTTCCACGCAGCCGTGAGGTTGGTGAGCGGGTGCAGCATCGGGATCTCCACCACCACCCGCCTCCGGGCGTGCACGGTGAGGGCTGCGGCGAACGGCACGAGGTGGGGCACATTGAACAGCACGTGATGGCACACGACCACATCACACACGGGTACCGAAGCCGCCACGTCGGGCCAGTCGCCGAGCACGGTCTGCGCGGCGATACCCCGAGCGGCCGTCTCGGCAGCGAACATCTCGAGCATGCCGGGCTGGTGATCGACCCCGACCAATCGACGCGCGGGCAGCGCGAGCGGTAGCGACGCACGCCCACCACCGCACCCCACGTCGAGCACCGAGCCGTCGCCCCCGTGGCGCAACGCATCGTCGAGTGCTTCGCGCGCGCGGCGGTACGAGGGCGTGTGGACCATCGGTTCGGTCGTCGGTCGGAAGCTCTCGGTGGGATGGATCCATGGCGACTGCGGCGCCTGCTCGAGGATGTGCGCCGGAATGCCCCACTGCTGCAGGTCGAGTGCCCACCGTTCCGCTGCACCGAGGCGATCGTGACCCGTCACGGGCGCGACGCTAAACGACGCGTCGGAAATTGTCGTTCGGTGAAGACAGTCCCGCTTCCCTCTGTTACGTTCCGCCCACATTGACCTGCGGCAATGCCCGTGGGCCGAATCCGGGTAGCTGTCGAAAGGGGACACAGCATGCCGATCGAATCGGATGGACACAGCAAGGGGAACCCGCGGCTGTACGAGCTGATCGAGCACGCACCGAAGACGGGCAAGAGCCCGACGGTGTGGGCCTGGCCGCAGATCATCGACCACCTGAAGGTGGCCAGTCAGCCGGTGCAGGGCCCGTGGCCCCCGCACCAGGAACCCCGTCCCGACCCCGACGCCGAGTCGCTCCCCGTGGCGGTGCGCGACCCGCAAGCCGGCAACGGCTGAGCCAGAGGTACCAGAGGAGACCACGTATGTACCCGTCACGATTCGAGTACGAGGCACCGCGGACGATCGAGGAAGCCATCGATCTGCTGCACCGCGGTGATGGCGAGGCGAAGGTGCTGGCCGGCGGCCAGAGCCTGGTGCCGATGATGAAGCTGCGCTTCGCCTCACCGGCGATGCTCGTCGACATCAACAACATCCCTGGCCTCGACTACATCCGCAACGACGCCGACGGCACGTTGCGCATCGGCGCCCTGGCACGCCACGGCGACCTCGAGCGCTCCAGCCTCATCGCCGCCACGCAGCCCACCCTCGCCGCAGCGGCACCGCTGGTGGCCGACCCGATCGTGCGCAGCCGCGGCACGTTCGTCGGCTCGGTCTGCCACGCCGACCCGCAGGGCGACTGGGCGGCCACGCTGCTGGCGCTCGGCGGCTCGATCGTCGCCCAGGGTCCGAAGGGCAAGCGCACCATCCCGGTGGCCGAGTTCGTGAAGGGCCCGTTCCAGAACGTGCTCGCCTACGACGAGCTTGCGATCGAGGCGGTCGTGCCAGCACCCAAGGGCGTGCGTGCCGGCGGCTACCTGAAGCTCGAGCGCCGGGTGGGCGACTTCGCCACCGCCAGCGTTGCCATCGCCCTCGAGATGTCGGGCGGCACGGTCGTGCGCAGCGGTATCTCGCTCGCCGCCGTCGGTGGCTCCACCATCGATGCTGCCGAGGCATCGGCTGCGCTCGTGGGCGGTCCGCTCAGCAGCGACCGCATCACCCGCGCCGCCGAGGCCGCCGCCGCTGCCGCCCAGCCCCGCAGCGACCATCGCGGCAGCGCCACCTACAAACGGCATGTCGTGCACACGTTCGTCGTCCGCATTCTGGACAGCATCGTCCAGTCGAACAAGGAAGCAGCCTGATGAGCAGTCTGTTCTCGGAAGTCACCGCCACCCCGGTCGATGTCCCGGTGCGCCGGGTCACCATCACCGTCAACGGCGAGAAGCGCACCGCCGACATCGAACCCCGCCTGTTGCTGGCCCACCTGCTGCGCCAGGGGCTGCACCTCACCGGCACCCACATCGGCTGCGACACCACCAGTTGCGGTGCGTGCACCGTGCTGTTCGACGGCCGCCCGATCAAGAGCTGCACGATGCTCGCGGTGCAGGCCGATGGCCACTCGGTGGAAACGGTCGAGGGCCTGGCCACGGCCAGCGAACTGCACCCCATCCAGGAGGGGTTCAAAGACGAGCACGGCCTGCAGTGCGGCTACTGCACGCCGGGGATGATGATGGCGGCCAAGGCGCTGCTGGCCGAGAACCTCGACCCCACCGAGGACGAGGTGCGGTGGGCGCTGTCGGGCAACCTGTGCCGCTGCACGGGGTATCAGAACATCGTGAAGTCCGTGCTGTGGGCCGCCGCCAAGATGCGCGGCCAGGCCGGGAACTGAGGGGAACGACATGGCACTCGACGAGATCAAGATCGGTGGCATGGGCGCCAGTCGGCGCCGTGTCGAGGACAACCGCTTCATCCGCGGCAAGGGCAACTACGTCGACGACGTGGTGCTGCCCGGCATGCTGCACATGGAGATCCTCCGCAGCCCGCTGGCCCACGCCCGCATCCGCAACATCGACACCAGCCGTGCCTGGCAGATCCCCGGTGTGCGCCTGGTGATGACCGGCGAGACGATGGCCGCCCGCAACCTGGCGTGGATGCCCACGCTGTCGTACGACACCCAGGCGGTGCTGGCCACCGACAAGGTGCGCTTCCAGGGCCAAGAGGTGGCGTGCGTCATCGCCGACGACCCCTACATCGCGAAGGATGCGTGCGAGGCGATCATCGTCGACTACGAGCCGCTGCCCGTGATCGTCAACCCCGAGCAGGCGCTGGCCCCAGGTGCGCCGCTCATCCGCGACGACAAGGAGAACCAGGCCGACAACGTCGTGTTCAACTGGGAGGTGGGCGACAAGGACGGCACCGACCGGGCGTTCGAGCAGGCCGATGTCATCTCGCGCATCGCAATGCACTATCCGCGGTCGCACCCCTCGCCGATCGAACCCTGCGGTTCCATCGCCGACTTCAACCGCTCCACCGGCAAGCTCACCGTCTACATGACCACCCAGGCGCCGCACATCATCCGTGCCGCCGTGGCCATGGTGGCCGAACTGCCCGAGCACATGATCCGCATCATCTCGCCCGACCTCGGCGGTGGCTTCGGCAACAAGGTCCCGGTGTATCCGGGATATGTCATGTCGATCCTCGCGTCGATCCTGCTCGAGCGGCCGGTGAAATGGATCGAGGACAAGACCGGCAACCTCATCTCCACCGGGTTCGGTCGCGACGTCTATCTGCAGGGCGAGATGGCACTGCGCAACGACGGCAAGATCCTCGGTGTGCGGATGTTCACCGAGTCCGATCACGGCGCCTTCTTCTCCGACGCCCAGCCGAGCAAGTTCAAGATCGGCCTGATGCACTCGGCGTTCGCCTGCTACGACATCCCGGCCGCACACCTCACGGCCCGCGGCGTCTACACCAACAAGGCTCCCGGCGGCGTGGCCTATCGCTGCTCGTTCCGCGTCACCGAGGCGATGTTCTTCCAGGAGCGCATGGTGCAGGCTGCGGCCGACGACCTGGGCATGGATCAGGCCGAGTTCCGTCGCGCCAACTTCGTGCGCGACGACGACTTCCCGCACCGCACTCCGTTCGGGTTCCTCACCGACTCGGGCCAGTACGCGAAGTGCCTCGACGTGGGCCTCGAGGCCGTGGGCTACCACGACTTCAAGGCCAAGCAGGAGGAGGCCCGCTCGCGTGGCCGCCTGCTGGGCATCGGCATCTCCACCATGACCGAGCCGCTCGGCGCAGGCAACAGCCGCGAGTACGACATCCTCGGCATCAAGATGTTCGACTCGGCCGAGTTGCGCGTGCACATGACCGGCAAGGCCATCTTGCGCACCGGCGCGAAGACGCAGGGCCAGGGCCACGAGACCACCTGGGCCCAGATCGTGGCGCATGAACTGGGCATCCCCGCCGACGACGTGACGGTGGAAGAGGGCGACACCGACACGGCGCCGTTCGGCATGGGTACCTACGCCTCGCGCTCCACCCCGGTGGCCGGCGCAGCGGTGGCCATGGTGTCGCGCAAGATCCGCGCCAAGGCCCGCAAGATCGCCGCCCACCTGCTGGAGGTGTCGGAGGAAGACATCGAGTGGGAGCTCGGCCGCTTCTACGTGCGCAGCACGCCCGATCGCGGCGTGAGCATCCAGGAATGCGCGATGGCGGCGTACAGCAACGTGCCCGACGGCCTCGAACCCGGCCTCGAGAACAACGCCTACTACGACCCGCCGAACCTCACCTGGCCGTTCGCCTGCTACATCGTCACCGTCGAGATCGACCCCGAGACCGGTGTGTGGGACGTGCTCAACGTGGTCGCCGTCGACGACTGCGGCGTGCGCATCAACCCGATGATCGTCGAGGGCCAGATCATGGGCGGCCTCACCGAGGCGTACGCGATGGCCAGCATGCAGTTCATCACCTTCGATGCCGAGGGCAACTGTGTCGGCTCGAACTACATGGACTACCTGCTGCCCACCGCCTGGGAGACCCCCGGCTTCGAGCTGCACGAAGTGGTCACCCCCTGCCCGCACCACCCCATCGGTGCCAAGGGCATCGGTGAGTGCGCCACCGTGGGCGGCCCGGCGGCGTTCGTGAACGCGGTGCTCGATGCGTTGAAGCACACCGGTGTGCGCAACATCGACATGCCGCTGCTGCCCGACCGGGTGTACGAAGCCCTCACCACCGGCCACGACGTGTCGGGCGCGCCGCCCGTGAGGACCGACGACCGGTGAGCGACCAGGGCGCCGACCGGTGGAGCATCGTCGAGCGGGCGGTCGAACTCGCGCGCCTCGGCGAAGAGTTCGTGATGGCCACCGTGGTGTGGCGCCAGGGCCCCTCGTCGGGCCAGCACGGCTCGCGCGCCATCGTGACGGCGGGCGGCGAACTCCACGGATTCATCGGCGGTGCCTGTGCCGAACCGGTGCTGGTTCGTGAAGCCCAGCGAGCGTTGGTCGACCGCACCCCGCGGATGCTGGTGCTCGGCCAGAGCGATCAACTCGGCCACGTGCCCGACGGCATGACGGCCATCGCCATCTCGTGCCAGAGCGAAGGCGCGCTGCAGATCTACCTCGAGCCGGTGCAGGCCACACCGCATCTCGTGGTGGTGGGTCGCTCGCCGATGGCGCACACGCTCGAGGTGTTGGCCGGAGCGCTCGACTGGAACGTCGAGCGGGTCGACGGCCCCGACTTCGATGCGTCCACCGTCGGTCGGCGCACGATGGTGGTCGTGGCCACCCAGGGCCACGGCGACGAGGAAGTCGTCGAGGCGGCAGTGTCGGCTCGGCCCGTGTTCCTCGGTGTCGTCGCGTCGCGCAAGCGCGGCGACGCGCTGCGCACCTACCTGCGCGACCGGGGCGTGGCCGACGACCTCGTCGACCGGGTGCGGGTGCCGGTGGGCCTCGACCTCGGCCACACCAGCCATCGCGAGGTGGCCGTGTCGGTGCTTGCCGAACTGGTGCAACTCCGCGCCGCCGGCGCGCTGGTGCCCGAACCGGGCGAGGCGACGTTCACGGCACCGCCCGAAGCGATCGACCCCGTGTGCGGTATGACGGTGCGCGCCGATGCCAGTGGCCGCCCGTTCGAGCACGACGGCACCACCTACTACTTCTGCTGCCCCGGTTGCCGCTACGCCTTCGCCAACGATCCGGTCGCCTTCCTCGGCGAACCGGTTACCGCGGCAGCCATCGATCTCGGTACGACCATCCCCATCGGGAGGACCAATGCTCATCACGACTGACTTCGAAGTCGATCAGCCGGTCGACGACGTCTGGACGTTCTTCGGCGACATCCCGTCGGTGGCCAAGTGCCTGCCCGGCGCGGAGCTCACCGATCAGACCGGCGACGACACCTACCTGGGCAACGTGCTCATCCGACTCGGGCCGGTGAAGCTCGAGTTCAGCGGGAAAGCGACGATCGTCGAGCGCGACCAGTCGGGCAAGCGCATCGTGGTCGATGCCGCCGGCGCCGACCAGAAGGGCCGCGGCCAGGCGGCGTTGATGCTCACCGCCAAACTGAACCCGACGGCGCGGGGCACCAAGGTCGATGTCACCCAAGACCTGCAGCTGTCGGGCGCTGCCGCCCAGTACGGCCGTGGCCTGGTGGCCGACGTCACCTCGGTGCTGATGGCCGATTTCGCCACCAACATGCAGAACCGCCTCGAGGCCATCAAGCAGGGCCGGTCGGCCGATTCGGTGGCCACGGTGAAGCCGGCGAGCGGTCTGGCGATCGGTCTGCGCGCCGTGCGCATGGCGTTGGCGCGTGTGTTCCGCCGCTTCTTCCTGCCCTACCGGCCCAGCACCAGCTGACCGGTTGCACCTGAACGACAACGACGAAATCGAAGGGAGACGATGTGACGCTCTGGGGACTGGGGAACCTGATTCTGCTGATCGTGGTGGTGCCGGTGTTGGTGGCACTGCTCAACCGGGTGTTGGCCGCGCTCGAACGCATCCGCGGCGCGAGCGACCACATCCTCGCCGGTGGCGTTGCCATCATCGGCGAGCTCGACGACACGCCCGACCTGTTGGCAACGACCGACCAGACCATCGCCGACGTCGCCAACGGCGCCGTCCGCTATGCCGGCCCTGTCAGCAAGTTGCTGGGCTGAAAAGGAGATCCTGATGACTGACGCTGCTTGGGTGACCCTGGTGATCGCCACGCTGATCATCGCGGCCGCCGCACTCGGACTGCTCCGGGTGATCCTGCACCTCCGCGCCGTCCACGCCACGCTCGGCAAGGTGGTGGCCGGTGCTCAGGTGATCGCCGACAAGACCAGCACCGTGCCCACGGCGCTGCCCTCGGTGAACGCCAGCCTGCAACCCGTCCGCGACTTCTGCGACTCGATCTGAAGGGGGCCACGATGAACCTGTTCGCTGCCACCGATTCGGGCTTCGCGATCGGCTACACGATCGGCATCGTCGTGGTGCTGGTCGTGGTGGCCCTCGTCGTGCCCATCCTCGTGCTCGCCAAGAAGATCGGCGACGACGCCGTCGGTATCAACGACGGCCTCACGGCCGCCGCCACCAACACCGCATCGTTGAAAGAACTCACCACCACCATCGACTCGGCGGAACGCATCACCGCCGGTCTCGAGCGCGGCCGCAAGCGGCTGGGAGGCTGACATGTCACTGCTCGCTCTCACGTCCACACAGGAGAACCTGTGGTGGGGCGCCGTCATCGCCGGGTTCGTCGTCGTGCTGGCCGTCGCCGCGCTGCTGACGATCCTGGTGGTGCTCGTGCGCCGTATCGAACAGCGCGTCGATCTCGTCAAGGCGACGCTCCAACAAGCCGCCGCCAACACCTCCGACACTGCCCTCATCGCCGAGACGGCAGCACGTGTCGAGGCCGTCCTCGCCGAAGGCCTCGAGCACCACCTGTTCCTCGGCCGCGTTCTCGACAAGGTGCGCTCATGAACACCACGCTCATCGTCTTCACGGTCATCGACATCGCGTTGCTCATCGCGGGTCTCGCCATCTACCTCTGGATCGTCGGCACGCAGCTCACGCGTGTGGCCGGCAAGCTCGAGGAGTGCGACGAGCTGGTGTGGCAGATCAAGGCCAACGCCGAGCCCATCCGCCCGGGTGTCGAGCGCATCAACCGCACCGGCCGGGTTGTCGCCGGTGCGCTGCCGCTGCTGTACGGCATGGGTGAAGGCATCGTCGCCGGGGCCACCTACGAGCCCGCTCCTGCCGACGAGCACCGGGCCCCGGCCCGCCCGGCCATGGGTCGCCGCCGCTCGCGCCTCGCCGAGGGCGTCGGCTACCGCCCCGCCGACTGACCCGCCGACCGCCCGTCGGGATCAGGCGTTCGGATCGCGGCCCGTCGTGAGCGGGCCGGTGGTCGGCGCGTCGTACTCGCCGATCCACTCGTCCTTCCACGCCTGGTCGTACTGGTCGGGGTTGCACCCCGGCTGGTACACGGCGATCAGTTCCTTGGCGATCTGCTGGCGGTGCGACGGCAGGCCGCCAGGCACCTCGTAGTAGCAGATGTGCAGCGCGTACCGGTCGCCGGCGCGCTTCACCCAGCACGGCGCGTGGCGGTGCTTGAACGGAAACCCTTCACGACTCAGGTCTTCCGACGCGCCGACGAAGATGACGGCGAATTCGTTCGGCTTCGCGTCGGGCCGGGCGCGCATCAAGATGGCGAACACGCCTGGCCGCGGCGGAGCATTCCAGCCGGCCAGCACTCGTGGGCCTTCGAACGGATAGCCGCCGAGCGAGCCGAGGCGGATCATCAGTCGTCCGCGAGGTCGTCGTCTTCGCCGATCACATCGGCGCGGGTGACCGGCCAGGCCGGCAGCCCCGCCTGTTCGGCAGCCCGCACGAACAACGGCACGGCGATGTCGACCGCCTCGTCGGCCGACACCGCGTCGACCAGGATCTGCGCGCCGTAGGTGGCGGTACCCATTCCGCTGGCGATGCCGTTGAGCGGCGCGACGGCGTCGGCCAACTCGACGATCTCGGCCAGTTCGACCACACGGTCGCCCTCGGCCAACAGCGAGACGCTCCACTTCACCGGACCATTCTCCCGTGCATCGGCGACGGGTGACGACTCGTGCCCCGTACCCGTCGCGCTCCCCCGTGACCGGTGGTCACGACAGGTCGGCGAGTTGTCCGGCGAAGCGTTCGAGGCTGCGCAGGTTGTGGCCCGACACCACCAGGTCGATGTGCGGCTCGGCCACCATCAGCGCCAGCGTGTTGGCGCGGAAGGCCTCGGCATCACCCTGGTGCGGGTTCATCCACACGATGCGATGGCTCAGCCGCGCCAAACGCTCCATCGCGTCGGCGAGCGTGCCCGGGTCGCCGCGATCGAGACCGTCGGAACAGATGACCACGATGGCTCCTCGACTGGTGCCGCGCCGACCCCACTTGGTGACGAACTCGTGCAGTGAGTCGCCGATCCGGGTGCCGCCGTCCCAGTCGAACACGGTGCGGGCAGCGTGTTCGAGCGCCTCGTCGGGCCGCCGCCGATTGAGTGCAGGCGTGATGCGGGTGAGGCGCGTGCCGAAGCAGAACACCTCCACCCGGCTCGCCGAGCGCAGGGCCGAATAGGCGAACTGCAGCAGGTTGCGCGAGTAGTCGCTCATCGAGCCAGACACGTCGAGGATGAGCACCAGTGGGCGGATGCGCAACCGGCGACGCCGCCAGAACAGGTCGCCGGGCTCGCCGTGCAGCCGCATGGTCTCGCGGGCCGTGCGACGCGGGTCGATGTGCCGGCCCTGCCGTGTGCTCTGGGTGCGCCGGGTGCGCCGACGCGGCGGCGTGAGCCGCACCTGGGCCATGATGCGGCGCAGCGCCGCCAGTTCCTCGTGTGTGCAGGCGGCGAACGACTTGTTGCGCCAGATCTCGGCGTTCGACGCCATCAGGCCGAGTTGCACCTCGTCCTCGTCGCCTGATCCGGGCACACCCGGTTCGGCCTCGGGTACCTGCAGCACCGACTGCCCTTCGGCCGGCGCCTGGAGCAGTTGCTTGCGCTCGTCGCCGCGCGCCTCTTCCACGTCGAGGAAGAAGCGGCGGAACACCCGGTTGTAGAGCGGGATGTGGTCGCGGCGGGTGACCAGCGTGGTGCGGCCCGCCCAGTACACGTCGACCATGTCGGCCGGGTTCAGTTCGGCTGTCGCCTGACAGAACGTCAGCACATCACCCGAGCCGATGGCGAGGCCCTCGTCGCGGAGCGCGTGGCCGAACTGCACCAGCAGTTCGACGAAGTCGAGGTCGCTGCGATCCCTGTCTGCCATCGAGGTCAGCCATCGACGATCTGGGCGAGCTGGTCGCGGACCAGCTCGAGGTCGTCGCGGTCTTTCACCACGGCGCCCAGCGTGTCGTCGGCGGCAACGGTGTCGAGCGTGTCGGCGCCCACCACGTCGAGTGCCGCCACCCAGTCGAGGGTCTCGGCCACGCCAGGCGGCTTGGCCAGATCCATGTCGCGCAGCCGGTTGACGGCCTGCACCACCTTGCGGGCGATGGCCTCCGACACGCCAGGTGCCCGGGCGAGCACGATCTCGACCTCGCGCTCGGCGGGTGGGAACCCGATCCAGTGGTAGAGGCAGCGCCGCTTCAACGCGTCGTGCAGTTCACGCGTTCGGTTCGACGTGAGGATGACGAGCGGACGCGACGGTGCCGTGATGGTGCCCACCTCGGGCACGGTGATCTGGAAGTCGGACAGCAACTCGAGCAGGAACGCCTCGAACTCGTCGTCGGCCCGGTCGACCTCGTCGATGAGCAGCACGCACCGGTCGCCTGCCCGCACTGCCTGCAGCAGCGGGCGCTCGAGCAGGAACTTCGGGCTGAACAACTTGTCGACCGAGTCGTCGTCGGTGAGCTGGTGTTCCGACAGGGCCCGGATCTGCAGCATCTGGCGGGCGTAGTCCCACTCGTACAGCGCCTGGTTGGTGTCGATGCCCTCGTAGCACTGCAGGCGCACCAGCGTGCGGCCGAACATGGTGGCCAAGGTCTTGGCGAGCTCGGTCTTGCCCACGCCCACCTCGCCCTCGAGCAGCAGTGGCCGGCCGAGCGTGAGCGCCACGTAGGTGGCGGTGGCGAGGCCCCGATCGGCCAGATAGCCGTGCGAGCGCAGCGCCTCGGTGAGTTCGGCGACGCTGGTGGGCGGAGCGACGGGATCAGCCACTGGTCGACCGGTTCACGATGGGCTCAGCGTGGCTCGGACGAGCCGAACACCAGATCGCGAACCGAGCCGCCCGACTGGTTCAACTTGCCTTCGCGGGCGAGCAGTTGACGCCATGCCTCGCGGATGTCGGTGCCCTCTTCGGCGAAGCCGTCGAAGCTGATGCCGCGCATGTTCTTGCACACCTTGGTGGGGCTGCAGTCTTCGTCGAGGTCGGGTGCCGGGGTGCCGGCATCCCAGACCGAGCGCAGGACGTTGCGGGCATCGGTGGTGTCGTCGTTCACGTGCAGCACCTCCTGGGTTGGTCGGAGAGGCGAAGGCTACCGGAGGTGCCCGACGTGTGCTGTGCCGAAGCCCAGGTCAGAGATTGCGGACGGCGATGACCTGGGCGAGGATCGACACAGCGATCTCGGCCGGTGTGGCGGCTCCGATGGCCAATCCGGCCGGGCCGTTCACCCGGTCGAGATCGGTGATGCCCCGGTAGGCCAGCCAGTCGGCACGCTGCTGTTGCATCTTCTGCGAGCCGAGTGCGCCGATGTAGCCGGCGTCGCTGGCGAGCGCTGCGCCCAGCATGCGACTGGACAGTTCGACGTCGTGGCCCATCACCACCACCATGTCGCCCGGCCCGAGGCCGACCATCAGCCCGGTGGCGGTGTCGACGTCGGCGGCCCGGTGCACCTGCCAGCCCTGCAGCGCAGCTGCGGCCTGCAATGCCTCGGCGTTGGGCCCGGCCCCGGCGATGACGAACCGGTCGACCGGAGCGAAGACGGCCACGAGCCGCTCGCCCTGCGGACCCGATTCGACGACGGTGCTGCTGCCACCCCGGCGGAAGCGTTCGGCGATGTCGGCCCCGGCGCGGTCGATGTCGGCCGCGGTGAACAGGTGGAACTCGCCGAGTGTGTCGCCGTCGAGGCGGGCCACGAGGCACACGGCTTCGCGGCGCATCAGCAGCGGCCACAGCGCCTCGGGCAGCAGGGTGGCGGGAGTGGCCGCCACCCGCACCGACCCGGCGTTGGCGAGCGACGCCACTGCCGCGTCGACCGCGGTGACCTCGAGGTCGATGAGACGAGCTGTCTGGGCCTGGCGCGCACTCAGATCGGCCAGATGGCCGGCGAGTGCCCCGCCGAGCACCGAGCCGAAGCGGCCGCCGCCTGGTGTGAGGGCGATGGCGTCAGCTGCATCGAAGGTGCCGAGCCCGTGGCCGTCGACCACCCACACGACATCGACACGGGTGCCGGCCCGCAGGCACGACGACGCAGTGAGCGCGACCGAGTACATGGCGTCGCATGGTATCGGTGGGTGGGCCGCCGTCAGGTGGTGACGCGAGGCGCGAGCGCCTCGCCGAGCACCGCCGTCATGCGGGTGCGGAACGCACGCATCGAGTCGACCGTGCCCATCAACACATCGGCAGCGTGGTACATGCCGGGCTCGACGTGCAGTTCGCAGCTCACCCCGGCCTCGTTCAGGCGACGGGCGTACTCGACGTCTTCGTCGTGGAACAGGTCGATGTCACCGACGCCGATCCAGGCCGGCGGCAGCCCCGCCAGGTCGGCCCGGCGGGCCGGAACCGCCCACGCCCGGTCGTCGGGCTGTCCCGCCGGATGCCCGAGGTAGGCGCCCCACGCGAATGCGTTCGCCCGGTTGTCCCACACCAGGGCATCGACCGGCCGCTGAGCGGTGCGGTCGTCGAGCATCGGGTACACGAGCAGTTGGAAGCACACGGCCGGGCCACTGCGGTCGTGCGCCATCTGCGCCAGCGAAGCAGCCATGCCGCCACCGGCACTGGCGCCACCTACCGCCACCCGGTCGGGGTCGATACCCAGTGCACCCGCCTGGGCGTGCAGCCAGCAGAGCGCGGTGAAGCAGTCGTCGAGGCCTGCTGGGAACGGGTGCTCGGGCGCCAGGCGGTAGTCGACGTTCACCACCAGCACACCCAGTTCGAGTGCGATGCGACTGCACACCTCGTGGTCGGCCTCGGGTGCACCCATCACGTATCCGCCGCCGTGGATCCACAGCAACGCGCCGCTCGGGCGCACCCGGTCGGGGCGCTCGTACAGCAGCACCCGGCGTTCCGAGCCGTCGTCGGCCCGGGCAGTGAGGGTGCGCATCTCCACACCCTCGGCGATGGTCGAGGGCCGGGCGATCACCCGGCGCATCACCTGCAGGGTGCGCCCACTGCGCAGCGGCGGCATCGGCACCAGCAACTGCGGCCCTCGCAACTCGGTGGCGACCGGGGCGAGTGCCCGTCGGCGCCGCATCAGCTTCACACCTGCCAGCGCTGCCAGGCCGAGCAGCGCGAGCCGTACCACACCCTTCATCGAACTCATTCCCTTCGCCGGTCGGATCCGGCTGGCTCAGCGTAGTGAGGAGCAGTCGGGTCCACCAGTTCGAGTGCCGCCGCCTACGGCGCAGCGAGTTCGGCCACCAGCACGCCGCACTCCGCGACGGGGTGGTCGTCGAGCAGCACGGTGCACTCGCGCATCGGCAGGTCGAAGTGGCCGGCGGTGAACCGGCCCGCCGTCTCGTTCGCGCCGGTGCTGTACAGGAAGTTGCCGGCAACGGCCCGGGCCTCGGTACCCCATGTCTCGCGGCGATCGAACAGCTGCGACGCATCCCAGCGGGCGTGCTGGTTCATGCCCCACCCGACGTGGCTGGTGGCCAGGCTCTCGCGGTCGCCGAACGCCTCGAGGTAGGTGCGGAACAGGATGGCGTCGACACCGTCGCCCTCGATCGACTCGATGTGGTCGTCGACGATGTGCAGCCGCACTGCCGACTCGAGCACCCGGTTGAACGTGAGGTTCATGTCGCCAGGTGCCATCACGATGGTGCCCTCCACCGAGTGTGCGGCGGGGAAGGCGAGCACCAGCCCGCCCGGCCAGTGGGCGATGCTGCCCGGGCCGTCGGTGACGCCGGTGGAGCCGGCCGTGAAGGCACCGGCCAGCCGCACAGTGAGGTCGGTGCCCGCCGCCGACGTGACGCGCATCGTGCCGGCCGCCCGCAACCACTCGTGGCCCAGCCCCACGCGCCGGGGCAGGTCGTCGTCCCAGCGCAGCCGCTCGAACACCTCGGGGTGCTCGTTCGAGATCATCAGCACCCGCGCCCCGCCGCCCAGGATGCGACCGAGTTCGGGCGCGTGCAGCAAGCCCTCCACCGTGCAGTCGACCACGAAGTCGCTGGCGGCCAGCGCGCCCACCACTACGCGGTGCTCGGCGATCGCCTGCGACGCGCCGGTGGAGCGGATGGGCACCGGATGCGCCGACGGCGGTGTGGGCACGACGAGGTCGATCACCCGTCCGCCCAGCGACTGCGCGGCCAGCCGGGCCGTCTCGACCAGCACCGGCCGGCTCTGGCTCTCGCTCAGCACGGTGACGGTCTCGCCTGCGTGCAGGCCGCAGCGCAGGAACTGCTGGCGGAAGCACTCGATGAAGCGCCACTCGGTGCCCGCTGTGGCGGCTGGGGAACTGCTCATGCACACACCCTTCAGATCACGGTGGAGTCGAGATGACGGTGGATCGCGGTGTTCACGGCGTCGGGTGCCTCGGCGTTCAGGAGGTGGCCTGCGTCGGGGATCACCTCGAGCCGGGCCCCGGCGATGTGATCGGCGAGGTACTGCGAGTACGCCGGCGGCGTCTCGTCGTCGAGCGCGCCCACCAGGCAGCACGTCGGCGCAACGATCTGCGCCAGCAGATCGCGGGTGTCGTGGGTGACGAGGCAGTCGATCGACCGGCGCAGCGCGTCGGCGTCGATACGCGCCATCGCCGCCTGCTGCTGGGCGAACGCCTCGGGGCTGATGTGCGGGCCGGCGATACCGCGCAGCACGCGCTCGCTGAAGTCGGCGGGCTGCATGCCGGCGTCGAGCGGTGCCAACCGGGCGGCGCGCCATTCGTCGGGTTTCGTGCCGTCGAGGCCGAATGCCGGGCTGGTGGACAACAGGGTGAGCGAGCGCACGGCCTGCGGGTGCAGCGCCGCCAGGTACTGGGCGATCATGCCGCCCATCGAGATGCCCACCACGTGCGCCGGTGCCGCCGGCGATCCGCCGAGGCGGCGGATCCATACGGCCGCTGCCTCGGCCAGGTGGGGGAAGCGCACGGCCTGAACCGGCAGCGGTGCCGAACGGCCGTAGCCGGGCATGTCCCACGCGGCCAGCCGCCAGTGTGCCGACAGACCCCGCAGTTGCGGCTCCCACGACAGTCGGCTGCCGCCGAGGCCGTGCAGCAGCACCACCAGCTCACCGTGGCCCGCAGTGCGGTAGGCGATCGGCTGGTCGTCGCAGTCGCGGGGCTCGTGCACCGGGCGAGTATGCCACAACGTCTGCCGGTGTCAACAGTGTTGACAAACCCGCGTCGCTCTGGTGGGATGCGCCCATGGCGATGACAGCGCAGGAGCGCGCCCGGGCGGTCGATCTCGTGCGGGCGATGGGCCCGACGATGGAGGAGCGGGCCGTCCGCTACGACCGCGAGGCCAGCTTCCCGTTCGAGAACTTTGCCGACTTCCGCGAGCGCGGTCTGCTGGCGGTGTCGATCCCCACGGCGCACGGTGGTCTGGGCGCCGGATACGCCGACTACGTGCGGGTGAGCGAAGAGGTCGGCCGCCACTGCGGCGCCAGCGGCCTCACCTTCAACATGCACAACGCCACGATGCTGTGGTGCGGCGAGGTGGCCGACCTGCTCGACATGACCCCGCAGCAGCGCGAACAGCACGAAGAGCGGCGCACGGCGATGTACCGCGGTGTGGTCGAGCAGGGCCACATCCACTCGCAGCCGTTCTCCGAGGGCCTCGCCCCGGGTGCCACCGCCGGGGTGGGCACCACGGCCGTGCCGGTGGAGGGTGGGTGGCTGGTCACCGGCCGGAAGATCTTCGCCTCGCTGTCGGGCGCGGCCACGTTCTACAACGTCACCTGTCAGGTGCCCGGCGAAGACTTCATCCGCCTGCTCGGCGTGCCGTCCGACGGCGACGGCGTCACCCTCGTCGACGACTGGGACCCGCTGGGCATGCGCGGCACGGTGTCGCGCACGCTGTTGATGCATGAGGTGTTCGTGCCCGCCGACAACGAGTGGATGCCCCCCGGGCTCTACAACCAGGCGGCACTGCGTTACCCGTGGCTGTTCTTGTCGCTGTGCCCGAGCTACCTCGGCCTCACCGGTGGCGTGCTCGACGTGACCCGCCGCTACCTGCGCGGCGAGATGCCGGGGCAGGCAGCCGGCGCCCGCCGCGACCATCCGGTGAAGCAGATGGGCTGGGCGCACATGCAGGTGAAGCACCAGCAGGCGCAGGCGCTGCTGTACCGGGCGGTCGACGAGGCGGTGCTCGACCCGACCGAGGCCCAATTGGTCACTGCGTGGGCGGCGGCGTTCACCGTGATGGAGCACGCCGCCGAGGTGGCGAGCCTGGCCATCCGGGTGTGCGGTGGGCAGTCGATGCTGAAGCATCTGCCGCTCGAGCGGCTGTACCGCGACGCCCGCCTCGGCAGCACGATGCTGCCGTGGAGTGCCGAGGTGTGCCTCGAACGGCTCGGCCGTGCCGGGCTGTACGACTGAGCAGCCCATGGGCCGACCCGCATCGCTGAGCCGCGACCGCATCGAAGCGGCTGCGGCGCAGATCGTCGAGACCGAAGGGGTCGATGCGTTGAGCGCCCGACGCCTGGGCAGCGAACTGGGCTGCGACCCGAGCGCGCTCTACCGCCACTACACCGACATGGACGAGCTGCGCCGCTGCGTGGGCGACCGCCTGTTGGTCGCCGTGCGCACCACTGCGCGGGTGGGCGAACCGTGGGACCGCACGGTGCGGCGCATCTGCATCGACCTGCGCCGCACGCTGCTGGCCCACCGCCGGCTGGCCGACCTGGTGCAGGGGGCGCCCACCCGGTTGCCCAACGAGGTGCGCATCAGCGAGGCACTGCTCGCGGCGCTCCTGCGCTCGGGTCTCGACCCGGCGCAGGCAGCCGGGGCGTATCACGCGCTGGTCGAGCTCACCATTGGGTCGGCCGCCATCGACGCCGATGTTGCGGCGCAGGGCACCCGCGCCGCGGCCGGCACGTATCGCACCTGGCGCAACGACTACCGCCGACTCGACCCCGAGCAGTTCCCCGCACTCACCGCCGCTGCCGAGCACCTCTACCGCGGCAGCGCGGCCGATCGCTTCGAACGCGCCCTCGACGCCCTGCTGTTGGCGCTCTCTCGCGGCACACTGGGGTGATGGCTGCGCTGCGCGACCTCCTTCCCGCAGCGGGCTCCGACCCGAGTGAGGTGGTCGACGCGTTCGGCGCCTGGGCCGAGGCCACCGGTCGCCCGCTGTACGCACACCAGGAGGACGCGATCCTGGCCCTGGCCATGGGCGATCACGTGGTGCTGGCCACACCCACCGGCTCGGGCAAGAGCCTGGTGGCGATGGCCGGTATCGCGCTGGCGCTGAACGCGGGTCGCCGCGCCGTGTGGACTGCGCCCATCAAGGCGTTGGTGGCCGAGAAGTTCTTCGATCTCGTCGACCTGCTCGGTGCCGACACCGTGGGCCTCGCCACCGGCGACGCATCGATCAACCCCGACGCACCGGTGCTGGTGTGCACGGCCGAGGTGCTGGCGAACCACGCCCTGGCCGTCGGGCCGGCGAGCGAGTTCGCATTCGCCTGCCTCGACGAGTTCCACTACTACGCCGAACGCGACCGCGGGTGGGCGTGGCAGGTGCCGCTGCTGGAGATGACCGGGTGCCAGATGCTGCTGGCCTCGGCCACGTTGGGCGACATGACGGCCATCACCACCGACCTCGAACAGCGCTCGGGCCGCAGCGTCACCAACGTCACGTCGGTGCAGCGACCTACGCCGCTGCACCACCAGTGGCGGATGACGAACGTGGCCGACAGCGTGCTCGACGCCGTGGCCGACGGCCTCACGCCGGTGTACCTGGTGCACGCCACGCAGGCCGCCGCCATCGAGCGAGCCCAAGGGCTGGTGAGCCTGACGGTCACCACTCGGGCTCAGCGCGAGGCGATCGCCGAAGCGCTGCGCACCGAGCGGGTGCGCAAGGGGTTCGGTGAGACACTCGACCGACTGCTGCGCAACGGCGTGGGCGTGCACCACGCGGGCATGCTGCCCCGCCATCGTCGCCTCGTCGAGCGGCTCGCCGGTGCCGGGCTGCTGCCCGTCATCTGCGGCACCGACACCCTCGGCGTGGGTGTGAACATCCCCATCCGCACCGTGCTGATGACGGCGCTCACCAAGTTCGACGGCACGAAGGTGCGGGCGTTCACCGTGCGCGAGTTCCGCCAGTTGGCAGGCCGTGCCGGTAGGCCAGGTTTCGACCCCGACGGGCATGTGTGGGCCCAGGCGCCCGACCACGTGATCGAGAACGCGAAGGCGCTGTCACGCGCTGGCGACGACCCGAAGGCGCGCAAGAAGGCAGTCAAGGCCAAGGCGCCTGAGGGGTTCGTGCACTACGACGAGGCGACGATGAACCGGCTCATCACCGGCGAGCCCGAGCCGCTCACCTCACGCTTCCGGGTGACGGCCGACATGGTGGCCACGGTGCTCGGCCGCCCCGACGGCCCGGCCGCGCTGAAGCGCCTGCTGGCCACCAACCACGATGCGCCGCTTCGCCGTCGCCAGCACAAGCGCCGCGCCATCGCCGTGTACCGCAGCCTCGAAGCGGCGGGGGTGGCGGCTCGCGAACGCGACGCCAATGGGCGCTGCGCCGGTGTGCGGGTGGGCTCGCTGGTGGAGGGCAGCGACGAGCGCGCCGCGCTGCGGTTCTCGGCGCCGCTCATGCCGTTCGCCATCGAGGTGATCGCCGCGTTCGACCGCGACGACCCGGCGTATGTGCTCGACGTGGTGAGCGTGATCGAAGCCGTGCTCGACGACCCGCGGCAGATCCTCTACGCCCAGCAGAACGCGGCGAAGGGTGCCGAAGTTGCCCGCCTGAAGGCCGAGGGCGTGCCCTACGAGGAGCGGATGGAGCGCCTCGACACGGTCACCTGGCCGCAGCCGTTGCGCGAACTGCTCGACACCTGCCTGCAGCCGTATCGCGAGCGCCACCCCTGGGTGGCCGAGGGGCCGTCACCCAAGTCGATCCTGCGCGAGATGCTCGAGACGGGCGACACGTTCGCGTCGTTCATCCGGCGGTACCGACTCGACCGCAGCGAGGGCCTGCTGCTGCGCTACCTCACCGATGCCTGGCGCACGCTCGACCGGTCGCTGCCCGACGACGTCTACACCGATCAACTCGAAGACATCATCGAGTGGCTCGGTGCGCTCATCCGGGCCACCGACTCGACGCTGCTCGACGAGTGGACGCTGCTGGCGGGTAAGCCGGTGCACGACCACGAGGCGCCCGAGGCGCTCACCGGTCTGCACACCGGCCCGCCCGCCGCGTGGCGTACTGCGGTGCGCACGGCGATGTTCGGTTGGGTGGAGCTGCTGGCCCGGCGCGCCTACCCGCTGCTGGCCGAACGGTGCGGCTGGGACGAGGCCCGGCTGCGCACGGCGATGGCGCCCTACTGGGCCGAGTACGACGGCATCGCCATCGACGCCGAGGCCCGAGCGCAGCGATACGTGCGCATCGTCGACGAACCGGGTCGGTGGCTGGTGGAGCAGACACTGGTCGACCCGGCAGGCGACGGCGAATGGCGCCTGGTCGCCACCGTCGACCTGGCCCTGGCCGAACTCGACGGCGCCCCCACCTTGCGCCTCGACCACCTCGGCTCGCTCGCCGACGGCTGAACTGCGCGGCGGCCCGGACAGGTCAGATCGCCCGGAGGCGCCCCACCCGCGAGTCGTCGCCCAACAGTGCGTGCAATCGCTCTGCAGCGACAGCCAGGTCGACCGCGTTCGACTCGGCCATGGTGGCGATGTCGACCCAGTCCTTCGGCCGATCGAACATCGCCTTGAACACGGCGAGGTCCTCGGCACTCAGCACTCGGACGGTGCGGCCGGCAAAGGGAACCTCCCGACATCGTCGATCGACGTCGTGATGGAACGGGCTCTCGGCGAAGAAGATGTCGACCGGGGTGTCGTCCCACCACAACCGCACCTGACCGTCGCGTCCGGCTGCAGCGATGTCGGCAGCGCCATGGGATACCCCGGTCGGCAGGGCAGCGAAGACCCGGCCGGCGTGCTCGGTGGCCACGAACACGTTCACATCGATGTCGCGCGTGCCTCGCGGTTCTTCCGTGGCGTACGCCAGGGCCAACGCGCCGCCGAGGGCCCACGGCACCTCGGCCGCGTCGAGCGCAGCAGCGATGGCCACGATCCGGTCGACGAGGCCGATCATCGGCGTGCCTTGGCCATGGGCCGAGGTCGGTAGGGCAGTTGTTCGGCGAGGGCGAGTGCGTCGCGGAGCCGCCGCTCCTGAACGGCCGGGTCGAGCCCGCTGACGAACTCGATCCGGTAGCCGAGCACCTCGATGATGCGTCCCGCGGTCTCGAGACCGGGTTGGCGGCGACCGCGCTCGTAGGCACTCAGCACCGTTGCGGGTATGCCGACCGCGGCAGCCACGTCGGCCTGCGTGCGGCCAGCACGGTGGCGAAGGGTGCGGAGAGTGTCGCCGGACAACACGTGCAGAGGTTAGCGGATCCGCTCAGTTGATCAACCGGCGTCAGCCGGTGGAAGGAGGCGAACTGCGCTCAGGCCGACAGGCCGCCGTCGACGGCGATCACCTGGCCGGTAACCCAACTCGACGCGGGGGCGACCAGGAACAGCACGGCCCGACCGAGGTCGTCGGTGGTGCCGAGGCGTCGCATCGGCAACCGCAGCCGCTTCTCGAGCACCGGTAGGTCGGCCTCGTCGAGGCGCAGCGCGGTCATCATGATCTCGGTGGGTACGGCGCCCGGCATCACGCAGTTCACCCGCAGCCGCGGCCCGAGCTCGCGGGCGAAGGTGCGGGTGAGCGAGTTCACGCCCGCCTTCGCTGCGGAATAGTGACCGCTACCCGGTGTCGTGGTGGTAGCGGCGAGCGACGAGATGTTGACGATGCGTCCTCCGTCGCGCATGCTTGCCGCGGCGGCGCGGGTGCAGGTCCACACGGAGGTGAGGTTGAGCCGCAGCGTGGCGTCCCACTCGTCGGGGTCGAGCTGCAGCAGCGGCGCCTGCACCGCCGAGCCGCCGGCGTTGTTCACCCAGATGTCGAGGTGGCCGAACTCGTCGACGGCCCGCTGGGCGAGCGCCTCGACAGCATCGGTGTCGGTGACATCGGTGGGCACGGCGATGGCCCGTCCACCGTTGGCGCGGATGGTGGCGGCCACCTCCTCGACCTCGGCGGTACGGCGCGCCGCGCACACCACCGCCGCGCCGGCTGCACCGAGGGTGAGCGCGATGCCCGCCCCGATGCCCCGGCCCGCGCCGGTGACAACGGCAACATCGTCGGACAGGTCGAACAGGTCGCGGACAGCGTCGGTCATGGGCCGACCCTACTGCGGCCGTCGGCCCGGTCGTCCCAGGCGACGAGGCGCAGTACGGTCGGCCGCATGTGCCGCAACATCACCACGCTGCGCGGGCTCGAACCCGGCGCCACGCCCGACGAGATCGAGGCCGCCGCACGCCAGTACGTGCGCAAGATCAGCGGTGTGCAGACCACGTCGGCGGCAACGGCCGACGCGTTCGAACGCGCCGTGCTCGCCGTCACTGCGGCCACTGCCCAACTGCTGGCCGATCTGCCACCCCGCAAGCAACCGCCTCCCACACTGCCGCCGCTGCGCCGTATCGCCGCGCGCCAGCAACGACCTCCGACCGGTTGACTGGGGGGATGGCCCGACTGTTCATCGCCGTATGGCCACCCGAGGAGGTGGTGGCCGATCTCACCGCACTGCACCGCAAAGACCAACGCGGCGTGCGCTTCGTGGTGCCCGAGTCGTGGCACATCACCCTGCGGTTCCTCGGCGAGGTGCGGCCCGACGACGTGCGCGCGGCGATGGAGGGTTGGTCGATGCCTGAGGCAACGGTGCGTCTCGGACCCGCGGTCGACGTACTGGCCGAGCGCGCGCTGGTGGTGCCCGCGGCCGGACTCGACGACCTTGCCGCTGAGGTGGCCGAGCGCACCGCCCATCTCGGCGAGCCGCCGCGCAAGCGGTTCACCGGGCACGTCACCCTGGCCCGGGTGAAGCCGTACGCACAGATGCCACGGGTACTCGGCTCGATGGTCAGCGCCGAGTTCGTCGTCGATGAGATCGCGTTGGTGCAGAGCCGCCTCGACCCTGCCGGCGCTCGCTACGAGACGATCGACACCTGGCCCCTCGGCTTGTCGTACTGAGCCTGGTAGGCGATGACTTCGTAGCCGAGCATCCGGTACAGGTCGAATGCCTGCGGGTTGTCGGTGTCGGCGCCGAGCGCGGCCTCGGTCATCCCGCGGGCCTTCAGTTCGTGGAGGCTCGCCACGATCAACGCTCGGGCGATGCCCTTGCCCCGCCAACCGAGGGTGGTGGAGATGTGCTCGGTGTATCCGCGCAGACGGCCGGCGAGTCGGTTCTCCTCGGCGTTGATGAACGACTTCACCTGGCCCACCACCTGCGCGTCGGGGCCGTCGCCCACCCACGCGATCTTCCACAGGGTCTCGTCGCGCAGCGGGTCGGCGAGGAACGACTGGAACTCGACTTCGTCGGTCTCGACGAAGTCGGGCTGGCCGCGGAACGCCTCGTGGTGCGTGGCCCAGATCTGGTGCAGGTGGTGAGGTTCGACCGGTCGCATCTCGACGCCAGCGGGCAGTGCGTAGTCGGGGATGTCGTCGAGATGCGGCCGCACCAGTGAGGCCGCGAACCGTGTGGTGGTGAAGCCGGCCTGCTCGAGCGCCGCGCCGAGGCCGATCTCGGGCAACCCGATGCCCGGGTGTGGCGCCCAGGCGCGCAGTTGCGACCGCCGCCCGTCGTCGGGCTCGATCAGGTCGACGTGGGCCTCCCACCCGCCGACGAGTGCAGTCAGCAGTTCGGGCGAGCGGTGATCGGGGTGGACGGCGAGGATGGCGTACCACACACGGCTGTCGCCTTCGGCGTGGTCCCAGGCGGTGCGCAGGTATGCGGCCGGTTCACCTGTGGTGGTCTCGATGATGGCGACGTCGCGCTCGATGTCGCAGCGTTCGAGGTGCGCGTACGTCGCATCGAACTGCTCGGCCGTCGACAGTTCGGCATCGGGTTCGTCGCGTTGCGCCGCCGTCTTGAGCGCCGCCATGAGCGCATGGTCGACTCGCCCGCGATAGGAGCGGGCGACGTAACCGGAGGGCAGATCGAGATACATGGCCCGCGACCGTACGCAGTCGGCAGCTCCCGGCTGCGGTGATTATCGGTCCGACCGGTCAGCCGGCGATACCGACCGGGCGCTCGCCCGCGACGGTGGTGCGGTGCAGCAGGCGGCGGCTGCCGTCGTAGTCGTTGATGGCCAGGTGCAGCAGGCAGCGGTTGTCCCAGATGGCCAGCGTGCCCGGCGTCCAGTGCACTCGGCAGGTGAACTCGGCGCGTGTGGCATGGTCGAAGAGGTACTGCAGCAGCGAGCGCGACTCGTCGGCGGTCATCCCTTCGAACCGCTGGGTGTACACGGGGTTCACGAACAACGCCTTCCGTCGGGTCACCGGGTGCACCCGCACCACGGGGTGCAGCACCTCGCGGTCGGCACTCGGGTCGTTACGGGTCATCACCACCGACCTGCTGACCGCTGCGTTGGGCCCCGGGCCGTTGGTGCCGTGAGGCCAGCCGGTCTGCACGGCGCGCAACGGGTCGAGCAGCCGCTGCATGCCCAGTGAGAGTGCTTCGTAGGCGGCGTACTGGCTGGCCCACAGCGTGTCGCCGCCGACATCGGGAACCTCGATGGCGTACAGCAGGGTGAGGCTCGGAGGTGTGTCGAGGAACGAGAAGTCGGAGTGCCAGGTGCCCCCGAAGGTGGAGATCTTCCGTTCGTCGGCCTCCTTCAGCACGGCGATGATGTCGGGGTGCTCGTCGAGGTGCTTGATGTAGGGCACCCGCAGCACCTCGCCGAATCGGGCCGTGAGTGCCACCTGCTGCTCGGGTGTGAGGTGCTGGTCGCGGACAAACAACACACCGTGTTCGGCGAGGGCTGCTTCGAGCAGTGCCATGTGGGTCGCTGTGGGGTGGCGCAGGTCGATGCCGGTCACCTCGCCGCCGCACGCAGGCGACACCGGCCGGATCGAGATGGCTCGGTGGTCGGCGTCGCTGCTGGTGGTCATGCCCGCGATGGTACGGCCTTCGACGGCGCCGAGCAGTTGCCGTCCGGTGGTCGTGCTCGGGCGCAGGGTCAATCGATTTTCCCGCGGGAAAACCGCATCACACCCCTTTGGCAGCATGACCCCATGTCGACCACCCTCATCCCTCCCACCACGTCCACGTCGTCGACCTCCCGCGGGTCGGCGCCCCCTCGTCCGCCGGTGCTCGCGTCGCCGGGCGCGCTGCCCGATCCGCGCACCATGCCGTCCGAGCACCTCGAGGCCGAGTTGGTCGGCCATGCCGAGTGGGAGGCGGCGGGCACGGCGCGCATGTTGGCCGTGCTCGACGAGTTCGACCGGCGCCAGGTGTGGGCGAGTTGGGAGTGTCGCTCGGCCCAGCAGTGGTTGTCGTGGAAGTGCGGCCTGGGATACACGGCCGCGTCCGAGCGGTTGCGGGTGGCCCGGGTGCTGCCGTCGCTGCCGTCGATCGGTGCAGCGCTGGCAGCCGGGCGGCTGTCGTGGTCAAAGGTACGGGCGATCACGCGCGTCGCCGTGCCGGCCGACGAGGCGAAATGGGCCACGCTCGCCGAGGCGGCAACGGCGTCGCAGGTGGCGGTGCTGGTGTCGGCCGCCCGCCGGGTCACTGCTCGCGATGCGACTCGCCAACTCGACGTGCGCGAGTTCACCTGGACCAGCGAGAGCGATGGGTCCACCACCATCAGCATCCGTCTGCCGGCCGAGCGCGCCCGCACGGTCATCGACACGGTGCGCGCTGCCACCCCGCTGGTGAAGGGGCAGCGGTGGGCGGCCAATGCCGCCGACACGCTGGTCGACCTGGTGTGCGGCGGTGGCCACACCCCGGCGCAGGTGATCGCACATGTGGAGGCCGACGGCAGCGCCCACCTCGACCAGGGGCCGGCCATCGCACCCGAGATCGCCGAGGCGATGGCCTGCGACGGGTCGGTCACCACAGTGCTCGAGTACCCGAAGGGGCCGGTGCAGGTCGATCGAAAGGTGTCGCCCTCGGTGGGGCAGCGGCGCTGGCTGGCGCTGCGCCATGCCACGTGCCAGTTCCCCGGCTGCAACCATGCCGGCGCGTTCGAGGCTCATCACGTGATCGACCGGTTGAAGGGGGGCCCCACCCGGCTGCGCAATCTCGTCAGGTTGTGTTGGTTCCACCATCGTCGGGTGCACCTCGAACGCCTGATGCTCACGCTGCACTCCGACCGCACGCTCACCGTCGTTCGCGCCGACGGCTCGCCCATCGACCGGCCCATCGCCCGCGGCGCCTTCATCGCACCAGCGGCCACCGCGCCTGGCAACATCGGCAACTGGGCCGGCGACCGACTGCATGTGAACGATTGCTTGCTCGCCCTCGGCTACGGCGCACCCGGGAGGGCGCAGGATTTTCCCGCGGAGAAAACCGGCGAGCGGTGTCGGTGTTGATGCAGACGAGGACGATCGCCCGTCAGCCCAGGCGGCGGCGCAGCTCCACGAACACGGTGTGGCCGACGATCTCGGTCAGCTCGTCAGCCAGGCTGTCCACCACCTGCCGGTCGCCCACGTAGGCATCGGTGCCCTCGGTGCAGCACCAGGCCATGCCGGGGCCGTCGTCGCCCCAATCGCGGCGTTCCCAGCCGCGCACCGTTGCGATCTCCACATCGTCGTCGCGCATCACCCAGTCGACCTTGATGGGCAGCTGCCAGCACACCGACGGCTTCCAGTCGATGGGCGATTCGCCGGCGCGCACGGCGGCGAGGTGCAGCGCGCAACCGGCCCCGCCTTCGAACCCCACCCGGTTCAGGAAGACGCACGCGCCGTCGACCACGCGGGTGGCGTCGCGGGCCTCGTCGCGGAACACGCCGCCCGTTGCAGCTTCGGCGTGGAACTGGAAGATGTCGGGCGACAGCGCATCGGCGTTGGCAGCCAGGGTGAGTGCCTCGTCCACCCCATCGAGCTCGGCGCCCAGCGAGCAGCAGCCGTAGCCGAGTTCGGGCGCTGCCACCGGACCGATGCCCTGGCAGCCACGGCCCCAGATGCAGGTCCAGTTCGAGGTGAGGAAGCGTCGATCGAAGCGCCACAGCGTGTCGCCGGCATCGACCTCGGTGTAGCGGTCGGTGTCGGCGCCAGGGTCGAGGTCGGCGGCGTCGTGCGCCATCCAGCGCAGCGCGCCCCGTGCGGCGGCGACGGCGGTGGCGAACGTGGCCTGCAGCAGGTAGCCGCCGGTGGGTGCCTCCCAGTCGAGCATCTCGCCCGCCACGAACACTCCCGGCAGACGGCGCAGCATGAACGCCTCGTCGATCTCGTCGAAGGCGATGCCACCGGCGCTGGAGATGGCCCGATCGATCGACGCCGTGGCCCGCACCACGACGGGCACGGCCTTCACCAGTGCCGCCAGGGCGGCGGAGTCGCGCGGTGCGGACGGGCCGCACACCTCGTGCAGCAGCGCCACAGCGGTGGGTGACAGGCCGAGGGTGCGCTTCAGTACGGTCGACAGCGAGTCCTTGGGGCGGCGCCGTTGCAGGCGGGCCACCACGTCGGCCACCGTGAGGTCGGGATGCAGGTCGACCAGCAGCGTGGCGCTGCCGGTGCGGTCGATGGCGTCGCGCGCCGCGGCCGACAGCGTGTACACCGGGCCGCCCTCCAGGCCGTCGTCGGCGATCATCAGGTCGCCGCGCACGGCGGCGGCGGGGTCACCCGCGACGGTCACGGCGACGTTCTTCACCGGGGAACCCGCGTGGCGGCCCACGAACAGCGGCGCCCACTCACAGCGCACACCGCAGTTCGCCGGGCGCAGCGGATGCACCTCTACGCCTGCCTCGCACACGACGCTGGCCCAACCCCCGTCGGAGCCCACACGCGGCCAACTGGCCCCACCGAGCGCCAGCACCACCACATCGGCGCTCAGCTCACGAACCGTCGCGCTGTCGTCGTCGCCAACCGTGCGCACGGTGATGCGGCGCGGGTCGATGGAGCCGTCGGGCAGACGACCCCAGCCGGTCCAGCGGGTGCGGGTGACGATGACGACACCGAGTCGGTCGAGCCGCTGCAACCACGCCCGCAGCAACGGCGTGGCCCGGAACGACTGGGGGAACACCCGCCCGCTCGAGCCGATGAAGGTGGGTTCGCCCAGGCCCGCGCACCAGGCGCGCAGGTCGGCGGCATCGAACGAGTCGATCGCCCGCTCGAGCCGTTGGCGCTGCGTCCCGTAGCGGGCGAGCAGTTCGTCGGTCGGTTCGCTGTGGGTGAGGTTCAGCCCGCTGCGCCCGGCCAGCAGCAACTTGCGGCCCACCGACGGCATGTGCTCGACCACGGTCACCCGCAGGCCGGCGGTGGCGAGCACCTCGGAGGCCATCAGCCCACCGGGCCCGCCGCCCACCACCAACGCCGTGGCCGGTTCAGCAACCAACGACATGGAACCCGAGTTGTCGTGCGGCGAGCCCCTGGTGAAGGTCGGTGCGGGCTCGAGGTGAGGACCCGACACGGCGCATGTACTCGGACAGGTGTTGCCTCAGTTCGCGCAGCCCGACTTCCATGGGGACACGTTAGAGAGGAATGGAGACACAATGCTCGGGGCTGTCGATCCCGCTGCTCAGCCCGGCGGGTTGTCGGCAACTACCACGGGCACGTCGAGCGAGCAGCCCGAGGCGAACCGGAGCGTGACGGTGAACCGGGTGTCGCGGGTGAGCGGTTCGGCAACGTCGATGAGCATGATGTGGTTGCCGCCGGGCGCGAACGTGAGCGTTTCGCCGGCCGCGATGGGAAACGACTCGACTGCGCCCATCGACATCATCTCGCCGTCGCCACCGTCGCCGCCGTGCGAGTGCCCGCCTCCGGAGTCGCCGCCCATCGTGGCGTGCAGTTCCGTCGAGGCGGCGATCGAGGTGGGCACCTCGGCCCCGACGAGCGCGTCGGCCACATCGCTCGACACGGTGAGGTAGATCACGCCGTTGGTGGCACCGGTGGGCGTGGGGCGGGCCCAGGCCGCTTCGGCACCGAACGATGCCGCGGGCGCCTCGCTGCCGCATGCGGCGACCAGCGCGGCGCTGCACGCCGCTGCCGTCACCAGGCCGATGAGCGAGCGGCGCGTCATGCCTGCCCGAACGCTGTGCGCAACGAGCGCACCTTGCGGATGACGAACCGGTCGACGGCCAGCACCAGCAGCGCGGTGACGCCCCACTGCGGATAGATGATGGCCAGCACCACGGCGATGACGGCGAGGCCCTTCGACAGGCGCACATCGACCGGGCGGCGGGGCAACCCGCTGGTGCCGGG
>JBEIIG010000009.1:0-79977 GCA_040380855.1 Acidimicrobiaceae bacterium | reverse complement strand
TTCGGCCTGGCCGGCGTCACGTGCACTCTGGCCGTTGGTGCCCGAGTTCGACGCCTGCACCGCGAGGTCACGCATACGCTGGAGCATCACGTTCACCTGATCGAGTGCCCCTTCAGCGGTCTGCAGCACCGAGATGCCGTCCTGTGCGTTACGCGATGCCTGGCGAAGACCCGACACCTGTGCACGCAGCTGGTTGCTGATCACCAGACCCGACGCATCATCGCCGGCCCGGTTGATCCGCTGACCCGTCGACAGACGCTCGACGCTCTCCTGGATCTTGCTCTGGGTCGCAGCCAAGTTGCGCTGGGCGTTGGCCGACACCATGTTCGTGTTGATACGCATGATTCCCTACCTCCGTGTGGGGATTGTGTGGTTGTGCGTTCCCGACGGGCGTGCTGCCCTCCGTGGACAACTCGCCGAGAACACAGCCGACCGTTCCCACCGCGACCCGCTCATGCAGGGGACCGGGCAGGAATCACCCGTCGATCACCCACGACAACGGCCGCATACCCCGGAGGGGCCACACGGCAACCGCATCACGCCTGCTGCGGGCGGAACTCCCAGTGCCACGGTTCGCGCGGCACGGCCTCGACGAACCCGAACCGGTAGGCGTTGGCGCGCATCCAGTCGAGCGTGCGCTGATCGGTGATGTCGGCATCCACCGCCAGACCCCAGCCGTGATTCGAGGTACCCGGCACTGCGCCGTATCCACCGGCTGCGTACAGGCCCTTGCGGTTCACCAGATCGACCTGTTGGTCGTAGGTCCGGTACGAATCGGTGATCGTCAGGTCGATGCCATCGGCGCGGGCTGCCTCGACGGCGCTGCGCCAGGCCGTCGCAGCCGGACCCCAGAGGCGATGGCCACCTTGTCCCACGGGCTCGAGCGCGGTCTCGGGGAGTTGGCCGTTACCGAACGCAGCAAGGTCTTCAGGAACCGGCATCGGGCCGAAGCCGCCGATACGGCCCACGCTGGCGCCCGGGTTCGGGCCCAGTACGAAACTGCTCGCCGGCACCAGCGTGGGCCCCGACCAGGCATAGCTGCTCGAACCACCCACTCCGTAGGTGTCGGCTGCGGCCATCGTCGCCATCCGGGCCCGCTCCAGCGCTGCTGACGCGACAGCCGCCTGGTAGGTGGCGCCGAAGGGGTCGAACCCAGCCGGGGCCGTGGGAGCCGCGAACTCCGACACGATGCCGGCCGACAGCGTCGAATCGAGCGACCCGGTGGCCGCTCCGGGCACGAAGCGGCTCTGGATCGAGGCGATGCGCGATTCGATGCGCGAGATCGGCGGCACGATGGTCATGACCGTCGCGATCGTCCGGCAGGCAGCCGACCCGTCAAGCCGGGGCTCCGGGCAGACGCCCATCGGGTGGCCTAGCATCGGGGGCAGTGGAACCGAGCCCGATCACCGTTGTTGTCGTCGACGACCACGACATGGTCGCCCAAGCGCTCGCCGAGGCACTGTCGAGCCGGCCCGAGTTCACCGTGGCGGGAGTGGCGCGCACTCGGACCCAGGTGCAGGCGATCATGGGCTCGGGTCCGGTCGACGTGGTGATCACCGAGATCCATCTCGCCGACGACGACGAGGCCACCCTCATCCCCGAGCTCGTCGAGCACTGGCCCGACACCAAGGTGCTCGTGCTCAGCTCGGTGAGCGACGACTGGTCGGTGGCCCGTGCGGTCGAGGCGGGCTGCCACGGCTACCTGCTGAAAGACCAGCACCTCACCGACCTGTTCCAGGGCGTCATCGCCGTTCACCAGGGTGAGGCCACCTTCTCGCCGAGCGTCATCAGCCGGGTACTGAAACTGCTCCGGCCCGGGTCGAGTTCGGCCGAGACCCTCACCAAGCGCGAGATCGACGTGCTGCGCAAACTCGCCGACGGTCTCACCACCGAGCAGATCGCCGGCGAACTGTTCGTGAGCGTCAACACCGTGCGCAACCACGTGAACAACATCATCCGCAAGTTGAACGTGCATTCGCGGCTCGAAGCAGTGTCGTTCGCCATCCGCACCGGCCTCATCCGGGTCTGATCAGGCCCGCCTCAGTCGTACGAGGTGCCCGAGGCCCCGACGAAGCGGTTCCGGCCGGCGTGCTTGGCCTGGTAGAGCGCGGTGTCGGCCTCTTTCACCAGCCCCTCGTTGTTCGTTCGCGGGAAATCGATCGATGCAGCGATACCCGCCGAGACGGTCTGCAGGCTGCCATCGGGGAACGCCGGAGCACACACCTCGCTGCAGGCCCCGACGATCGCAGCAACCAGAGTGGCCGCCTGCTTCTCGGTGAAGCCCGGCATGATGAGGATGAACTCCTCACCACCCCACCGTGCCGCGGTGTCGACCGGCCGGATCGACCGCTGCAGCAGGCTGGCGAAGGTGATCAGCACGGCGTCGCCGACGAGATGACCGAACCGGTCGTTCACCTGCTTGAAGTGGTCGAGATCGAAGATCGCCACGGCGAACGAGTCGTGGTCGCGCCTGAGCGCGCTGCGCGCCGCCACCAGGTCGCGGCTCACCCGGCGTCGGTTGCCGAGGCCGGTGAGCTGATCGGTCTCGGCCTCGATCGCGAGGCGGATGCTCTGCTCGCTGCGCGACAGGCTGGCCGCGAGCGCAGCGACGATCTGGTCGAGTTGCCCGTGCTGCACGCTCCAGGGCTCGACCGAGTAGTGCACGGTGAGTGTCACGTCGACACGGTTGTCGATGCGGAACTCGCGTTCGGCGATGGCCACATCGGCCTCGCCCGACTGTGCCCTGATCTCGCCGCCGAGTCGGTCGACATGAGCACTGATGATGGCGCCGCTCACCGTCGGCAGCGCGACGAGCGCGTTGGCAATGGCCTCGAGATCCTCGCGGCCCCACTGCTCGTCGAGCGCCTCCACCAGATCGAGCACCTGACGCACCGCCTGCCGACGGATCTCGTTCTCTCGTTCGGTGATCTTCACCAGCCCCGCCGCCACCTGATCGGCGGCGACCTGCAGGAAGTCGGCGGCCAGCAGCGGTGCAGGAACGTCCTCGGCGATCAGGGTGCCGCTGGTGACACCCTCGACCCGCAGAATGCCAGTGGTGCTGTGACCAGGCTCCATCCCGGCGGGAAGTGCTCGTTTCGGCAGCGCGCCCGAGGCGGCGACGACGGTCGAGAAGCCGCGCAGATCGAGTTGCACGCGGCAGCGATCGATCGGCGCGTACTGGGTGATCACGTCGACCACCGCCTGCGCGTACTGCTCGAGGCCGAGATCGCTGGCGATCAGGTTCGACAGTTCCAGCATCGTCGACGTGGTGAGGAAGCCCACCAGGAACTCGTTGTCGACACCAGCACGGATCTGCTCGACCGCGTCGCGGTGCATCTTGTTGAGTTTGTCGATGACACTCATCGGGCGAGCTCCAACACCGCTGTCTGGATGACCAGTTCCTCTTCGATGTCGTCGAGCAACGTGGCCGGACGCATGTCGAGGCGAAGGATGTGCATCGCTTCGATCATCGACACACTCGATTCGGGCCCGTGCGCGCCGAGTTCCTCGGCG
Organism: Acidimicrobiaceae bacterium; assembly: GCA_040380855.1. GTDB lineage: Bacteria > Actinomycetota > Acidimicrobiia > Acidimicrobiales > Ilumatobacteraceae > VFMC01. The sequence continues at coordinate 76,464 of JBEIIG010000009.1, read as the reverse complement.
AAGGCATGGCCGGCAACGATCAGCTTCGCCAGCGGCGACACCGACGAGTCGACGATCGAGTGATGCGTCTCGATTGCGAGCACGATCCGCTCCGGCAGGTTCCAGCGGCTCAGCAGGCCCGACCCGATGCGCGCATGGCTCCGGTCGCGGCCCTCGAGTTCGACGTTGTTCGATGCCGCCATCAACCAGCCCAGATCGTGGAGCAACCCGGCGGTGTAGGCCTCGTCGGGCGACACGCCGGTACGGCGCGCCAACACGGCACAGGTGGAAGCCATCACCACCGAGTGCGGCCACAGCCACTCGGGATAGTCCATCGGCTTGCGCTCGAACACCCGGTCGGCCACCCGGCCCGCCACCACGGCGTTCACCAGGTTCTGGCCGAGCATCACGGTGGCCTGCCGCAATCCCGAGATCTGTCGGGCGTATCCGAGGTGCACCGAGTTGGCGGCACGCATCACCGCTGCAGCCAGGGCAGGATCGGTCTGCACGACGCGCATCAGTTCGGCCTGCTGCTGCGGGGTTCCCTGCAGTAGTTCCAAGACCAGGTTGACGGTCTTCGGATGCACTGCAAGGCGATCGCGCAGCACCTTCTTGGCGCTCTTCAGATCCCTTCTCACTGTCCTGACAGTCCGGGTTGATCCGTGAATGTCACGGAGAGCGCCAGAAAAATTACCTTCCGTGGGATAGGGTTCAGGCGACTACAGCGAAGTTGTCGGCGACGAGGGCGCGGGCCTCGCGGTGCATCTGCACCAACCTGCGGTTCGCCGTCTCGCGCGCGATGCCGAGGCGCTGGGCAGCCGCCGTGACGGTGAGGCCGTGCCCGTCGACGAGATCGGCCAGGGCCCGGTCGCGCGCCGACCACCGCAGCCGATCGGCCAGGTGGCCGACCAACCACTGCGCCGCCTGCGCGTCGGCCAAGGCGTCGCCCACCGGGTCGACGGCCAGGCGCAGCGTCACCGCCACCACATCGGGGTGCGCAAGCCACTCACCCTGATCGATGCGCACCTCGAGCGCCACCCGGCGGCGGCCGACCGTACGGCCACCCGTCGCGTCGCAGTGGAGACGAGCACCCATCCCCTGCTGCACCCGTTGGCCGCGGGCGTGGTCCTCGCCGACACTGCGCACCAACACCCGGGCCAGCACGGCGGCACGCGGGTAGTGCTGCTGGTAGTGCTCGAGGCGCTTCCAGGCCTTTACGAGCACGGCCTGCACGACATCGTCGCGATCGGCCCGAGGAATCGCCCCGCTGGTACCGACCAGCCGACGGACATGCCGCTCGAGATCGCCGAGGTACAGATGGGTCGGATCCTCGATCCGGCGGCGGCGGGTGGGTGCAGCGGTGGGCTGGACGGCGATGGTGGGACCTCCGGGATCGGGGACAGGGACCGGTCGACCGGTACGGCGACCTCCATGTGCACGATGCCAGAGGGGTGTGACAGAGATTCCGGAGCGGCCGATGCGTGCCGCGGCCGAGGCACACCGACCGCGTTCGGTCAGAACATCTCGGTGAACGGATCGCACCGCCGCGGGTCCTGGGTGTTGTACCCCCGGGTGAACCAGTCCTGGCGTTGCTGTGCGGTGCCGTGCGTGTACGTCTCGGGATCGGTGCGGCCCTGAGCCGCGATCTGGATGCGGTCGTCGCCCACCCCAGCCGCCGCGTTCAGCGCTTCGGCGATCTCATCACGCGAATCGAGCAGGCCGCGTCGAGCGACATCACCCACCCACACACCCGCGTAGCAGTCGGCCTGCAGCTCGAGGGCCACCGAGTACTGGTTGGCCAGGCCCGGATTGCTCTTCTGCAAGCGGCGCACCTGATCGCTGGTGCCCAGCAGATTCTGGATGTGATGGCCGTACTCGTGGGCGACGATGTACTGCTGGGCGAGATCGGTCGACTTGCCGATGTACTGCTTCTCGAGCGCGACGAGGAAGTCGAGATCGAAGTACACGAGCTGGTCGGCCGGGCAGTAGAAGGGGCCGACCTGCGACGTGGCAGCACCACAGCCGGTCGACGTGCGGCCCGTGAAGAACACGGTCTTGGTGGCGCGATACGGGGTGTCGAAGAACGTGGGCAGCGCCTTGCTCCAGTACTGCTGGACATCGATCGTCGAACCGCACAAGGTCTGTTCGAGATCGGTGGTGCACGCCTCGGCCGCAGCCGTGCCGCCCAGCCCACCGGCACTGCTCGCTGTGCCGCTCGAGTCGTCGCCGAGCGCGCCCGACATCACCAGCACCACCACGGCGATGATCAGGCCCACGATGCCGCCGCCGGCTTTCATCCCGGCAGGCATCCCGCCGAGACCCCCCATCCCCGGGATACCACCCGCGCCAGCGCGGCCACCACCTCGGCCGCGGCGATCATCGATCATCGAACTGTCACTGGAGCGGATCTTGGTCATCGTGGCCCTACTCGCGACGCGCTGTCAGGCGCGAACCCCGGGGCGAGGCTACCGCGGCCGAGCCAGGCGGTGGGCCGTGCCAGGCTGTTCCCGTGGATCTCCCCCTCGACCTGCATTCCGTGGCCTTCCTCGACGATCCCGCGCCGACCCTGCGTTGGCTGCGCGACCACGACCCGGTCCACCACTCGTCGTACGGATACTGGTTGCTCACCCGCTACGACGACGTCGCTGCCGCGTTCCGCGACCCGCGGCTGTCGAGCGACTGGGCCACCAAGCGAGGTCTGCCACGCGCCGCCGACTCACTCGATCCGTTCACCCGCGCCCAGCAGGTGGTGCTCCAGTCGTTCAACATGAGCGACCCACCGCAACACACCCGCATCCGCAACCTGGTCCAGCAGGCCTTCACCCGGGCGGCCGTCGACCAGCAACGCGAACGGGTGCACGCGCTGGTCGATCAGTTGATCGACATCGGTATGGCGGCAGGCGAACTCGACCTCGTCACCGAGTTGGCCTTTCCACTCACCATCACGGTCGCATCCGAGATGATCGGCATCCCCGCCGAGGCGCAGCAGCAGTTCCGTGCGTCGTTCGAAGACACCGAACGCCTGGGCGATCCGACGGCCGACGCCGAGCAGCGCGAGGCCGCCCGGCAGGCCCTGGTGTGGCAGGTGCAGTTCATCACCGATGTCGTCGCTGCGCGACGGCAGGCGCCACGACCCGACCTCGTCACTGCGCTCGTCCATGCCGACGAGCGCGGCGCCACCCTCACCGAAGCCGAGATCGTCGCTGCACTGCTCACCCTCTACAACGCGGCGGGCACCACCACCGAACGGATGATCTCGAGCGGGATGCTGCTGCTGTTGCGGCACCCCGACCAACTGGCCCTGCTGCGACACCGACCCACTCTGCTACCAGGGGCCATCACCGAGATCCTGCGCTACCACCACCCGAACCAGCAGACCACCACCCCGCGGTTGGCGCTCGACGACGTCGAGATCGGCGGCACGGTCATCCCTCGCGGAGCGACCGTCCGCCTCGCCACCGGCGCGGCCAACCGCGACCCGGCCCGCTGGCCCGACCCCGACACGTTCGACATCACCCGACCCGAGGTGGTGTCGCTGTCGTTCGGGCAGGGCATCCACTACTGCATCGGCGCACCCCTGGCGCGGTTGCAGGCGCAGATCGCCGTACAGCGACTGCTCGAACGCTGCCCCGACCTCGAGTTGGGTGAGGGCGAGGTGCGTCACGATCCACGCAGGATGGACCGCTACGAGCACGTCGTCGTGCGCTGCTGAGCAGCGCTGCGCGCCGACGCACCCACACCGACGCAGCCACACCGACGCCTCAGCGCCGACGCCTCAGCGCAGCAGTGCCGCCAGAGCAGCCACGGCAACCACCAGCCCGATGGCTGCCATGACAAGGCTGCGGCCACGGGGCGCCTGTTCGAGGTCGCCCTCGTCGCGGCGCTGTGCGGGGGGCCGCACGAGCGCCAGCAGGTTGCCGGCGAACAGTGCACCGCCCAGTGCCAGCAGCAGCCACACGATGAGGTTCTCACCCAGGAAGGCGGTCTCGGCCATCACCTGCCCAGTCTGCCCGCGCCGCGGCGCGATCGAGATGGCTCGGGCACAGGCGGTCCGAGAATTCTTGCTCAGTCGGGTTGTCGCCGAACTGGTGTTCGTATAGGTTGCTCGGTGTTCCGATCTTCCCCTCGGAACCACATCGAACCCGTTCGGGTTCCCGTCTTGTGGGTTGATGCTGGTTTGCCTGCTGGTGCGGGTGTGGGGGGAGGTGCGCGTGGACACAGCACTGTTGTCAGTATCGGATGCCGGTGTGGCATCGGTCGCGCCTGGCTTCCCTCTGAGTGGCGTGGGTGGCCCTGTGTCGGTGTCGTTGGTGGATCGGTTCGTCCGGGCTGCTGGCGCCGATGTGTCGTTGCTCGACGAGGCGGGTGTGGCCGGGTTGTTGGGTGATGTGGCCGGGTTGCAGCGGTTCTTGCAGGCACGTGAGATCGATCTGAACCAGCGGCTGCGGCAGCTCGCCGCGCAGTGCCCCGGGGTGGATCCGGCGGCGATCAACGCGCGCGCCACCGGCCGGTCAGCTGGGGGTGCGGGGCGCGCCCTGGAGCGTGCCGAACAGGCCGCGCTCGCGCCCGAGGTGAAAGCGTCGATGGATGAGGGCCGACTGTCGGGCGAGCACCTCGACGCGTTCACCGCCGCGGTCCGCTCGTTGGAACCACGGTTGCAACCCGCCCTGCGCGCGTTGGAAGCCGACCTCGTTGCCCGCGCGATTTCGCAGCGGGCGACGGTCGAACAGTGGCGTGGCTGGTTGCAACGCGAGATCCGGCTCATCGAAGCCGACGACGGCAAACAGCGGTTGGAACGCCAGAAACGCGACACCCGCTGCCGGGTGTGGATCGACCCGAACACCGGGATGGTCCGCTCCACACTTTCGCTCGACCCCGAACTCGGCGCCACCTACCAGCACCTGCTCAACGAACAACTCCACGCCCGACTCGCGCAACCGCGCCCGGCCGAGTGTCCCACCGACCCACTCGACGCGGTCGACTGGCACCGCGCCCACGCCCTGATGGATCTCATCACCGGCGCAGCCGGTGCGATCGGGAAACCCGAAGTCATCGTGGTCATCGACCAACAGACCTTCGAACACGGCCGACACGCCCACTCGAAAGTCGACTGCGGGCCAGGCATCGACCTGCCCATCGACAGCGTCCGCACCATCGCCACCCGGGCACGGTTCGTGCCGGTCGTCGTCAACCGCGACGGTGTCGTCATCACCCAAGGCGACCCGGTCCCCACCTGCGACCAGCTCGCCCAGTCACTCACCCGACCCGTCACACTCGACCACGACCGAAACCGACGACACGCCAGCACCCGACAACGCAGGGCGCTCCGCGCGATGTACCGACACTGCGCGATCCCCGGCTGCCGCCGGCACGTCTCCATCACCGAAGCCCACCACATCCACTACTGGGAACACAGCGCACACACCAACCTGGCCAACCTGCTCCCACTGTGCAGGCACCACCACGGCCGACTCCACGCCGAACACTGGCAACTCACGATGGGCGCCGACCGATCCATCACCGTCCGAGCCCGCGACGGCACCCTGCTCATGACCACCGGGCCACCGAACGAACAGTGGACATGACCCCCCGGTCCGGCCTCACGCGGCCGAGTGGCGGCGCTCACTCAGCCGGTTCGGTCAATCGGCCGAGGGGAACACGGTCGCCCAGTCGTTGGCGATGCTCGCCACGGTCCAGCCCAGACGGGCGGCCGCCGCGGTGATCGACTCGTCCTCGGCGAAACTCTCGGCGCGGCCCTGATAGGCGAACTCGCGCTGGGCGTCGTCGTGATCGATCACCAGCGCCATCGAAGGGCCGTCGCCCGCGGTGGCCCACTCGAGCATCTCGCGATCGCCCCCGGAGTTGCCGGCGGCGAACACCGGACGGCGGCCGAGGTGACTCTGGATGCGGGTCACCTTGGCCACGCCCTCGTTCGCTTCACCGTCGAGCAGGTTCGTGCGCCGCAGTTCGGGGCCGCCATCGGCGCGGCGCACCATCTCGTGCTGCACCAAGGTGCCCACCACTCCCTCGGGCGGCACCCCGTACAGGTCATGGCTCACCGCACGGACGAATTCGGTGCCGCCGCCACTCACCACGAACACGGCAAATCCGTGCTCGCGGAGCGCGTCGATCAACTCGAGCATCGGCTGGTACACGGTGCGGCGCGCCGGCAGGCCGAGCACCGGGTGAACCGCACGGTCGACGAACTCGCGTGCCGCAGTGCTGAACGCCTCGGGGGTCAGCCCGGCGAACAGACCGTTCAGTGCCATGCCCACCCGGGCCAGGCCCAACTCGCCGATCGCCCCCTGGTCGTTGCTCAGCACAGCAGCGAACTCCGGCCGATCTCGCAACGACGGGTCGGTCTCGGCTGCCCGCTGCAGGGCATCGACGAAGAACAGGAACTGCAAGTAGGCAGGCCGCTCGCACCACAACGTGCCGTCGTTGTCGAACGTGGCTACTCGATCGGCGGGGGCGAGTGATGCCGATGCTTCCAGGAAGGTCAGTAGCGCATCGCGGGTGGTGCCCTCGCGCCACGAAGGCAGTAGGTGATCAGAACGGGTCATCGCGGGTCCTCCCCCGGGTGGTCGACCGTCGTCGATGTCGGCCGCCACACCACGCGGAAGCCGACATGGCTCATCCCGGTGTCGATCATCTGCGGGCGACGGGCCGCCGGTCGGTACCGCATGCAGTAGCTGTCGGCGCACAGGTGCGAACCGCCCTTGATCACCTTGCGCGGGATCCGGAACTGCGGCTGCGCCGGATCGAAACTGGTATCGAGATCACCGCCTCGCGGATTGAGCGGTACGCAGCAGGGCTTGTCGACGTCGGTGGGGTGCCGACTCGTGTACCAGTCGTCGGTCCACTCCCACACGTTGCCCGCCATGTCGTGCAGGCCGTAGCCATTGGCCGGGAACGCACCAACCGGTGACGTGCGCTCCCAGCCATCATCGCCGGTGTTGCGCCACGGGAAGTCGGGCCCGTCCCAGGTGTTCGCCATGATCCGGCCATCCGGCCGGCGCTCGTCGCCCCACGTGAACTCGGCGCCGTCGAGGCCACCGCGGGCCGCGAACTCCCACTCGGCCTCGGTGGGCAGCGCACCGCCTCGCCAGTCGGCGTAGACCGCAGCATCCTCGTGGGCGAGGTGCACCACCGGATGATCGCCGCGGTCGTCGAGTGTGCTGCGCGGTCCCTCGGGGTTTCGCCACGACGCTCCCGGCGTCCAGGTCCACCACTGACTCAGGTGCCGCAGGTCGACCGGGCCGGGGGTCGGCGTGAACACCAGTGATCCGGGTGCCAGGTTCTCGGCCGGCGCCCCCGGGTAGTCGGCAGGGTCGAGCGGACGTTCGGCCACGGTGACGTACCCGGTGGTCGCGACGAACTCGGCGAACTCGGCATTGGTCACCGGGTACGACCCGATCCAGAACCCGTCGACGCGCACCCGATGCGCCGGCGCCTCCTCCGGATAGTGCCGGTCGGAGCCCATCGTGAACATGCCGCCGGGCACCCAGACGGCGCTCGGATGAGGCGAGGTCGCCCCACCCGGCGCGGTCGGGTCGCTCGACGCGATGTTGCTCACGCGCTGGGCATGCCCGACGTCAACTTGGCCACCACCTGCTCGATGGTGAAGCTCGCCGGCTTCTGGCTGGGCGGGAACTCGACCAGGCTGGTGAGCATCTGTGCCGCGAACGCCTGCGCCGGCACCGCCAGCCAGGCATGGTCGAGCAACCAGTCGTAGTACGTGTTCGAGGTGATGTCGGCACGTTCGTACGGGTCGGTGCGCAGGTTGAAGAACTTCGGTACGCGCAGGTGGGTGTAGGGCTCGGCCCAGATGTTCAGCGTGCCCGCGGCGCGCTGTTCGAGGAAGACGATCTTCCAGTTGTCGAAGCGCATCGCCGTCAGGTCGCCGTCGTCGGACACATAGAAGAAGTACTGGCGAGCGCTCTGATCGGTCTCACCGGTGAGGTACGGCAGTTGGTTGTGGCCGTCGAGGTGCACCTTGAAGTGCTTGCCCTCCAACTCGCCACCGACCCTCAGTTGATCGACGATGTCGGTCACCCCTGCTGCCGCCAGCAGGGTGGGGAACCAGTCGTTGTGGCTGATGATGCCGTTCAGCACGGTGCCGGCCGGGATGTGCCCGGGCCAGCGCACCAGGCACGGCACCCGGTAGGCACCCTCCCAGTTCGAGTTCTTCTCACTGCGGAACGGGGTCATCCCGGCGTCGGGCCAGGTGTTCATGTGCGGACCGTTGTCGGTGGAGTACACGACGATCGTGTTCTCGCTCAGGCCCATTTCGTCGAGCGCATCGAGCAGGTCGCCCACCACGTCGTCGTGGTCGAGCATCGTGTCGTGGTACTCCGACTGCCAGCGGCCGGCGCGGCCCTTGCTCTCGGGCTTGCCGTGCGTGCGGAAGTGCATGTGGGTGCTGTTGAACCACACGAAGAACGGCTTGTCGGCTGCGTGCTGCCGGCTGATGAAATCGATCGCCGCGTCGCGGAACTCTTCGTCGCAGGTCTCCATCCGCTTCTTGGTGAGCGGCCCGGTGTCTTCGATGCGCTGGGTGCCGTCAGGGTTGGCCCACGAATGGATGACGCCACGGGGGCCGAAGCGCTGGCGGAAGTTGGGGAAATCGCTCTCGCTCGGGTAGTCGCGCTGTTCGGGCTCTTCTTCGGCGTTGAGGTGGTACAGGTTGCCGAAGAACTCGTCGAAGCCATGCATAGTGGGCAAGAACTCGTCGCGGTCGCCCAGGTGGTTCTTGCCGAACTGGCCGGTGGCGTAGCCGTTGGCCCGCAACGCCCGGGCAATGGTGGGGTCGGTGTCGCGCAGGCCGATCGGCGCGCCCGGCATGCCCACCTTGGTGAGACCGGTGCGGTACGGGTTCTGACCGGTCACGAACGCGGCGCGCCCCGCGGTGCAACTCTGCTCGCCGTAGTAGTCGGTGAAGCGGGCACCTTCGGCGGCGATGCGGTCGATGTTGGTGGTGCGATACCCCATCACCCCGTCGCTGTAACACGACAGGTTCGAGACGCCGATGTCGTCGCCCCAGATGATCAGGATGTTCGGTTGGTCGGCCATGGGTCCTCCGTCGACGTGGAGTCCAGATGATCCCCCCGCGAGGGGTCCACGACATGCCCCAGATCGGGTGACTGGGCCATCCGTCACCCGACCCAAAACAGGGTCGCCGGTAGCATGCGGCCATGGCTCAACGGGTCGACAGCAGCATCGGCGTGGTGCCCGCCGAACCGCTGGCCGTCGCCTCGAAACTGCACCCTCCTCGCCGCCGCCGGGGCCATGTGGCCCGAACCGACCTGCTCGAGCACATCGCGGCGAACGAACCCGACCTGCTCCTCGTCACCGCAGCGGCCGGATACGGGAAGTCGACGCTGCTGGCCGACCTGGCGGCAAACGACGGCCGGCCCAGCGCCTGGCTCACCCTCGATCGCGCCCACAACGAGGCATCGGTGCTGCTCGGCGATGTCGCCTATGTGTTGAATCAGCTCGAACCGATCGACCCCCAGGTGCGCGCCGACCTGGCCAACCAGCGCGCCTCCATCGCCTCGGCGCCCACCCAACGGTTCGCCCGCATGCTCGCCGGTCGGCGCACGCCGTTCCTCCTGGTCCTCGACGACGTGCACGAACTCACCTCACTCGAGGCACTCGACGCCCTCACCGTCATCGTCGACGAGTTGCCGGCTGGTTCGCTGGTGGCGTTGGGGTCGCGTGCGCTTCCGGCGCTGCCGTTCGCTCGATGGCGCGCCCGCCACACGGTGGTCGAGATCGGCCAGCGCGACCTGGCACTCGGCACCGACACGGTGGCCGCGATGTACGCCGCCTTGGCCGTCGACATCACCCCCGCCGAGGCTGCCACCCTCACCGAACGCACCGAGGGGTGGCCGTTGGCGCTGTATCTGGCGGCACTGGCCAGGCGGTCGAGTCGCGGCGAACGGGCCACGCTCGATGTCGCCGGCGACACGCGCATGATGGTCGAGTACTTCTCCGAGGTGGTGTTGTCGGGTGTCGGCACCGAAGTCGCCAACCTGCTGTTGCGGGTGGCGCCCCTCGAACGGTTCTCGGGCCCGCTGTGCGACCACCTCCTCGACCGCCGCAGCTCGTCCGCTGTGCTCGAAGACCTTCATCGGCGCAACCTGCTGGTCATCGCGCTCGACGAGCAGCGCCAGTGGTACCGGCTCCACCATCTGCTGTCTGAGTACCTCACCGCCGAACTCGAACGACGTGAGCCCGGTGAGGCGGCGGCCACCCTTCGCGCCGCCAGCGCCTGGCATGAAGAACGCGGTGAGGCCGAACTCGCCGTGGCGTGCGCCGCCCGTTCCGGCGATGTCGACCGGACGGCACACCTCGTGGTGCGCTACTTCCCGCTGTACGTCAACCTCGGTCGTCAGGCCACACTCGAACGCTGGCTCGGCTGGTTCTCGCGTGACGATCTCGTGGCCCGCCCACTGATGCTCACCTCCGGCGCCCATGCCAGCCATGTGGCCGGCGACGGCGCTGCCGCCCTCGCCCTGCTCGAGCAGGCGATGGTGGCCATCGGTGCCGAGCGGCCCATCGACGCAACGGACCGCGAACCTGCGGTGGCCTTGGCGGTGGCACGCGCCAGCATCGGCTGGCTCACTGCCAGCGACGTCGCCATCGAAGCTGCATATGCACGAGCGCGACTCCGGCCGGGCGCGTTCTGGCACCCGTTCTCGTGCGCCCTCGAGGCCACCTCACACGCGCTGCGCGGAAACCCCGACCGTGCCGTCGAACTGTTGCGAGAAGCCGTCGCCGGCAGCGAAGGTCGGCCACTGATGCGCGGCCTGTCGCTCGCCATCCTCGCCCTGGTGCACGTCGACCTCGGCGACTGGGAGGCCGCCATCGAGTGCAGTGACGAGAGCGTGCACGCGCTCGGCGAGCAGTGGTCGCTACCGGCAGCGTGCCCCATCACCGCGGTGCGGGCACTCGTCCTCACTCGTCAAGGCCGGCTCGACGAAGCTGCCGACGCCCACCAGCTCGCCCGCCTGCAACTCAGTGGATTCGCGCCGGTCAGCCCCTGGTTCAACCTGGTCTCCCGCCTGGCGCTGGCCCACGCCAGTGCACTCGTCGGCCGCACGGTCGAGGCCACCACCCTGCTCGACGAGGCAGAGGTGTTCCTCGCCGCCATGCCCGACGCCCACGCTGCAGCCCGGCAGATCGCCGACATCCGCCGCTCGGTCGCCTCCGGCGGCCATGCCGCCAGCTTCGGGCCCGCGTCGCTCACCACCGCCGAACTCCGCGTGCTGCAGTACCTGCCCACGCACCTCAGCGTGGGCGAGATCGCCGAACGGCTCTACCTCTCGCGCAACACGGTGAAGACGCACACCGTGGCCATTTACCGCAAGCTCGGCACCACCTCACGAAGCGGGGCGGTCGACATCGCCCACACAGCCGGCCTCATCGACTAGGGCGCCTGCCCCGTGACCGACCGGTAGGCGACCTCGGCAGCGCGGTTGGTGCGGTACAGGTGCGTTTCTCCCACCACTGCCAGCAAGCCGTGGCGCTCGAGCAGCATGGTCATCGGTCCGGTGGCACGGGTGATCGCCACCACCCGATTCGCTGCCTGCACGGCAGCGATCCCGTCGGCCAGGGCATCGGCCGCCGTCGGGTCGAGATCCGACACCTGCTCGAGGTCGAGCACCAGCCACACCGTGTCCGGATCGGTCGCGGCGTCCTCGAAGACGGCCAGCAGCTCGTCGGCATTGGCGAAGAACAGCGGCCCGCCAGGCCGGATCACCCGCAGACCCACCGGGCCTGCCGCGACGTCGGCCGCTCCATATCGCCCCACGCGGTGATCCTCGGCCGACGGCCCGAGCCTGGCCCACGGTGCGTCGGCCGCCCGGCGCATCATGTCGACGGCCGAGGCCAACGTGGCGAACACCACCGCCGCCATCGGCCCGAGCACCAACACCCCGAGCAGACACCCCAGGGCGATGCCGAACTCACTGCGCCGCACCTGCCACAGGCGCCGCAGTTCGGCGGTCTCGATCGTGCCCACCACCGCATTGGCCACCAAGCCGGCGAGGGCTGCACTGGGCAGGCGGCCGACCGGTTCGGTGAACCACAGCACGATCGCCACCACCGCGCCAGCAGCCACCATCGAGGGCACCTGACTCCGGGCACCGGCCGAGCCCATTGCCGCCGTGCGCGAGGCGCTGGCACCCGAGGGCATCGCCCCCGTGATGGCGCCCGCCACATTCGCCACACCCATCGAGAACAACTCTCCATTGGCCGCGAAGTGCTCACTGTTCGAACGGGCGGCCCGCTTGGCCATCAACAGCCCCTCGGCAATGGTGAGCACGGCGATTGCCAACGCCGTGGGTGCCAGGTCGAACCAGGCCGAGGCCGGCACCGAGGGCAGCGCCAGGTTCGGCAACCCCGACGGCACCTCGCCCAACACCGCCACACCGTCGGGCTCGGTGAGCGACACCACCACGGTCACCACGATCAGGGTGATCAGCGCCGCCGGCAACCTCGGTGCTACCCGCTTCAACACGCGCAGTGAGGCGATGGTCGACAGACCCACCAGCACACTCGCCCACGACGCCTCTGGCACCGCGCGCACGAGGGCCCACGCCTCGGCGAACCAGCCGTCGGCTTCCACCGACACGCCCATGATCTTGCGCACCTGCGACAGCAGCACCTCGAGCGCCAGTCCGGCGATGAACCCGACGAGCACCGACTTCGACAAGAACCGCACCAGATCGCCGAGCCGGAGCGCCCAGAACACCACCAGGATCGCGCCTGTCAGCATCGCGGTCGCAGTGGCCAACGCCATCGGCTCAGCACCACTCGATGCGGCGATGGGAGCCACCGTGGCCGCCAGCAGGGCGGCGATGGTGGAGTCGGGACCGATCACGAGATGACGCGACCCTGCCGTGAGGGCGTACACCACGAGCGGGGCAAGGGTCGCGTAGATGCCCACGACCGGCGGCAGACCCGCTGCTTCGGCGTAGCCGATGTTCAGTGGCAGACAGAGTGCTGCGAGGGCGATGCCGGCGAACACCTCGCCCACCACGTGGCGGGACGCGGGACGCAACGCTCCGGCCAGCGTTGGGATCGATGGCAGACGAGCACCCATGATCGGCATGATCATCGCTGCAGCCGGTGGGCTCCTCACCCCGTTCGGTCGATTTGCCCCGGTGCGTGCCCAGGGCCGACAGGGCTGGTCAGATACCGCGCGCGGCGTTGTCGAACTTGGTGTAGGCGCCGTTGAACACCAGCTTCACCGCACCGGTGGGCCCCGAGCGGTGCTTGGCGATGATCACCTCGGCCGACCCCTTGTCGGGTGACTCGCGGTTGTACACCTCGTCGCGGTAGAGGAACATCACCACGTCGGCGTCCTGTTCGAGCGAGCCCGATTCGCGCAGGTCGGCCAGCATCGGGCGCTTGTCGGCACGGGTCTCGAGGTTTCGGCTGAGCTGGCTGAGGGCGATGATCGGCGCGTCGAGTTCGCGGGCGAGGATCTTCAGGCCGCGGCTGATCTCGCTCACCTCCAACTGACGGTTCTCGGGGTTGCCGCCACCACTCATCAGTTGCAGGTAGTCGATGACGATCAGCGCGATCCCGCCGTGGCGCGCTTTCATCCGTCGTGCCTTGGCACGGATCTCCATCACCGTCACCCGCGGGTTGTCGTCGAGATAGAGCGGTACCTCGAGCCGGTTGATGGCACGGCCGATCTTGGTCCAGTCGCTGTCGATCAGTCGGCCCGTGCGGAGTTTCTGCGAGTCGACCCGCGCCTCGGCCGACAGGATTCGCTGCGTCAGTTCGGCATGTCCCATTTCGAGCGAGAAGAACAGCACGGGCTTGCGGGCCGTTGCCGCCACATGGGTGGCGATACCCAGCCCGAACGCGGTCTTGCCCATGGCGGGGCGGGCACCGACGATGTTGAGCGTCGAGGGCTGCAACCCCGACAGGATCTCGTCAAGGTCGTTGTAGCCCGTTGCGGTGCCGGTGATGGCGTCGCCACGGGCGAATGTCTCCTGCAAGCGGTCCATGGCGCCCGGCAACAGTTCGCCGAGCGGTCGGGTGGTGTCGATCACCCGGTCCTCGGCCACTTCGAACACCTTGGTCTCGGCCTCGTCGAGCGCCTTGGTCACATCGTCGGGTTCGTCGTAGGCGAGTTCGGCGATCTCGCTGGCGACAGCGATCATCCGGCGCAGCAACGCCGTGTCCTGCACGATCTTGGCGTAGCGAGAGGCGTTCGACACCGCCGGTGTGGCGTTCTGCAGATCGAGCAAGGCCTGCGCGCCGCCGATCTCGTCGAGCAGACCGTTGCGACGCAGATCGTCGGCGACGGTGATCACATCGACCGGCTGCCCCGTGGTCATCAGGCCGCGAACGGCGGCGTAGATGTGTTGGTGCGACGGCTTGTAGAAGTGCTCGACCTGCAGACCCAGCTCGGCCACGGTGCCGACGACATCGCGCGACAACAGCAGCGCGCCGAGCAGGCTCTCCTCGGCGTCGAGGTTGTGCGGTGGAACATGACCATCGGAACGGGCGGGAGCTCCGTTGCGGTGGCGGGAGGATCGATCGTCGTCGCGGGAAGCCATGGGGTCACCACCTTGGCTGGTCGGGGGTGTGGATCGCTAGGGGTGTCACCCTGTGTCTTTCCTGGGGACAACCGACGCGCCCTGTGGAGGACGGGCCATCGACAGGGCGCGTACGACCAGGGGTGGTTCTCCACGCTGGGGCGTTACCCGACGTGGCATGTGTACAAAGCGACATGCACCGGGGGACAACAGGCCCACCGGTGTGGACGACTACTTCTTGACGACCTCGAGGGTGACCGGGAACTGCACATCGGAGTGCAACTTCACCGACACGCTGTAGGTGCCCAGCGTCTTGATCGGGTCGACGTGCAACTTGCGTCGATCGATCGAGATGTTGGCCTGCTCGTGGATCGCCTGGGCGATGTCGCTCGTGGTGACCGAGCCGTAGAGCTTGCCCTCGGCGCCGGCCTTCGACGTGATGACGATGGTCTTGGCCACCAGCACACTGGCGATGGTCTGCGCCGACTCGCGATCGGCGGCATCGCGCAGGTCGCGTGCCCGACGCATCGACGTGGCCTGCGAGACCGCGCCATCGGTGGCCACCAGGGCGAGACCCTTGGGCAGCAGGTAGTTGCGGGCGTGGCCGTTCGACACCTCGACGATGTCGCCGCGCTTGCCCACACCGGACAGATCGGAACGAAGAATCACCTTCATGATCAGGCCTCCACCTCATCTGCCGTCTCGGTCTCGACCGCATCGACCTGGGTCTCGATCGCCGGCGCCGCAGCCTCTTCGTCGCGGGGGCGACGCGGACGATCGTCGCCGTCGCGCGGCGGGCGGCCCGCTCGGGTCTGCGACACACGCTTGGTGTACGGCATCAGGGCCATCTCGCGGGCGTTCTTGATGGCGTTGGCGATATCGCGCTGCTGCTGCACATCGTTGCCCGTCACACGACGGCCACGGATCTTCGAGCGGTCGCTGACGAACCGCTGCAACAGGTTGACGTCTTTGTAGTCGACGTACTCGACCTTGTCGGTGACCAGCACACTGGTCTTCTTCTTGATCTTCTTGTTGGTCTCGCGCGGGGCACGAGCCTTGTTCTTCTTACTGGTCATGGTTGTTCCTCAGGAATGACGAATGGATGAGAGATCAGAACGGCTCTTCGTCGCCGTACACGGGATCGGCGGCCCGGCCGCCGGATGAACTGCCGCCACGCTGGCCGCCGCCGTAGTTACCGCCACCGCCGCCGTAGTTGCCGCCGCCACCCTGGCCGCCCTCGGTGCGCTCGGTGCGCTCGACCGTGGCACGGGCCCACCGGAGGCTGGGGCCGATTTCGTCGGCAGTGATGTCGACGCTCGTGCGCTTGCCGCCTTCACGCGCCTCGTACTCGCGGATCTCGAGCCGGCCCGTCACGATGACGCGCATGCCCTTGGTGAGGGTGGCGGCAACGTTCTCGCCGAGGTTGTCCCAGGCGCTGACGTTGAAGAACGAGGTCTTTTCCTGCCACTCGCCGTTCACCTGGAAACGACGGCTGACGGCAAGGCCGAAACTGGCCACGCCCTTGCCGCCCTGGGTGAAACGCAATTCGGGCTCGCGGGTGAGATTTCCGACGACGGTGATGGTGGTATCGGCCATGGTGGCCTCCTTCGTGGACGGTGCGGTGTGGTCAGGCCGCGGTCTCGCTCATGCCGCGGCGCGCCGCCTCGGCATCGGGGAGACGGAGCAGCTTGTGGCGGACGATGTCGTCTGCGATACGGAACGACCGCTCGAGTTCGTCGAGTGCGCCGCCCTTGGCGAACAAGTGGAACACGACGTAGTAGCCGAAGTCCTTCTTGTTGATCTGATAGGCGAACTGGCGGCGACCCCACCAATCGGCCTTGCCGTGGATCGAACCACCGGCTGCTTCGATCGACTTGGTGATCGACGTGACCCACGCCCGAGCGGCGTTGTCGTCGAGATCGCCATCGATGATGACCATGAGCTCATAGGCACGCATCATGCGTGTGGAACCTCCCTTCGGACCCGACGTGCCCTACACGACGGGGCCCCATGACGGGGCAGGGTGAATATGACTCGGCAAGCGTAACGGGTGTTTCGCCACATGGCACCTGTTGTAGCGAGGGGGTGCGCGACGGTTCGCCGACCACTACGGTCGAGGACGTGGATCTCCGCGCGTGGTTGCTCGCCGCCCATCGCGACATGCGCACCCGTCTCGACACCGCCGTATCGGCCAAGGTGCCGGTCGACCGCTGGGCCGAGACGCCGCCGGGCGGGGGCTCGAGCATCACCTGGCTCACCCTGCACCTCGCTCGCCATCACGATCTCGCCCTCCAGACCGCAATCAGGAACCGGGCACCACTGTTCGTCGAACACCTGCCCGCACTGGGCCTCGACCCCGCACGCACATCCGCTGGCGCCGGCCTCACCGAGCGGGAAGACGAGACCATCACGGCGTCGATCGATCCGGCAGCCCTGCTCGGCTACGTCGCCGCCGTGTTCGACACCACCGAACGCTGGTTGCAACGGCTCTCGGCCATGGCGATGGACTCGATACCCGACACCGGCCGACGCCTGGTCGGCCTCGGCGGTCTCGACACCGACGAGTTCGGTTGGCTGATCGCGATGTGGGACGGCCGACCGGTGCACTGGCTCGTCCAATGGCCGTTGCTCGGTCACGCCAACGCACACATCGGCGAGGCCATCGCCGTACGCAACCGCCTCGGCTACAACCCGTTCTAGGGGCGGCCGGCGCTCACGCGCCCGTGGCGCTGCGGCGAGCCCGCCCCGAGCCCACCGGCAACACCCGCAGCAGGTGGTGCCAGCGGCAGGCCACACAAGCCTCCACCACATAGGCCGTCAGGTCGGTCGACCGCTGGTGGAGCGCCGCCATCTCCTTGGCCGTGCCCACACAGCGACCGTGCGACGGCAACCGGTCGCCGAACACATAGGTGACCAGTCGGAGTTCGGGCTCGGCACAGATGGGACACGCCGACCGCGACTCGGTGCCCACGTTGCGCGCCGCCCTGATCAACTCGGGGTGCGCGTCGCAGATCTGATCGCGGCGCAGGCGGCCGCGGCGGTACTCGTTCACGAGGTGGCGGCGCGCGAGACGATGGTCGACGATGCCCGCCGCGCCGCGCAGCGACCCGGCCGAGAAGCCCGATCGATCGCCGCTGGTCGCCATGGACGCCGACGCTATCGGGCCGAGCCCCGGCCGGATACGCCGCTCAGGCGCCGTGATCGGTCACACTGTTGACATGCACAGTGTCTGGTTCGGGCGAGGTGTCGCCGACGACAACGAATTGCGGCTCTGCGGCGACGTCACCGGTAAGCGCGCCCTCGAGTTGGGCGTCGGGCCCACACCACCGTCGATCACGCCGAACGCAGTCACACTGGCGCTCGCCGGTGCCAAGGCCATCGTGGTCGACCCGTCGGCCGAGCGCATCGCCTCGCTCCGCCACCGCGCCGACGAAGCAGCCGTTCGCGTCGAGTGCCACCAGAGCGAACTCGCCGAACTCGGCTTCGTCACCAGCGGCTCGGTCGACCTCGTGATCGCCACCCAGACCCTCGACGACATCGACGACCTGCCCCGCCTCGCCCGCCAGGTGCATCGGGTCCTGAAGCCCAACGCGTCGTTCGTGATGGCCATCACCCATCCGGTGGCGGCCATGTTCGATGCAGGGGTGGCGGCACCCCAGCACCGCTACGGCGAGACCGCCCGATCGATCAGCGAGCTCTACATGAGCTTCGAGCGCGCCAACTTCCACATCGACGTGATGCACGAATTGGCACCCCTTGCCGCACGCGACGCCACCGCACCCACGGTGCTGGTGCTGCGGGCCCGCAAACAGGGCGTCTGACGCTTCCCGTGCAGGGCGGGCTCAGCGGGCTCGCCACCACTCGAGCAGGCGCGCCGTCGCGGCCTCCTTGCCGATCTCGCCCTCGTCGAGGCGGATGTCCATCAAGAAGTCCATCGCCGCACCCACCTGCGGACCGGGTGCGATGCCGAGCAGCGTCATCACCTCGACACCGTCGAGTTCCGGCCGCAGCGCAGCAAGCACCTCACGCTCGGCCAACTCGGCGATGCGCACCTCCAGATCGTCCATCCGCTTCGACAGCGCGATGGCCTTGCGCTCGTTGCGGGTGGTGCAGTCGCAGCGCGTGAGCACGTTCAACTCGTGCAGCAGATCGCCCGCATCGCGCACGTACCGCCGCACCGCCGAGTCGCTCCAGCCCATCTGGTAGGTGTGGAAGCGCAGGTGCAATGCCACCAAGGCGGTGATGGCCTCGGTGTCGGCCGTCGAGTAGCGCAACGCCTGCAGCCGCTTGCGGGTCATCTTGGCCCCCACCGCATCGTGGTGGTGGAACGACACCCCACGACCCTTGTCGTACGAGCGGGTGCGCGGCTTGCCCACGTCGTGGAACAGCGCGGCCAGCCGCGTGCGCCGGAAGTCGAACGGTGGGTGACCGGGGCGCTGGTCGGCCAGCGGACGGACGTTCTCGATCACGGCGAGGGTGTGCGTGAGGACGTCTTTGTGGCGGTGGATCGGGTCCTGCTCGAGGCGCATCGCAGGCAGTTCGGGCAAGAAGTGGTCGGCCAACCCGGTGTCGACGCAGAACCACAGGCCGGCACTCGGCGACGGCACCACGATCAACTTGTCGAGTTCGTCGCGGATGCGCTCGGACGACACGATCTCGAGCCGCGCCGCCATCGACCGCACCGCAGCCACCAACTCCGGCTGCGGCTGCAGTCCGAACCGGGCGATGAAGCGCGCCGCGCGCAACATGCGCAGCGGGTCGTCGCTGAAGCTCTCCGACGGAGCGAGCGGCGTGCGCAGCACCTTGGTGAGGAGGTCGACGGCCCCGCCGAACGGATCGACCAGCACCGGATCGGGAGTGGTGAGTTCGAGCGCCATCGCGTTCACGGTGAAGTCGCGACGCGACAGGTCGACCTCGATGTCGTCGGCGTACGACACCTCGGGCTTGCGCGAATCCTCGCGGTACGCCTCGGCTCGGTGAGTGGTGATCTCGTAGGTGCGTTCGACCACCGTGCCGTCGGCCAGTTCGGTGCGCTTCAGTGCGCCGATCGTGCCGAAGCGCTCGCCCTGGGTCCAGATGGCGTCGGCCCAACCGTGGAGCAACCGTTTGATCTCGTCGGGGCGCGCCGTCGTGGTGGCATCGAGGTCGTAGCCGTCGGGCAACTCGCCCACCAACAGGTCGCGGACGGTGCCACCCACCAGGAACAACCGCTGCCCGGCCGCGGCGAACCGGTCGCTGAGCGGCCGCATCTCGCGCAGCACGGGTGCGAAGCGTTCGGGGATCACCAGCGGTCGCGCCAGACCGAGGAGACCCGCTCGAGCTGGGCCGCGCCGGGGCCGCCCGACGTGGCCCGTTCGGTGGCGAGCGGCGCCTGTGGATCGAGGCCTGCCAGCACACCCACCACTCCTGCGCTGCAGTTGGCGAGCGCATCGAGGTCGTAGCCGCCTTCGAGCATCACGATGCGCCGGCCGGCCGGCGTGAACTCGAGCACCCGCTGGGTGATGGCGATGTAGTCGCCCGCCGTGAGGCCGAGCTCGGTGATCGGATCGTCGCGGTGCGCGTCGAACCCGGCCGAGATGATGAGCCACGTCGGCTCGAACTGCGCTACCCGCGGCGCCACCAACTCGTCGAGCGCGCGTAGGTAGACGTCGCCCGTGGCACCGGGCGGCACCGGGATGTTCATCGTGTACCCCTCGCCCGCGCCGACGCCGATCTCGTCGGCCCGGCCCGAACCGGGGTACAGCGGCCACTGGTGGAGGCTGACGAACAGCACCCGGGGGTCGTCGTAGAACACGGCCTGGGTACCGTTGCCGTGATGCGCGTCGTAGTCGACGATCACGACCCGTTCACCTCGTTCGGCCAGCGATGCCGCCACGACGGCGACGTTCGAGATGAAACAGAAACCCATCGACTCGTCGCGTGTGGCGTGGTGCCCGGGTGGGCGCACAGCGCAGAACGCTGCATCGCCGCGACCGGCGAGCAGCGCTTCGACGGCGGTGAGGCCGGCACCGGCGGCGAGGCTGGCGGCATGGAACGACTGCGGGCCCGCATAGGTGTCGGGGTCGAGGCGTCCGCCTCCAGCGGCGCAGATCGATTCGATCCGGTCGAGGTAGGGCACCGGGTGCACCCGTTCGAGGTCGGCGCGGGTGGCGGCCACCGGCGCAAGGGGCGTGAGTGCTTCGATCAGACCCTCGCGTTCCACCCCGGCCAGCACGGCGCGCAGGCGCTCGGGGCGCTCGGGGTGGCGCGGCCCGGCGAGGTGCTCGAGATAGGCGGCGTGGGTACTGAACAGCACGGTCACGGTCCCGACGCTACCGTCCCTCCCCGATGAGCTCGGTGCCGCGCCTGATTCGCCAGACCACGGTGCTGCGTCGCACCGGCGGCACACACCCCGCATCGTTCGCCCTCGGCACGACATCGCTGCTCGCGAGGGCGACGCCCAGCCCCGACGATCCGACCAAGGCGCTGGTCGTGGTGCTCGACGGTGGCGCCGTTCCGATGGCCGAGCACTACATGGCCTGGTGCGACGAGCTCGCCGCCCGCGGCTACGAGCGGATCCGCACGGGCGCACTGAGCGCGCGCCAGGCCGTCCAGGCCGATGTCGCCGGCCTCCGCGTCGAGCAGGAACTCGAGTTGCTGCAACTCGATGCACCACTGCCGCGGCCGGGCGGCGACCGTTCGACTCGACCCGTGGTACGGCGATTGCGCATGCCCGACTTCGACACCGCAGCCATCATCGACCGCGCCGCCTTCGGTGATCGCTGGTGGCTCGACGCAGGGATGCTGGCCGACGTGTGCCATGCGACGCCACGACATCGGGCGCGCGTCGCCGAGATCGACCGATCCGTCGTCGGTTCGCTCATCTCGGGCCGATCCGGATCGCTCGGATACATCCAGCGCCTGTCGGTGCACCCGGGGGTGCACCGCCGAGGCGTCGGCACAGCCCTGCTCGCCGATGCGCTGTCATGGATGCGGCGCGCCGGAGTGACGCGGGTGTTCGTGAACACCCACGTCGACAACGAGGCCGCGCTCGCCCTCTACCATCGCATCGGCTTCCGCAGCCTGCCCGAGCGGTTGCGTGTGTTCGAAGGGAGTGTGAGGCGATGACGGGCCCGGGTCGGCGTCGCCTGGCTGCTGCCGTCGTCGGTGGCTGCATCTCCTTCGTCGCGGTGCCCATCACGCCACCATCCGACGCGCAAGCGCGCACCCCCGACGAGTCGGGTCCGATCGAGTCGCGGGCCGCCGACCGCACACTCGACCTGGTCGAGCAACAGTTCGCCGTCGCGCCCGACGCGCCGCTCACGCTCACCGTGGTGTTGCCATCCGACGTCGATCCCACCGAGTTCGACGATGCCTGGTCGATCGTGGTGTCAGCGCATCAGCCCCTGCTCGACCGGACCGGGTTCCGCGAGGCCCTCGGCGGCGACGCTGGCCCAGCCGCCGACTCGGTGCGCCTCAGCCTCGATCCCACTGCCGCAGAACCGCTGATCTCGTCGTCGACCGCCGGCACGCTCACCGTCACCGTGCCGACCGAGACGACTGTCGACACCACGGGTGCGTTGCAGTTCAGCCGACCCGGGGTGCGCGCCCTCACGGTCGACGTGCGCGACGGGTCGCGCTCGGTCGCCTCGCTCGCCACCTTCGTCGTCGCGACGAACGCCGACGCGCCCCAGCCCGCCGAGGTGATGCCGGTGAGCCTGGTGATGCGCCAGACCACTGCACCCGTGGTCGAACTCGACGGCTCGGTGTCTGCCTCCGACGACGCGATCGCCGAACTCGACGCCCTTCGCGCCAGCCTCGCGGCGCTCGATGCGGCCGAGCTGACGATCCCTGGTGGCAGCGTCGCCGTGATGGTCGAACCCGCCACCCTGCGCGCGGTGTTCGACACCCGTCCCGAACCTGCCCGGGCCCTGCTCACCCTGCTCGCCGACAGCGATCTGCTGGCAGCGCCACGCCTGCCGCTCGATCCGTCGAGTGCGGCGCAGGCCGACCGGGCCGACACCTATACGCAACTGTTGCGCGAGGGCGAAGACCTGCTCACCGAGTTGCTCCCGAGCACGGTGATCGACCGCACCGTCGACCTCGTCGACAGCCCCATCAGCGCCGCCGGCGCACTGCTGCAGCGCAACCTCGGCACCCGGTTGATGGTGATGCCGTACCGTCTGTACGAGTCGCTACCGGGTTCGTTGGGAGGCTTCACCGACACCACCCAACTCATCGACGTGGCGCTCGGCGACGGATCGACCGTTCCCAGCGCCATCATCGATCCCGACATCGCCGCAAGCCTCACCGACACCACCCGGCCGGTCGGCACCGCCATCGACATCACCGCCGAATTGATGGTGATCGCCGGACAGATCGATCGAACCGGCGCAATCGTCGCCCGGCACGGCATGGTGCTCGGCGTTCCCGACCTCGGCGTGATCGACGCCGCCCTGCTCGAGCACTTGGCCCCCCTCCTCACCACGACACCCGGCCTCCGGCTCACCAGCCTCGGCGAGATGAGCGCGACGGTCGACCGACTGCTGCTCGACGGCACACCGGTCGTGGTCGGCCTGCCTGCCGTCGCCGGTCCCGATCTCACCACCCGCTTCGCGCTCACCGACGACGTCGCCGACGAAACCGTGGCGACGGCCAGCATGCTGTCGACCGACGAGCAACGGGTGGCGTCGTGGGTGTCGACCGTGCACGCCCTTCCCTCGACCGTGATCGACGACGAAACAGCACAGGCCATGGCTGCAGCCCTGCGCGAGCAGTTCCAAGACGTCCGCGACTGCGTCGATGCCCCCGATCCGTACTCGTTCACGCTCACCGGTCGTAACAGCGTCATCCCCATCACGGTCACCAACCGCTGCGATTTCGCCGTCACAGTGCGCCTCCAACTCGATTCAGCCAAGATCGCCTTCCCCGACGGAGAGGTGACGGTCGTGTTGGCCCCACTCGACGACACCACCGAGCGGATGCGCGCCCTGGCACGCAGCAACGGCAAATCGAGTGTCTTCCTCCGAATGTTCACGCCGGCGGCCGGCGGCGGCCAGGTGGTTCCCGAGGTGGTGTTGACGGCTCGGGTCAACTCGCTCGCCGGAGTGGGGCAGTTGCTCCTCGGTGCCGGTGTGCTGGTGGTGCTCGCCTGGTGGCTGCGTCACTGGCTCGATGTCCGGCGGCGCGCTCGCACCGACGAGGTGGCACCGCGCCACCCCGCCTCGGGCACGGGTTCGAGCGGACCCGACGCATGACCCGGATGCCCGACGGCGCCGACCACGAGGCGCGCTGACCCCACCGCAATCGATCACGTCGGCCGATTGCCGATGCCGTTGCGGTCGGCACCACTAGCGTTCCCTGCGGACATGTCCACCACCGCCAGTCCCCCGTCGCCACCGCCGACTGTTCTCGCCCAGCGCTACCGGCTGGATCGTCGACTCGCGCAAGGTGGTATGGCCGAGGTGTGGGTGGCCACCGATCTGCAGCTGTCGCGTCAGGTGGCCGTGAAGTTGCTGAAGCCGACACTCGCCAACGACCCGGTCGTCGCCGAGCGGTTCCGCCGCGAAGCCATCACCGTGGCCCAGTTGAACCACCCCAACATCGTCGCCGTGTACGACGCCATCGAGGAGGCCGGCAGGCAGGCGGTCGTGATGCAACTCGTCAGCGGCAAGAGCCTGCGGCAGCTGCTCGACGACCAGAAGCGTCTCAGCCCCGACCTGACGATGCACATCGGGTCGTGCGTGGCGAGTGCCCTCGATGCCGCCCATCAGGCCGGCATGGTGCACCGCGACGTCAAGCCCGCCAACATCTTGATCACGCCCGACGGTCGTGTGCTGCTCACCGACTTCGGTATCGCCAAGGGCCTCGAATCGGCCGGCGACGACCTCACCAACGACAACATCATGATGGGTACCGCGAAGTACCTGTCGCCCGAGCAGGTGCGTGGTCGGCGACTCGACGGTCGGGCCGATCTCTATTCTCTGGGCCTCGTCCTCTACGAGTGCCTTGCGGGCCGAGTGCCGTTCCTCGGCCAGAACGACGCCGACACCGCGTTGGCCCGCCTCCAGCGCGACCCCACCGACATCACGCGGTTGCGGCCCACGCTGCCGCGCGGGTTACCCGAACTCATCCACCGGTTGCTCGCCCGCAAGCCCGAGCAGCGCTACGCGAGCGGCGCCGCTGTGCGGGCCGCAATCGTCGAGATCCAGAACCGGCCGGCCGACCCGATGCTGTCGGGCGAGCCAACCGACGCCACACAACGGGTCGTCGATCCCACCCTGCGTGAACCGGTGCGGGGTGCACCGCCGGCGTCGGTGGTCGGCCCGAGCAGTCGACCGCCACGAGCCGTCGGTGGGTACCAGCCGGTGCCGGCCTCGCCGATGAGCCGCACGGCCACCGCCGCCACCCGGGTCGAGCGCGACCGCACGCCCACCGGCACCGGGTTCGTCCGCCAGCACCCCAACCGTCGCTACCAGCAGCGGCGCGGCCCGTCACTGGTGTTGGTGGGCGCACTGCTCCTCACCGCAGCGGTGCTGGTGGTGGTCCTCGTGAACGGCCTGGGTCGCAACATGTCCGATGCGGGCGTGGCCACGACGATTGCGCCAACCGCACCCACCGCACCCGTCGAGCCGGCGGCCACCGCCGCCCCCATCATCGGCGCATCGATCGCCGCCGTGGCCGCGTTCGACCCCGATGGCGACGGGGAGGAGAACGACGATCAGGCGAACGCACTGATCGACGGCGACCCGGCCACGGGTTGGTCGACCGTGTGCTACTCGTCGGAGTACCTCGGGGGCAAGGGTGGCGTCGGCGTGGTGGCCACGTTCGATGTCGCCGCCACCGGATCGCTCGACATCGACATCGCCAGCGCACCGTGGATCGTCGAGGTGTACGCCAGTACCGACGAGGCTCCGCCCGCGTCCATCGCCGCATGGGGTGAGTCGATCGCCAGCGCCAATGCGCTCGCCGCCAAGACCCTCACCGTCCCCGTGCTCATGCCTGCGCGTCACATGCTGGTGCTCATGCGCCAACTCGGCCCGTCCGAGTCGTGCAGCTCCGACAACCCCTTCCGGGGCACGCTCACCGAGTTGCGGTTCACGGCCACCGGATGATGCACGACGACAACGCACTGGTGCAGGCCGCAGCGGGCGGCGACCGCCGAGCGCTCGACACCCTGCTCCGACGCCACTACGACCGCATCTTCGCCGTCTGCCGGCGCATCACCGGCAACGACGCCGACGCCGCCGACGCGGCCCAGGACGCACTCATCTCGATCGCACGCAGCATCGGCCGCTTCGACGGCCGGGCCTCGTTCTCCACCTGGGCCTACCGGATCGCCACCAATGCCAGCCTCGACGAGCTGCGGCGGCGCCGACGCCGGCCGATGCTGGTCGACGATCGCAGCGACCCACGGGCCGAGGGCGGCGATGTGCAGATCGTCGATCCCGACGCCGGACCGCAGGTCGAGGCGATCGCCGATCGCATGGCCATCGACGCTGCACTGGCCGAACTTCCCGAGACCTTCCGCGTGCCACTCGTCCTGCGTGATGTGGGCGATCTCGACTACGCCGAGATCGCCGAGGCGCTCGACGTCCCGGTCGGCACCGTGAAGAGCCGTATCGCCCGCGGCCGCGCCCAGTTGGTCGAACTGTTGCGAGCCGGGAACCGCGACGACCCGTCCGAACGTCCAACACCTGCACCATGAGCGACGACACCCTCGACCCCGGCGCCCCGAGCGAAGCCGAATGGCTGCCGTTGCGCGCCTCGCTGCGCGATGTCGCAGTGCCGGCCGAGGCCCGCGAGCAGGCACTCGCCGCCGCGCTCGCCGCCTTCGACGAACTCCAGGCCGCCCCGCTCGCCGCCGCAGCAGCGGCCCCGGCGGCGGCGCCCGTCTCGCTGGCTGCGCACCGCGAACGGCGGTACCGCTGGCTCGCCGGTGCGGCCGCTGCGGTCGCCGTGCTGGCGGTGGGCGGCGTCGTGCTGCGCTCGCTCGACACCCGGTCCGACGACGGCTCCAACGTCGCAGTGGCGACCGAGGCCAGCGCCAGTTCCAATGCAGCCACCCAGAGCGACGCTGCACCTGCAGGCAGCGACGTCGTCGTCCCGGAGGCCAAACAGGCCGAGGCAACCGCCACCGGTGTGCTCACGGCCACGGCCGACACCCTGGCTCCGGCGCCGGCCGAGACGATGACGGGAGTCGGGGTCACCAGCCCGGTGCCGGCACCAGCGAACGCACCGGTGTCGACCATCGGCTCGATCGACGGAGCAGCCGAGTACGGCACAGCACCCACGATCGATTCGCCCCAGGCACTCGCGGCATTCGCCGCCGACCTCACCGCCACATCCGCTACCACTCGCTCGATTCCCGCGGCGGCCTGTTTGCCGAGCGACGTCGAAGTGCTCGGCACCGTCGTGTACCGCCAGCAACAGGCCATCGTCGTGCGATCGGCCGACGGAGCGATCAGTGCGCTCGACTCGTTCTCCTGCGCCGTGATCGTCACGGTGCAACCCTGACCCTGTCGCCGCTGGGCACCAGCAAGTAGGCTCGCCCCCATGCCGGGCAACCCGCTCACCGATCCGAACTGGCCCGCCCAACTCGCCGACCAGGTCGAGCGTTGGGTCGGGTGGGTACGCGACACCGCCACGGTGCGGGTGGTCACGATCGTCAGAGCACTGGTGTTCGGCACGGTCATCGGCGTCGCATCGGTCGCCACCTTCACGCTGCTCGTCATCGTGTTCACCAAGTTGCTGCAGCGACTGGTCAACATCGGCGGGTGGATCGACGCCGATTCCAGCGTCTGGGTGTCGTACCTCGTCAGCGCCGCTGTGTTGTTCGTGGCGGGCGTGTTGTGCATGCGGCAGCGCCACCCGAGCGACACCGATCGTCCCGCCTGAATCCGCTCTCGCCCGGAAAGGCCCTGTGTGAGCATCCGTAACGTCATCATCATCGGTTCGGGCCCTGCCGGCCTCACCGCCGCCATCTACACCGCCCGCGCCAACCTGCAGCCGCTCGTCATCGAGGGCGAGCCGTCGAGCACGACCGACCAGCCCGGTGGACAGTTGATGCTCACCACCGAGGTCGAGAACTTCCCTGGTTTCCCCCTCGGCATCATGGGCCCCGAACTGATGACGAACATGCGCGAGCAGGCATCGCGTTTCGGTGCCGAGTTCATCACCGCCAAGGTCACCTCGATCGACTTCTCCGAACGACCCTTCAAGGTGTGGATCCGCGACGACCTACACCTCGCTCACACGGTGATCGTGTCCACCGGCGCGCAGAGCCTCATGCTGGGCCTCGAGGCCGAGAGCCGGCTCATCGGTCACGGGCTGTCGACATGCGCCACCTGCGACGGGTTCTTCTTCCGTGGTCAGGAGATCGCCGTGGTGGGTGGTGGCGACTCGGCCATCGAGGAGGCCACATTCCTCACCAAGTTCGCCTCGAAGGTGATCCTGCTCGTTCGCCGCGATCAACTGCGCGCCTCGAAGATCATGCAGGAGCGAGCCCTCGACAACCCGAAGATCGAGATCCGCTGGAACACGGTGATCGACGACCTGCTGGGCGACGAGAAGTTGGAAGGTGCCCTGATCCGCGACACGGTCACCGGAGCGGTTGGCACGTTGCCGGTCACCGGTGTATTCGTGGCGATCGGCCACCGTCCCAACACCGATCTGTTCCGCGGGGTGCTCGACATGGAAGACAGCGGGTACCTCGTCACCCGGCCCGGGTCGAGCTACACCAATGTCGACGGCGTGTTCGCGTGCGGCGATGTGCAGGACCACACCTACCGACAGGCCATCACCGCCGCCGGATCGGGTTGTATGGCGGCCATCGACGCCGAGCGCTGGCTCGAAGCCAACCACCCCCACTGAACCATCGCCTGCGCGTGGCCGGGAATGGTCACGATCGGCATCGGGTTGCAGTCGTTATCATGCAGACCTCCCTGTGAAAGGACCCGTCATGGCCGATGGCATCGTCACCCTCACCACCTCCACGTTCGACGAGACGATCGCGTCGAGCGATCTCCCCGTGGTGGTCGACTTCTGGGCCGAGTGGTGCGGTCCGTGCAAGATGATCGCCCCCATCCTCGGCGAGATCGCTTCCGAGCAGCAGGGCAAGATCACCATCGCCAAGCTGAACGTCGACGAGAACCCCGACCTGGCGATGCGGTTCAACGTGATGAGCATTCCCACCCTGCTCGTGTTCGACAAGGGCCAGGTCGCCAAGCGACTCGTCGGCGCGAAGGGCAAGAGCGCGCTGCTGCAGGAGCTCGAAGCATTTCTGCCGTCTTCCCACTGACCCCAGGCCAGCGCGGCGACGCGGTCCGCGACCTGCAGCGGCGGCTCGTCGCTGCAGGTTTCCCGACCACCGGTGCAGTACTCGGCGAGTTCTGCCCAGCCACCGTGGCTGCCTTGCAGTCGTTCCAGGTGGCGCGCGGGCTTCGTGTCGCCGACTCCTGCGATCTCGAGTGCTGGAAAGCCCTGGTCGAGGCCACGTGGAAACTGGGCGACCGGCTGCTGCTGCTCACCTCACCCAACCTTCGTGGCGACGACGTCGCCGAACTCCAGGGCCGGTTGAACCGCCTCGGGTTCGACTGCGGTCGTGTCGACGGGATCTTCGGTCCGCGTACGGCCCGAGCACTCGCCGACTTCCAGACCAACTGTGGGCTCGGCGCCGATGGGGTGTGCGGAGTCCATACGGTTCGGATGCTCGACCGGGTGATCGGCCAGACCGGTTCCGGACCAGGCATCGGCGCCGTACGTGAACGCGAGTTGCTACGCCAGTCGTCGTCGGACCTCCGCGACGTGCGCATCGTGGTGGGCCACTTCGGTGGTCTGAGCACCATCACCCGCCTGGCGAGCCGCGAGTTGCGACAGTTGGGCGCCCAAGTGGTGCCCCTCGACGAGCCCGACGCCGTGGCGCAGGCACGAGCGGCCAACGAGTTCGCAGCGCAGGCGTACCTCGGCTTCGACGGCATCGCCGGCGAACGGTCGGTGGTCACCTATTACCGGGTGCCCACCTTCGAGTCGGTGGGCGGCCGCACCCTCGCGGAGTGCCTCTCCACGGAACTGGCCCGCTGTGGACTGGTGCTCGACGAGCCGAGCGGCCTTCGCCTGCCGGTGCTCCGCGAGACGAAGATGCCCGCGGTGCTGTGCTCGTTGGCACCGATCCGCACCGCGGTCGATGCTGCACCAGCCATTGGTCAAGCGGTCGGCCGCGCCCTCCAGACGTGGATGAGGGTGTGGACACTCATTGCCTAGTCGAGGGTTTATCCACAGTGTTGTCCACTGAATGTGCGTAACCCTCAGGCTGAAGCGCTACCTGATGATGCACACAGGGTGAGGTTCACTCACTCTGGGTGGCTGGTTGACCGAGGCCCGTAGGGTTCATCAGGTAGTACAACCGCTCGAGATCCTCGAGATCGGCGAAGTCGATCACGATCTTGCCGCGCTTGGCGCTCATCGTCACCTCGACCGAGGTCGAGAGATGGTCGGCCAGCAGCTCCTCGAGTTCCAACAGACCGGGAGGCCGCAGCCGCGGTGGCGAGGTTCGGTTACCTGGTGTCGCTGCCGCACCGGAAGCGGGTTCATCGGTTGCCGGTGGCCGCGGGCCACCGGCCTGACGGTCGCGCACCGCCTCCTCGACGGCCCGCACCGTCCACGACTCGGTAGCCGCCCGTCGACCGAGCTGTTCCTGGAAGGCTCGATCCGGCGTGCCCAGCAATGCTCGCGCATGGCCGGCGGTGAGGCGCCCATCGGCCAGGTAGCCCTGGATCGACGGCGGCAGCGTGAGCAGTCGCAGGCTGTTACTCACGGCCGAGCGGCTCTTGCCCACCCGACTGGCGACCTGGTCGTGCGTGAGCGAGAAGACCTCGATCAACTGCTGGTAGGCCGATGCCTCTTCCAGCGGGGTCAGATCCTTGCGGTGCAGGTTCTCGACCAGTGCCCGCTCGGCCGAACCGAGGTCGTCGGTGGTCCGAACGATGGCGGGGATCACCGACAGTCCCGCCCGCTTGGCCGCTCGCCATCGACGTTCGCCGGCGATCAACTCGTACCGATCGCCCACCGGACGGACGAGCACGGGTTGCAGCACACCGATCTCCTGGATCGATGCGCTCAAATCGGCGAGTGACTCCTCGTCGAAATGCATACGCGGCTGTTTGGGGTTCTCGACGATTGCATCGATCGGCACATCCTCCAACCGAGGTTGGTCGCTCGCCGCCGTCTCCACCCCCTCCGTCGGGGGAATCAGTGCGCTGAGTCCTTTACCCAGTCCTCCTGGCCGAGCCACGACTGACCTCCTTTGCCACTTCTCGATACGCCACCGCACCACGTGAGGTGGGGTCGAAGGTGATGATCGGCTGACCGAACGAGGGCGCCTCCGACAGGCGCACCGTGCGTGGTACCACCGTGCGACACACCTTGTCGCCGAAATGCTCCCGTACCTCGTGCACGACCTGATCAGCCAACTTTGTCCGGGCGTCGTACATCACGCAGACGATCGTCGACACTTCCAGTGTCGGATTGAGGTTGCGCTTCACGAGATCGACGTTGCGCAGCAACTGTCCCAAGCCTTCCAGGGCGTAGTACTCGCACTGGATCGGCACCAACACTTCCCGTGCTGCATTCAGGCCGTTGACCGTGAGCAGGCCGAGTGACGGGGGGCAATCGATCAACACGTAGTCGTAGTCGTCGAGTACAGCGTCGACGGCTCGCCGCAGACGACCCTCGCGACTGAACGCCGGCACCAACTCGATCTCGGCGCCGGCGAGATCGAGGCTCGCTGGGGCGACGAACAGGTTCTTCACTGCCGTGGGCTCGATGCATTGGTCGAGCGGGACGTCGTGCATGATGACGTGGTACATCGACGTTTCCAGGCCGCGGTTCTCGATGCCGAGACCCGTCGACGCATTGCCTTGGGGATCGAGATCGATCACCAGGGTGCGGAATCCGAGTTCGGCCAGGCAGGCACCCAGATTCACGGTCGTCGTCGTCTTACCGACGCCACCCTTCTGGTTGGCAACGGCGATGACCCGGGGAAGTGGTCGGCCTGACGGAGCGGCACTGGCATCCGTGACGGATGACGGAGGGCTCGAGGACATGGTGTGTCAACTCCTGATCGGTGCGGGTGCGGCCAATTCGACCGTCGACTCCGCCTCGCCAGCACGTTAGCAACTTGACCCGCCGGATCGGTGCACCCTGGCACGCCTGGATGTTTCACGTGAAACATCGCCAGCACCCCCGATTGGTGTCAGTGGAGGATGTTGACCGGATGTTTCACGTGAAACATCAGCGACGGCGAAGGCGCCGGACTCCGCCGACATGATCGATCTCGACGAAACCCCAGGTGGCAAGCTCGTCGGGGGTCCACCGTGCGGCACGATCGGGAGGATCGCTCACCAACAACATGCCGCCCGAAGGGAGTACAGAGGCAGCGAGTGGCATCACCACTGCAGGAGCACCGAAACTCCTGGCCGTCACGACATCGGCGACCAGACCGAGTACATCCGCCACCCGGGAAGCATCGACCTCGGTCACCACCACCCGCTCGGCGATACCGAGTGCACGAACGGCATACCGGAGCAGGTCGGCTCGCTTGGCCCGTCGTTCCACGAGCACCAACTCGAGATCGGGTCGGCGTACACCGACGACCAGTGCCGGCAATCCACCGCCCGAGCCCAGATCGACGACACGGTGCGCATCGAGTGGCAACGCGGCAACGAAGTCGTCGGCGTGCGCAATTGCGCTGTCGAGGTCGACAGGGCCGATCGCTCCCCGTCGCTGGAGTTCGGAAAGAACCCGCCGCAGTTCGTCGTCGTCAGGCATGCGCAGGCGAGATGACCACCCGGCGGTGGGGCTCATCACCTGCGGAACTGGTGGCTACGCCGGCCACATCGGCCAGCACGTCGTGCACGATCTTGCGGTCGGCCGAGGTCATCGGCTCGAGACTCCGGGCCACACCGTCGGCGATCACCTGGTCGGCCACCTGCTGGGCGAAGCGGCCCAGTGCCTCGCGGCGGCGCTCGCGGTATCCACCGACATCCACCCGGAGATGGGTGTCGTGGTCGCCGAGACGGCGCTGGGCCACCACGCGGGTGATTTCCTGCACTGCTTGCAGGGTGGTGCCGCGAGGTCCGACGAGCAACCCGAGGTCGCTGCCTTCCACCTTCACCTCGATCTCGTCGCCCTCCACGACCGCGGCCGTCGACCCGTCCAGGCCGAAGGCCGAGACCAACCCGGTGATGAACGTCGTTGCCTCATCGGCCACCTGCTGAGCGCTCACTTCGTTCTCCTTGGTACGCGGGGGAGTTGCCGACACCGTTTCGGTGTCGTCGCTGGACGATGCCGGTCGTTGCTTCGACTGGCCTTTCGGTGCGCCGTTCTGACGCGACCGCTGCGACGCGGCCTTCGGTGCCCGTTCTGCAGGCTGGCGGTCGCCTTCGGAGCCCGTCGCCGCAGCCGCGGGCGCGTCGCTGCGCTTCTTGCGGTCGCGGCGCTCGACCTTCGGCCGTGGTGTGGTGGGGCGGATGCGAGCGCGCACCCGAGCTTCGCCGCGCTGTCGACCGAACAGGCCCACTCGCGGCTCTTCGACGATCTCGAACTCGGCGTCGTCTTCCACTACACCGAGCTGATCGAGTGCTGCGCTCTTTGCTTCGTCGATCGTGCGACCGGTTGTCTCAACCCATTCCATCGGAGTCCTCTACTGCTTCGGGGGACGCGACGGGCCGGGCTTGGGTCGCCCTGCGCGACCCGACGGCGCAGGCCGTCCACCCTTGCCTGTCGGCGTCGGCTTGTTCTTCGGTGCGGTCACCCGCTTGCTCACCGTCGTCGACGACGCCGGCTTCGCGTTCTTGGCCGAGGCACCCTTGGCTGCCGCAGCCTCTTTCTTGATCTGTCCGAACAGACCACCGCCACCTGGTTCGGACTTGGCCATCTCACGCGCCTGCTCGCCGGCTGCCATGGCCTGGCGGCCGAGCGACTGCTCGCCCTTGTAGAAGCGGCGAGTGATGTACCACTGCAGGCCGATCCGGAAGATCGCCTGGGCCATGTAGTAGATGACGAGGCCGGTGAGGTAGAAGACCAGGAAGACAGCGAAGACCACCGGCAGGTACTGCATGATCTTCTGCTGCATCGGCGACATCGTCGGACTCATCGTGGCGCGTGCAGCGACCATCTTCTGTTGGACGAGGTACAGCGCACCGAGCGCCACCACCAGCAAGGCGTAGACGAAACCGCCGCTGAACGACTCGCCGATCGCATCGATCGGCCGCTTCGCCAAGTCGATGCCCCAGGCCAGCATCTCGCTCTGCCCGACCAGATCGCGGTACAGCTGCGATCCGCTCGAGATGTACTTGGGTGTGAAGCCCGGGAACCCCTCACGACCTTCGATCGACGCGGTCAGACCGTGCAGCACCTGGAACATGATGATGAACACCGGGAACTGCAGGAGCAGCGGGAAGCAGGAGGCCAAGGGATTCACCTTGTGCTCCTGGTAGAGCTTCATCATCTCTTCGTTGAGCTTCTGCCGGTCGCCGCGGTGCTGCTGCTGCAGACGGCGCAGATGCGGCTGCAGTCGCTGCATCTCGAGCATCCCCTTGGTGGCCTTCAACTGCAGGGGGGCGGTGATGAGCATCACCACCAGCGCGATCAGCGAGATGGCGACGACGTAGTTATGGGTGAAGTCGTAGAACTTGGCCAGCAACCATGCCGGGCCTTCGAACAGACCAAAGGCGATCATGCGTCGACTCGCTTTCGCAGGAAGGTGTCGGGGACCGGATCCCAGCCAGAGGGTCCGAAGGGGCGGCATCGCAACAGACGCCGCACGACGAGCAGCAGGCCTCGGCCGGTGCCGTAGTGCTGCAGCGCGTCGACGGCGTAGGCGGAGCAGGTGGGGGTGAAGCGGCACGGCGACGGCCGGCCCTCGGCGCCCAACTGATACATGTGAACTAAGCGGAGTAGTGCGCGCTTCAGTCGACTCTGGCGCTGCTGGGTGACGGGCGACTGGTCAGCATGCGTTCGAGATCGGCGCGGAGCTCGAGGTACGACCGTTCGGCGGCGCCCGGACGAGCGCCGATCAGATACGCGCCCGGTGGCAGGTCGATCGCTGTCACGAGCGCACGGATCTGACGGCGCAGCCGATTGCGGATCACGGCCGGCCCGATGGCGCGACCGATCGCAAACGCCACCCGAGGCGGCGACAAGGACGGATCGAGAACAGCGGTGCACCACAGCACTCCGGCCCGTGACCGACGACCGTCGCGCGCCAGGCGCACGAAGGTCTCGCGGTCGCGGATACGCCAGATCAAGCCGACAGACGGTGCCGGCCCTTGGCGCGACGGGCCTTCAGCACGCCCTGGCCGGCGCGGGTGCGCATCCGCTGACGAAAGCCGTGCTTCTTCGCACGACGACGGTTGTTGGGTTGGAACGTGCGCTTCACGCCATCCTCCTCACAGGGCACCACACAACGGTGCAGGCAGATCGGGGTGTCACAGTCGGATGCGGCACGAACCCGCCACCGAGCAGTGAACCTCCGTAGGTTAGGGCGACACCCCTGCTGGGGCAACCCGCGGTCCCGTGAGAGGGTTGTGGATATGTCTGCTACGGTGACACCTCCCACGAGTCGACCGGTCGTGGTGCGACCCGGATTCGTTGTCCACATTCTGTGGACAACTATGTGGACGTCTCGAACCCATCGGAACGGAGGTGCAGGTGAGCGATACCGAACAGGTGTGGACGGCTGTTGCTCAACTCCTGCGAGCCCAGGTGTCGGAGGCCGTGTGGTTCTCGACGTTCCAAGATGTCGTCGCCCTCGACAGCGATGCCGACGAACTCCAGATCAGCGCGCCGAACAACCACGTCCGCGACCGCATCCTCACCCGCTACATCGCCCTGGTGAACGACGCCCTCGAAGAGATCGGGGCATCGCATCGCCATCTGGTGGTAGTCGTGCCCGACGCCGACCTCGCCGTCGACGAACCTGTCGAGGCGCCCAGCCAGGCCGTGACGGCAGGCTCCGACACCGGGCAGGCCGCAGGGTCGCGGACCGGCAACTCGTCGGGCCGCAGCAACGAGTCGGCACTCGACCTCGCCGGGCTGAACCCGCGGTACACGTTCGAGACGTTCGTGAAGGGTGCCTCCAACCAGTTCGCTCTGGCGGCAGCGCTGCGCGTCGCCGAGACGCCCGGCCGGTCGTACAACCCGTTGTTCATCTACGGCTCGGCCGGCCTCGGCAAGACCCACTTGCTGCACGCCATCGGTCACTACGTGCACCGCCACTACCAGCACGACACAGTGCGCTACGTCAGCACCGAGACCTTCCTGAACGAGTACGTCGACGGCATCCGCAGCAACACCATCGGCGCGTTCAAACGGCGCTACCGCGACATCGACGTGCTGCTCATCGACGACATCCAGTTCATGGAGGGCAAAGAGGGTCTGCAGGAAGAGTTCTTCCACACCTTCAACTCGCTCCACGGCGCGAACAAGCAGATCGTCATCTCGAGCGACCGCATGCCCGACGCCATCCCCACGCTCGAGGAACGACTGCGCGGACGTTTCAAGTGGGGCCTGATCACCGACATCCAGCCGCCCGACCTCGAGACCCGTCTCGCCATCTTGCGCAACAAGGCCGAACGCGATCGCAGCCCCGTGCCGGCCGACACGCTCGAGTTCATCGCCAGTCACATCACGTCGAACATCCGCGAACTCGAAGGCGCACTCATCCGGGTCACCGCCTACGCCAGCTTGAATCACGTGCCCATCACCACCCATCTGGCCGAACAACTGCTGGGCGACCTGCTCACCGACACCTTCGTCAAGCCCCGCACCGACGACGAGATGCTCACCGAGATCGCCACCATCCTCGGGTTCTCGGTCGAGGCGTTGCGTGGGCGCAGCCGCCAGCGACCTCTCGTCGCCGCCCGCCAGACCGCGATGTACGTGTTCCGCGAACTCACCGACCTGAGTTACCCCAGCATCGCCCGCCTGTTCGGCGGCCGCGATCACACCACGGTCATCCACGCCGTCGACAAGATCCAGCGTCAGATGAAAGAGCGCAAGCAGGTGTACGACCAGGTGACCGACCTCATCCAGCGACTGAAGGCCAGTTGAACGCTGGGGACATCATGGGGACGCGGTGTCGATCGCGGTGGACGGTGCGCTGGTCGTCCACCGAACCACGTCGGTGTGATTTCCGACCTGTGGACCACGGTGGATCACATTGTGTGGTCGAAAAGCACCTGCACGCTGGTGCGACAGCACGTTGTGCACAATCCCCAGCCCTTATTACGACCATTACCATGTCATCCATCCGAATGGTGAGAAAGGTTGCCCTGTGAAGTTCCGCTGCGAACGAGACGTCCTGGCCGAAGCACTGGCCACCGCCAGTCGCGCTGCTACCGGTCGTACCGGCACGCTTCCCGTGCTGTCGGGCCTCCGTCTCGAAGTGCTCGGCGATCAACTCTCGATCACCGGCACCGATCTCGAACTCACCATCCAGAAAGTCATCGCCGTCGGTGGCGAAGTCGACGGGGGCGCGGTCATCCCCGCGAAGTTGTCGGCCGACATCGTGCGTGCCCTCCCGGCCGGTCGTGTCGAGATCGCCATGGGCGACGACGACGTGAAGATCAGCGCCGGTCGGTCGCAGTTCAGCGTGCGCGCCCTGTCGTTCGACGACTACCCGCGCATCAACCCGCCGTCGGCGTCGGCCGTCACCCTCGACGCCGGTGTGTTCGGCGAGGCGCTGCGCCAGGTGGTGAGCGCGGCGAGCAAGGACGAGGGACGACCGGTGCTCACCGGCGTGCTGCTGGCCGCCGAGAACGACGGTCTGCGGTTGGTGGCCACCGACTCGTACCGCCTGGCGGTACGCGACCTGCCGGGCGTGAGCGTGCTCGGCCCCGAGCAGCGTGTCCTCGTTCCGGCGCGGGCGTTGAACGAACTGCAGCGTGTGCTGGGCGACGGCTCGGAGGTCACGTTGCGCATCGGCGATAACGACGCCACCTTCGAGATCGGTGGCACCCGGCTGAGCACCCGGCTCATCCCCGGCGACTTCCCGAACTACCGCCAACTCATCCCGCCGAGCCATCCCAACCTGCTCACCGTCAACCGCGGCGACCTGCTCGATGCCATCCGGCGTATGAAGATCCTGGCCCGCGATACGGCCACCACCACGTCGGTGCTGCGACTGAAGATCACGGCCGAGTCGCTGCAGCTCACCACGATCACCCAAGACGTGGGCAACGCGAGCGAGGAACTCGATGCCACCGCCACAGGCGACGAGTTGAAGGTGGCGTTCAACCCCGAGTACCTCGCCGCAGGTGTCGAAGCAGTGCCCAACGACGAGGTCACCCTGTCGACGACCGATGGCCTGAAGCCGGCGATCATCCGTGGCTCGGGCAACACCGACTTCCTGTATCTCCTCATGCCGGTGCGTGTCCAGCACGACACATGATCGTCACCCACCTCGAGCTCGTCGACTTCCGCAACTACAGCAGCGCCTCGTTCGATCTGCAGCCGGGGATCACCGCGGTGGTGGGTCTGAACGGGCAGGGGAAGACGAACTTCGCCGAGGCCTTGGCGTATCTCGCCCGACTCGA
This sequence comes from Acidimicrobiaceae bacterium, assembly GCA_040380855.1. Lineage (GTDB taxonomy): Bacteria > Actinomycetota > Acidimicrobiia > Acidimicrobiales > Ilumatobacteraceae > VFMC01. Next base: position 38,354 of record JBEIIG010000009.1, on the reverse strand, counting down.
CAGTTTTCGTGGCGCGCCCACCGAGGCGATGGTGCGCATGGGCGCCGACACGGCGGTCATCCGGGCCGCGGTGCTGCACGACGACGGCCGTGAACTGCTGGTCGAGGCCGAAATCGGCCGGATCGGCCGCAACCGGGTGCTGGTGAACCGCAACCGTCTGGAACGCAGCCGCGATCTGTTGGGCGTGGTGCGGGTGAGCGTGTTCTCGCCCGACGACCTGGTGATCGTGAAAGAGGGACCCGGCGAACGGCGACGGTTCATGGACGACACACTCGTGTCGTTGGCGCTGAAGTACGACGCAATGCGGCTCGAACTCGACCGCGTGGTGAAACAGCGCAACACCTTGCTGAAGCAGGCCGCCGGGCGGTTGAACGACGAGACCGAGATCACCCTCGACGTGTGGGACGCGAAGTTGGCCGAACTCGGCGAGCAGTTCGGCCATGCCCGCTCGGTGCTCATCGCCAAACTCGACCCCCTCACGCTCGAGGCCTATGAACAACTCGCCGGCCGACCGACTGCGGTGGAGCTGCGTTATGAGCCCGACTGGCGCCGGATGGGCCTGGCCACTGCGCTGGCCGGTGCACGCACCGACGATGTGCGCCGTGGTGTGTCGACCGTCGGCCCACACCGCGACGACGTGGAACTGTTCTTGAACGGCATGCCGGCGCGCACCCATGCGTCGCAGGGCGAGCAGCGCACGTTGGCGCTCGCGTTGCGCCTGGCAGCGCACCGCCTGGTGGCCGAGCGCACCGGCAGTGCGCCCGTGTTGGTGCTCGACGATGTGCTGAGCGAACTCGACGACGAGCGCGCCACGGCACTGCTGCGCCATCTGCCACCGGGCCAGGTGGTGCTCACCACCGCTGCCACGCTGCCGGCGGCAGCGCACCCCGATGCCCTGGTGCGCATCTCGTCCGGAGCAGTCGTTTCACCTGACTAATGTCGCGCCGCGTGACCACCGAACACGTCGCCGCACCGACCAACGAGCTCCGAGTCGACGAGGGGGTGAAGCCCACCTTCGCGCTGTTGCTCGGCATCTTCGTCGCACATGTCGTCATCTGGATCGGGCTCATCGCGCTCGTTCCCGGCGACGACCGGGTGAGCTTCGAGTTCCTCGGCGACCAGAGCACGCCGTGGGTGCGTCAGTTCATCATCCCGCTGCTCGTCGTGCTGGCGTTCCAGGTGGTGGTCACCACCAAGCTCGGTTGGTGGAAGTCGGTGCTGCGCGATCCGTCCCGCACCAGCAGGCGGTGGCTGTGGGCCTTCCCGGTCCTGCTCGCGCTCGCCGGGCTGCTCGTGTTCGCCGACGCCGGCCCCACCGATGCGGGATCGACCTACATCGTCGGTTGCCTCGCCACCGTGATGCTGGTGGGTGTCACCGAAGAGTTCACATTCCGTGGCCTGCTGCTCGTCGGAGGCCGACGTGTGTTCAGCACCGAGCGCACGGCAGCACTGGTGGCTGCCGCACTCTTCGGCCTGTTCCACCTGCCCAACATCCTCGTCGGCGCCGAGGTGGGCTCGACACTGATCCAGGTCGTGCAGACGGCCGTGATCGGCCTGGGCCTCTACGCGCTGCGGCGAGTGTCGGGGTCGATCATCCCGTGCATGGTGCTGCACGGCGTGTACGACTATCTGCTCCTCCAGGGCAACTGGGACGCCATCGTCTCAGCGGCACTCTGAGTCGGCCCGGTACGCTCGCCCGGTGAGCCGTGATCCACTCCCGCTGAGCGACAGTCTCACGCGGGTGATGCGGTCGCTGCGCGGGCCGGGCGACAAGGGTGCCGCGCCGGTGTCGGCAGGAACGCTCGGTGGTGTGTTCGGCCGCTGGAACGAGATCGTGGGCGATGTGGTTGCGGCCCATGTGCAACCGGTGAAACTCGACGGAACGCGCCTCGTGGTGGAGGTCGACGAACCGGCGTGGGCGACGCAACTGAAGTTCCTCGAGGCCGATCTGCGAGCTCGTCTGCACACCACGATCGGGGCCACGGTCGAGCACTTCGACATCCGCGTCAAGCGACGCTGACACCCCTCTTCGGGGGCCCGACCCTCCGCCTCTGCGCCACACCCCTCCGGTAGGATGACGACCGTCGTCGCGACCCCGGTTGGCCTGCCGTCAGTGCCCGTCCGCCAGCCTCCGTGTCGCCACTGAAGTTGCTGGTCACGACCAGTTTTCCCGCCGAGTGATCGAGGTTCCGCGTGTCCGCTGACACCAACAAGCCAACTGCCGATTACGGGGCCAAGGACATCCAGGTGCTCGAAGGGCTCGACCCCGTTCGCAAGCGCCCCGGCATGTACATCGGCTCCACCGGTCTGGCCGGTCTGCACCACCTCATCTGGGAGGTGGTCGACAACGCCGTCGACGAAGCGATGGCCGGGTTCTGCACCCGAATCGGCGTCACCCTGTTGGCCGATGGCGGGTGCCGCGTCGACGACAACGGCCGCGGTATCCCGGTCGACCCGTATCCGTCGGGTCCGCACAAGGGCAAGAGCGCCGCCGAGGTGGTGCTCACCGTGTTGCACGCCGGTGGCAAGTTCGGCGGTGAGGGCTACAAGGTGTCGGGCGGCCTGCACGGCGTGGGCGTCAGCGTGGTCAATGCACTCAGCGAACGCCTCGTGCTCGAGGTCGACCGCGACGGCAATCGCTACATGCAGGAGTACGCGAAGGGCGGCAAGCCGCAGGGCAAGATCGCCGTCACCGGTGCCACCCCTGCTCGCGGGCGTCGCACCGGCACCAGTGTGTCGTTCTGGCCCGATGCCGGCATCTTCGTGGCCGAGGGCACCGAGTTCGTCGCCCGCACCGTGCTCGAGCGACTGCAGACCATGGCCTTCCTCAACAAGGGCCTCGAGATCGTGTTCCGCGACGAACGGGCGGGGCGCGAGCAGGAGGTCACCTACCTCTACAAGGGCGGCATCGTCGACTTCGTCAAGCACCTCAACGCGTCGAAGGAGGCACTGTTCAGCAAGGTCGCCCACTACGAAGACGAAGACGGCGAGAACGGCCAGACCCTCGACATCGCCGTGCAGTGGAACACCGGCTACCACGAGGGCATCCACGGCTACGCGAACGGCATCTCCACCATCGAGGGCGGCATGCATGTCGAGGGTTTCAAGACCGCCCTCACCAGCGTGGTCAACAAGTACGCCCGGGCGAAGAACCTGCTGAAGGAGAAAGACGACAACCTCCTCGGCGAAGACATCCGCGAGGGCATCACCGCCATCGTCGCGGTGAAGTTGCGCGAGCCGCAGTTCGAGGGCCAGACCAAAGCGAAGTTGGGCAATGTGCCCATGCGCTCGTTCGTGCAGAAGGCCACCAACGAGAAGTTGGCCGAGTGGCTGGAAGAGAACCCCACCGAGGCCAACCGCCTGGTGAAGAAGGCGCAGGCCGCAGCGCAGGCACGTGTGGCAGCGAAGAATGCGCGCAACGCCATCCGCCGCAAGACCGCCCTCAGCGGCGCAGGCATGCCCGACAAGTTGAAGGACTGCACCAGCGGCAACCCCGCCGAGAGCGAACTGTTCATCGTCGAAGGCGACTCGGCCGGCGGTACCGCGCTCGATGCTCGCGACCCGCGCACCCAGGCCATCTTGCCCATCCGCGGCAAGATCCTGAACGTCGAGCGCGCCCGCATCGACAAGATGTTGAAGAACAACGAGGTGCAGAACCTCGTCACGGCCATCGGTGGCGGCATCGGCGAAGAGTTCGATGCGGCCAAGGCCCGCTACCACAAGGTCATCGTGCTGGCCGATGCCGATGTCGACGGCAGCCACATCCGCACGTTGCTGCTCACGTTCTTCTACCGGCAGATGCGACCCATGGTCGACGCCGGTTTCGTCTACATCGCTCAGCCGCCGCTGTACTCCACCGAGGTCGGCAAGGAGAAGGTGTACCTGAAAGACGATGCGGCCAAGGCCCGCTTCCTCGAGGAACGCCCCAACCACAAGAAGGAGTTCCAGCGCCTGAAGGGCCTGGGCGAGATGGACTGGGAAGAGTTGCGCAGCACCACGATGGACGCCGGGTCGCGCACCCTGCTGCAGGTCACTGTCGAAGAGGCCGCGCTGGCCGACGAGATCATGAGCGTGCTCATGGGCGACGACGTCGACCTGCGCAAGCAGTTCATCACCACCAATGCACGCGACGTGAGGAACCTCGACTTCTGATGAGCGACAACAACGACACCCCCACCCCGGCCGACGACAACGGCGGCGCCGAGGAGGCCGAGACACTGTCCATCCAGCCGGTGGCACTCCAGGACGAGATGGAGCGCAGCTTCCTCGACTACGCGATGTCGGTCATCATGTCGCGTGCGTTGCCCGACGTGCGCGACGGCTTGAAGCCCGTGCACCGCCGCATCATCTGGGACATGGACGAGCAGGGGTTCCGCCCCGACCGGCCGTTCGTGAAGTCGGCCCGTGTCACCGGCGACACGATGGCCAAGTACCACCCGCACGGCGACGGAGCCATCTACGACGCCCTCGTGCGCATGGCTCAACCGTTCTCGCTGCGCCACCCGCTCATCGATTTCCACGGCAACTACGGATCTCCCGACTTCGGTCCGGCCGCGAGCCGCTACACGGAGTGCCGTCTGCATCCGTTGGCCATGCAGTTGTTGGCCGACATCGACGAGAACACCGTCGACATGATCGCCACCTACGACGGCAGCCGCGAGCAGCCAGTGGTGCTACCAGCGCGGTTCCCGAACCTGCTGGTGAACGGCAGCCAGGGCATCGCCGTGGGCATGGCCACCAACATCCCGCCGCACAACCTGGGCGAGGTGATCGACGCCACGATCCACCTCATCGACCACCCCGAGGCCACCGCCGACGACCTGATGCAGTTCGTGAAGGGCCCCGACTTCCCCACCGGCGGCACCATCTTGGGCCGGGCCGGCATCATCGACGCTTACCGCACCGGGCGCGGCAGCATCAAGATGCGCGCCAAGGCCACCATCGAAGAGACCAAGCGCGGCGGCTACCAGATCGTCGTCACCGAGTTGCCCTACCAGACCAGCTGTTCGGCCATCGCCGGCCGCATCCAGGAGTTGGTCGACTCGGGCGAACTCGACGGCATCAGCGATGTGAACGACGGGTCGTCGGGCGGCAAGACCAATCTGATCATCACGCTCAAGCGCGACGCGAACGCCAACGTGGTGCTGAACAACCTGTACAAGCTCACCCAACTGCAGACCAGTTTCGGCGTGAACATGGTGGCGCTCGTCGACGACGTACCCCGCACCCTCACCCTGGCCACGGCGCTCGAGGGCTACATCCGCCATCAGGTCGCCGTCATCACCCGCCGAACCGAGTTCCGACTCGACAAGGCTCGCAAGCGTGCCCATCTGCTCGAAGGCCGCCTCAAGGCGCTCAACGTCATCGACGCCATCATCGCCCTCATTCGTGGCAGCGAAGATGCGCCCAGCGCGAAAGAGGCGCTCATGGCGCCGCCCTACGAGTTCAGCGAACTGCAGGCCATCGACATCCTCGACATGCAGCTGCGGCAACTCACCCGCCTCAGCCGCATCGATCTCGAACGCGAGACCGAAGAGGTACGCGAGCGCATCGTCGAACTGCAGAGCATCCTCGACGACCCGGTGAAGCTGCGCGGGGTGATCAAGGACGAGATGAAGGCCATCCGCGAAGAGTTCGCCACGCCACGCGTGTGCCCGGTGGCGCTCGACACGGGCGATATGAGCATCGAAGACCTCGTCGAGGACAAAGAACTCGTCATCGTCATGACCGAGGCGCAGTACGTGAAGGCCGTGCCGGCCGCCAGCTTCAAGACCCAAGGTCGTGGTGGCAAGGGCGTCAGCGGGGCGAAGCTGAAGGCCGACGACATCGTCCGGCACGTCATCTTCACCACGGCGCACGCCTATCTGCTGTTCTTCAGCAATCGAGGTCGCGTCTACCGACTGCGCGCTCACGAGATCCCCGAGCGCGAGCGCACGGCCAAGGGAATGCCCATCGTCAACCTGCTGCAACTGCAGGCCGGCGAGACCATCCAGGCCATCATCGACACCCGCGACTTCGCTGCCGAGCGGTTCTTGTTCTTCGCCACGCGCGACGGCGTGGTGAAGAAGACCCGCTTCGACGAGTACGACAACAGCCGGCGCGACGGGCTGATCGCGCTCAACCTGCGCGAGGGCGACGAGTTGGTGCGCGTGATCGAGACCACCGGTGGCGACTCGATCTTCATGGTCAGCAAAGGCGGCATGACCATCCGCTTCAGCGAGGACGAGGTGCGCTCCATGGGCCGTGCTGCGTCGGGCGTGCGCGGGATGAAGCTGAAGGCCGGCGATCAGGTGGTGAGTTGCGACCTGGCGAAGGACGACACCTCCATCTTGATGATCACCGAGCGGGGTTTCGGCAAACGCGTGCAACTCGACAAGTTCAACGTGCAGGGCCGTGGTGGCCAGGGCGTGAAGGGCATCAAGTTCATCCGCAACAAGGGGGTTGCCGTCGTGGCGGCCTTCATGGTGGGTGACGAAGACGAAATCGTGGCGGTCGCCTCCGATGGTCAGACGATTCGCACACCCGTGCACGGCATCCGGCACATCGGCCGCGATGCCACGGGTGTGTCGATCATGAACCTCGCCGAGGGCCAGACCGTTGCGTCGGTCGCGCTCATCCTCGCCACCGACGACGACTGACCGCACTGCGCCTCGCGATCACGGCCAGGTGGTGCTGATGATCCCGGCTGCGTTGGTGCTCGCTGCGCTGCTGTCGGTCGGGGTCGGTCGAGTCGGGGTGGTGATGGTGCAGCGCCAGCGCGCACAGATCGCTGCCGACGCCGCTGCCCTGGCCGGCGTGAGCGGTGGACGCGACGCTGCGGCTGGGCTCGCCGACGCGAACGGTGCCACGCTGGTGGCGTTCGATCAGGTCGGCGACGACGTCGTGGTGACGGTCGAGATCGGCGCGGTCGACGCGTCGGCTCGCGCGAGCAACGGGCCGTGAGCGCAACCGCGACCGTCGCCGACACCGGGTTCTCTACACTGGGCCGTTGTGACGCCCAGTGATGCCAACCCGTCGAGGCCTCCGCTGGCGCGTGCTGCCGAACCAGACCCGCTCGAGCAGTTGAGCAAGGTGGGCGATGCCCCGGCGCCGGTCGGCGCACCGGTGCTGCCGTCGATCGTCGAGGCGATCCCCGAGCCCTCGGTCGATCATCCGGCTCCGGCCCCCCAGCCGAACACACCGATCGTCGAACCGGTCGCTGCTGCCCCGGTCACCGCACCGGTGCCTCCACCGGTCGTGGTGGCCTCCAGCTCGGCGGGACCGGTGCTGTTCCGCCGTCGCCCGCGGGTACGCCGGGTCACCCGCGTCGTGCGCCATGTCGATACCTGGAGCGTGTTCAAGGTGGCGCTGGTGTTCAACACCATCCTGTACGCCGTGTGCCTCACCGCCGGGGTGCTGTTGTGGAACGTCGCCTACGCCACCGGCACGATCGACAACGTCGAACAGTTCTTCGAGCAGTTCGGCTGGTCGAGCTTCGAGTTCAACGGAGGGCAGATCTACCACAACGCCTGGGTGGGCGGATTGTTCGTCGCGGTGGGCCTCACCGGCTTCGTCGTCCTGCTCGCCACCTTGTTCAACCTGATCGCCGACCTCGTCGGCGGCGTGCGGGTGACGGTGCTCGAAGAGGAAGTGATCGTGCGGCCCCGGCCACCCGACGGCGTGGTGCTGCCACCGGAGTCGTCGACACCCGTGATTCGCAGTTGAGGGAACCGGCTTGCGGCCGGTAGCCTTGCCACCTGCTAGCGGGGCTATAGCTCAGTCGGTTAGAGCGCATCCCTGATAAGGATGAGGTCACAAGTTCGATTCTTGTTAGCCCCACCGCTGCACTTCGATTTCGGTGGTCCCGGGCCGCACTAACGTGCCGCCATCAGCACCGCACCCACGGCCCGCCCCACGGCATCTCGTCTGCCGTCGACGTTCTGGCGTCTGTGGACCGCTGCTGCCGCCTCACGTGCCGGGTCGCACATGACCACAGCGGCCCTGCCGCTGCTGATCCTCGAGTTGACGTCGGAGAGCCAACAAGAACATGTGCTCGGCCTGGTGGCTGCTGCCGCAGCCCTGCCGGCGCTGTTGTTCGCACTGCCGAGCGGGATGAGCGCCGATCGTCACGATCGCCGTCAGTTGCTGATCGGTTCGGAGTTGGTGAGTGGTGTCGCGATGGCGTTGGTCGTCGTGCTCGTGGTCGCCGACCGACTGACCATCGTGCTGGTGGTGGTGTTGGCGTTCGTGATGGGGTCGGCATCGGTGCTGTTCACCGCAGCGGTACATCCCACCGTGCCCACCATCGTGCCCGACGAACTGCTCGAGGACGCGAACGGGAAGCTCGCAGCTGCGGCTGACGGAACAGAGTTCGTCGGTACACCGCTGGGGCCGCTGCTGTTCGCGCTTGCCCCGTGGGCACCGTTTCTCCTCGATGCCGTCACCTACGGCGCGTCGGCGGCGTTGCTGCGCGCCGTGCCCCCGCAGCCGCGTGCGAGCGTGGCGAGGCGTGCCGAGATGCGCCTCGACAGTGCGATCGATCATCTGCGCCGCTCGCGACCGCTCGTGGCGATCTGGTTCGCGCTCGGCGCACTGTCGTTGACCGGAGCTCTGGTGTTCACCCTGCTGCCCGTGGTGCTCCGCGACCGCGTCGGCGTGTCGGTGGCCGGGTATGGGCCGCTTCTCACGCTCGTTGCATTCGGATCGACAGCAGCGGGCCTGTGCGCCAAGTGGATCATCGCCGCGCTGGGGCAACGAGTGGCACTCGCAGTCGGAGTGATCGGGAACGCCATCGCCTACATCGTGTTCGGCACCACCGATCGCTGGTGGGTGGCCGGTGCGGCGCTCGCAGCATGGGGCTTCAGTGTCACGCTCGGTGGTGTGGTGACGATGACCATCCGGCAGCGACTGATCCCCGGTGCGATGATGGGGCGAGTGCTGGCCCTGTTCCAACTCGTCATCGCGATCGGCACGGTGGCAGGCAGTCTGCTCGCGGCGGTCATCGGCGATGCAGTGGGCGTCGGCACGGTGATCGTCGTCGCCGGTGTGGCCCAGTTCGCCGTGCTGGCCCTGGTGATGGTCGGCCTGGCCGGTGTCGACAACAGTGCTCCGCCTGTCGTCGAACCTGAGCCCTGACGCGAAGAACCGGCCACGTGGGCCGGTTCCCGTTCAGTCGTCGGAGGTCATCCGACGATCACGTCCAGCGAGCACCCTTTGCCATGACGGCCCCCTTTCGTCACACCACGTACGGTGGCCGTACCATACCATGGCTTGACACATCGTTGACAAGGTCTTGTCGGGTGGTGGCAGACGCCGTGCACGCCTACGCTGACGCCCATGAGATTGCTGCGCCGGGCCCTGCTTGCGTTGTCGATCGCAAGCGTGATCGCCGGCGCGCTGCGGTTGCGCGGCAACGGAGGGGTGCCACCCCAGGAGGGCGGCTGGCGCGAATTGCGCGTCCCCGACTCGTGAGCGCCGCATGACCGCGATCGTGGGTGTGCTGGGCGCCGGTGTCACGGGCCAGGCGGTTGGGCGGACCCTTCGTCACCGCGGGATCCGTACTGCCTGGTTCGACACCGATGGGGCTGCCGCCCGCCGTGCCGCGAGTCGACTCGGTGGCGTGGTGTTGGCCTCGATCGACGACCTCGGCGCCACCGACGCAGTGGTGGTGGCCACGCCCGCGCCACACCGACCAGGCGTGGCGACGTTGCTGGCCGAGGGCTGTCATGTGGTGAGCCTCGGTGACGACCTCGACGACGTGCCCGGATTGTGCGACCTCGGAGCCGTCGCCGAGGCCGCCGATCGATGTGTGGTCGTGGGTGCCGGGATGTCGCCCGGTCTGTCGGGACTGCTCGCCCGCTTCCTGGCCGACCAGTTGGCCGTGGTCGACGAGATCCATGTTGCGATGCACGGCACGGGCGGCCCGGCATGTGCGCGTCAGCACCACCGTGCGCTCGGTTCGCGTGCGGTGGGGTGGCACGACGGCGAATGGTTCGATCGACCCGGTGGCAGCGGGCGCGAGTTGGTGTGGTTCCCCGAGCCGATCGGGCCGGCCGACTGCTATCGCGGTGCGCTCCCCGAACCATTGCTGCTGCAACGGGCGTTTCCCGATGCCGACCGCATCTCGGCGCGGGTGTCGGCACGTCGACGCGATCGCCTGACGGCACGCCTGCCGCTGCTGGCACCCCCGCACCGTGAGGGCGATCGGGGGGCCATCAGGGTCGAGGTGCGCGGTGCCGCAGCCGACGGTGCGCGGGTCACCCAGGTGGCCGGCGCCGTCGGTCGAACCGGCGACATCGCCGGCACGGTGGGTGCGTTGTTCGCCGAGGTGTGCGCGGACGGGCGGCTCGCCCCCGGCCTGACCGTGGCGGGCGCCGACTCGGTGCCGACGGCATGGCTGCTCGCAGCCGCTGCCGATGCCGGGGTGATGCTGCAGGAGTACACCGGCATCGCAAGGGTGGCACACACATGAACGAACCGTTCGTCGTTCCCTGGCTCCCGCCTGGCCGCACGGTGATGCTGCCGGGCCGCGGCGAGACCTTCATCCGTCACCACCAGCACGCCGATCCATCGGCACCGACCCTTCTGCTGTTGCACGGCTGGACGGCGAGCGCCGACCTGCAGTTCTTCACCGCCTACGAAGCCCTGGCCGAGCGGTACTCGTTCATCGGGATCGACCATCGCGGTCATGGCCGTGGCGTGCGCACGCCGGCTCCGTTCCACCTCGAGGACGCAGCCGACGATGCTGCATCGCTGCTGACCGAACTGGGTGTCGGGCCGGTGATCACGGTCGGCTACTCGATGGGTGGTCCGATCAGCCTGCACCTGGCGAACCGCCATCCCGATCTGGTGGCCGGCATGGTGGTGCAGGCCACAGCGCTCGAATGGCGGGCCACCCGTCGCGAGCGGTTGCGGTGGCGGGGTGTGCGCCTGATGGGCCCGATGCTGCGTTCGTGGGCATTCCCGCGCTGGCTGCGGTTCGGGCTGGCGAAGATGGTCGGTCCCGATCACGAACTGCACGACTATGCGCCGTGGCTCGAGGCCGAGACTCGCCGCGGCGACTCGGTGGCCATCGTGCACGCCGGCTTCGCCCTGAGCCGGTACGACGCACGGCCATGGGCGCATCTGCTGGGCAAGCCGGCAGGTGCACTGGTCACCACCCGCGATCGGCTGGTGCGGCCGAGCAAACAGCGTCAGCTCGCGGCGGCGTTGGGTGCCCATCAGGTGGAGGTGGCGGGCGACCACCTGGTGCCGTGGGAGTCGCCGGCCGAGTTCAGTCGAGCCACCCGTGTACTGGTCGACCACGTCGCCGACGCCCTGATGCGCACCAGCGGCGATCAGGCAGGGTTACGCGGCTGATCGAGCGGGTCGGCCTTGGTGGCCCGCACCTCGATCTCACCCAGGCGTTCGTTCATGCGCTCGACGGCGTCGGTGAGCCGTTCGAGGTACTCGCCCACATCGCTCGTCGTCGCCACATCGGCCAGCGACAGGCGGATGCTCGCGATCTCGCGTGCCAGGAACTCGGTATCGGCCTGGGTGCGCTCGGCGACGCGCCGGTCGAGGTCGGTCTGCACCCGGTCGCGTTGTTCCTGGCGGTTCTGGGCGAGGAGGATGAGGGGTGCTGCATACGCGGCCTGCAACGACAGCAACAGGGTGAGGCCGATGAACTGCCACGGATCGAACCGCAGCCGCTCGGGCGCGAACGTGTTCCACATCACCCAGAGCACACAGAACACGGTCTGGTACACGAGGAAGCGGGCGGTGCCCATGAGGCGGGCGACACTCTCGCTGAAACGGCCGAATGCTTCGGGGTCGTAGTGCACGCCGATACGGCGTGGCTGGCGCGGTGTGGTGAGGTCGTCGCGGCGGGTCACGAGGCCGCCCCCTGCTGGGTCGGGTGGGCCGAGACACGGCGACGTTGCCGCCAACCGGCGGGCAGGGTGCGGTCGAGCACGTCGTCGACAGTGATGGCGCCCAGCAGACGACCGGCATCGTCGCACACGCCGACGGCGAGCAGGTTGTAGCTGGCCAACCGTTCGGCCACCTCGCGCTCGGACATGTCGGGCGAGATGGTGGGCTCTTGTTCGAGGCACCGACCCAGTTCCATGCTCGGCGGTTCGCGCAGCAGGCGCTGGAAGTGCACCACGCCGAGGTAGGTGCCTGTCGGTGCCTTGTAGGGCGGCTGCACCACGAACACCTGGGCCGCGATGCTGACCAACCATTCGGGATCGCGCACCTGGGCCAGTGCTTCGGCGACCGTGGCGGTAGGGCCGAGCACGATGATGTCGGGTGTCATCAACGACCCTGCCGTGCCCTCGTCGTAGGCGAGCAGTCGGCGCATCACGTCGGCGTCCTCGTCGTCCATTGCGTCGAGGATGCGCGTGCGCTGTTCGCCCGGCATCTCGGCCAGCAGGTCGGCTGCGTCGTCGTACTCCATCTCTTCGAGCACGCTGGTGAGGCGCTCGAGGTCGAGGCCTTCGATGATGCGCAACTGCTCGCTCTCGGGCAGTTCCTCGAGCAGGTCGGCCAGACGCTCGTCGTCCATCACCGCAGCCAACTGCTTGCGCTGGGTGAGGGGCAGGCTGCGCACCACGGCGGCGACGTCGCTGGGGTGCATATCGCGCAACCGCGCCGCTTCGGCAGCGATCTCGCTGCCGGCCGTCGAGCGGAACAGGCCCGGTACCTCGTCGTAGTCGAGCAGGCGGTAGCTGGGCCGCCGTCGCAGTGCGGTGCGGCGGGCGAGGCGTACCTTGCTGATCTGCCACCAGGTCTGACGACCGTCGCCACCGGGCTCGAGGGCCACATCGCTCACGGTCTCGTCGCCGACGCGGCTGTCGATGAGGTCGCGGCCGATCAGTACCTCACCCGAACGGGGCTTGAACGGATTGAGGTCGACGTCCCAACTGCGCAGCCGGGCACCGTCGCTGTCGAGGGTGCCGATGCGGCCGACGTTGACGAAGATGCGACGACGCTGGCTGAGTGCGACGAAGCCGAGCACCCGAGGCGCTGCGCCGGCCTGGGGTGGGATGACGACGATGTCTTCGAGCCGTCCGATGGGCGAACCACCGGCGTCGAGCAACGGCAGGCGCATCACCCGGAACGCGTAGATGAGGTCGCCTGCCATGGGGCAAGGCTACCCCTACGCATCTGCGCTGGTCGGCCCGCATATCCCCCCACCCCACACCTCGTCCGTGAGCGTGGACCCCCACCTACGTGGCCCACGCGCACGGAGCCACGGGATCGGTGAGGCCGGACCACCCTCCCCGGGGTCCAGCCTCACGGACGGGGTGGGTGCGGGTGGGGGAAGGGATCAGATGGGGGTGATGGCGACGAGGGTGTCGCTGTAGGCCACGCCACCTCCCCAATCGGTGAGGGTGTCGTTGGTGAGGGCGTTGGCACCGATGCCGTCGGCATGGCTGGCACCCCACCAACCCCACGGGATGGCCACCACGCCCTGACGCAACCGCTCGGTCACCTTCACGGGCACCTGCAGTTGGCCGCGGTCGTTGTGCACCCGCACCGTCTGCCCATCGACCACGCCCAGGTCTGCCGCATCGGTGGCGACCATCTCGACGTATGGCTCGCCTTCGGCAGCGGCGTGCTTGGGGAGATGCGAGTAACTGGAGTTCAAGAAGCGCACATGCTGTTTGGGTGTGAGCAGCGCGAACGGGAAGCGGGTGGCCGCGGCACTGCCCATCGACTCGCTCGCCGGGGTGAACGTGGGCAGCCGCGGCAGGCCGCGTGCGGCGAGCGCATCGCTGGCCAACTCCACCCTGCCGCTGGCGGTGGGGAAACCACCATCGGCCCAGGGTCGGCCCTCGGCCGGATAGGCAGGGGCCCGCACGAACCCGTCGGTGCGTAGTTGCTCGAGGTCGATGCCGGGAAGGATGTCGCGCAGCACGGTGAGGTCGTCGTCGAACAGGGCCGGTTCGGTGCAGCCCAGGGCGGCGGCGAGGCGGCGGTGGAGTTCGCTGTTGCTGACGGCCTCGCCGACCGGTGCGATGGCCGCCTCGTTCCACCCGATCTGCAGATGGCCCCACGACGTGACCACGTCGAGCGCTTCGATGTGGGTGGTGGCGGGCAGCACGATGTCGGCGTAGCGGGCCGTGTCGGTGAGGAACTGTTCGTGCACCACGGTGAACAGGTCGTCGCGCTGCAGGCCGCGTGCAATGGCTGCCGCGTTGGGCACCGACACCACGGCGTTCACGCCGACGGCCACCAGGGCGCGCACGGGTGGCCCGCCGTATGGCGCCGGGTCGTTCAGCCACTCGGCCATGCGCACCATCGGCAGGTCGCGCCGCGTGCGCCCGGCACCGCCGTCGGGGCGTGCCAGATCGGGGCGGGTGAGTGCGACGAAGTCGACCGCCGCGTCGCACCACACACCAACGCTGCGGGCGAAGCCGCCACCGAGGTCGCGCCACGCACCCACCAGCGCCGGCAGGCAGGCGAGCGTGCGGAAGAACATGGCACCGTGTTCGTGGTGTTCGGCACCGATGAGCGTGCGGATGGCGGCCGGGCGGATGGTGCCGTACAGGGTGGCGAGCCGCTCGATGTCGGCGGCGTCGAGGCCGGTGACAGCGGCTGCGCGCTCGGGTGTCCACTCGGCCACGTGCGCCGCCAACTCGTCGAACCCTTCGGTGTGGGCCGCGATCCATTCGTGGTCGAGCAGGTCGTCGCGCACCAGGACGTGCATCATCGCCAGCATCAACGCCACGTCGGTGCCGGGCAGTGGCTGCAGGAACCAGTCGGCCGAGTCGGCGGTGATGGTGCGGATGGGGTCGATCACCACCACCTGCGCGCCCTCACGACGGGCGGCTTCGACCACCGGCCACAGGTGGCGGTTGGTGAGCCGGGTGTTGGTGGCCCACAGGATGATCAGCTTCGAGTGGCGCATCTCGCTGGGGTCGAGCGCCTTGCCGGTGCCGTTGGTGGCTGCGGCCCCCGCCCCGGCGGTGAGACCGCACAGCGCACCCGAGGTGGCAGCCACACCGAGGTGGTTCCACAGGCGTTCACCGAAGAACAGCGCGAGCAGGCCCTGGTTGCCGGCGCTGGTGTAGGGCACGATGGCGCCCGGGCCGTCGGTGTCGATGATGTGCCGGAAGCGGGTGGCGATCTCGGCGAGCGCCTCGTCCCACGACACCGGTTCGAAACGGCCCTCGCCCTTTGCGCCCACTCGACGCAGGGGTGTGGTGACGCGCATCGGGCTGTACACGCGATCGAGGAAGCGGTTCACCTTCGGGCACAATTCGCCCTGGCTGTAGGGGTGGGCGGGGTTGCCGCGCATCGACACCGCGGTGCCGTCGCGCACCTCCACCTGCCAGCCGCAACTGTCGGGGCAGTCGTGGTGGCACGTGCCGAGCACGCGATGCGACGGGCTGACGATCTCCATCGACGCGCTCAGCCGAGCAGTGGCCGGAGGATCTCGCCGGCCAACTCGACCGACTCGACATCGTGTGCGTCGGGCATGTTGAACACGATGCCGTCGAGACCTGCGTCGAGCAGTTCCTGCACCTGGGCCTGCACGGAGGCGGCGTCGCCGAGGATGAACATCGCCCGCAACCGAGCCTGTACGTCGGCGGGCATGTCGCTGAGGCTGCCGCCACCGAAGCGGGCGCTCACCTTGGCCTCGGCCTCCTCCATCGTGCGGCCCACCACCAGCGTGCCGAGGCGGGTGCGGCAGATCTCGCCGGGGTCGCGGCCGAGGCGCTCGCAGTGGCCGTCGAGTACGTCCATCAGGCGGCGCACGGTGGCGGCGTCGCCGAACACGTTGCAGGCGTCGCCGTACTGGGCGACCATGCGCAGGGTCTTCTTCTCGCCGCTGCCACCGATGAGCACGGGCGGTCCACCGGCCTGCACCGGCTTGGGCACGTTCAGTGCATCGGTGACCTGGAACCATTTCCCGGCGAACGTGGTGCGCTCGTTCACGAACATGCTCTTCGCGATCTGCAGGCCCTCTTCGAGTTTCTCGAAGCGGTCGGTGAACGTGCCGAACTCGTAGCCGTACGCGTTGTGCTCCATCTCGAACCAGCCGGCGCCGATGCCCCAGATCGCACGGCCACGGGAGATGACGTCGAGGCCGGTGACGGTCTTGGCCAGGTACGCCGGGTTGCGATACGTCATGCCACCCACCATGGCGCCGAGCCGGACCTTGCTGGTGCGGGCGGCCAATGCCGTGAGCAGCGAGTAGCACTCGAACATCTCCTGCTCGGGCTTGCCGAGCATGGGCAGCTGGTAGAAGTGGTCCATCACCCACACGCTGTCGAAGCCGCTGGCCTCGGCGGTGGTGGCGATGAGGGAGATGCGCTCGAACAACTCGTCGGGGCCCACGCCGGGGTAGGTGAAGTTGGGGATCTGGAGGCCCATGCGGACGAGCGAGTTGCGTGCGGTCATGGGCTGAACTGTACGGGGTCAGCTGGTGAGCGCGCGGACCTGTTGTGCCACCTGACCCATGCGTTCGAGCCGTTCGGGGTGGCCGCCGGTGGCGTTGTACACCACCAGTCGCGACGCGAGCCCGGCGTACTTGTCGACCAGCGTCCGGGCCAGCGTGTCCCAGGTGGCCTCGGTGGTGAACGCCGCCAGGTGGTCGTCGGTGATCTCGGCCATCATCGCCGCCATGTCGCCGGCCTTCTGGTGGGCGCGTACGCGGGCGGTGGTGCCCTCGAACCCGGCCTCGTCCCAGATGAACGCGTAGTTCGGCGTGCTGCCGTAGAAGCTGAGCGAGGCGCGCATGGCCGTGCGGTCGGCCTCGCGTTCGGCGTCGGTGTCGCCGACGATGCAACTGACCGGCACGATGAGGTCGACGGCCGACGCGTCGCGCCCGGTGGCGGCGGCGCCGGCTGCCACGTTCGGCACTACATGGCGGCGCAGGTAGCCGGGCTCGCCGATCGGATGCACGTGCACGCCGTCGGCCACCTCGCCGGCCATGCGCAGCATCCACGGGTTCACTGCGGCCACATCGACCTTCGGATCGGCGACGGCGATGGTGCCGGGGCTCCACTGACGGTTCAAGAAGGTGAGCTCGTAGAACGGGCCGTGATGGTCGAGTGGCTCGCCGTGGAACCCGGCGAAACAGGCCCGTACTGCCTGCACATAGTCACGCAGGCGTGGGCCGGGCGGTTCGAACGGCACGCCATATCGGCGCACGACGTGGGTGCGCACCTGTGTGCCGAGGCCCAGACGGAAGTTGCCACCCGTTGCTTCCTGCAGTTCCCACGCCACCTGTGCCGTCACCATCGGACTGCGGGGGAACGCCACCGCCACACCGGTCGACAGGTGCAGTCCGGGCGCCGCGGTGGCAGCGACCGCAGCCGATAGGTAGGCGGTGCGGCCCCCCTCGGTGAACACGATGCCGTCGAACCCGGCGGCCTGCACCCGTTGGGCGAAGGCGCCCATCTGGGCGAGCGGAAGGGGCGATGTCATCACGTCGACCTGCATGGCCGCACCGTACTCAGCGGTCGGCGTCGGTGCGGATGACGGTGATCTCGCCCACCCCCACCTCGAGGTCGAGCCGCACGGTGCCGGCCGCCGGTTGGTCGGCTGCTGGGACGACGACCCGGTGCTGCACGCGCACACCCGAGGCCACCTGCTCGTTGTATAGCAGGATCTGCCCGATGTTCACCGACCCGCTGACATCGATCGTGACGTCTCGGTGCATCACCACCTCCAGTTGGCCGATCCCCACCGAGGCGGTGATGGTGGTGGGGTCGGCACCTTCGGTGAACTCGAGATCACGCAGGTCGATGCGCAGCCGTCCGATGCCCTGCTGCCACTGGATGCCGGTGTCGCTGCCGGGGGCCAGGCGAACGGCGCGATCACCGATCGGACCGTCGAGCGCCGGATCGGCGATGGCGAAACCGGTGAGGCCGGCTGTGAGGAGGAGGGTGACGGCGATCAGTGCCTTGGAGCGGTTGACGATGGCACTGACGATGGTGGCGAGCACCATGACCGCAAGACCGGTCATCAACGCGGCGCCTGCTGCGATGTTCCACCAATCGAGGTTCTCGCCGAGTTGGAGCAACGCCGCGATCACGGCGAGGGCGACCAGGGTGATCGAGGCAATGGGAACGCGTCGGCGCGACCGGACGCGGGTGCGCCGGCCGGGCGCCGGGGGTTCCGCTGCGACCTCGGTGGGCATCGCCGCAGGAGGAGTGCGGCGGGCGGAGAGCAACCACAGCAGCACACCACCTGCGATGAGCCCGAGACCCCAGGGGAAGTTGCCGAGCCACCACCACGATCCGACCGAGCCGACGAGCACGGCCACCGACACCGCACCGAGTGCGATGAGCAGCGGCCGCCGCTGCCGTTCGGTGACGAGCTGTCGGGGCGAGACAGCAGGGGCGGGATCGGTAGGGAGCAGGATCCACGCAGCGAGGTAGACGAACACCAACACGGGGAGCAGAAGTGCAACGACAGCGAACGCGAGACGCGTGCTACCGACGTCGAAGCCATGTGCCCGACAGACGCCGGCAATCACTCCCCCCACCTTGCCGTCGGTGGCAGAGCGGGCGACGGGTACGTCGTACCAGGCGGTCGACGGCGGGGCCGCGTTCATGGCGGCAGTCTGGTCGGGCCGGTCGTGGTCGTCCAGCACGGCGCCACCGACCGGCGGTCGGGCATCGGTCGGTTCGGAGTTCGGGGTGTTCTCATCCATGTGTTCAGCGTGCGTCGGCGGATCGGTCGATCACATCGGTGACACGCCCTGATCGATCCCTGAACCGACCCCGATCCGGGCTCAGGGTCGCGTTCAGGGTGATCACCGATGTGCGGCCCGGTCCCGTGGCGCGAAGATGACATCGTGGTCGACCTCCTCGCATCGCTCGTCCCGGCCGACCGGTCGCTCGAGTTCCGGGCGCGCACCGACCGACGTGTGCTGGCGGGTGTGGCCGGTGGGTTCGCCGACCAGCACGGTGTCGATGCCGCGTTGATGCGGGTGGCGGTGGTGCTGTTGAGCCTTGCCGGAGGCCTCGGCGTGGCGCTGTACGCACTGGGCCACGCAGTGGCAGCGCGCGCCGTGGAGGTCGGTCCGGCGCATCCCCACGACCGGCGGCGTGACGCAGCGGTGGTGTTCATCACGGCCGGACTGCTGTTGGTGGTGCGGTCGACCGGGGTGTGGTTGGGTGATGTCCCGATGGTGGCGGCTGCGGTGATGGGGATCGGTGCGCTCGTGCTGGCCCGGAGCGGGGGCCGCTGGCTGCAGGGCCGGGTGATGGTGGGTGTCGGGTTGATGGCCGCCGGCGTGCTGGTGGCGGGCGGTGCGACGAGCGATTGGCAGGGCGGAACACCGACGAGCGTGCGGGTGGGGGCCTTGGCGGCGGCGCTCACCCTCGTCGGCGTCGGCGTCGTTGCCGGCCCTTGGTTGGCCCGACTCGCGCAACGCGCGGCCGACGAACGTCGCGAACGCATCCGTGCCGACGAGCGAGCTGCGGTGGCCGCCCATCTGCACGACTCGGTGCTGCAGACCCTGGCGCTCATCCAGCGCACCGCCGACGACCCGCGGCGCACGGTCACCCTGGCCCGACGCCAAGAGCGCGAGTTGCGTGAATGGCTGTACGGCGACT
This sequence comes from Acidimicrobiaceae bacterium, assembly GCA_040380855.1. Lineage (GTDB taxonomy): Bacteria > Actinomycetota > Acidimicrobiia > Acidimicrobiales > Ilumatobacteraceae > VFMC01. The sequence continues at coordinate 18,819 of JBEIIG010000009.1, read as the reverse complement.
CGGCAGTGCCTCGATCGGCGAACACGCTCGCAGCCGCCCTCGGTGAGATCGCGGTCGAGGTGGAGGATGCCTACGACGTGCCGGTGGAGGTGGTGTCGGTGGGTGACTGCCCGGTGGACGAACGCTGTGCCGTGCTGCTCGCCGCCACCCGCGAGGCCTGCCTGAATGCCGCCAAGCACAGTGGAGCACCGACGGTCGCGGTCTTCGCCGAGGTGAACGACGGAGCGGTCGAGATCTTCGTGCGCGATCGCGGTGTGGGCTTCGATCCGGCGACGGTCGACGCCGACCGGCGTGGTGTCCGCGACTCGATCGTCGGGCGACTGCTACGCATCGGCGGTGAGGCATCGGTGACGAGCAGCCCAGGTGATGGCACCGAGGTGTCGCTGCGGTTGACGCGGCAACCGACTGCGGGCGAGCTGGTGACTCCGTGATCACGTGCTATCTGGTCGACGACCATGCGCTGTTCCGCGCCGGGGTGCGCAGCGAATTGGCGGCTTCCGACACGATCGAGGTGGTTGGCGAGGCCGGCGACGTCGATCAAGCAGTGACGGGCATCCTCGAGCGCCGACCCGATGTGGTGCTCGTCGACGTGCATCTACCCGGTGGTGGTGGCCGGTCGATCATCGAGCGGGTGCGCAGCACCTGGCCCGAGGCGGTGTTCCTGGCGCTGTCGGTGAGCGATCAGGCCGGCGACGTGGTGGCGGTCATCCGCGCCGGCGCGCGGGGCTATGTGACCAAGAGCATCGATGCGGCGGATCTGATCGACGCGATCCATCGGGTGCACGACGGCGATGCCGTGTTCTCGCCCCGCCTGGCCGGCTTCGTGCTCGACGCGTTCTCGGGCGAGGTGGCCGCCCCGGTCGACCCTGAACTCGATCTGCTCACGGCGCGCGAACTGGAGGTGATGCGCCTGATCGCTCGTGGGTACACGTACCGTGAGGTGGCCAACCGTCTCCACCTGTCGGTGAAGACGATCGAGACCCATGTGTCGGCCGTGCTGCGCAAACTGCAGGTGTCGAACCGACACGAACTCACCGCGTGGGCTGCCGGCCGACGCCTGGTGTGAGCGCGAGGATGGTCGCGATGACCTCCGACCATCCGCACGGCGCGCAACTCGACTTCTCGCACGACATGAGTTACGGCGACTACCTGCACCTCGACGAGGTGCTCTCCGCCCAGCATCCGCTGTCGCCCGAGCACAACGAGATGCTGTTCATCATCCAGCACCAGACGAGTGAGTTGTGGATGAAGCTGATGCGCCACGAGTTGGGGGCGGCCATCGCTGCGATCGCCGACGATCGACTGGCGCCGGGGTTCAAGATGCTGTCGCGGGTGAGCCGCATCATGGAGCAACTCGTGCACGCGTGGGACGTGTTGGCCACGATGACCCCACCGGAGTACTCGGCGATCCGCCCCTACCTGTCGAACAGCAGCGGGTTCCAGAGCTGGCAGTACCGCTGTATCGAGTTCGCCGCGGGGAACAAGAACGAACAGATGCTGCGTCCGCACGCCCACCGGCCCGACGTGCTGGCCGAGGTGGAGGCGGCGTGGCGGGCGCCCTCGCTGTACGACGAGTCGTTGCGCCTGCTGGCGCGGCGCGGCCTGGCGGTGCCCGCCGAGTGCGTCGACCGCGACTGGAGTCGCCCGTACGCGGCGTCGGAGGCCGTGGAGGCGGCGTGGCTGCAGGTGTACCGCGATCCCGAGGCGCACTGGGACCTGTACCAACTCGGTGAGGAACTGACCGACTTCGAGGACGCGTTCCGACTGTGGCGCTTCCGGCACCTCACCACGGTCGAACGGGTGATCGGCACGAAGCGTGGCACCGGTGGCACGTCGGGTGTCGGCTACCTCCGAGCGATGCTCGACGTGGTGCTGTTCCCCGAAATCTGGTCGCTGCGCTCGCGGCTCTGACCCCGTTCTGTAACCATCTCGTCGTTCCCTTCGTCGGTACAGATGTCCTAGTGTCGGCCTTTCGGGGCCAGTCGGCCGACACGTCGGCCAACTCGTCGGGAGGCTCAGGGGATGGGTACCTACGACATCGTCATCCGCAACGGCATGGTGGTCGACGGAACGGGCGCGCCTGCGTACCGGGCCGATGTGGCGATCACCGGCGACCACATCGCTGCGGTGGGTACCGACATCGTGGGCAGCACGGCCCGCGAGATCGACGCCGACGGGCGTCTGGTCACACCCGGCTTCGTCGACATCCACACCCACCTCGATGCCCAGTTGGCATGGGATCCGGTGGCGTCGAGCAGTTGCTACCACGGCATCACCAGTGTGGTGATGGGCAACTGCGGGGTGACGTTCGCGCCGTGCAGACCCGACGACCGAGAGTACCTGGCCGAGCTGATGGAGAGTGTCGAGGACATCCCGCGCGACGCCATCATGGGAGGCCTGCCGTGGGACTGGGTCACCTACGGCGAATACCTGGCCAGCATCGGCCGCATGCCCAAGGGTGTGAACGTGGGCGGCATGGTGGGGCACTGCGCGCTGCGCCAGTTCGCGATGGGCGAGCGCGGCCTGGAGAAGGACCCGCCCACCGCCGACGACCTGGCGGTGATGGCCGATCTGCTCGACGAGGCGATGAAGGGCGGTGCCCTGGGGTTCAGCACCAGCCGCACCTACCTGCACAAGGTGCCCGACGGTCGCCCGGTGCCGGGCACCTACGCCCAGCCCGACGAGCTGTACGTGTTCGCCGATGTGCTCGGCCGCCACGGAGCGGGCGTGTTCGAGTCGGCCAGCCGCATCGGCGAGGGCGAGCGCGACGACGCCGATGTGCCGAAGACCCGCGCCGAGTTGGCGTGGATGGGTGAGGTGAGCCGCCGCAGCGGTCGGCCGGTGAGCTTCGGACTCACCCAGCACGACAGCCGCCCCGATCTGTACGCGCGGGTGATCGGCTTCGCCAAGGACGAGAACGCTCGCGGGGCGATGGTGCGTCCGCAGACGACGGCCCGCAGTGTCGGCATCCTGTTCAGCCTCGACACCCGCACCGTGTTCGACCGGTCCGATGCGTGGCGCGAACTGCGTGGCATGCGCAACGGCAAGAAGATGATGGCCATCCGCGACGCCACGTTCCGGGCGAAGCTGATCGCCGAGGCCGACCAGGTGCAGCCGGGCCTCGACCTCGACCAGTTGTTCGTCGTCACCCAGGGCGACACCGCTCGCTACGACCTGCATCCCGACACGTCATTGGGGGCCGAGGCGCGGCGTCGCGGTATCAGCCCGGCCGCCGCCTACATCGAACTGCTGCTCGAGACCAACGGTGAGGTGGTGTGCAGCTACCCGTTCCTCAACCAGCGTCTCGACGCGGTGGAGGAGATGCTCGACGACCCGCTCGTCACCCTCGGCCTGGCCGACGCCGGCGCCCATGTGGGCCAGATCCTCGACGCCAGCCAGCCCACGTTCTTCCTCACCTACTGGGTGCGTGAACGCCAGCGGTGGGGCATCGAAGAGGCCGTGCGACGCCTCACCAGCGACACGGCCGACCTGTTCGGCATCACGGGCCGTGGCCGGCTGAAGCCCGGTGCGTTTGCCGATGTGAACGTGATCGACTTCGATGGTCTACGCCTTCCCCCACCCACCTACGCGTACGACTTCCCCGGTGGCGCAGGCCGCTACGTGCAGGGTGCAACCGGATACGACTGCACCATCGTGAACGGCGAGGTGTTCATGGACCACGGCCAGCACACCGGCGCCTTCGCCGGCACCGTGCTGAAGAACAGCGCCGCATCCTGAGAGGAGCCAGTACATGACCAAGGCAGCCATCGACGCCCTGCGTGCCGAGCAGCAGCGAGCACTCGATCTGTTCGCCGGCCTCGGCGCCGACGAGTGGGCTGCGCCCAGTGGGTGCGTCGGGTGGCGGGTGCAAGACGTCGTCCAGCACATGGCGAGCGTGTTCCACTCGATCGCCGACCCCTCGAGCATCGAGGGCGGTACGTCGAGCGATGTGGAACAGAACGCCGAGGTGCCGGTGCAGGCCCGCCGCGACTGGACCCCCGAGCAGGTGGTGGCCGAGTACGTCGAGTGGAGCGAGAAGGGCATCGGCGCGTTGGCGATGATGCAGGAGCCGGGCATGGCCGAGATGGTCATCCCGCTCGCCAACCTCGGCAGCCATCCGATGCACATCCTCGGCAACGCCATCGTCTTCGACCACTACTGCCATCTCCGACATGACATCGGTGCCGCCATCGAACGAGCGGCCGCACTGCCGCGCGATCCGGCGGCCTTGGCAGCGACGATCGACTGGATGCTGGCAGGTGTACCGCAGATGTGCACGGCTGCGCTGGCCGCCTGCACCCAGGGGGTGAACCTGGTGTTCAGCGATCTCGACGGCGCCGGCTACACGCTGGCACCGGGTACCCCGCTGTGGACCGTGGCCGCCGGTGTCGACGGCTCACTGCCCACGGTGGTCACCTCGGCCCACGACTTCATCTCGTGGGGTACCAAGCGCGCCGATTGGCGCTCGATGAACGTTCGTGCTGATGGGGCGGCAGCGGCCACGCTCGACGCCATCAACGTGATCTGAGGTACACCGTGCAGACAACCGTTCCACCGTCGCCCACCTCCGCCTCGCGCCGCAATCTCACCCTGGCCGTCTTGCTGCTCGGTGCGTTCGCAGCGGTGATGAACATGTCGGTCACCAACGTGGCGCTGCCCAGTATCGCTGCGGCGTTGGGCGCCGAGGGTTCGGCGATCGCATGGATCTCCGATTCGTTCACCATCGCACTGACGTCGTTCGTGCTCATCAGCGGCGCCGTGGGCGACCGCTATGGCCGCCGCCTCATGTTCCTGCTCGGTGCGTTGCTGGTCATCCCCGGGTCGTTGGTGTCGGCCTGGGCAGGCGACACGTCGGTGCTCATCCTCGCCCGCGCCTTCACCGGCCTCGCCACGGCGATGCTGTTCCCCACCACGTTGTCGTTCATCACCTCGCTGTACGACGACCCGAAAGAGCGGGTGGGCGCCATCGGCCTGTGGGCCGGTGTGGCGTCGGCAGGTGGTGCGCTCGGCCCGGTCATCGGCGGGCTGATGCTCGAGCACTTCTGGTGGGGCAGTGTGTTCCTCATCGGGGTACCGATCGCCGTGGTGGCCGTGGTGCTGGGCTGGGTGACACTGCCGCGCGACCCGGGCTCGCCCGGCCACACGGTCGACTGGCTCGGCGGGGCATACAGCGTGGTGTTCGTCGCCACCCTGCTGTTCGCCATCATCGAATGGCCGATCGCCGGCCTCGAGGGCAAGGTGCTCGTCGGCCTGGCGCTGGCGGTGCTGAGCGGTGTGCTGTTCGTGCGCCGCGAGCTGACCACCCAGCACCCGCTGCTCGATGTGCGCACGCTGCTGCGGCCGCGTTTCGGCATCGCTGCGCTGGCGGTGACGCTGGTGTTCTTCGCGTCGTTCGGGTACTCGTTCCTCGGCGCCCAGTTCTTCCAGAACGTGCTCGGCTATGGGCCGCTCAAGGCTGGTCTGGCCGTGCTGCCATCGAGCGTCGGCATGCTGGTGCTCGCCCAGGTGTCGGCCAAACTCGACCTGCCGTGGGGTTCGAACCGGGTGATCGCGCTCGGGTTGCTGGTGATGGCGCTGGCCTTCGGTTGGGCGGCGTTCTGGAGTGCCGACATGCCGTACCTGCCGATCGGGCTGGGCACGCTGCTGCTGGGTGCCGGGGTGGGCCTCACGGCCACACCCACCACCAACGCCATCATGAACTCGCTGCCACCCGAGCAGGCCGGTGTGGGCTCGGCCGTGAACGACGTCACCCGCGACTTCGGCGGAGCGCTGGGCATCGCCCTGTTCGGGGCGGTGTCGTCGGTCTACTACAGCCGCTACTTCTCCGACCTGGTGGCCACACTGCCCGACGATGTGCGCAGCCGGGTGAGCGACGACATCGTGCTCACCGTGAGTCGGTCGTTGAACGGTGCGTTGGCCGTAGCCGATCGCTACCAGGCGGAGTATCCGCAGTTGAGCGCCGGCCTGGTGAAGGCGGCGGGCGAGGGGTGGATCGCCGGGCAGGATGCGGCGATGGCCATGGGCGGCCTGGTGTGCGTGGTGCTGGCCGGCGTGGTGTGGCGGTTCATGCCGCGCAGCGACGCTGCGTAAGCCGATCCAGCAGGCGCACATCTGGCAGGATTCGGGCATGACCGATCCCGCCATCGTGCTCGTCCACGGCAACCCCGAGACGCCGATCATCTGGGAGCCGCTCGTCGACGAGTTGAGCCGCTCGGTGCCCGACCGCCCTGTGTTCTGCCCGCACCTGCCCGGCTTCGGGCGTGCCACACCGGCCGGGTTCGGGGCCACCAAGGAGGAGTACGCCGCCTGGTTGACCGACGAGGTGGAGGCCGTTGTCGCCCAGCACGGCCCGGTCGACCTGGTGGGCCACGACTGGGGCGGGGGCCTCGCGATGCGGGTGATCGCCACCCGACCCGACCTGGTGCGGTCGTGGGCGTGCGACGTGCTCGGGCTGTTCCACCCCGACTACGTGTGGCACGACTTCGCTCAGATCTGGCAGACCCCCGGTGCCGGCGAGGAGTACTTCGAGCAGTCGTTGGCCACGCCGGTCGCCGACCGCGTGGCCACGTACGAGATGATCGGCATCCCGCGGCCGATCGGCGAACGTCTGGTGGTGGCCGGCGATGCCGAGATGGGCCGGTGCGTGCTGGCGCTCTACCGTTCGGCAGCCCAGCCGGCGATGGTGGCCTGGGGCCGCGAACTCGACGGCGCCTCCACTCGGCCGGGGCTGGCGATCATCGCCCCGAACGACCCGTTCGTGCGCGGTGAAGATCTCGGCGCCGAAGTGGCCCGATCGCTCGGTGCGCGCATCGTCGAACTCGAGGGCCAGGGACACTGGTGGATGCTCGGCGACCCGGCCGGTGGCGCAGCCGCGCTCGTCGAGTTCTGGGAATCGCTGGCATGAGTCTGATCGACCCGAACCTCGATGCACTCACGTTCACCTGCCCGCGCTGTCGGATGATGGTGGCCGAGCGTCTGTACGGCCCGTGCACCTCGTGCCGCAGCGAACTGCGGGCCCGGTACCTCGGTGAGGCACGTGAGGTGGAGGTGGCCGAGTACGTGCCGAAGATGAACGTCACCCCGAACGCGGTTGCGCTCAAAGAGAACGACTGATGGCCGGCCTGTTCGACCAGAGCCGCGAGAAGGCCAAGGTGCTCACCGGGCAGGCCACCGACTGGGTGGAGGGCCGACGCGACGACGGCGGCGTCGTCGAAGTGGCGACGCAGCTCTACGAGCGCGACCGCGATGCGTTCGGCACGGTGCTGGGCAGCGCGCTGGCGTTGCGCCTGTTCCTGTTCGTGGTGCCGGCCGATATCGCGTTGTTCGGTCTCATCAACGTGTTCAACCTCGATCGCTGGGCGTCACCCCTCACCGAGTCGCCCACCACCGGCGAAGTCGCCACGCGGGTGTTCGCCGAGGACTGGGCGAAGTCGCTGTGGATCTTCGTGTCGGCGATGGTGCTCACCCTGTGGGCCGGGCGCTCGTTGTCGCGGGTGCTCGCCACGTGTTCGGCCTCGTCGTGGCAGCTGCCGGCCCGCCAGGCCAAGGTGAAGGCGAAGAACATCGCCGCGGTGTCGGGGTTGTTCCTCGCCCTGCTGCTGGCGTCGATGCTCATCGGCCGTCTGCGTCGCGTGGGCAGCTTCCCGGTCACCGCCAGCAGTTGGGTGCTCGTCGCAGTGGTGATGGGCGTCGGCTGGTTCTTGCTCACGCTGGTGCTGCCGCGGCGCACCACCGATCCGGGTGCGTTGCTACCGGGAGCCATCCTGGTGGCGGTGGCCTTCGCCGGACTGAGCTGGTTCATGCACATCTACCTGCCCGACAAGATCGAGCGGATGTCCGAGACGTACGGGTCGTTGGCCATCTCGGTGGCCACACTCGGCTACTTCTTCTCCATCGGTCGACTGCTGGCCGGTGCGTTCACGCTGAACGCAGTGGTGTTCGAACGATTCGGCAGCGTGAGCCACCACATCTTCGCCGTGCCCGGTGTGCGGGCCATCCCCACACGGTGGCCGGCGGTGGCGCGCTATTTCGACCTCGACGGCGCGCAGCGCGCCGACCTGATCGACGATCAGGAGCCGCTGCCGGCCTGATGTGCTTCGGCGAGGCCGGCGCCCGGCCTGAACGTGGTGTCGGTGGTGCCCTCCTCGCGACTCTTGGCCATGTTGGCCATCGTCGTGGCCATCGCCTGCGCAGCACCCTGGTGGCTCATGATCTTGCTCATCACGGCGGCCGAGGCGCCTGCCATCAGTTCGCCCTGGATGGCGGTGACGTACTCGGCCGAGGCCCGCTGCGGGCGCACATACCCGTTGATCTCGGGCACCACGTAGCGGGCGACGAGTTCCCATGAACGCATCGTCGCTTCGCGGTCGGCCCAGTCGTGGGCGAAGCCGAGCACCACACCGAACCCGCCGGTGACCTCCTGCAGGGTGCGGATGGCCGCGACGAGGTCGTCGGGGGTGCCCACCACGGCGGCACCGCCACCCTGTGCGCCGCCGGCAGTGACCTGCTCGAGCAGGTCCCACTCGTTCTCGACACGGACGGCACCGGGCCGGCCGAGCACCTTCACGTTGTAGTCGTTGTGCCAGCGCTGCAGACCGTGGACCGCCTCGTTGCGGGCCTGCTCGCGGGTTTCGGCGATGTGCCAACTCATCAACACCCGCCAGTTGCGACGGTCGACCGTCTGGCCGTGCTGGGCAGCCGACTCCTCGGCGAAGCCCCATTGGGTGGGGAGAGCGGCGATGCCGTCGCTCGAGGTCGAGGCGATCGAGATGACGCCCATGCCGTACTTGCCGGCCAATTGCATGCCCGACGGCGAGATGCTCGACGCAGCGGCCATCGGCACGTCTTCTTGCAGCGGCAGGATCTGCAGGCCGGCGTCGTTGAGGGTGAACCAGTCGCTGTCGCGGGTGACCCGCTCGCCGCGCAGCAGCGGAATGATGGCCGAGAGGGCTTCGTCCTGCCGGTCGCGCTGCACCATCGGGTCGATGCCCAGCATGCGCGCATCACTGGGCAGGGCGCCCGGGCCGCTGCCGAACATCGCCCGACCCTTGGTCATGTGGTCGAGCTGCACGATGCGCTGTGCCACGTTGAAGGGGTGGTGATACGGCAGCGACACCACACCGGTGCCCAGGTTGATCGTGTGGGTGCGTTGGCCGGCTGCGGCCAGGAACATCTCGGGTGAGGCGATCATCTCCCAGCCGGTCGAGTGGTGCTCGCCGCACCAGAACTCGTCGTAGCCGAGTCGGTCGAGGTGGGCGGCGAAGTCGAGATCGCGCTGGAACTGCAGGGTGGGGTGCTCGCCGAGGGGATGGTGGGGGGCGAGGAAGGTACCGAACCTGGTGCGTGCCATCCGACCACCCTAGGAAACCTCGGGTGCCGGGTCGTCATCGTGCCCGCTATCGTGGGGCGCCTGCCGGGGACGTAGCTCAGTTGGCAGAGCGCCACCTTTGCAAGGTGGATGTCAGGGGTTCGATTCCCCTCGTCTCCACTCGCTGAAACCGTGCCTGCGTCGGCCTCTCGAGCGTGGCTACGGCTCGGCGCAGGTGGCGGTGCCGACGATGAGGGCGAGGCGCCGACCCCGATTGCCGCCGAGCTCGATCGGCCCGGCTACGTCCCGGTCACTTTCGTCGCCGTGCACGGTTCGACCGTATCAACGGTCCGCTGGGTCGGATCGGGTCTTCGGACACGAACTCCGACTCTTGGCTACGTGGGCGATCACTCAGCCGTCGCTCTGGATGGCACCCGGGAGATCGCGACGGGTGTGCAACACCCTCCAGATGTCGATGTGGTTCTCGCGCGGCACGTAGAAGATCACGTAGGGAAACCGCTTCAGAGCCCACGCCCGCAACTCGGGAATGGCCAGTTCGTACGCGAACTGCAACGAACCCACATGTGGCGAGCGCGTGAGGAGGTTGACCCCGCGCTCGAGTGCGTCGATGAACGACAACGCCACCGTGTCGCCGGCTGTACTGCGCAGGTGTGCGACCGCATCCTCGACGTCCACCGCGGCCTTTGCGCGCAGATGCGCCTGGCGTTGCGCCACTTCGTTCAGTCCGTCGAACGTGCTTGCGATCGCAATGCGGAGAAGTAGCTCTCGTCGGCGATCGGCCCGGCGGGCGAGGAAGCGCCCTCGAGCAGCAGTGACCGCAGCGCTTGCCGATCCTGCTCGCGACGGATGAGGTCTCGAACGAACTCGCTTGTCGACCCGTAACCGCCGCGCTCGGCCTGCGCATCGACAAATGCCTTGAGCTCTTCGGGGAGCGACACGTTCATCGTGCTCATGCCAGTGACGGTAGCGGTCTTGGCAAAGTTTGCCAAGGCCGCTTCGATTTCTCCGCCCTCTGCGTCGGCCGTGCGGATCAGGTGAAGACGCTGACGCCGCCAGGGCCGACCAGCAGCCCGACGATGATCAGCACGACACCCCACAGGTACTGCTTGCGGAGGATGGCCACGATGCCCGAGACCACCAGGATCACTGCGAGAACCCACAGGATGATTGCCATGTGACGTCATCTCCTTCGTTGCTGCCGGCTGCGTGCGTCTGGCCCGAGTGTCGTTCCGGTCCCGATGACCGACCACGGACAGAGGTCCCGCCGAGAGCGCTGAACGTCCTCACCCGACGGCTACCCTCGCCAGAGGTTTGTGATCGGCCGTGGGGGTGCACGATGCGGAGTTTCGAACACGACGCCGGCGCAACGGTCGACGGTCCGCAGGGGCAGCGCGTACACCGCGACCATCTGGCCCACCTGGAGGTGATCGAGCGCCGGTGGTATGCGGTGCGGCCCGGGGTGTGGACACTGGTGGGCAACGGTCTCTCGAACCAGACGTTCATCGAGGCACCCGACGGCATCATCGCCATCGACACCGGCGAGTCGGTGCAGGAGATGGAGGCTGCGCTGGCCGAACTGCGCCAGCACACACAACGCCCCGTGGTGGCGGTGATCTACACCCACTTCCACTACGTGGAGGGCACCAAGGCGGTGCTCGCCGAGGCGGGCAATGCGTCGCCGATGCCCATCTATGCGCACGAGCGCGTGACCGCGAACAAGAGCCGCACCAGCGGTGAGATCGCCCCGGTGTACTCGCGCGGGCTGGTCGAGCAGTTCGGCATCACCCTGCCCGACGAGGGCCCCGATGCGCTGCTGCACGTGGGCCTCGGGCTGTTCTACCGCAACCCGGCCCACGCACCGTTCACGTCGGGGTTCGTGCCCCCCACCGTCACGTTCGGCCCGGCCACCACGCTCACCATCGGCGGCCTGCGGGTCGACATCACCCCAGCCCCGTCCGATGCCGACGACTCGGTGACGCTGTGGTTCCCCGAACTCGCCACATGTGTCCACAACATCGTGTGGCCCACGCTGTTCAACATCTTCGCCATCCGGGGCGACGAGTACCGCGACCCGCGGGTGTTGCTCACCGGTATCGACCACGTACGGGCGCTGGGCGCCGAGCACCTCGTGGCCACCCACGGCCCGCCGATGAGCGGTGCGGCCGACATCGCCCGCCGCACGTTGCGCTACCGCGACTCGATCCAGTTCCTGTGGGACCAGACGGTGCGCGGCATCAACAAGGGCTGGACCACCGACGAACTGGCCAGCCGGGTGCGCCTGCCCGCGCTGTACGACGACGACTTCCTCACCAGCGAGCGCTACGGCGTGGGCGAGCACCACGTACGCCAGATCCACAACGGTCTGCGCGGCTGGTTCGACGGCGACGAGACCCGGCTGTTCCCGGTGGAGCCCACCGAGCGCTTCGGTCGCCTGATCGCCGGGTTCGGTGGCCGGGGCACGGTGCGCGAGCAGGCGCGGGCAGCGCTGGCGGCCGACGACGTGCGCTGGGCGATCGAACTCGCCACCTGGCTGGTGCGCTCCGAGGGTGCCGAGGCCGACGACCGGGTGCTGCTGGCCACGGCCTTGCGTACGGTTGCCGAGCGCACCTCGGCGGCCAACATCCGCAACTGGTGCCTGGCCCACGCACGCGATCTCGACGGTTCGGCGCCGATGGACCGGTTCCGTGTGCACCGCTTCACGTCGCGTCAGCTCGACGGAGCCTCGGCCGCGACGATGGTGCACACGTTGCACGTGCTGCTCGACCCCGACCGGGCCGACGGCATCGACCATCACGTTGCGTTCATGGTGGAAGGTGAACCCGCGGTGGGCCTGCACGTGCGCAACGGGGTGGCGGTGCCCACCGACGGCACGGGCGCGCAGTCGACGGCGACGCTCGATCGGGGCACGCTGGTGGGCCTGCTCACGGGTCGTGTGCGCTGGAGCGATGCGCGTTGGGCGGGCACGGTGACGGTGGAGGGCGACGCAGCCGGCGCCGACCGAGCCATCGCCTGCTTCGAGGTGACCGGGTTCGAGCAGTGACCGCGCCGCGCATCCCGGCACCGTCGGCTCCGTTCGCCGGCACGATCACCCGGTTGGTGGGCGACGCCGTGCCCAGTCCGCTCGTGCCGCAACGGGCGCCGGAGGGTGCGCCCAACGTGCTGGTGGTGCTGCTCGACGACGTGGGCTTCGGCACGTGTTCCACCTTCGGTGGCCCCGTGCCCACGCCTGCGCTCGACCGGGTGGCTGCGGCCGGCCTGCGTTTCAACCAGTTCCACACGACGGCGTTGTGCTCGCCCACCCGGGCCGCGCTGTTGACCGGCCGCAACCACCACACGGTGCACATGGGCGGTATCCCCGAGGCAGCCACCACGTTCCCGGGCTACGACAGCGTCATCCCGCGTGAGGCCGCAACGGTGGCCGAGGTGCTGCGCCACGCCGGCTATGCCACCGGCTGCTTCGGCAAGTGGCACCTCACCCCCACCTGGGAGCAGAGCCCTGCCGGTCCGTTCGACCGGTGGCCCACCGGGATGGGCTTCGAGCGGTTCTACGGGTTCATGAGCGCCGAGGCGTCGCAGTGGGAACCGCCGCTGTACGACCAGACCACACCGGTGATGCCGTACGTGGGCCGCGACGACTACCACCTCACCGAAGACCTCGCCGAGCAGACCATCACGTGGATGCGCCGCCAGCGTGGCGCCAACCCCGACAAGCCGTTCTTCGCCTACCTCGCCGCCGGCGCGATGCACTGCCCGCACCATGTGTGGCGCGAGTGGATCGACCGCTTCGCCGGGCAGTTCGACGACGGGTGGGACGTGCTGCGCGAACGCATCCACGCCCGTCAGATCGAACTCGGCGTCATCCCCACCGACACGGTGCTGACGCCCCGACCCGACGAGATCCCGGCGTGGGACGACTACCCCGACCGGTACAAGCCGGTGGCCCGCCGGTTGATGGAGACCTTCGCCGGGTTCATGGCGCACACCGACGCGCAGGTGGGCCGCGTGCTCGACGCACTCGACGAGATGGGCCTCGCCGACGACACGCTGGTGATCTACATCACCGGCGACAACGGGGCCTCGGCCGAGGGCACGTTGCACGGGGCGTGGAGCGCGCCCAGTTTCCAGAACGGCATCCCCGAAGACCCCGAGTGGCTGCTCGAGCACATCGACGACTTCGGGTCGGCGCGCTGCGAGAACCACTACAACGCGGCGTGGGCGTGGGCGCTCGACGCACCGTTCCAGTGGATGAAGCAGGTGGCGTCGCACTTCGGCGGTACACGCAACGCGATGGCCGTGTCGTGGCCCGCCCGCATCGCCGACCGGGGCGGGTTGCGTCAGCAGTTCCACCACGTGGTCGACATCGCCCCCACCATCCTCGCTGCTGCCGGCGTAGCGGCGCCCGCGGTGGTGAACGGCATCGAGCAGATGCCGGTGGAGGGCGTGTCGATGCTGTACACGTTCGACGAGCCCGAGGCACCCAGCCGACGCACCACGCAGTACTTCGAACTGCTCGGCAACCGGGCCGTGTACCACGACGGGTGGATCGCCTCGTGCTACCACGGGCGGCCGCCATGGGTGCGCTTCGCCTCGCTGCCGTTCGACGGCCCGCAGGAGCGGTGGGAGCTGTACGACGTGCGTGGCGACTTCTCGCAGGGCGTCGACGTGGCCGCGCGGTTCCCCGAGAAGTTGGCCGAACTGCAGGCGCTGTTCCACACCGAGGCCGAACGCAACGGCGTCTATCCGATGCGCGATCCGGGCGCGCCCCGCTTCGGCGACCACGCCGTGCCCACCAGCCTGGGCGGCCGTACGCGCATGACCTACACCGAGCACCATGTGCGCCTGCCCGAGCCGTCGGTGGTGAACCTGAAGAACTGCTCGTTCCGCATCAGCGCCGCCGTGGAGGTGGGCGCCGACGGTGCACACGGTGTGGTCGCGTGCCAGGGCGGCAACATGGCGGGCTGGAGCCTGTACCTCGCCGACGACGGCCGACCGGTGTTCCACTACAACTGGATGGGCCACGACCACTTCCGTGCCGAAGCCCCGGCAGCGTTGGGTGAGGGCCGACACAGCGTCGTGGTCGAGTTCGCCTACGACGGTGGGTTCGGCGGGGGTGGCGATGCGGTGCTGCGGGTCGACGACGTCGACGTGGCACACGCCCGCATCGAACGCACCGTGCCGCTGGTGTTCTCGATGAGCGGCGAGACGTTCGACGTCGGGATCGACACCGGTGCCCCGGTGGGGCCCTACCCGCACGGCTTCGCGTGCACCGCGCTCATCCATGGCGTCACGCTCGAACGACTCAGCGAACCTCCTCCGCACATCGCCGAGCGCATCGCCGCAGGTGCGCTGGCGGCAGGGTTGGCCGCGCACTGACGCGGCTAGCGGCTCAGTCGGCCTTGGCCTTGCCTGCCGTCTTCGCCAATCGGAACGCAGTGAGCGACAGCACGATGATGCCGACCGCACCTGCCGACAGCAGTGCGTCCATCGGGCGCTCGGCCTTCACCAGCGCTTCGACACCCTTCACCCCCACGTACACGACGAGCATGTCGACGATCGGCTTCTTCAGGTCGTCGAGCGAGTGCACCTCGAGCCATTCGGGGGTGTCGAGCTGGCCGATGAACAGCTCGTACAGGCCGATGGCGGTGATCAGCTGCACCACGGCGAGCAGGTAGGTGTCGATCACCTGCAGCACCTTCACCACCATCAGTTCGTTGCGCCATTCGCCGCTCAGCAGATCGGCCACGAGCTTCACCGACTTGGCGATCGACCAGCCGAAGGTGGCGGCCGTGGTGACGGCGAGGCCGATGACGGCGATGATCGCCAGGAAGCGGAAGCGTTCCAACACGGTCTTCATGGCAGGCTCCCTAGCGGTGGTAGTCGTAGAAGCCGCGGCCGGCCTTGCGGCCGAGCAGACCTGCCTCGACCATGCGCGACAGCAGCGGCGGCGAGGCGTAGAGCGGTTCTTTGAACTCGGCGTACAGGCTGTCGGCAACCGCAAGCGTGGTGTCGAGGCCGATCAGGTCGGCCAGCCGCAGGGGGCCCATCGGGTGGTTGCAGCCCTCCACCATGCCGGTGTCGATGTCGGCAGCGGTGGCGAAGCCCGACTCCATCATCCGGATGGCGGAGAGGATGTAGGGGATCAACAGCGCGTTCACGATGAAGCCGGCCCGGTCCTGGCTGCGGATCACCTTCTTGTGCAGCACCTCGGCGGCGAACGCGTCGGCGCGGGTGGCGGTGTCGGCCGAGGTGAGCAGGCTGGTGACCAGCTCGACGAGCTTCAGCACCGGCACCGGGTTGAAGAAGTGGATACCGAGCACCTGCTCGGGGCGTTGGGTGGCGATGCCCAGCTTCATCACCGGGATGGAGCTGGTGTTGGAGGCGAGGATGGCGGCGGGGTCGGTGACCACCCGGTCGAGCACACGGAACACCTCGGTCTTCAAGGCTTCGTCCTCCACCACTGCTTCGATCACCAGTTGGCGGTCGGCCATGTCGGCGAGATCGGTGGTGAACGTGAGGTGCGCGAGTGCGGCGTCGCGCTCGGCCTCGGTGAGCTTGCCCGAGCGAGCACCGCGGTCGAGTGATGCGGTGATGCGCTGCTGGCCGGCCTCGGCGGCGCCGGCATTCACCTCGCGCACGATCACGTCGAGCCCGGCGCGGGCGCACACCTCGGCGATACCGCTGCCCATCAGGCCGCAGCCGACGACACCGATCCGTTCGATCTGGGGAGTGGTCATGGCGCCGATGTTGCCACGACGGCGAGTGCTGCGGCGACTGCGTGGCCGACGTTGAGCGAGTCGACCTCGGCGCGGATGGGGATGCGCACGGCGGTGTGTCGGGCCAGCGCAGCATCGGACAGGCCGGGGCCTTCCGCGCCGAGCAGCAGCGCGAGCCGGGCGGGTGGCACGAGTGCGGTGATGTCGGCGGCGTCGGCGCGCGGGGTGAGCGCCCACACCGCCACATCTGCGGCGTCGAGCGCCGTGGCGATGTCGTCGAGCGGGGCGCGGGCGATGGGCAGGTGCAGTACCTCGCCCATCGACACGCGCACACTGCGCCGGTAGAAGGGGTCGGTGCAGGTGGGGTCGAGCAGCATGCCATCGGCTCCGAGGGCACGGGCGCTGCGGGCGATGGCACCGATGTTCTCGTGATCGTTCACCCCTTCGAGCACCACCAGCCGTCGAGCACCGGTGATCACCGTGTCGAGGGTGCCGAACGTGGGCCGCTCGGCCACGGCGATCGCGCCACGGTGCAGGTCGAAGCCCACGATCGCGTTCACCACCGACTGCTCGGCCACCCAGATGTCGGCACCCTTCGCGGCGAGCAGTGGGCCGCACCGGTCGAGCAGGCGGGCATGGGCAGCAGGGGTGAGCAACAGCGAACGCACCGCCAGCGGTGTGGCGAGGAGGCGTTCCACCACCGTCGGACCCTCGGCCCACATCACCTCGGTGCTCTCGCGGGCGCGCATCGTGCGATAGGCATCGACCCGCGGGTCGGTCGGGTCGGCGATCACCGCGGCTTCGCGCACCGGGCGAGTCTGCCAGGCCCACCGATCGATCACCCCTTGCGAACACACGTTCGTCGCGCGAGGCTGGGGCGATGTCGCTCAGCACCGCCCCAGCACCCGCCATCGATGCCTGGCAGGGCTCGTTGTTCGCCTTCGACGACCCGGCCGTCGATCCGCAGCTGCTCGGGGTCGAGCGGGTGCACCTCGACGACGAGTCGTGGATCGACTTCCTGCCCGGCTGGATGCTGGGCGCCGACCTGGTGTTCGGCGAACTGGTGGCCCGCCTGCCGTGGCGCCAACGCGAGGTCACCATGTACGAGCGGGTGCTGCCCGAGCCGCGCCTCACCGCGTGGTGGACCGAGGTCGACGACGGTGCCGGGGACGGTGCCGGGGGCGGTGCCGAGCCGCTGCCGGTGCTGGCCGAGGCACGGGCGGCGCTGAGCCGTCACTACACCCGGCCGTTCGACACCATCGGCTTCAACCTCTATCGCGACGGGCGCGACTCGGTGGCGTGGCACGGCGATCGCGAGCGCTACCTGCACGAGGATCCGGTGGTGGCCATCGTCAGCGTGGGTGCGCCACGAGCGTTCCTGGTGCGCCGACGCGGGGGTGGCCCGTCGCAGGGTTGGCATGTCGGCCGTGGCGACCTGTTGGTGATGGGCGGTCGCTGCCAGCACGACTGGGAGCACTGCGTCCCCAAGGTCACCGGGCCCACCGGGCCGCGGCTGTCGATCATGTTCCGCCACGACCTGGCCCCGACCTGGCGCGCCACCGACCCGACACCCTGACCCGTCGCCCCGATCCGCAGGAGCAGGAGCGTGCAACACTGGCGGGTATGACCGACAGCGCCCGCTACTCGTTCCTGCCCGGTGCCGCCGAGTCGCCCACCATCGTGGGTGGCTCGGGCAGTTGGCTGCACACCGCCGACGGCCGTCGCATCCTCGACGGCGCGGCGGGTGCCATCGTCGGCAACATCGGCTGGGGCCGGGCCGAGGTGGCCGATGCCGCGCGCGAGGCGATGGCGGGCGGTGGTTATGTGGTGCCACTGTGGCCCACACCGTGGCGGCTCGACCTGCGCGACCGTCTGGTCGAGCACTGGCTGCCCGAGGGGTTCGACCATGTGTTCTTCACCAGTGGCGGCAGCGAGAGCACCGACTCGGCGTTGCGTCTGGCTCGCGCCTACCAGGTGGCCATGGGCCGACCCGATCGGTGGAAGATCGTCGGCCGCCACCCGAGCTATCACGGGATGACCCTCGGCACGATGGCGGCGGCCAGCCACAGCGGGCGCCAGAAGGGCTACGAGCCGATGCTGCTCCCGTTCCCGCATGTGCCGTGGGACGATCCCGAACAGGTGCTGAAGGTGATCGAGCAGGAAGATCCGGGCACCATCGCCGGGTTCATCGCCGAGCCGATGATGGGCGCCGCGGGCGCCTGCCTCACAGCGAGCGACGAGTACTGGCGCACCGTCACCGACATCTGCCACCAGCACGACATCGTGCTCATCGCCGACGAGGTGATGACCGGATACGGCCGCACCGGGCTCACCTGGGGCCATCAGCACTTCCCGTTCGAGCCCGATGTGGTGGTGGGTGGCAAGGGCCTCGGTGGCGGCTACGTGCCGATGGGTGCCGTTGCGGCGCGGGGCCGGGTGGCCGAGGCCCTGCGCGGTTCGGGCTTCATGTACTTCACCTTCACCGGCAACGACGGCTCGTGCGCCGCGGCGTCGAAGGTGCTCGAGATCCTCCAGCGCGAACAGCTCGTCGAGCGGTCGCGGGTGATGGGTGAGGTGCTCGGGGCGCGGTTGCATGCGGCGTTCGACGACCACTCCGCCGTGGTCGAGGTGCGCGGTCGCGGCCTGTTCTACGGCATCGAGATCGACGTGAGCCGCGACGCTGTGGTGGCCGCCGCGCTCGAACGCGGGCTGTGGGTCTATCCGGCGGGTTCGGGGCCGGTGGCCGAGGCCGTGATGGTGGCACCGCCCTTCGTGGTC
>JBEIIG010000008.1:0-86336 GCA_040380855.1 Acidimicrobiaceae bacterium | reverse complement strand
CTCGGGGTCGGCCAGGTAGCGGGCGTACATCTCGTCGACCAGCCACGAGTTCGCGCCGAAGTCGGGGCTGGTGTGTTCGATCGCAGTCATCAGGGGCGATGGTACCGGGTGGTCATCTTCCAGACCGTGCGGGTCGGGCATCGGGCGTCAACCACGGTGGTACTGAAAGCAACTGGATCACCGCCCGCCGAGGCGACGCGGCCGCTCGTACACTGCTGGCATGCGTATCCGGTTCGCCACCCCCCTTGTCGTCGCCGCCACGCTCGCACTCGCTGCCTGCGGCGGAGGCAGCAGTTCCGACACCACCACCCCCAGCGACGCCGACGTCGTCGTCAAGGCGATCGAGGGCATCCTGTGGGAGAAGGATGCCTACACGGCGACTGCCGGCGAGGTCACCATCGAGGCCGTGAACGACTCGAGTGCCCCGCACAACCTGCACCTGCTCGACAGCGCGAACGTCGACCTGGGCATCAAGCTCGACATCCCGGTGAAGGGCCGCAAGGCCGACACCACCGTCACGCTGAAGGCCGGCACCTACACCATCATCTGCACCATCCCCGGCCACGCCGGGATGAAGGCCACCCTTACCGTCAGCTGAGGCACCGTCAGCTGAGGCACCGTCAGCTGACGGCGCGTACGGCGACCGGGATGGCGCTCATCACGGGCATCCCGGTGAAGCGGTCGTAGCCGCTGTCGGCGTCGATGAGCGCTGCCGTGGTGGAGCCGAACTCGCTGAGCGGCGAGGGGTCGTCGGGGAGGCCGCCCCAGGCGTGGGCCATGCTCACCGACCCGGGCCGCACGTCGGCGGCCGCCTTCACGACGGCTCGGATGGTGCCGCGTGGCGACGACACCTCCACCTGGCCACCGTCGGAGGCGCCCAGCGCGGCGAGGTCGTCGGGGTGCATGTGGGCGAAGTTGGTGCCCTCGCGCTTGCGCAGCACGTCGAGTTCCCGGCCCGACGAGTTGAACACGCTCTTCAACCGGCGCGAGGTGAGGCGGAACGTGTGCCGGGTCGGGTCGAAGCCGTGCACCACCTGGGCCGACGAGGTTTCGCGCAGCACCTCGGCCAGTTCCTCGGCGATGCCCTCGGGCGCCAGGTCGAGCCGGGCGGTGACCGAGTCGTCGGCGGCCACCACCACCGTGGCCAGTTCGGGCCGCAGCGTTGCACCGTCGGCGCGCACCTGGGCCAGCGGCACCTTCGACCCGGCGTAGATGAGGTCGAGCACGTCGTCGGCATCGACCGGGGCGCCGGGGTCGATGGCGCCGCCGGGCAGCGTGATGGTGACGCCAAGGCGGGCGGCCACCTCGGTGTACAGCTGCCACTCCTGACGCATCTCGGGCGCGGGCTCGATGACGGCCGGGGTGTAGTTGGTGTACGCCTCGGGGAACCAGCGGTCGATGGTGGTGGGCACGTCGGGGCGTTCCAGGCTCAGCGTGCTGGCGATGACGTAGTGCGCCAGTTCGGCCGTTGCCGACAGGTTGGCGTCGACGGCCACGTGCAGGTCGAGCGTCTGCAGCGCGGCGACGGTCTTGTGCTGGTCGGGCCAGGCCACCACCGGGTTGCCACCCAGGGTGAACAGGGCCCGGATCTGGCCCTCGCCCTCCAACAGCATCTCGTCGGCCAGCGTGCTGGTGGGCGCCTCGCCACGGAACGAGTGCAGACCGCGGATTCGCGACTGCACACCCTTGGTGAGCACATGCGGCACGGGCGGCGACGGCTGGGCCCGCACCGGCCCGGGGGGCGAGAGTGCGCCGTTGGGGTTGGCCAGCGTGTCGCCGGCCCGCTTGTAGCGGCCGAGCATGGTGTTGATGCTGATGGCCAGGTGCTCGGTGAGCGTGCTGTGCGGGGCCATGTTGGGCCCGGTGCCGGTGCTGACCGCGCCGGTGCCACGGCGGCCGAACTGCCGGGCAGCCTCGATCACCTGCTCGGCCGGCACGCCGGCGCGGGCTTCGACGAACTCGGGGGTGAACGGGTCGACCGCGGCGGCCAGCGCGTCGGCGCCGGTGACCCACCGCTCGCAGAACTCGTGGTCGAGCAGGTCGTCGACGAACAACTGGCGGATGATGCCGGCGAGCAGCGTGGGGTCTTCGCCCGGCCGCACCTGGAGGTGCAGGTCGGCGTAGGCCGCCATCTCGGTGCGGCGCGGGTCGACCACGATGAGGTAGAGGCCCTTCGCTTTGGCGGCACGCAGGCGCACAAGCGGGTTGTAGCTGGGCAGACCACCGGGGAACGAGTAGGTGCTGACCAGTGTGTTGCAGCCGATCACCATGGCCGTGGCGCTGGTCTCGAAGTCGTGCACACCGGCCTGCCAGGCGCCGTGACGCATCGGTGCGATCATCTTCGCCGGCTGGTCGATGGAGCTGGAGGTGTAGAAGCTGGGCGAACCGATGGCCTGGTGGAAGGCCTTGGCCACGGGCAGGCCGGTGGCGTTCTGGTAGGCCGCGGTGCCGCAGTAGGTGGCCAGGCTGCGTGGCCCGTGGCGCTCGAGAATGCCGGCCAGGCGGTCGGCGATCTGGTCGAAGGCGAGGTCGGTGGCGATGGGCTCGAAGCCACCGGCAGCGCGCACCAGGCTGGTGGCGAGGCGCCCTGGGTGGTGGTGCTGGTCGCCGAGGTGGCGACCCTTCACACACGTGTACCCGCCGTACATCGGGTCGTCGTTCACCCCGTGCACCGCCAGCACGCGGTTGGCCTCCACGTCGACATCCACATCGATCGCGCACCCCGCATGGCAGAACCGGCAGAACGACCGCCGTGTCTCGACCGTCATCGACCCCTCCCGATGGCTCGAATCCCCGTTGCGCACCGTAGTGCGCCCCCGGCCGGAACTCGAAGCCGACCAGGGTCGGAACCAACCCGCAGGAAGGCCGCGACCGGCGATTGGTCGATCAACTGCACCGCCAGGTCAGTTGAATGGCCAGTGCGCGACCCTCGGCGCTGGCTGTGTTCACCGATATCGACCCGCCGGAGTCGTCGAGTTGGGCCGGCACCAGCGGCAGCGCCCCCACCGACGTGGTCGTGCCGTCGACGCCAACGATACTGAGCGACACCGTCGGGTTGTACGCGCCCGAGCCCTTGTAGCGCGACGCCATCACGTCGAACGACACGCTCGTGCCATTGATCGAGGCACTCGCTACCGACGCACGGTACGAACGTCCGATCGTGCAGTCGACCGTTGTCTCGACGTACCCACTGATCGCGGCAGGAGCAGTCATCGACAGCGTCACCGAACCCGCGCCACCGACGCCCTGTCCGGCCCCTGTCGCCGCAATCGACACCGCTGGCAAGGACGCCTCCGGCAACGAGACCGAGAGAGCCGAGCCATCGGCGAACTGGCGGTCGCCTGACCGTCCGCCGCAGGAGGTGAGCACGGTGAGCGCGACTCCCAGTGCCAGGATCAGAGAAAGGCGTTGCTGAGTGGACATGTCGACAAATTAGAGTATTTGAGTTGTTTAGTCAAGTCATCAGATAAGACCCTGATATCATCGAGCCATGGCTGCACAGACTCGGGCATCGTCAAAGGGCGCCGAAACGCGCGAGCGCATCCTCAACGCCGCCATCCGACAGTTCGCGGCCGACGGGTTCCGTCGCACCTCGATTGCCGATGTCGCCGAGCAGAGCCGGGTGTCGGCGCCGACGGTGCACAGCTACTTCGGCACCAAGGACGAGATGTTCGCCGCAGCGTGCGCACGCGACATCGACACCTTGGTCGACACCGTCGAACAGCAGATGGCGCAAGGGGCGGGCCCGACGTTGCGCCTCATCCCGGGAATCATCGATCTGCTCGGCGATCACCCCCTCGCCGCCCGCCTCCTGCGCGGTTCCGAGCCAGACGTCGCAGCGCAGATCATGGCCAGCCCATCACTCGATCGACTTCGGAGCGCGATCGCCGCTCGCGTCGCCGAGGCGCAGAACCTCGGCATCGTGCAGGTCGACCTCCCGCCAGCGACAATTGCGCTCGCCCTCGAGACGCTCCTGCTGTCGCTCACCATGTTGACACTGCAGCTCGACGGGCCCCTCGGACGCCACAGTGAGTCGCAAGAACGACGCGATGCGGTGATGGCGGTGATGATCGACGGACTCCGGCCACGGCATCCGAGCGCCTGAACGGCGTGTTGCAATTATCTGATGAAAATCGTAGAATCATCAGATGCTCACTACACCACTCTCTCGTTCGACCTCCCGTCGCCGCACAGCCCTACGGCGGGCAGTGGAGTTCGTCGCACTGCTCGCACTCTCCTGGTCTGTCTCTCCGGCGCATGCCTGGGGCTATCCGATCGATGCACTGCTGTTGCTGCGCAATGCAGGCGACACTGCGCAACTCGGAACGCCAGGCAACGAATACCTGGCGATCCCCGACACCGACTTGTCCGGCAGTCTCGGTGACGACGTCCTCGTCGGGGTCGACCCGGCTGCAGATGCGCCAGGCGCGGGAACGGTCACGACCCTGTGGGGCGGACCCTACGTGCCTGGCTTCAGCGGACCCAAACTCAGCAAGAAGTTGTTCGTCCTCGGCGACGACCGCACGGCATATTGGGCCTCCGAAGGCGCCTCCGACTACGCCGAGATCGTCGACCTGAATCCGGCCCGCGACACCATTCGGCTTCACGGTGCACCGTCGATGTACCGACTCAGGGCCACCGTGTCACCGGCGAGCGGCGAATCCGGCATGGGCGTCTACCTCGTCCGACCGAACGGCGACGAACTGATCGGGCTCGCTCGTGGCCGGTTCCCGTCGCTCACGCCTTCCCACCCCGTGTTCCAGTACGCACAACCTGCGGGGGCACCAAGCCACCCCCAGCAGTTCGCCCAGTTCGGTAGCGTCGGCATCGACCGCGTCGGCCGCTCGAGTGCGCTCGACACCATAGGAAACCTCTACGTCGCCTACGACACCACCCGGCCTCCATCTGAGCCGAGAGGTGGGGTCGACGTCGTCGTCAACAAGTTCAGCCCCGCCGGATCCTTGGTGTGGACGGTCACCTTCGGGTCTGCGGTCGACGAACAGGCGTGGGGTCTGGCTTTTGCGAACGGTCAGCTCTACCTCGGTGGCAACACCAAGGGCTACGTCGCTACGGCCCCCGGCTCGAAGATCGGCGAAGGACGCAACTTCTTCATCGCCTCGCTGGATGCACACAGCGGCGCGCTACGTCGAGCAGTGCAGTTCGGCACGACGTCGAACAACAACCATCTGTGGAACCTGACGGTCGACGATGCAGGATTCGTGTACGCCAACGGGATCACCGGCGGTCAGCTCGACCCCAGCGTCACCATGGACGCGCTGGACTCCACGTGGATCGGCAAGTGGAGCGGCGAACTCGATCAGGTCTGGCTGCGCCAGTACGGAAACACTGCTGGCTTCACCGAGAGCTACGGGCTGTCGTACCGGCCGAGATCCGGAGCTGCGGCCGGGGAGGGCTACCTGTACCTCTCCGGATGGACGACCCAGCAGTACGGCACCGGCACCACCGGCTTCTACTCCAACTGGTTGATGCGCATCGACCCGACGACGGGCGGCCAGACCTGGATTCGTCAGTGGGGTTCAGCCCACTACGAATGGAACTGGGCGAATGCTGCGGACCGGGACGGCAATGTGTATGTCGCCGGCCTCACGTTCGGCAATCTCGCCACCGACGGCACGGTCAACCGAGGGTACGCCGACGCGTACATCGCGTCATTCAGCCCCGATGGAACGTTGCGCTGGATCCGGATGTTCGGAAGCAGCAACGGCAGCGAGACCCCGTTCGACATCGTCGTCGACAACCAGGGACGGCTCGTCGTGACCGGCCACACCAGCGGCCGACTCGCAACCGACGTTCAGGGGTTCGGAGACGCGTGGGTCGCCTGGTTTGACAGCAACGGAGCGCTCCTCGACCTCCGCCAGTACGGATCGACGGGAGACGACCGCTTCTGGCAGATCGAGCAGATCGGAACGACTACCTACTTCGTGGGCCAGACCGACGGTTCCGTGGTGCATGCCTCGCAAGGCAGCCTCGACGTCTTCGTCTTCCGGCTCTGATGTTGCTGTTCAAACTCCGCCATGTGACGCCAGCAACTGGCTCGGGCGGGCTGGGCTCGGGTTCGCGAAGCGGGCGCCACTCAGAACTGGAAGAAGATCTCCGTGAGGACGAGGAAGATCACCCACAGGCCGAACGCAGCGATGAGCGGGTTGCGCACACCCTTGCCGTCGTACAGCACGTTGAGACCCTTGTTGGGGGCCGTCTTCCACGGCATCAGGCCGAGCGCGTTCACTTCGAGCACGGCGATGATGACGAGGGTGATGGCCCAGAAGGCCCCCATCTCGCCGCTGCTGAGCGTTGCGCCCGTGGTGGGTGCGTGACCCTTGTAGACCATGAAGTACAGCATCGCCACCGAGAAGATGGCGTTCTGACGCGAGGCCATCACGGCCCGACGGCCGGCAGCTGCGGCATTGGGGTCGGCCTCGCCGCCGGCCAGCACATTGGCGGCGTTGGCGAGCACGACTTTCTGGTTGCGCCAGATGACGCCCCACACGTTCAGCATCATGATGATGCCGAGGATCATGCCGGTGCTGATGGCGATGCCACCGGCGTTCTTGCCGAAGCCATCGGTGAAGTAGTCCTCGGTGACGAGGGTGATGAGGATGCCGGTGACGAACGTGAACACGGCGGCCCAGCGGAACCACCACAGTGCCTTGCGGGCCACCTTGTCGATAGCGATGTTGCGGGCACGGGCCTCGTCGCCGAATGCGGCGAACGCGGGCACCTGCACGAAGTTGAAGTAGTAGAGCAAGCCGATCCACATGATGCCGCCCAGGATGTGCAGCCACCGGAATCCGAACTGGCCGAGGGCCGCCCGGCTGAAGAACCCGTCGTATGCGAGCATTGCGATAACTCCCCTGTTGATGACGACCTGATGATGCAGGAAACGGGGCGAACGTAGCACCCCTGCGGAGGGCGACGTGTGATTCGTTCACCCACCCGGCCACCTCCCCCGCCGCGCTGTACCGGCAGTAGCCTCACAGGCACCGCGGAGGACCCTGATGGCGCACGAATTCATCTACACCTGTTACAAACTTGCTCGGCACTACCCGCCCGATCGCACGGTGCTCGAGAACATCTCGCTCAGCTTCTACCCGGGCGCGAAGATCGGC
Source organism: Acidimicrobiaceae bacterium (assembly GCA_040380855.1). Taxonomy (GTDB): domain Bacteria; phylum Actinomycetota; class Acidimicrobiia; order Acidimicrobiales; family Ilumatobacteraceae; genus VFMC01. The sequence continues at coordinate 79,209 of JBEIIG010000008.1, read as the reverse complement.
GTGCTGGGCGCGAACGGCGCCGGCAAGAGCAGCCTGCTGCGCATCATGGCCGGCCTCGACGACGGCTACTCGGGCGAGGCCCGCCTCACCCCCGGCTTCACGGTCGGCTACCTGGCGCAGGAGCCGCAGCTCGACCCGGCCAAGGACGTGCGCGGCAACGTGATGGACGGTGTGGCCGCGGTACAGGGCCTGATCGACCGCTACAACGAGGTGATGGCGATGTGGGGCGACCCCGACGCCGACTACGACAAGGTGGGCGCGCTGCAGGCCGAGTTGGAGGACAAGATCGCCGCCACCGATGCGTGGAGCCTCGACCGCAACGTCGAGATCGCGATGGACGCGCTGCGCTGCCCGCCCGACGACGCGGATGTCACCAAGCTGTCGGGCGGCGAGCGCCGCCGCGTGGCCCTCTGCCGTCTGCTGCTGAGCCGCCCCGACCTGCTGCTGCTCGACGAGCCCACCAACCACCTCGACGCCGAGAGCGTCGAATGGCTCGAGCGGTTCCTGCAGGACTACCCGGGCACCGTCGTGGCCATCACCCACGACCGCTACTTCCTCGACAACGTGGCCAAGTGGATCCTCGAACTCGACCGCGGCCGCGGTATCCCCTTCGAGGGCAACTACTCCAGCTGGCTCGAGCAGAAGCAGGAACGCCTGGCCCGCGAAGAGAAGAGCAACGAGGCCCGCAAGCGCACCCTCGAGCGCGAGCTCGAATGGGTGCGCATGGCACCCAAGGCCCGGCAGGCCAAGGGCAAGGCCCGGCTCGCCGCGTACGACAAGTTGCAGGCCGAGGCCGAGCGCGCCGACGGTGGTCCCGACAAGTTGGAGATCACCATCCCGGTGCCCAAGCGCCTCGGCGACACCGTCATCGAGGTGTCGCACCTGAAGAAGGGCTTCGGCGACCGGCTGCTCATCGAAGACCTGTCGTTCTCGCTGCCGAAGGCCGGCATCGTGGGCATCATCGGCCCCAACGGCGCCGGTAAGACCACGCTGTTCAAGATGCTCACCGGGCAGGAGCCCGTCGACGCCGGCACCGTCACCGTGGGCGACACGGTGGAACTGGCCTACGTCGACCAGAGCCGCGACAGCCTCGACAGCGACGCCACGGTGTTCGAAGAGATCACCGGCGGTGTCGAGCACATGAAGATCGGCAACGTCGAGATCCACGGCCGCGCCTACTGCGCCAGCTTCAACTTCAAGGGCAGCGACCAGCAGAAGCGGGTGGGCGACCTGTCGGGCGGCGAGCGCAACCGTGTGCACCTGGCCAAGCTGCTGAAGACCGGTGGCAACGTACTGCTGCTCGACGAACCCACCAACGACCTCGACGTCGACACCCTGCGGGCACTCGAGACCGCGCTCGAGAACTTCCCCGGCTGCGCCGTGGTCATCAGCCACGACCGCTGGTTCCTCGACCGCATCGCCACCCACGTGCTGGCGTTCGAGGGCGACAGCCAGGTGCGCTGGTTCGAGGGCAACTTCAGCGAGTACGAAGCCTGGCGCCGCAAGGAGCTGGGCGTCGGCGCCGACCAGCCGCACCGCATCAAGTACAAGCCGCTCGCCCGGTGACCGAGTCCGACGCCGACCTGGCTCGCCGTCTGGCGGTCGAGGCCGGCCAACTGCTGGTGCAGATCCGCGAGGAGATGACGGCGCGCAACGCGTCGAGCTGGCAGGTGATGGACACCGGCGACATCGCCAGCCACCGCTTCCTGGTCGAGCAGTTACGCGCCGCACGTCCCGACGACGCCGTGCTGTCGGAAGAGGGTGCCGACGACCCGCGTCGTGCCACGGCCGAGCGGGTGTGGATCGTCGATCCGCTCGACGGCACCAACGAATTCGGCGAAGGCGGTCGCCACGACTGGGCCGTGCACGTGGCCCTGTGGGAGCGCGGCACCCTCACCGCCGCCGCAGTGAGCCTGCCCGCCCTCGGCGTGGTGTTCGGCACCGACCCTGCGCCGGTGCTGCCCACCCCCACCCGCGAACGGCCGCGCCTCATCACGTCGCGCAACCGTGCGCCCTACGCAGCGGTGCTGGTGGCCGATGCGCTCGACTGCGACGCCGTGCGCCTGGGATCGGCCGGCGCCAAGGCGATGGCGGTGGTGTTGGGCGAAGCCGACATCTACGTGCACGACGGCGGCATGTACCAGTGGGATTCGGCGGCACCTGCCGCGGTGGCACTGGCCGCCGGCCTGCACGCCACGCGCATCGACGGCTCGCCGCTGGTGTACAACCAGCGCGACGCCTGGCTGCCCGACTTCCTCATCTGCCGCCCCGAACTGGCCGATCCGGTGCTCGACGCCATCTGGGGCGAGCGCCGCAAGCACTTCCATCGCACCATCACCTGAGTGCCCCGCACCTGTTCCGGCGACGTTGCGACGATTTGCGTCGAATGCGACGCGAATCGTCGCAAGGACAGCAGGCCGGACAGCGATTTCCTGTGACGCGGGCCTTCGGTTCAGAACCACCCGGGTTAGCATCAGCCGAACTCATCGCATCTTGGGAGCATCCATGACGATTGCGGCAGACCCGTCCGATTTCGGAGCACTGGTCACCTCGACCGCCGACGCATCCGTCGAGCAGACCACTCGGCGTCTGCCGGGCCTGGCTGTTGCGGCTGCCGCCTCGATCGGCGCCGGCGCCATCCACGCTGCCGCCGCCGGCATCCACGCCGAGCACATCGGACTGACGCGCATCTTCATCATCGGCGCCATCGCCCAGATGGGCGCCGGGCTGCTCGGCCTGCTGCGGCCGAACCGGTTGTGGGCGTTCGCTGTCGCTGCCGTCAACGCCGTCGCCGTCGGCGGGTGGCTGACCACCCGCCTCACGGGCGTCTCGTGGATCGAGGGCCTGCAGACGGCCGAGGCCCCGCAGTTCGCCGACACGGCCTGCGCCCTGCTCGGCGCAGTCGCCGCCGGTGCAGCCATCGCCGCGCTGCTGGCCGGATGGCAGCCTGGCAAGCCAGTGCGTCTGCTCGCCCCTGGTGTAGCCGTCGCCCTGCTCACCGTGCCCGCCATGATGAGCGCTACATCGCACGTGCACGACCACGGCTCCGGTGCAGCGGCTACCGCGACCGATGGCCACGACCATGCCCACGCCGACGGCACGACCGCAGTCGCCGGTGTCGCGGCTGCCGACGGCTCGGCCGTGCTGGCCGCCGACGGACACGACCACAGCACTGCGGCGGCCGGCGGCAGCGGCGGTGCATCTGCCGCCACGGCCGACGGACACGCACACGACCACGCCGCCGCCACGGTGACCGACGGGAACGGCACCGTGGTGTGGCCGCGTCCGTGGGACCCCAGTCAGCCGATCGACCTGTCGGGCGTTCCCGGTGTCACCCCCGAGCAAGAGGCCCGCGCCCTGGCGCTCGTGCAGGCCAGCCTGAAGGAACTTCCGAAGTACGCCGACACGGCCGACGCCATCGCCGATGGCTACCGCTCGATCGGCGATGCCGGCACCGGCTCTGAGCACTTCGTCCGCTACGACTACATCGCCGACGACAAGTTCCTCGACGCCACTGCGCCCGAGTCGCTCGTCTACACCGTCGACGGCGACAAGCGCATCCTCGCCGGCGCGATGTACATCGCCAGCGCCCGGCCCACCGACGACCCCACGCTCACCAGCTTCGCAGGCCCCCTCATGCAGTGGCACAACCACGGCAACCTGTGCTGGGACCGGGTGAACGGCGTCCCGGCCGTGGTGGGCGTGACCGACCCCAACACGGGCACCTGCGCCCGCGGGGTGAACACAGGCGGCGAGAACCCGATGGTGCATGTGTGGGTCACCCCGCACCCGTGCGGCGTGTTCGCTGCGCTCGAGGGCGTGGGCGCCGGCCAGGCCGCCGTGCCCGACGCCCAGCGCGTCGACATGTGCAGTCAGGTCCACGGCGACCACGGTGGACACGGCGGTGCTGCTGCGGCACCCACGCCGAAGCCCTACGACCCCACCCAGCCGATCGACCTCAGCGGCACGCCCGGGGTCACACCCCAGCAGCAGGCAGCCGCCGAGAACCTCATCGCCGTCACCCTGGTGCGCCTGCCCCAGTGGAGCGACTACAAGGTGGCCGAGGCGGCCGGCTTCCGCTCCATCGGCGACGCCCTGACGGGCCACGAGCACTTCATCAACTGGGACTGGATCAACGACGACATCGTCCTCGACCCCGACTACCCCGAGAGCCTGGTGTACGAACCGCAGCCCGACGGCTCGAAGAAGCTGGTGAGCGCGATGTACATGCTGCCCGACACCGTGAAGCTCACCGAGGTGCCCGATATCGGCGGTGCACTGATGCAGTGGCACATCCACGACGACCTGTGCTTCACCACCGACCCCGAGGCACCCCGCGTCGCCGGCATCACCGCGGTGGGCGGCACCTGCCCCAACGGTCTGAAGAAGTTCCAGCCTGCGCCGATGATCCACGTGTGGATCACGCCGCACCGCTGCGGCCCCTTCGCCGCGCTCGAGGGCGTGGGTGCCGGCCAGGTGGCGCCCGGCGAAGAGCACCTGTGCGACCACGCCCACGGCACGGGCGGCTTCTGACCCATCCGGGTCGAAGCCTCGTCAGAGAGAGTCGTCGAGTTCGGCCAGCACCTCGTCGGTGTGCTGGCCGAGCCGAGGCACCACACCAGGCCGGAACGTGTAGCCCCCGAAGTCGACCGGCCCGTTCACGGCCCGGTACGGCGCCTCGTCGGGCTGCGGGGTCATGTCGATGAACGCGCCTGCGGCCTGGGCCTGCGGATCGGCGATGACGTCGAAGATCGAGTTGAGCGGAGCCCACCACACATCGTGCGCGTCGAATCGTCCGACGAGGTCGTCGAACTCGAAGCGGGCGAAGGCGTCGTCGAGCGTGCTGATGAGCGCCTCGGCGTGCTGCAGCCTGGCGCGTGCGTCGACGAAGCGCTCGTCGTCGGCCAGATCGGTGCGGTCGATGGCGGCGAGCAGCTTGGGCCAGTGACGATCGGCCTCGAGGAGCAGCAGCCAGAACGCACGGCCGTCTCCTGCCCGGTAGCAGTTCACCAGCGGGCCGCGGCTGCGTTCGCGCGGCCGGGTGCTCTCGCGCTTGCCGTACCGCAGCACGATGCCGATGTCCCACCCCAGCGTGTACATGCCGGTGCGCAGCAGGCTGGTTGCCACCAGACCGCCCACGCCCGTGCGCTCGCGCTCGAGCAACTTGGCCAGCACACCACCGAGCAACGACATGCCGGTGACGTGGTCGCCCATCCCGCTGCGCAGCGCAGGCGGCAACTCGTCGGGTGGCACCAGCGTGTGGGCCAGGCCGCTGCGGGCCCAGAACGCACCGATGTCGTAGCCGGCCCGATCGCGCTCGGGGCCTTCGAGGCCGTAGCCCGTGAGGCTGGCGTACACCAGGCGCGGGTGCCGGGCGAGCACGGCCTCGTGGGCCAGGCCCAGTCGGGCGAGCGCCTCGGGCCGCACATTGGTGAGGAACACATCGGCCGTGGCGAGCAGTCGCTCCATGTGCGCCCGACCGTCGTCGGTCTGTAGGTCGAGCACCACCGAGCGCTTGCCGCGGTTGTCGATCTCGAACGGCGGCACGCCCTGCTGATCGGCGATCCCGAGCGCTCCGAAGACGCGGCGCTGCGGATCGCCCGACGGCGGCTCGACCTTCACCACATCGGCACCCCAGTCGGCCATCAGCCCGGCCGCAGCCGGACCGGCCACCCACACGCCCAACTCGACGACACGAACCCCAGCCAAAGGACCGGGCACACCGGTGTTCGCCGTCATGCCGGCCGCCCCGCCATCGTGGGCGCCGCATCGCTGTCGCGGATGAACCAGGCGGCCAGTGCACCGAGCATGGCGAACAGCGTTGCCAGCCCGAAGGCCACCCGGTAGCCGGTCAGCGAGTCGATGATCTCCTGCGGTGTCGCCGGCGGTCGGCTGAGCGACATGTACGACGACAGCACACTGGCCAGCACGGCCACACCGATCGACACCGCCACCTGACGCTGGGTGCTGAAGATGGCCGAGGCCCGCCCGTTGTCGGCCGGCGCGATGGTGGCGTAACTGGCAGCCTGCATGGGCACGAACGCGAAGCCCATGCACAGGCCACGGGCGAACATCAGCGTCCTGATCAGCCACAGGCTGGTGTGCTCGTCGATACCGATGAACAGCGAGATCACCAGCCCGGCGGCGAACAGCCCGCCCGTCATCAGCCGCCGCGGCCCGATGCGGGCGTACAGCCGACCGGCGAACTGCGACGAGATGAGCACACCGAACGCCTGTGGAAACGTGGTGAGGCCACTGCTCAGCGCGTCCTGCCCGCGCAGCAACTGCAGGTACAGCGGCATGACGAACAGCAGACCGAGGAAGCTCATCGTCGACAGCGCGCTCACCACGTTGCACTGGCGGAAGATGCGGTTGGCGAACAGCCGCAGCGCCAACATCGGCTGGTCGACATGGGTCTCGACCCACACCATCGCCGCCCCACACACCAGACCGAGCACGAGGGTGACGAGCACCGGCGTGCTCGACCAGCCGGCACGTGGCCCCTCGCTGAGTGCATACACCACCAGCGCCAACGCGGCACCCGACAGCGCGAAGCCGGGCAGGTCGAGCCGCCCGGTCGACGGCTCGCGCTGCTCGCGCAGATAGCGCAGACCGAACCACAGGCCGAACACGCCGATCGGCACGTTGATGAGGAAGATCCAGCGCCAACTGGCGTGAGTGACCAGCAAGCCGCCCAGGATGGGGCCGAGCGCCGGGGCCAGCAGCGTGGGGATCATGATGTAGGTGCTGGCCTTGGCCCGTTCGGCCGGCGGGAACGCCCGGAACAGCATCGACACGCCGACCGGGGTGAGCATGCCGCCACCGATGCCCTGCAGCACCCGGAACGTGATGAGCTGCTCGATCGACTGGGCCAGCGCGCACGCCAACGAGCCGGCGACGAACGCACCGAACGCGAACATGAACACGCGCTTGGTGCCGAACCGGTCGCCGAGCCAGCCCGACACCGGGATCCACACCGCCAGGCTGAGGGTGTAGCCGAGCACGATCCATTCGGCGTTCTCGGTGGCGAACGTGCGGCCGAGTTCGGGGATGGCGACGTTGACGATCGTGACGTCGAGGATGTCGAGGAACAGCGCGACGACATAGACCATGGCGACGATGTACTTGTACGGCAACACCCGGCCGAAGATCTCGACGGGCATCGACCCGGCACCGACCGCCGGGGGTGCAGACGTGTGGGTCACAAGATGGTGACCGTACCCGCCCCGCCATCGAGTTCGATCATTGCACCGTCGGCGATGCGCTTGGTGGCGTCGACCACGCTGACGGCGCAGGGCACGCCCAGCTCACGGCTGACGATGACGGCATGGCTGTTCATCGCCCCGACGTTCACCACCACACCACCGGCGGGCACGAACAACGGCGTCCATGACGGGTCGGTGTTGGGCGCCACCAGGATGTCGCCCGGTTCGAGGCCGGCGGGATCGGACGGGTCGAGGATGACCCTCGCCCGACCGCGCACCACACCGGCACAGCCCGGTGCACCGACGAGCACGTCGCCCGCAGCGGCGTGGCCCACCGATCCGGCCGACTTCGCGGCCAGCGACTCGAGCGATGGGACACCTTTGTCGGTCTGCACGAAGTAGGGCGGCTCGAGCGTCCAGAGGTGCTGCCAGGCGGCACGGCGCTCGGCGATCAGCCCCGTCATCGACGCGGGGTCGGCCACGAACGCATCGAGTTCGGCGTCGGTGAGCATGCAGATGTCGCGCTGGTCGGCCAAGTGGCGGCGACCCAGTTCGAACAGGGCCACGCGCTGTTCGTGGATGACCTTGATGCAGTTGGTCTTGGTGCGCTCGCGCCAGGCGTTGAACCGCAGTGCCGATGCCGTGGCCGCGTGCACCATGCCCGTGGCTTCGTCGTTGCCCGCCACCAGGGCGAGGGCCTCGGCTGTGGCGGCCTCGCGGTCGGCCACCACGGCGGCGAACCGCTTGGCCGGGTCGGCGTCGGGGCCAGCGGCGCGCATCGCGTCGATGAGCGTGAGGGCCAGCGCGGGCTTGGTCTCCCACACCTCGCTGTAGGCATCCCATTCGTTGGGCCCACGGCTGCCGTACTCGCGCAGGAGCGCCTCGAAGCCGGCGGCGAACTCGGCCGACGACGGGTCGAGTCGCGACAGGGCCCACATCGCCGACGACGGCGCCGCCGAGTCGACATCGCCCGCGCCGCTGATGAGGCGCAGCAGCAGGTGCGGCACGATGCCGCCGAGGATGGCGGGGCCGATGGCGGTGTTCGACGACGAGATGACGTGGTCGTCGAACAGCTCGCGCAGCAGCGGAACGAGGCTGCGGGCCCGCTCGACCAGGGCTGCGTCGGAGAGCGAGGCCAGATCGGGCCGCGAGGCCCGGGCCGCGTCGGCACGACGTTTGTTCTCGTCGAGTTCGGGCCACTCGGTGGCGGTGAGCACCCAGCCGACCCGCTCGCCGAGGCGGGCACCGGCCTCGGCGCTCACGTCGTCGGGATGTGCCACGTACGGCGGCGTATCGGGCCGGTTGCCGAAGAACGCCGCGTCGATGCCCGCTGCACCGGCACCGCTGCGCTCGCCGAACACGCGCACCACCGAGGCGTTCACGTAGAAGAACCCGTTGATGAACCCGCACGTGGGGTTGATGCCCTCGGCCGCCAGTTCGTCCATGGCGAAGGCACCGTTGCGCACGTTGCCGTCGCGCCAGCCCTCCATCACGCCGGGCTGCCAACTCAGGGTGGCCCCCATCGGGCTCACCGGGTCGGGCAGCACATCGCTGGCGTTCGAGCGTGTGTAAACCGGGAAGCGCAGGCTCACCGGAGTGTCGGTCATCCAATTGCTCATCTCGTCCCCCAGACGAATCGATGGTGTGTCGGTGCCGCGCCGCAGCGTGGCGGGTGTGGTCAGCCCTCGACGAGGGTGACGGTACCAGTTGTGCCGTCGACGGTGACGAGCGCACCGTCGGGGATGCGGTCGGTGGCGTCGAGCACGCTGACCACGCACGGGATGCCCAGTTCGCGGCTGACGATGACGGCGTGGCTCACCTGGGCACCCACGTTCACCACCACGGCGGCGGCCGGCACGAACAGCGGGGTCCAGGCCGGGTCGGTGATGGGGGCGATCAGCACATCGCCGGGCTCGAGCGCCAGCGGGTCGGCCGGGTCGAGGATGCCCCGCGCCCGGCCGGTGGCCTGGCCCGGACTGCCCGGCACACCCGTCAACACGTCGCCCACGGCCGCCTTGGTGGCATGCGGGCCACCACGGCGTGCCCACTGCGACAGCGGCTTCACCGATCCGTTCACGATGAAGGGCGGGTCGAGCTGGAACAGTTCGAGGTACTGCTCCTCGCGCGCCGTCAGCCGGGCGCGGAACTCGTCGGGTGCCGCCACGAAGGCGTCGAGCTCGTCGGCCAGCAGCATGCACACCTGCGACATCGTGTAGTCGTGGCGGACGGCCAGCTCGCGCATCGCCATGCGCATCTCGTGGATGACCTTGATGATGTTGGTCTTGGCCCGCTCGCGGCCGGCCATGTAGAGGTGCGCGCTGCGCAGCGCCAGTTCGAACGTGCCGAGGGCCTCGGGCTGGTCGGCCAGCGCGGCACGGATCTGCGCCTCGAGCGCTTCACGCTTGGCGACGTTCTTGGCGTTGCGTGCGGCGGGCGACTCGCTGTCGGGTGCCGGCCGCATCGTCTCGATGAGCGCCAGCGCCAGTTCGGGTCTGGTCTCCCACACCTCGCTGCGGATGTCCCATTCGTTCGGGCCGCGGCTGCCGTACTCGGCGAGAAACGCCTCGAACCCCTGACGGAACTCGGCCGAATCGGCAGGCAGTCGCGACAGTTCCCACATCGCATGGCTGGGCAGCGCCGAGTCGACGTCGCCGATACCGGTGATGAGGGTGAGCGCGATCGACGGGTCGCCCATCGCCTCGGCAATCGCCCCGAGAGCGCCCGGGCCGACGGCCGTACCTGCCGTGGTGTCGAGGTGGCGCCAGAACAGGTGCCGCACGAACGGGATGAGCGAACGAGCCCGCTCGACCAACTCGGTGTCGGTGAGTGCACCGAGGTCGCCGCGGTCGGCACGCGTCTGGTTGGCCCGAGCCTGGTCGTCGCGGTGGCCGGGCAGGTCGGCCGCGGTGAGCACCTCACCCATCCAGGCGCCGAGCTTCTCGGTGGCAGCGGGGTCGTCGTGCCAGTCCTCGTGCACGTACTTCGGTACGTCGGGGTGCTCGCCGAAGTAGACGAGGTCGATCATCTCGGCGCTCAGGCCCGGGCCGCGAACACCGAACAGCCGGGCCAGCGAACCGTTGATGTACAGGTAGCCGCCGAACAGGCCCACCACCTCGGGCGGCGTGCGGGTGAACTCGTCGCGGGTGAGGGTTCCGGCCGACACGTTGGCGTCGGCCCAGCCCTCCACCACACCGGGTTCCCACACCAGCGTCCACGCCAGCGGGCTGGCGGGATCGGGCAGCACCTCACCGGCGTTGGCCCGGGTGTACACCGGGAACTTCTGGCTCGGCTCCCAGTCGGTGATCCAGCGGTCGGCGACCATGTTCAGTTCACCTCCAAGACGGTGACGACGCCCGTGTTGCCGTCGACGCGGATATGGGCCCCGTCGGAGATGCGGCGGGTGGCATCGGTGGCCGACACCACGCACGGGATGCCCAGTTCGCGGCTGACGATGATGGCGTGGCTGAGCATGGCACCCACGTCGACCACCACACCGCCGGCGGGCACGAACAACGGCGTCCACGACGGGTCGGTGATGGGGGCCACCAGGATGTCGCCCGGCTCGAGCGCCGAGGGGTCGTGCGAGTCGAGCACCACACGGGCGATGCCCTCCACCACACCCGGGCAACCGGGCATACCGGCCAGCGTGTCGCCCGAGGTGAGCACCGCCTCGCCAGCCGCATCGCGGCGGGCCCAGGTGTCGGGGCCCGCTGCCTCGCCGACGAAGATGAACGGCGGCACCAGTTCCTGCAGGCGGCGGTACTCGGCCCGACGGTCGCGCACCGTGTCGGTGAACGAGTGCGGGTCGGCCAAGAACGCTTCGATCTCCGCGGCCTTCAGGAACCCGAAGTCCTCGATCTCGTCGAACGCGCCGCGCTCGACCATCCGGCGGCCGAGTTCGCGCATGGGCATGCGCATCTCGTGGATGCAGCGGATGTTGTTGGTCTTGGTGCGCTCGCGGCCGGGCAGCCAGGCCTTCGAGCAGCTGATGGCCGCGGCGAGTTGACCGTGCACGGCCGGATCGCCCTCGACGATGGCGAGCAGTTCGGCTGACGCGGCCTCGCGCTGGCGCGCCCGCTCGGCGTTCTGCAGCGCCGGGTCAGCCGAGTCGGGGGCCAGGCGCATGCGGTCGATCGCGGCGATGGCCAGCGAGGGACGGGTCTCCCACGTGGGCGACCGCACCTCCCACTCGTTCGGGCCGCGGCTGCCGTAGTTGAGCAGGAACGACTCGAGGGCGGCGGCGAACTCGGGTGACTCGGGGGCCAGACGCGACATCGCCCACATCGCGTGGCTGGGCTCGGCCGAGTCGACCTCGCCGATACCGGCGACGATGGGCATGATGAGGTCGGGCCGACCCACCGCGGTGGCAACTGCTGCGATGGCACCCACCGGCACCGTGGCCATGTAGGTGGTGAACAGGTGCTGGGCGAAGTACTTGCGGTGCTGAGGCACCAGCCACATGTAGCGATCCCACAGCTCGCGGTCGCTCATCGTCGAGAAGTCGGGACGGTTGGCGCGCAGGGCGATGGTCTCGTTGCGGTGATCGGTGAGTTCGGTGAGGTCGGACAGGCTGCCCTGCGCGAACACCCATCCGAAGGTGGCGCCGATCTTCTCGCTCAGGTCGGGGCGCACGTCGCCTGGCTGTTCCTCGTAGGGCGGGATACCCGGCATGACGCCGAAGAAGGTTTCGTCCATCGTCTGCCACGACAGGCCCGGGGCGCGCTCGCCGAAGATGCGGATGAGCGATGCGTTCAGGTAGCAGTAGCCGCCCTGCACGCCGAGCTGGCAGTACTGGTCGGCCGGGAACTCGTCGGCGTCGAACGCACCCATCCGCACCCAGGCGTCGCGCCAGCCCAGTTCGGCGTACCACAGCGCCGTGTCGGACGTGAGCGGTGTGACGGGATCGGGGAACACCTCCCCCACGTTGGCCCGTGTGTACAGCGGAAAACGCGCCGACAGGTCGGTGTCGGTGACGTAGTAACGGTTCGCCATGGTCGTCCCCCCAGACGTCGAGATGGTGTCGGCATCGTAGCCAGCGAGGTGTGGTCCGTCGATCCGGCGACGTCTGCCGCCCGGCCGACGTGTGCCGCCTTTCGCACATCTGCACCAGGCCCGACTGACCGGATCGGCCGATTCGCTGCGATCATGCAGCCATGCGTTCCCCCACCGCGCACGACGACGACGCCTCCCCCGACACTCCCCAGCCCGACGACCGGGCATGGGGGGCGTTCACCGAAACCGCCCCGTGGCTGCTCGATCGCGCCGACATCCGCTGGCTGCCCGTCGCCGCCGACCTGCGTGCCGCTGCCCGAGCCGAGGTGCCGGTGCTCACCAAACCCTCGAAGGTGCCCCCGGGTCGCCGTGTGGTCACCGTCGTCGGTGTGCTCGGCAAGGCCGTCGTGCCGTGGCTCGTACGCAAGCGCCGTGGCCGCTACGCCACGCCCGAGGCCAGCCGTGCCGACGTGTCGCTGCGCCTGCGCAAGGCCGCCGAACGGCTGGGTCCCACCTACATCAAGCTCGGCCAGATCATCTCGAGCGGTGAAGGCCTGTTCCCCGCCGAGTTGGTGACCGAGTTCAAGAAGTGCCGCGACCAGGTGCCCGCCGAGCCGTTCGACATGGTGCGCCAGGTGGTCGAGGCCGACCTCGGAGCGCGCCTCGAAGACGTGTTCTCGCACTTCGAGCGCACGCCGCTGGCCGCCGCGTCGATCGCCCAGGTGCACGCCGCGACGTTGCTCACCGGCGAAGAGGTGGTGGTGAAGGTGCAGCGGCCCAGCGTCGCCACGCTGGTGCGCCGCGACCTGCGCGTGATGGCCTGGCTGGCGCCGCACCTGGTGGGGCGCATCCCCATCGCTGCGCTCGCCAACCCGCCGGCCCTGGTGGAGTTGTTCGCCGAGACGATCGTCGAAGAACTCGACTTCCGCATGGAAGCCGCCAACATGGTCGACGTCGCCGCCATGCTGCACGACCTCGGCCAGGACGGTTACGTCATCCCTCGCCCACACCCCCGTCTGGTCACCCGCCGCGTGCTGGTGATGCAGCGTGTGTACGGCTTCAACTTCGACGATGTGGCGGGCATGAAGGACGCCGGCATCGACACCGAGGACGTGGTGCGCACGGCGATGGTGGCGTTGATGGAGGGCGCGATGGTGTACGGCGTGTTCCACGGCGACCTGCACGGCGGCAACCTGTTCGTGCTGGCCGACGGGCGCACCGCGCTGCTCGACTTCGGCATCGTCGGTCGGCTCACGGGTGAGCGGCGCCTCGCCTTCCTGCGGATGATGCTCGCCGCCACCACCAACGACGTGAAGGGCCAGATGGCGGCCATGCGCGATCTGGGCGCGTTGCCGGCCGACACCGACCTCGAGGCCGTCATCCGCGACCTGCGCCTCGACCAGCCCACCATCGACCCCACCACGCTCACGGGCGAGGAACTGGTGGGCGAGGTGCAACGCGTGGTGAAGGCCATGCTGGGCTACGGCGCCCGGATGCCGAAAGAGCTCATGCTGTACGTGAAGAACATGGTGTTCCTCGACGGCGCCATGGCCCGCTTGGCCCCCGACCTCGACCTGATCGGCGAGATCGCCAAGATCTCGATGATGTTCGCCGAGCGACACGGCGAGCGGCTCGGCCGCGAGCTCGGCATCGACCATCGCGCTGTCGAACTGAACATGGACGGCGTGAAGGCCGGGTTCGGTGTCGATACCACCACCGACAGCCTCACCTATCGCGAGTTGCAGGCCCGACGCGAGCTGATCCAGAAGCGCATGCGCGACCACGTCGGTCGCTGATCGAGCGAGCCGTCGACACGGTGCCCGGCGACCGGGCGCGTCATACTGGCCGCAGGTGATCTGAGCTCCATGTTCTCAACGGCCGTCGTCGACAACCTCCTGTCAGCCCCCGTGCTGGCCTTCGTGGTGGCAGCGCTCGCCACCTCGGTGAAGGGCGACATCAAACTGCCCCAGGGGCTCTACGCGGTTCTGTCGACCTATCTGCTGTTCGCGATCGGCTTGAAGGGCGGCAAGGGCCTCGCCGAGGCCGAGCTCGGCGACGTGTGGCAACCCCTCATCGCCGCAGTCGTGCTGGGCCTGCTCACCCCGCTGATCGCCTACGTCGCTCTGCGCCGCCTCGGCCGCATCGGTGTGATCGACTCGGCGGCCATCGCCGCCCACTACGGGTCGGTTTCGGCGGTCACGTTCACGGTCGTGCTGGCCTTCCTCGACACCGAGGCCGAACCGACCGAACCGTTCCTCGCCGGCCTGCTCGCCGTGCTCGAGATCATCGGCATCATCGTTGCGCTCGCCATCGCCCAGCGTTCGTTGCGCGGCGACGACGAATCGAACTGGGGTGACGCGATCGCCGAGGTGGTCCGCGGCCGCAGCATCGTGCTGCTGCTCGCCGGCCTGCTCATCGGTGTGCTCGCCGGCCCGAAGCGGCTCGAACCGGTCGACCCCTTGTTCGTGGGCCTCTTCCCCGGATTGCTCACCCTGTTCATGATCGACATGGGCACCGTGGCCGCCCAGCGCATCCGCGACGTGCGTGAGGCGGGCTGGCGACTGGTGGCACTTGCTGTGGCGATCCCGGTGGTGAACGGTTTCGTGGGTGCACTCGCCGGCTCGCTCTGCGGGCTGGGTGTCGGCGGGACGACGGTGCTGGCCACCCTGGCCGCCAGTGCGTCGTACATCGCAGCGCCGGCCGCCGTGCGCATCGCCCTGCCCACCGCGCGGCCCGGGCTCTACATCACTGCTTCGCTCGGCGTGACGTTCCCGTTCAACATCGTGGTCGGCATTCCCCTCTACTACGCCATGGCGAAGGGATTGACATGACCACCACCGAGCGGCAGCTCGTCACGATCATCGCCGAGTCGGTGCTGAAGAAGCGGTTGATCGACGACATCCGTCGACTCGGCGCCACCGGCTACTCGATCGGGTCGGTCGAGGGCAGCGGTACCGGCGGCCGCCACACCGGCGACTGGGAAGGCCCGCATGTGCGCATCGAGACCATCGTGCGCGACGAAGTGGCCGAGCGGATCCTCGAGCACCTCGTCGAGCGCTACTTCACGAACTACGCCGTCGTCGCCTTCGCCAGCACGGTGCGGGTCGCGCGGCCGGCCAAGTTCGACTGAGCAGCGCTCACGCCGACGGCGCCTCACGCGGCCCTCTGATGGCGTCGAGCACGGCCGCGTAGGCCGATGGGTCGACCACCACGTCGATGAGTGTGGGACCGTTGCGCTGAAAGGCCCGTCGCAACGCCTGTTCGTAGGCCGCATGGTCGTCGACGCGTTCGGCCGCGACCCCACAGCCCGCTGCTACCGCGGCGAAGTCGACCGGGGCGTAGCGCACCGCTGCCTCGCCGCCGTGCCCCGAGGGCTGCTGTTTGGCTGCGATGAGGCTGAGGAGGGCATCGTCGAACACCACCACCACGACCGGCAACTGCAGTCGGGCGAGCGTCTCGAGTTCGGCGAGGGCCATACCGATGCCACCGTCGCCGGTGAAGCAGACGACGCGGCGGCCCGGGTAGGCCAGCGCGGCAGCCACCGATGCCGGCAGCGCGAACCCCATCGTGGCCAGGCCGCTCGAGATGAGCAGGTGCGCCGGTGCGTCGACCTCCCACAACGGCATGGCCACCAGCATGTGAGCGCCGGCGTCCACCGTGGCCACCGTGTCGGCGGGCGCCACGGAACGGGCAATGGCGACAACCTGCTGGGGCACCAGGCCGACCGGGGCTGCGGGCACCTGTGCCGCCAGTTCGGCGAGCGCTTGGCGGCGGTAGGCCTGCCCGTCGGCCGCTGCCCAATCGGTCGCAAGGGCGTCGATCGCCCCATCGAGCGCGACCGCGATGTCGGTCACGTACTCCGTGGTGAGGTGGTCGCCGAAAAAGGTGCTGTCGTCGATGGTCCACCGTCCCACCAGCACGAGCGGCGCTGCGTAGGGCCAGGCCGCGGGGATGAGCTCGACCGGGTCGAGGCCGACCCCGATGATCAGGTCGGCAGCGTGCAGCACGGGCGACTCGATAGTGGCCCCGGTGGCGACACCGGCGCAGGTGGGCGCTGTGTCGGCCACCATGCCCCGTGCCTTGTAGGTGCACAACACCGGCACGTTGCCTGCGGTAGCGAAGCGGCGAACAGCGTCGGCAACCCGAGCGCGCTGCGCTGCACCACCGACGATCGCCCCCACACCCACCACCAGCACCGGCCGCCGGGAACGGCGCACCAGGGCCGCCAGGTCGATGATCGGTTCGCTGGCCGGCGGCAAGGATGCGGAGCCGGCGGCCGTGGCGGCCGCTTCGACCGTGGGGTCGAGGTCGACCTGCACCGGCCCGGGCGGCATGGCCAGCGCAGTGGCCACCAGGTGCAGCGCGGCATCGGCCTCGCGGCCGTCGAGCACGACCGAGGCCTTGCTGACGGGCGTCATCAGTGCCTGTTGGGCGAGGCGCTGATGCGACACACGGGCCCGGTCGGACGCCGCGACGCTGTCGGTGACCAGCACCACCGGCTGGCGGTCGAGCAACGCCTGCGCCATGCCGTTGACCGCACTGGCAGCACCCGGGCCGCGGGTGGCCACGCACATCCCGGGCGCGCCGGTGAGTTCGCCCATCACCCCGGCCATGACGGCTGCCGCCGTCTCGGTGTGCACCAGGACGAACTCGATCCCGGCGGTGTGGGCCTCGCCCACCACGTCGAGGTTCGAACCACCACCGGGCACGCCGAACAGATGGGTGGTGCCTGCCTCGCGGCAGGCCAGCACCACCGATCGAGCGAGTTCGCGTCGCGACGTGCTCATGCGTCGTGGGCCCGCATCTGGAACCGGTAGGTGTAGCGCGCCGGATTGAAATGGTTCACGGCCAGTTCGAGCAACTCGCCGCGGTGGTCGACGTACAGACGATCGATGCGCAACACCGGATCGCCCACCTGACACTCGAGTTCGTCGGCAACCTGGGCCGTGGCACCCACCGCGGTGATGGTCTGGTCGGCGCCAACGAAGGTGCGGCCCGAGACGCGCTGCACCACGCTGAGCACGGTGAGGTTGCGGTGCACGCCCACCTCGGTGAACTCGGGCACCGTCAGCAGCGGCAAGCCGACGTGGACGGGCAGATAGGCCTGGGTGACGCAGTACGGGCGGCCGGCGTGCAGCCTGCGGAACCGCATCGTCACCACGGCATCGGTGTCGAGGTGGAGCCGGCCTGCAGCCTCGATGTCGACGCCTTCCCGCGGCGGTTCGAGCACGTCGAGATCGGTGTCGATCGACAGCGACATCAGCTCGTCGATCGAGCCCGACGAGCGGATGTACTTGCCCTGCAGGGTGCTGACGAACGTGCCCTTGCCCGGGATGCGGTAGACGAGCCCTTCGGCCACCAGGTCTTGGAATGCTCGTCGTACGGTCTGGCGGCTCACGCCGTACTGCTCGACGAGCTCGGCCTCGGTGGGCAGCGCCGAGTCGACACCGAACCGGCCGTCGTCGATCGCGCGGCGGATGTCGTCGGCCACCACGCCGTACGACGTACCCTCGCGTCGCGAGCCAGTCGACACCGATGCGGATCGAGCCATGTACGTACATTACGAAGCACCGGACGATTCGGCAACCGTCGCCGCCCTATCGTTGTGTTTGAATCGTTGTGGTTGACACGTTGATCCCTCCGGCGCGAGAGTGCCGACGTCGAAGCGCAAATGTGATGACAAATACACCACCACCGCTCACCACCCACTCGCTGATCGACGGCCGACCCGTCGTGGCCGACGAGACCTTCGATGTCGTCGATCCTGCCACCGGTGAGGTGATCGCCGCGGTCAGCGCCTCCACCCCTGCCGTCGTCGACGACGCAGTCGCTGCCGCCCGACGGGCGTTCGACGAGGGGCCGTGGCCCCGGATGGCACCCAAGGACCGGGCCCGTCGTCTACGTGCCCTCGGCGACCTCCTGCTGGCCGACCGCGAAGGACTCGCCACGCTCGAGAGCCGCGACACCGGCAAGCCGATCGGCCAGGCGCGCACCGATGTCGACGTGGCCGCCCGCTACCTCGAGTTCTACGCAGGCGCGATCGAGGCACTGCACGGCGACACCATTCCCGCGATTCCCGGCGTGCTGGCCTACACGCTGCGCGAGCCGCTCGGGGTGACGGCACATATCGAGCCCTGGAACTACCCGTTGCAGATCGGTTGTCGCACCGTGGCCCCAGCCATCGCCACCGGCAACTGTGCCGTGCTGAAGCCAGCCGAAGAGGCGCCGCTCACACTGCTCCGCCTCGGCGAGTTGGCGCTGGCCGCCGATATCCCGCCCGGGGTGCTCAACGTCGTCAGCGGTCTCGGCGAGGTTGCCGGCGCGGCACTGGCTGCGCACCGAGGTATCGACCATCTGTCGTTCACCGGTTCGCTCGAGGTGGGCTCGATCGTCGCTGCTGCCGCAGCGCGCAACGTGGTGCCTGTCGCGCTCGAACTGGGCGGCAAGTCGCCCAACATCGTCTTCCCCGACGCCGACCTCGACACGGCGGTGCCGGTGATCGCCCGATCGGTGCTGCAGAACGCCGGGCAGACCTGCTCGGCCGGTTCGCGTCTGCTGGTGCATCGATCGGTGCACCAGCAGGTGGTCGATGCACTGGCCACCCGCTTCGCTGCGGTCCGCATCGGCCGCGGCCTCGACGACCCCGAACTGGGGCCGCTCATCTCGGCCCGCCAGCTCGACCGTGTCGCACAGCTCGTCGCCGACGGCACGGGCAGCGCCACCGTCAGGGCAGGCGGCCGTCGCGCCGTGGTGCCCGGGTGCGCGACCGGCTTCTTCTACGAGCCCACCGTGATCGACGGAGTGGCCCCCACCAGCACGCTGGCCAACGACGAGGTGTTCGGCCCGGTGGTCGTGGTGCTGCCGTTCGACGACGAGGCCGAGGCCATCGCGCTCGCCAACGGCACGGCCTACGGCCTGATCGCCGCGGTCTGGACCACGAACGTGACGCGCGCACATCGGGTGGCGGCCGCGCTGCGGTGCGGCCAGGTGTACGTGAACGGCTACGGGGCAGGTGGCGGCGTCGAGTTGCCGTTCGGTGGCGTGAAGCACTCGGGCTACGGCCGAGAGAAGGGCGCCGAGGCATTACTGGCGTTCACCCAGACCAAGACCGTCGCCGTGAACCTGGCGCTCGGATGAGCATCGACGACGCCCCCACCGGCACCACCGGCCCGCTGTCCGGACTGGTGGTGGTGGCGCTCGAACAGGCGGTCGCCGCGCCGCTCGCCACCCGGCACCTCGCCGATGCCGGGGCGCGGGTCATCAAGGTCGAACGGGTCGGCGACGGCGACTTCGCCCGCCACTACGACGATGCTCTCGGGCCCGGCTTCGCCAGTTGGTTCGTCTGGCTGAACCGTGGCAAGGAGAGCATCGAACTCGACCTCAAGGCACCCGAGGGCCGGGCCGTGCTGGCCGAGTTGATCGCGTGCGCCGACGTGCTGGTGCAGAACCTCGTGCCCGGCGCACTCGAACGGATGGGGCTGGGGATCGACCAACTTCGCGCCCGGCACCCACGGTTGATCACCTGCTCGGTCTCGGGATACGGCCCCGACGGCCCCTACCGCGACCGCAAGGCGTACGACCTGCTCATCCAGGCCGAGGCAGGGTTGATCAGCCTCACCGGCACCCCCGAGCAGCCGGCCAAGGCCGGGCTCAGCGTCGCCGACATCGCCGGCGGCATGTACGCGTACAGCAACGTGCTGCTCGCCCTGCTCCAGCGCGGTATCACCGGCACCGGTTCGCATGTGGAGGTGTCGCTGTTCGACGCCCTGCTCGAATGGCTCGGCCATCAGGTGACCGTCACCGAGACCATGCACCGCCTCCCGCGGCGGGCCGGCGCCCACCACGCCACCATCGCCCCCTACGGTCCGTTCCGCTGCGCCGACGGCACCGACGTGGTGATCGCCGTGCAGAACACCAAGGAGTGGCGTGCGCTCAGCACGGCCATCGACCTGAGCACCATCGTCGACGACCCGCGTTTCGTCGGCAACGACGACCGGGTCACCCACGCGGCCGACCTCGACGCGGCCATCGCGGCGCGTACCGGCACCCTGTCGAGCGACGACTTGATCGAGCGACTCGAGGCGCAAGGCCTCGCCTGGGCGCGGGTGAACGATCTGTTCGCCGTGATACAGCACCCCCAACTGCTCGCTCGCCACCGCTGGGTGCAGATCGACACCCCGAACGGCGCGTACCGTGCACTTCGCCCGCCGACCGACATCAGCGGGGTCGAGCCACGGCTCGGCCGCGTGCCGGCACTGGGCGAACACACCGAATCCGTCCTGGCCTGGCTCGCCACCACCATGCCGAGCCAGCCGTCAACGCTCTCCACAACACACAGCTAACAGGGGGTACAACCATGGCCATCAAGGTGGCGCAATTCCTGGATGTCGCGGCAGGGCTCCAGCCCAAGCAGTTCTCGGTCGGCTCGCACGACCAGATCAGCTCGCTGGCCGACCTCGACCCGATCTACAAGCAGTTGCTCGACGAACCGGTCACGAGTGTGATGGGCCTCATCGGCAACGACGGCCTGGTGAACCAGACCGCGATGTGGTTCGACTACGAGGGCGACAAGGTGCTCGTCAACGTCGCCTCGCACCGCAAGAAGGTCGAATGGATCCGCAACAGCGGCAAGATCTCGATCTTCCTGCTGAACCCGAAGAACGCGTACCACTGGGTGTCGATCAAGTGCCACGTCGTGAAGGAGATCTCCGAAGACGACCCCACCGAGGGCCCCAAGGTGACCGCCCAACTCGACCGCATCTGGACCAAGTACACGGGTGCCGAGCCGCCCTACGGGCTGCGCGATCCCTCCATCGACGAGCGGCGTGTGCTGTTCGTGTGCGACGTCGACCGCGTCGCCACCTTCGGCAAGCCCTGATCGCCTCGGTCGGACATGGTGTCGAAGGCCCGGGTCGCCATTGCAGGAGGCTCACTCGGCGGTCTCACCGCCGGGTTGCTGCTGCGCGACCTGGGCCTCGATGTCACCATCCACGAACGCTCGTCGGTCGAGCTGGAACAGCGCGGGGCGGGGATCGGGTTCCTCCCCGACAGCGCGCGCTACCTGGTCGAGCGAGCGCGCCTACCGCTCGACGAGATCAGCACCTCGACCGCGACGATCCGCTATCTCGACCGGCAGGGCCGTGTCGAGCACGAACGGGACCACCGTTACCACTTCAGTTCGTGGAACACGGTGTACCGCAACCTGTTGCGCTGCTTCGGACGCGACCACTATCTGCTGGGCCACGAGGTGGTCGATGCGCACGACACCACCGACGGAGCGGCCATCACCGTGCGGTTCGCCGACGGCACGGTCGACACGGTCGACCTGCTCGTGTGCGCCGATGGCGTCGGCTCGACCTTTCGCGACCGCCTGCTGCCCGCAAGCCACCGCCAGTACGCCGGGTACGTGGCGTGGCGAGGCATGGTGCGCGAAACCGACCTGACACCTGGCACCGCAACGGCCCTCGGCGATGCGATCACCTACCACGTGTTCGCCAACAGCCACATCCTCGTCTACCCGATCCCGGGTGCCGATGGTTCGGTGCTCCCGGGCGAGCGGTTGATCAACTTCGTCTGGTATCGCAACTATCTGGCCGGGGGCGATCTGGGCGACCTGCTCACCGACACCAGCGGTGTGCAGCGCGAGATCTCGCTGCCACCGGGTTCGGTGCGAGCCGACCACATCGCCGAGATGCGTGCCTCTGCGGTCGCCCGGCTCCCACCCGTCATCGCCGACGTGGTGGTGGCGGTTGAGGAACCCTTCCTCCAGGTGGTGTACGACGTCGAGATCGACCAGATGGCGTTCGGCCGGATGTGCCTGATCGGCGATGCCGGATTCGTCGCTCGGCCCCATGCCGCGGCCGGCACCGCGAAGGCGGCGGCCAACGCCTGGGCGCTCGCCGAGGCACTGGCCACCCACGACACCGTGCCGGCCGCCCTCGCCGCATGGGAGCCCGGTCAACTCGACCTCGGCCGCCAGTTGCTGGCACGCACCCGGCGCCTCGGCAGCCGGTCGCAGGTGTCGTGCACCTGGGACGGCACCGACCCCGACACCCTGTTCCGCCTGCGCGAGGAGGGGCCATGAGCAGCAGTCGATCATCGACAGCGCGCCGCGAGGTGGCAGCGCGGATGACCGAGCGGGCCGCCGAGTTCATCGAGTCGCTCGACGAGGCCCAGCGGGCAGTGACCCTGTGGCCGTTCGACGACACGGCCGAGCGCCGACGCTGGTACTACACGCCGACCGACCATGGTGGCCTGTCACTGTCTGCGATGCGACCCGGTCAGCAGCGCCTCGCCCATCGCCTCGTCGCCGCAGGTCTGTCGCGGCCCGGCTACGTGACCGTTGCCACCATCATCGGCCTCGACAACGTGCTCGATGAACTCGAGGGCTTCGTGGCCACCTGGGGCCGCGAGCGCGGCCGCGACCCCGGCCTGTACTACCTGCGGGTCTTCGGCGATCCGTCAGGCGCTGCGCCGTGGGGCTGGCGGTTCGGCGGGCATCACGTGTCGATCAACCATGTGGTCGCCGACGGCGAGGTGCTGAGCAGCACACCCAACTTCCTCGGGGCCGATCCGGCGAGTTCTCCCCTGCTCGGACCGCACCTCCTTCGACCACTCGCTGGCGCCGAGGACCTGGGACGAGCGTTGGTGAGGTCGCTCGACCTCGAGCAACGCGCAGCAGCCGTGCTGTCGCCCGTTGCTCCGCTCGACCTGGTCAGCGCCAACCGTCCCGAGTTCGCCACCGGCGACGGCGACCTGCCACTTCCGCTGGCCGAGGTGTGGCGCGGCCGGTTCGAGGGCGAGTTGGGCGAGCGGGTGCACGCCATCCAGATGCATGCCGAATCCGCCGCTGGCCTGACCACCGATCACCTCGAGGCGGTGCGCCTCACACGCGCCCCACGTGGCCTGGCTGCGCATCTGCTCCGCCCCGACCAGCGCGAGATGCTGCGGGCACTGCTCGACACCTACGTGCACCGCCTGCCCGACGGCCTGGCCGACGACGAGCGAGCGGTGTACGCCGACGACAGCGCACTCGATCAGTTGTCGTTCGCCTGGGCCGGCGGCATGGAGGTGGGCGACGCCCACTACTACCGCGTGCAGAGCCACCGAGTGCTCGTCGAGTACGACAACACCCAGCGCGGCGCCAACCATGTGCACACCGTGTGGCGCGACCTCACCACCGACTTCGGTGGCGACCCGCTGGCCCACCACTACCGGGGCGGCCACCACCGCTGACGGCTAGATCGGTGCGAAGGTGACCGTGACCGCCCAGTTCCCCGTCACCGTGCACGAGGTCTCCGTTGCGGTCGCTGGAGTGGGACAGGCCTTGCCCCAGCTCACCTTCCAACCCGGAGCCGGTGTCGCGGTGATGGTCACCGGCTGGCCGACGGCGATGGCCACCTCACCCGTGGTGTCGCAACCCAGCCCGCAGCTGACCCCACCGGAACTCAGCGTCACCGTTCCCGATCCCGTCTTGTTCTTGTTGACCCGCACGGTGTACGCCGTTGCAGCAAAGGAGGCAGTGGTCCAACGATCGACGTCGGCCACGAGCCTGCACACCGGGTCGGGGGTCGCACCGACAGGCTGCGCGCATGAGCTCGACCAGCTCGAAAAGCGCGCATTCGTTCCCGGAGCCGCAGTCAACGTCACCGTCGCCCCTTTCGGGACAGCGGCCAGACACACCGCATCACATGGCGCACCATCGATCGTGGCCGCCACTGAACCAGTGCCCGACGTGGCGACGGTGAACTTCACCGTCTGGCGGACGAACGTCGCTGTCGTGGACACGTCGGCGTTTGCCACCTGCGTGCACGTGAGCGCAGCACCGGCCGACGAACACGAACTGCTCCAACCCGACAATCCGGCCTTGTCGCCCGGCACTGCCGTCAACACCACCGTTGCCCCGCGGGGCACCGCATCGAGACATGCCGCGTCACACGGCATACCGTCAACCGTCGCGGTCACCGAACCGGCGCCCGACGCATTCGCAGTCACCTTCACCGTTTGACGAAGGAACGATGCGGTGACCGTGCCATCGGCAGTCGCCGACACCGAACACGCCGGCGCCGAACCAGCGCCGGCACACAGACCACCCCACGACGAGAACACCCAGTTCGTCGACGGAGCAGGAGTGAACGTCACCGAGGCACCAGCCGGAACCGCCGACAGGCACGTGGCATCGCAGGCCACACCATCGAGTGAGGCCACGATCGAGCCCGAACTCGGGGTTCCCACACTTCTGCCCAACGTGTACGCCGTGCGCACGAACGAGGCGGTCGTCGACTGATCAACGCTCGCCACCAAGGTGCAGGTCGGATCAGCACCGGCCGACAGGCACGAGCTGCTCCATCCGGTGAAACCCGACAGAGCATCCGGCGAAGCCGTCAACGTCACCGTCGCGCCGCGAGGTACCACCGACAGACACGCCGCATCACACGCAACACCATCGATCGACGCCGACACCGAGCCCGGCCCCGATGCGTTCACCGTGAAGGCGAACGAGGTCTTCTCGAACCACACCGTGGTCGAGCGGTTCTGCGTCATCGTCAGGGTGCAGGTGGCAGCGAAATCGGTGCACTCCTCATTCGACCACTCACCGACAGCCCACCCGGCGGCCGGCGTCGCCGTCAACGTCACCGCTGCACCGTTCGCCACCGGAACCGTGCTGGTCGAGCACTCCAGGTCGCACTCGAGGCCGCCCTCGCTCGAGGTGACGGTTCCCGATCCCTGCTTGTTCACCAGCAGATCGAACGCCGCCTTCTTGAACATCGCTGTCGTGGAGCGCTCGCCATCGGCCGCCAGGGTGCAGGTCGGATCCGTGCCTGCGTCGAGACAGGAACTGGTCCACCCGGTGAACGTCCAGCCGTCAGCCGGCGTGGCGGTGAGCGTGACGGTGGCGCCGTTGGCGACGCCTGCGAGACACGTGACGTCGCATGTCGTACCGTCGGCTTCGGCCGACACGGTGCCCTCACCGTTGGTGAGCACGACGAATGCGTACGCGGCGGGAACGAAGAAGGCGCTCGTCACACGGTTGCCGTCGACACTCAACGAGCAGGTCGGGTCGATACCGGCTGCGAGGCACGAACTGGTCCAACCGGCGAATTTCCACCCCTCGTCGGGCACCGCGGTGAGCACGACCGACGAACCACTCGACACCGACACCGAACACTGCTCGCCGCACTCGAGCCCGCCGAGGTCGGATCTGACGACACCCTGTCCGTGCCGGACCACGGTGACGTCGTACGACAACCGCGTGAACCAGACGGTGGTGGAACGAGCCTGCGACATCGACAGCTTGCAGGTCGAACCGGTGCCGGCATCGGCACATGAACTCGACCACTTCGAGATCGTCCAGCCGTCGGCAGGAGTGGCGGTGAGCGTGACGGTCGAGCCGTTCGTCATCGGCACGACGCGGCCAGCGCACCCGGCGCCACAGATGAGAGAACCGTCGTCCGAACTCACCGTGCCCGAACCCTGCTTGTTCACCGTCAGATCGAACGCGGCACGTGCGAACAACGCGGTCGTCGCACGCGACTGTGACATGGTGACGGTGCAGGTCGATGATGTGGCTTCCCGGCACGAACTGGTCCAGCCGACGAAGTTCCAGCCCGGAGCCGGCGTGGCGGTGAGTTCGACGAGCGCACCGTCGTCGAACGACGCCGTGCACAACGAAACACAGTCGATACCGCGCGGTGACGACTGCACCGTGCCTGCCCCGACAGACGAGACGACAACGGTCAACTCGCGTGTGGCGGCGGCGACCTCGATCGGAGCGGGCTCGGGGGCCAGGGGGATGCCCTCGGCGGCGGCCGGAGGTTCGGGGGTAGTGGTGGTCGCCGACGGTGGAGCGATCAACGACGACTTCGGCGTGCCTGCGCCCGGGCCGGCCACCACGGGCGGCGATTCGACAGCCACGGCTGGAACGGTCGACTCGGTCGGCACGGGCCCCATCTGGTCGGCCGCTGGCGGCGGTTCGGTGGTGACGACGACGGGCTCGTCGGCGAGCGACGGTGGGACCGTCTCGAGCGTCACCTCAGCGGCAGCAGGTGCACCGGGGACGACGACCTCGTCGGGCGCGGGACGCATCGCCGCAACAGTGCCGATACCGGTCGCCAGCACACCACTGACCATGCTGAGGCTGATCGCCATACCGACTCCGGTCGACATGGCCACCCCCGTACCGGCCACAGCGGCACCTGCCGCGACCGACGACACGGCACCGGCTGCAGCCGACGAACCGGCAACAGCGGACGAACCGGCAACAGGCGCCACCGAGGCCCCTACCGAGGACCCTACGGACGACCCGGCCGACGAACCGACCCCGCCCCACGACGGCATCCAGGTGCTCGGGCCCGAGACGAACGACATCAACCACGAGAGCGGACCCATCACCCGTCGGATCGACACCAGTGGCAGGGCGAGGAACGCCCTGACGACGGCAGGGTCGAACTGCGTGCCGGCGCAGCGGGCCAACTCTGCAGCGGCGTCCTTGGCGGTCGCAGCGTGCCGGTAGGAACGGATCGACGTGATGACGTCGAAGGTGTCGGCGACCGACACGATGCGCGCTGCGTACGAGATCTCGGTACCGGACAGACCGAGCGGGTAGCCGCGCCCGTCCCACCGCTCGTGGTGCTGACCGACGGCCAGCACGCTGTCGCCCAGCCACCCGCTGAGAGGAGCCGCCAACTCGGCGCCGAGCGCCGGGTGGGTCTTGATGATCTCGAACTCTTCGTCGGTGAGGCGCCCGGGCTTGTTGAGAATGGCCTCGTCGATCTGCAGCTTGCCGATGTCGTGGATGAGCCCGGCCCACCGGAGTCGATCGAGTTCGACACCCGACAGCCCGAGTTGCTCGCCGATCATCTGGGTGTAGGCACGCACCCGCTCGGAGTGGCCACGGGTGACACGGTCGTGCTTGCTGAGGGCTGCCACGAGCTCGAGCAGGTGTGCGGCGGCCTGCGCCGGCTCGGATGCCCCCACCTGCTTGTAGCGCTCGAGGAGGAACGAGAGGTCTTCGGTGGAGGCGACACGCATCGCCATGGCGAGGCGTGAGGGAGCACGATCGGGGAACCGCAGCGAGAGATCGAGCAGCGACGCCAGCGGCAGCGCACGGCGGACGTACTTCTCGGCTCCGCGGTAGGTGATGGCGGCGACGACAGCGACGAACGCGATGCGCAGCACCGCCCAGCCGATGTTGGTGGGCATGGGCAGGCGGGCCGACAGGGTGATCGCCACCATGGTGGCGGTGAGGAACGGCACCAGCACGACGGCGAGGCGGACGCAGCGGGCCAGCAACGGCCGGCTCGCCCAACGACCACTCTCAGGCCGGTCGGCCTGCGGGTCGCTGTACCCCCTGTCGACTGTTTCAGATGCCATGCGTACGTCCCAGTTGGAAGACCGAAGATGTCCGTTCGATGACGGGAGACCGCAACGTAACGGAGGGTGGGGGTCTTGTCACCCCCTAAACACTTTTTTCACCTCCGCTCGACAGTTGTTTTGTCAAGAAAGGCTCTGTTTTCGCACCCCCCGTGGCGGGGGGCCACACACGGTGGCACAACGGCAGACAGAAGTTGTCGCGGGTTGCCGAAAAACTTGTCGAGGGTCCCTCACTGCGACCGCCTCGCGGATCTAACGTCGACCGTCGATGCGACTCGTGATCGCCCGCTGTTCGGTCGACTACACCGGCCGGCTCACCGCTCGGCTCCCCGAGGCGGTGCGCCTGATCATGGTGAAGGCCGACGGCTGCGTGGCCATCCATGCCGACGGTGGCGCGTACAAACCGCTCAACTGGATGAATGCCCCGAACGCCATTGCCGACCACGGCACGCACTGGACGGTCACGAACCCCAAGGGCGAGTCCCTCACCATCACCCTGCACGAGGTGATGAGCGACACCGACCACCATCTGGGCGACGACCCAGGGTTGCAGAAAGACGGCGTGGAAGCACACCTCCAAGAGCTCCTGGCTGAATCACCGCAGGTCATCGAGGATGGATTGAGGCTGGTGAGGCGCGAGTACCCCACCGCCATCGGCCCGATCGACCTGGTGTGCCGCGACTCGTCGGGCCAGGTGGTGGCCGTGGAGGTGAAGCGACGTGGCGAGATCGACGGTGTCGAGCAGCTCGGTCGCTACATCGAACGCCTGCGCCTCGACTCGACCCTGGGTGCAGTGCGTGGTGTGTTCGTGGCGCAGGTAGTGAAACCGCAGGCCAGAGTGCTCGCGGAAGCCCGCGGCTATCGCGTGGTCGAGGTCGATTACGACGAACTCCGCGGCCTGCGACCCGACGACCTCCGCCTGTTCTGACCCTCAGCCTCTACTACACGGTGAGACCTGCGCGGGTGGGGCTGCATCGCTCATCACTCGCCCACCGCTCCCCTGCCGGTCACCCGCACACCACCACCCGGCCAGCCTGCCTCCCCCGTCGTAGGCCCACCATCGCTCTGTCTATGGGGGCGAATCCCTCGTTCGGAATTGCAGACAATGACTCGACTCACTCATTGCTCACCCGCGGTCGTCACGGAGCGTCGACGAGCGAGTTCCTTCGACCACTCTCCGTCGACTGATTGACAGCGGTTCGTGGCGACACGGCAGCTGCCGTGTCTGGTGCGCCAGTACGTCACGACACGCGCAGCACCCGTCGATGCGCCAGACTGGCGAGGTGGAACCGATCAGCGGAGTGGTGCAGCACTATGCCTGGGGCGACCGCCAGTTCCTGCCCGATCTCCTCGGTGTGGCCGCCGACGACACGCCCTGGGCCGAACTCTGGCTCGGCACCCATCCCGGCGGCCCCGCAACGATCATCGGCAACGGTCCCCTCGCCGCACACAGCGGCGATCTGCCGTACCTGCTGAAGGTGCTGGCGGCCGCCGAGCCGCTCAGCCTGCAGACGCATCCGTCGGCCGAGCAGGCCGCAGCCGGCTTCGCCCGCGAAGAACGGCTCGGAATCGCCCGCGACGCCCCGCAGCGGGTGTACCGCGACCCGTCGGCGAAGCCCGAACTGATCTGTGCGCTCACCCCGTTCGACGCGCTGTGCGGTTTCCGGCCCGTCGCGGCCACGCTCGCGCTGCTCGACCGCCTGGGCGCCGACGACGTGGCCGGGTATCTCCGCACCGAGGGGCTCGCCGCCACGGTCGCCGCCCTCTACCGCCGCACCCTCGCCACCGACCGCACCGTGGCCGCGTGCGCGGGACGCACCGAACCCGAGGCTGCGCTGGTGACCCAACTCGCCCGCCACTACCCGAGCGACCCGAGCGTGGCGGTGACGCTGCTGCTCAACCGGGTGCTGCTCGAGCCCGGCGAGGCGCTGTTCCTCGGCCCGGGCAACCTCCATGCCTATCTCCACGGAGTGGGCGTCGAGATCATGGGGGCCAGCGACAACGTGGTGCGCGGCGGCACGACGGTGAAACATGTCGACATCGACGAACTGCTGAGGGTGCTGGTGATCGAACCGCTCGCCGACCCACGCACCCCCGCCACACCGCACGGCGCATCGGCCTGGAGCTACGACACACCGGGCACCCCGTTCCGGCTGTGGCGCTACGAGATCGACGGTCCGTTCACGCACACCGCCACCGGCCGCGAACTGCTGCTGTGCACCGACGGGGGCACCGACCGACTCGAACGAGGAGCCGCGGCCTACCTGTCGCCCAGCGAACGGGTGGAACTGCGCGGCCGCGCCACGGTGTTCCGCGTGGAGGAACGGGCTACAGCCTGAGCACTGCGGCGAACGCGAGGTCGAGCAGACGGTCGCGTGCGCTCCCCTGCTTCTCCCAGTCGCGGTGGTCCCACTCGGCTGCACTGACGTCGTCGCCCGCGTAGAGCAACTGCCCGTACACCACACCACGGAACGCTGCGGCGGCGAACATGGCCGACGCCTCCATGTCGACCGTGATGCAACCCTGCTCGCGTCGGCGCGCCACCTTGGCCGGTGTTTCGCGGAAGAAGGCGTCGGTGGTCCAGGTGAGACCGCGATCGTGGGGCACGCCGGCATCGGCGAGCACCTCGTCGATGACCGCCACGGCACGGGGGTGCGGGCGCACCGCCTCGTCGGCCGGTGCGTAGTGATAGCTCGTGCCCTCGTCGCGCACCGCCCCGGTGGGCACGATGACATGGCCCACGTCGAAACCCGGCCGGACGATGCCGGCGCCGCCGCAACCGATGATCTTGGTGGCGCCGAGTGCGATCATCACCTCGAGCGAGGTGACCGCCGCGGGTGCGCCCACCCCGGGACTGACGATGGCGATCTGCTCGCCCGCATGGTCGACGATGTGGATGGCATGGTCGCCGTGCTCGAACGGCACATGATGCACCGGCTCGCGCCCTGCGGTGCGCTGGCGCACCACATCGCCGAACCAGCACATCACCGCCCGCTCGGGGAACCCGAGGCGGGGCCGGTGGATGGTGGGGTTGATGACCGCGTCGCGCGTGGGGTCGAACTCGAACAGCGGGTGGTCGTGCGGTGTCATCGATTCGGCCCGAGCGTCGTGGGGGCCAGCACCTCGGACACCGGCACCGTGAAGCCGGGCAGTGTCGACGACTCCAACTCGTCGCCATCGGCCCATTCGTCGAACCCGCCGTGTGCCCGCAGCGACATGATCACCCGTTCGTCGACGTCGACCAACCACACCTCGCGCACACCGGCAGCGAAGTAGTGGGCAGGCTTGCGAACGAGGTCGCGCCGGCGAGTGGACGGCGACAGGATCTCGACAGCCAGATCGGGCGCCTGGTCGTAATACCCCGACGCGGGAAGCCGTTCAGGCGAGTACCACGCCAGATCGGGTTGGTAGCCCCACCGCAGGGCGATGCGCACGTGCGGATCGGGCACCAGTTCGCCGCCGCGGGCGCGCACCCACGGCAACAGCACACCGATGAGGTTGACCAACGTGAGTTGGTGCGGTCGCCCAGCAGGTGCCATCTGCACCACCTCGCCATCGTGCAGTTCGGCATGGCGGAGCTGCTCGTCGGGCAACTCGATGAAGGCCTCCCAGGTGAGACCGATCTGCGGGCGTTCCGTGGTGACGGACATGGCGGCGATCCTAGCGAGTGGGTGCGCGCCGGTGGCCCGGGCCGCTCAGCTGCCCGACACCGTCTTGCGGATCTCGACGATGCGCTCGTCGGCGTGGTTGGCGTCGGCGCCCTTGTCGTCGAGCAGCTTGGCCCGGTCCTTGGCCGCCTCGCGCTCGGCCAGCGCCGTGTCGACACGGGCCAACGCAGCGTCGGTGCCGTGCTCGTGGATGAACTCGGCCCACTCGACCAGCGCGTCGACCATCTCGCTCTCGGGCACCACCGCCACGTTGCGGCCCTTCACGAACAGGTGCCCGCGCTTGTTGCCGGCAGCGATGCCCAGGTCGGCTTCGCGGGCCTCGCCCGGGCCGTTCACCACACAGCCCATCACGGCCACCTGCAGCGGGATCTTGCGGTCGCCGAACGCGTCCATCGCCCGCTTGGCCACATCGATCACGTCGATCTCGGCCCGGCCGCAGCTGGGGCAGGCGATGAGGTCGACGTTCTTGCGTTCGCGCAGGCCGAGCGCCTCGAGCAACTGCCGCCCGGCTCGGGCCTCTTCCACCGGATCGGCCGTGAGCGAATAGCGGATGGTGTCGCCGATGCCCTCCATCAGCAGCGTGGCGATACCGGCGGTGGCCTTCACCAACCCGGCGGGCGGCGGGCCGGCCTCGGTGACACCCAGGTGCAACGGCGCGTCGGTGGCGGCACTCAACTGGCGGTAGGCCTCGACCATCAGCGGCACGTTCGACGCCTTCACGCTGATCTTGTAGTCGTGGAAGTCGACGTCTTCGAAGTAGGCGATCTCCTGCAGCGCGCTCTCGACCATCGCCTCGGGGGTGACCCCGCCGTACTTCTCGTACAACGCCGGGTCGAGCGAGCCACCGTTCACGCCGATGCGGATGGGCAGACCGCGGTCTTTCGCCTCGGCAGCAACGGCCTTGATGTGCTCGGGTCGGCGGATGTTGCCGGGGTTCAGGCGCAGGCCGTGCACCCCTGCTTCCATCGCCGCCAACGCCATCTTGTACTGGTGGTGGATGTCGGCGATGACCGGGATGGGCGACCGCGGCACGATCTGGGCCAGGCCCTCAGCCGCCTCGGCCTCGTTGCAGGTGCAGCGCACGATGTCGCAGCCGGCCGCCGCGAGCGCGTAGATCTGCTGCAGCGTGCCCTCTACATCGGCGGTCTTGGTGATGGTCATCGACTGCACCGAGATGGGTGCGCCACCACCGACGGCGACCTTGCCGACGTGGATCTGCCGGGTGCTGCGACGCTCGAACGAAGTGGTGCGATCGGAGTTCACGGCGTCAGTGTGCCAGCACTACCCACGGAGCGGACGGACGATGTCGAGGTACAAGCTGGTGAGCAGCACGAAGGCCAACAGCACCATCATCGTCATCGCTACCGGCACCATCTTCGACACGTCGGCGTGATAGGCGGGCTGCCCCTTGCGCGACCGCAGCCGCTCATAGGTGGCGATCGCGGCATGGCCACCATCGAAGGGCAGCATGGGGAACAGGTTGAACAGCCCGATGAACACGTTCACACCGGCGAGCATCAGCAGAATGCCGGCCAGGCCGGTCTCGCTGCCGACGACGTCGCTGAAGCGGCTCACCCCCACCACGGTGGTGGGCTGCGAGGTCGGATCGGTGTTCTCGCCCGTGAGGTGCTGGAAGATGTTCACCGGGTTGAGCACCTTCACGACGCCACCCACGCTGGCCCACGCCTGCGAGCCGAGGTCGGTGATGCTGCGCACTGCCGCCTCGCCGACGGGCATCGCCACCCAGTCCTGCACATCGCCCGAGCCGACACCGAGGAATGCGGTGCCGAAGAACTCGCCCTGGTTCGGGTTGCTGCCCAGACCCGCTTCGTAGCTGACCTGCTCGCCGGCGCGTTCGATCACCAGCGTGACGAAGTCGCCCGGCTCGTTGCTGCGGATGGCGGCGACGAACTGGTCGGCGGTCGACACCGCCTGTCCATCGATGCTCACCACCACGTCGTCGGGTTTGATCCCCAAGCCCTCGGCTGGCCCGCCGACCACCACCTGGGTGATGGCCACCTCGCCGGTGGGACCGAGCGAACCCTTGGTGGCGTACACGCCGAACATCAAGGCGATGGCCACCAGGATGTGCATGATCGACCCGGCACAGATGACCAGCATGCGCCGGGGGTAGCTCTTGTTGCGGTACGCCCGTGGCTCGTCGGCCGGATCGACGTCGTCGAGGTTGTTCATGCCGATGATGCGCACATAGGCGCCGATCGGGTAGGCGCGCAGGCCGTACTCGGTTTCGCCTCGGCGGAAGCTCCACAACTTCGGCCCCATGAACAAGAAGAACTGGGTGGCCTTCATCCCGGTCCAGCGTGCGGTGGCGAAGTGTCCCAACTCGTGCAGGAACACGCAGCCGACCAGCAACACCACGAAGACGAAGGCCCAGATGCTCCACCACGCCAGCAGCACCATGAGGCCGGCGATCACCGCCAGGCCGATGACGGCGCGCGAACCGCCTGCGAGATCGTCGCCCGGCGCGTCGCTGGCACCACCTGCCAGGATCTCGTTGCGCAGCTTGGTGTAGCTGTTCACTTCCTCGATATCGGGCGGGGGGAACGGTGAACTCATGTCCTGCCTGGGGTGTGTCGGTGCCCGGATGGGCGACTACCGCATGAACGTGTCGGCGATGACCGTAGCGGCAACCATACGGGCGCGGGCGTCGGCTGCGACGATGTCGTCGACCGTCACATCGGGCCCCGGCTCGTAGCGCTGCAGTGCGGCGTCGCAGATCTCGGCGATGTGCGGCCACCGCACCCGTCCGGCGAGGAAGGCATCGACCGCCACCTCATTGGCCGCGCTCAGCCACGCAGGCGCCGTACTGCCGGCTCGACCCGCTGCGTAGGCCAGCGACAGACAGCGGAACGTGGTGGTGTCGGGCTGTTCGAAGTCGAGCCGACCGAGCCTGCCCCAGTCGATGCGACCGAAGGGCGTGCCGATGCGATGGGGGTACGCAAGGGCGTAGCCGATGGGCAGGCGCATATCGGGCAGCGACAACTGCGCCATCGTGCAGCCGTCGGTGAACTCGACCATCGAGTGCACGACGCTCTGCGGATGCACCACCACCTCGATCTGGTCGAACGGGGTGCCGAACAACTCGTGGGCCTCGATCACCTCGAGCCCTTTGTTCATGAGCGTCGACGAGTCGATGGTGATCTTCGGACCCATCTTCCACGTGGGGTGCGCCAGCGCCTCGTCGACACCCACCATCGCCAACGACTCGGCCGTGCGGCCACGGAACGGGCCGCCGCTGGCGGTGAGCACCACCCGGGCCACCTCGCGATCGACGGCCACCGACGAACGCAGGCACTGGTGCACGGCGCAGTGCTCGCTGTCGACCGGCACCAGTTCGGCGCCGGGCGTGGCGCGCAGCGGCTGCACCACCGGCCCGGCGGCGATGAGGCTCTCTTTGTTCGCGAGCGCCAGTCGCTTGCCCGCCCGAAGCGTGGCCACCGTCACCGGCAGACCGGCGAACCCCACGACGGCGTTCACCACCACATCGGCCGGCTCGACCAGGTCGGCGAAGTCGCCCACCACCTGAGCGAACGGCAGGGCATCGGCCACTCGTGCCCGCTGCGCAGGATCGGCGACCGCCACCACAGCGGGCCGGAACTCGCGGGCCTGCTCGATCAGCACGTCGACCGACGAACCGACGCCGAGCGCCACCACCTCGTAGGCGCCGGCCTCGGCCCGCACGACGTCGAGCGTCTGGGTGCCGATACTGCCGCTGCTGCCGGCGATCGCGACCCTGACCGGGCTCACTTGGTGAGCCAGGGCTCGAGGATCTGCATCAGGTAGTAGACGGCCGGCAGCGTGAACAAGAACCCGTCGAAGCGATCGAGCACCCCGCCGTGGCCCTTCACCAGGCTGCCGAAGTCCTTGATGTCGAGGTTGCGCTTGAACATGCTCTCGGTGAGATCGCCGATGGGCGCCGTGAACGCGATGACCGCGCCGAGGATGAGCAGATCGCCGGTGGAGTTCCACGACGTGCTCTTCTCGGTGACCCCCACCACCACCATGGCCAGCAGGGTCATCACCGCACCGCCGAGGAACCCCTCGACGGTCTTGTTCGGGCTGATCCACTGACGCAACGGCGTGCGGCCGATCGCCGAGCCGATGAACAACGCACCCACATCGTTGGCCACCACACCGAGCGCGAGGAGGAACAGTGTGTCGGTGCCCACCGACGTGGTGGAACCGGCGGCACCCGCCAGCGTGATGTTCGAGAACGACACGATGAGTGCTGCGAAGGCACCGGTGAACCCGATCCAGACGACGCCCAGGGTGGTGATCGCCATGTTCGGCAGCGGACTCGACTCGAGGTTCGGCGCGGCGATGAACGTGAGGCACCCGGCCGTGAACGCGAGCAGCAACACGAGCGGCAACGCCTGCTCGCCCGCCCAGTAGGCGGCCAGCGGGAACGCTGCGGCCGCCACCACCCCGGCCACCGTGGCAGGGCGGTACCCCTTGTCGGAGACCTTGTCGAAGAACTCCACAGCAGCGAGGCCGATGACGGCGACGACGATGATCATCACGGCCCACGGGCCGGCGAGCAGCGCGGCGATGAAGGCGGCCACCAACAACAGCCCGACGGCGATGGCCGTTGGCATGTCGCGTCCCGACTTGGCAGGAGCGGCTACGGCCGCGCCGGCACGCGCCGCAGGACGAGCGCCGCGCCCGGCGTCGCCACGACCGCGACCGCGGGTGGCAGGCATCGGCCGCCCCATCCGGTCGTCGGTGGGGTCGGTGCCGATGGTGATGCGGCCGGGGCCGCGCCGCGCGACAGGAGCGCTCTCGTCGAGGTCGTCGTCGAACAGATCGGACGGCACCCGGTCGACCGGGCCGGTGGTGCGGGCAGGCACCTCGAACTCGCCCGTGGGGAGCGGATCGTCGCTCCACACCGGCGCCGAGTCGGAGAACGACGACCACACGTCGAGATCGTCGGTGTGATCGCGTGGTTGTCCCTCACCCAGCACCGCGGGCATCTCGCCGGTGGGCGGCGAGGTCCAGTGCGGCAACGGCCCGGTGTCGGCCGTACCGAACGACAGCACGTCGTTGCGGTCGGTCGGCGTGTCGTCGCCGAACAGCGGCGGCCCGAAATCGTCGTCGTCGTGCATGCGGTCCCGCCGATCGCGCCGCCTGGCATCATCGCTCATCTGGGTTCCCCAATCGTCGCCACGCTCGGGTCGTCAGACCTCGAGCAGCTCCTGTTCCTTGCGTCCGAGTGCCTTGTCGATGTTCTCGATGGTGTCGTGGGTGAGCTTGTCGAGTTCTTTCTCGGCACGCTCGAGTTGGTCGGCCGAGATCTCGCTCGCCTTCTCGGCGGCCTCGAGATGCTTGCGGGCATCGCGGCGCACGTTGCGCACTGCGATGCGACCGTCCTCGGCCATGTTCTTCACGATCTTCACGTATTCCTTGCGCCGCTGCTCGGTGAGCGCAGGGATGTTGATACGGATGACCACTCCGTCGTTCGACGGGCTGACGCCCAGATCGCTGTCGCGAATGGCCTTCTCGATGGCGGTGAGCGTGCTGCGATCGTGCGGCTTCACCACCAGGGTGCGAGCCTCGGGCACCTGGAACCCGGCCAACTGCTGCAGCGGCACCATCGATCCGTAGTAGTCGACCTGCAGCTTGTCGACCAGCGCGGGGTTCGCCCGGCCCGTCCGAACCGTCGTGAACTGGTTCTGGACGTGGTCGACCGCTTTCTCCATCTTCTCGATCGCTTCGAGCAGCGTGTCTTCGATCACTGTGACAGCGTACCGAGGCTGAGCAGGGGCCGCGGCCATCGGGGCCGTTCAGGCGCCGAGCGACTCGGCGTGATGGATGATCGTGCCAACGGGACGGCCCTCGATGATG
Organism: Acidimicrobiaceae bacterium; assembly: GCA_040380855.1. Taxonomy (GTDB): domain Bacteria; phylum Actinomycetota; class Acidimicrobiia; order Acidimicrobiales; family Ilumatobacteraceae; genus VFMC01. The sequence continues at coordinate 42,110 of JBEIIG010000008.1, read as the reverse complement.
GCGTGCAACGCGCCCGGCTGCGACATGTCGAACACCACGATCGGGATGTCGTTGTCGCGGCAGAAGGCGATGGCCGTGGCATCCATCACCTTCAGGTCGCGGTTCATCACGTCCATGTAGTCGATCGACTCGTACCGGGTGGCCGTGGGGTCGCGGCGCGGGTCGGCGCTGTAGACCCCGTCGACACCCGAGTGGGTGCCCTTCAGCAGCGCTTCGGCGTCGATCTCGGCGGCGCGCAGTGCAGCCGCGGTGTCGGTGGTGAAGAACGGGTTGCCGGTGCCGGCCGCGAAGATGACGACGCGGCCCTTCTCGACATGGCGCATCGCCCGCCGACGGATGTAGGGCTCGGCGATGCGTGGCATCTCGATGGCGCTCATCACGCGGGTGGTCTGCCCCTGGCGCTCGAGCGCATCCTGCAGGGCGAGCGCGTTCATGACGGTGCCGAGCATGCCGATGTGGTCGCTCTGGGTGGCGTCCATCCCCGACATTGCACCGGTGCGGCCGCGCCAGAAGTTGCCGCCGCCCACCACGACGGTGACGTCGACACCCATGTTGCGCACACCGATGATCTCGGTGGCGGTGGCAGCCAGGGTTGCAGCGTCGAGGCCCGAACCCGAACTACCGGCAAGGGCCTCGCCCGACGGCTTGAAGACGATCCGCTTCCACCGGGGCGAGGCCATCGCGGTCAGCCGATCTCGACCTGGGCGAACCCGATGATCGACGACTTGCCGATCATCTGGGTGATGTTCTGCTTGTCGTCCTTGGCGTAGGGCTGGTCGAGCAGGGCGACATCTTTGTAGAAGCCGTTCATACGACCCTCGACGATCTTCGGCAGCGCAGCCTCGGGCTTGCCCTCGTTGCGGCTGATCGTCTCGAGCGTCTGACGCTCGTGCTCGAGCACATCGGCCGGGATGTCGTTGCGGCTGAGGTACTTGGGCCGGGCGAAGGCGATGTGCACGGCCACGTCGTGAGCCAATTCGACCGAGGCGTCGCTCATCTCGACGAGCACGGCGTTCACACCGCGGCCGCCCTGGATGTGCACGTAGCTGTCGAGCACGTTGCCGGCCGCTGCTTCCATGCGCACGACATCGCCGAGTTCGATCTTCTCCTTGAGCGTGATCTTCATCTCTTCGAGTTCGGCGGTGCGCTCGGCGACGGCGTCGACGCCCTTGGCAGCGACGAGGGCGGCCAACGCATCGGCCTCACCCTTGAAGCGATCGCTCGAGGCGACGAAGTCGGTCTCGCACTTCAGCTTCACGATGGCGCCGACGTTGCCGTCGATCACCAGCGCCACGGCGCCCTGGGTGTTCTCGCGGTCGTCGCGCTTCGCGCTGGCGGCGAGGCCCTTCTCGCGCAACCACTGCTTCGAGGCCTCCATATCGCCGTCGTTGGCCTCGAGGGCCTTCTTGGCGTCCATCATCCCGGCGCCGGTGGCCTGGCGCAGCGCTTGGACGTCTTTGGCGGTGAACGACATGTCAGCCTTCCTGGGTCTCGGTGGATTCAGCGGTGTCGGTGTCGGTATCGGTGTCGGCAGCGACCTTGCTGGCGCTGAGGCGGGCCTCACGCTCGGCCTGTGCGGCAGCAGCCTGACGGCGGGCCTCGGACTGGGCAGCGGTGAACGCTGCTTCCTCCTCGGCGGTGCGCTTGGGGGCAGCGGCCGGGGCGGTGGCGATGTCGATGCCGCGGCGGCCCTCGATGATGGCCTCGGCCACGACGCGGCTCATCAGCGCGTTGGCGCGGATGGCGTCGTCGTTGCCCGGGATGGGGAACTGCACGAGGTCGGGGTCGACGTTGGTGTCGACGACGGCGATGATGGGGATACCGAGCTTGTTGGCCTCGGTGATGGCGATCTGCTCTTTCTTGGTGTCGAGGATGAACACCGCGTCGGGGCGGCGGTTCATCCCGCGGATACCACCGAGGTTCTTCTGCAGCTTCTCGAGCTCGCGGGTGAGCAGGAGGGCTTCCTTCTTCGGCATCGCCTCGAAGTCGCCGGCCACGCGCATGCGCTCGTACTCCTGCATCTTCTGCACCCGCTTGGCGATGGTCTCGAAGTTGGTGAGCATGCCGCCCAGCCAACGCTCGTTCACATAGGGCATCCCCGACATCAGCGCGTACTCGCGCACGGGATCTTGCGCCTGCTTCTTGGTGCCGATGAACATCACCGTGCCACCCTTGGCCGCCAGGTCGCGGGTGAACCGGTAGGCGGCCTCGACGCGGGTGAGGGTCTGCTCGAGATCGATGATGTAGATGCCGTTGCGCTCGCCGTAGATGAAACGACGCATCTTCGGGTTCCAGCGGCGGGTCTGGTGCCCGAAGTGGACACCTGCTTCCAGCATCTGTCGCATGGTGACGACGGCCATGATGTGCTCCTTCACTGCGGTTGGCTGCGCATGGGCCCACGCACCCCCGCACGCGGGAGCGACCGCAGCCGGGGCCATGCGATCGGATTCGGCCCACCGGCGGTGGACCGGTCGGCAATGCTACCTGGTGCCGGGCTGCATCGGGCATTCCAACCGGGCCGGCCGGGCCGGGGGCCGGTTGCCGCCGTCGAGGGGCACGAGGCGAGCTGCCCGGCGCCAGCGGCCGATCAGGGGTGTGGGGTCGATGTACTCGTCGCCCACCCGCAGGCCGACGTAGACCTGCCCGACGGCCACACCCACCCGGTCACCAGCCCGCACCTGGTCGCCGGTCGATGCGGTGAGGCGGGCGAGGCGGCCGTAGGTGGCCCGACGACCGTCGGACTGCTCGACCACCAGATAGGTGGTGCCGGCCACGTCGCCGGCGAAGCTGACGGTGCCCGCCTCCATGGCCCGCACGGGCGCACCTGGCGCGGTGGCGTAGTCGATACCGCGGTGGCCGGCGCAGTACCGGCAGGCCGGTGCTCGGTACGGCACCGCCACCGGCGCATCGACCGGTGGCGGATAGCACGTCGGCGCGACGACGGGCGGCCCGGTCGGCACCACAAGACCGACCGAGACCACGAGAACGCGGAGCAGTCCAGACACGACGACCTCCCTGACGACGGCTGATGGTCGGGTGCTCGACGCACCGAAGGAGGCGGACGGGTGGACTCAGGAGATGCCGGCGGCAGCCAACCTGGCACGCAGGTGCAGCACCGCCTTGGTGTGGATCTGCGAGACGCGGCTCTCGGTGACACCGAGCACCGAACCGATCTCGGCGAGCGTGAGACCTTCGTCGTAGTAGAACGACATCACCAACTTCTCGCGCTCGGGCAGCCGGAGCACCTCTTGGCGCACCAGACGCCGCAGATCGCTCTCTTCCACCACGGCCCCCGGCGATTCGGGGGTGTCGCCGATGAGCGAGCGGGGCTCGGCCCCCGCCGCGAGCGCCCGGTCGAGCGGGCCGACAGTGGTGGTGGCGATCGAGGTGAGCCACTTCTGGAACTCGGTGCCCGAGATCTTCAGATGGGCGCTGATCTCGTCGTCGGTGGGCGCACGGCCGAACTTCGATTCGAGTTCGGAGAACGCGGTCTCGACCTCGCGGGCGCGGGCGCGCACCGAACGGGGCACCCAGTCGAGCGACCGCAGCCCGTCGAACACTGCACCGCGGATACGGGGCACGGCGAAGGTCTCGAACTTCACGCCGCGCTCGGGGTCGAACCGTTCGACCGCGTCGATGAGGCCGAACACCCCGGCGCTCACCAGGTCGCCGGGGTCGACGCTGCTGGGCAGGCCGGCACCGATACGGCCGGCCACGAACTTCACCAGTGGCGAGTAGTGCTCGATCAGCCGGTCGCGGGCCGTCTGGTCGCGCGACTCGAACCAACGCTCCCACCAGCGGGCGACCTCGGGTGCCATGCTCATGCCCGCGGGTGCGCTTCCGCATAGACGGCGCGAAGCCGTTCGTTGCTGACGTGGGTGTACCGCTGCGTCGTGGCGACGTCGGCGTGGCCGAGAAGTTCCTGCACTACCCGCAAGTCTGCCCCACCATCGAGCAGATGCGTCGCGCAGCTGTGTCGAAGTGCGTGCGGATGCGTGGGCGAGGCGGCACGTCGATCGATGATGCGGCGCACGTCGCGGGTGCCGAGGCGGTGCCCGCGTTCGTTACCGAACAGCGCCGCGCCTGCCGAGGCGACGAGCACCTCGTGCCGCACCGGCAACCAGGCACGCAGGGCGTCGACGGCGACGGCGCTGAGGGGGACACGGCGCTGCTTCGCGCCCTTGCCCCACACCACCACCGCGCCGGCGGCCAGATCGATGTCGCCGCAGTCGAGCCCGCAGAGCTCGCCCACCCGGATACCGCTGCCGTAGAGCAGTTCGAGCACGGCGTCGTCGCGTCGCCGCCGCCACATCGGCTCGTCGTCGGTGGGAGGTGTGTCGAGCAGCACCGTCACCTCGGCGCTCGACAGCACTCGCGGCAGACGACCCTCGCCGGCCGGGGCGCGCACCGAAGCGCTCGGATCGCTGGGCAGGTGCCCGGCGCGCACGAGCCAGCGGAAGTAGCGGTGGAGCGCCGCCACCTTGCGGGCGATCGACCGCTTGGCATAGCGACGGGTGGTGAGGAAGGCCACGTAGCGACGCACGAGCATCCGCTCGACATCGGTGGGACGGACGATGCCCGAACGCTGGGCCCATTCAGCGAAGGCGGCCGCATCGCTGCGGTAGGCCGCGACGGTGTTGGCCGACGATGCGGTGAGCGAGCGCACGAACTCGTCGAGTCGCCACTCGGGCGCGACAACACCATCACCGAGGCCCTCTTCGAGGCGCTCGGTGGGCGTCGACTCACTGAACGTGGCGGCGTCCGGGTGCACTGTGGGGAATCGTATTCGTTCGGCGTTACGGCGGAGGTGACCCGAGCGCCTCGTACCACCCGTCGACCTGGTGCAACCAGCCCGACTGTTCGAGTCGAGCGAGTGCCATTGCCACGTCGAGCAGGGGTCGGTCGACGACCCGGGCCACCTCACCGATGGTCCGGGGTTGCTCGGCGCAGGCCTGCAACACCACCCGGTCGTCGGCACGCGGACGAGGCCGACGGTCGGCCACCGGCAGGTCGAACGGGAGCCGATCGAGTGACAGCGCCACCAGGATGTCGCCCACGTCGAGCACCGGCGACGCCCCGTCGCGCAACAACCCGTTGGTGCCGAGCGATGCCCGACTGGCGATGTGCCCGGGCACCGCCATGACCGGCACCCCACGCTCGGTGGCCAGGTCGACGGTGATGAGCGAACCCCCGCGCTCGCGCGACTCGACGACGACCACCACCTCCGAGAGCGCTGCCACCAACCGATTACGCAACGGGAAGTGGTGCGCCACCGGCGCTGCACCCGGCGGATGCTCGCTGAGCAGCAACCCTTGCTCGCCCACCTGCTGCCACAGCGAGCGGTGCTCGCGCGGGTACACCACGTCGAGGCCCGAGGCCACCACCGCGATCGGTCGCCCCGTACCGGCATGCCTCTCGCCCGGACACCCACCGGTGTCGGGCTGGCCGACACCGTCGAGCCAACCCACCACCCCGCGATGTGCAGCGCCGTCGATACCGCGGGCGAGGCCCGACACGACGTGCACACCCGCCCGAGCGAGGCCAGCCCCCAACGCACCGGCCACCGTGCGCCCCGACGCCGTGGCATTGCGTGTGCCCACCAACGCCACTCGCCGCCCTGCGAGCAGCGAACGGTCGCCACGCGAGAACAGCACCGGCACCGGCAGCAGGTCGTGGGCCAGCGGCAGCGGGTGCGCGGGATCGCCGAACACGGTGACCTCGAGCCCGAGCGCCTGGCACCGCTCCCATACTGCGGCCGGCGAGTACGCACAGGCGCTGCGCTGCCACGAGGCCCGCAACGTGGCCCCCGTGAGCGGATCGTCGAGCACCCGCCGCACGAGCCCCTCCTTCGGCGGCACCGACCCGCTCGCCACAGCGAACGCCTCGCGGGGCGAGTGCTGGCGCAACAGGGCGAGCAAGCGGTGCACGGTCATGTCGGCGAACGACGCAAGCGCCGCGGCGTAGGCGGCATCGGGGAGGCCCGAGTCGGCGGTCATGCCGCATCACTCCGCGTCGACACCCGCAGTCGCACCCGCAGTTGCAGCGCCAGGGCGACATGCTCGGCCTGCACCTGTTGCTGATCGGCCGACGCGAGATCGGCGATGGTGCGCGCCACACGACGAACACGGTGCAGCCCGCGCCCCGTGAGACGACCCCGCTCGAGCTCGGCGCGCAACAGGTGCGTCGCCTCGGCCGTGAGCGGTGCACAGCGATCGAGATCGGCCGGGGCAATGGCGCCGTTGAGCATCGCGTTGCGTTCCAGCGCACGCGCGCGAGCCCGCATGACGCGCTCGCGCACTACCTCGGTCGACTCGCCACCGCCGATACCGAGCAGATCGTCGACCGCGGTGCGGTGCACACCGATGCGCAGATCGAAGCGATCGAGCAGCGGCCCCGACAGACGTCGGAGATACCGCTGGCGTGCGGCCTCGTCGCACTCGCACGACCCGGGCGGCCCACCACCGCACGGACAGGGATTGGTGGCCGCCACCAGCAAGAAGCGTGCCGGCAGCGTGGCCGAACTGTGGGCCCGCGCCACGCGCACCACACCCTCCTCCAACGGTTGACGCAGTGCGTCGAGCACGGTCGGGGCGAACTCGCCGAGCTCGTCCAAGAACAGGACGCCCCCGTGCGACAGACTCACCTCACCCGGGCGGAGGCTGTGCGACCCGCCACCGATGAGCGCCACCATCGAACTGGTGTGATGTGGCGCACGCAGCGTCGGGTAGCGCACCACACCCGTGGCTGAACCGACACCCGCCGCCGAGTGCACCATGGTGACCTCGAGGGCAGTGGTGTGGTCGTGCGGGGGCAACAACCCCACCAGGCGCTGGGCCAGCATCGTCTTGCCCGAACCCGGCGGCCCGACGAGCAGCAGATGGTGGCCACCGGCCGCAGCGATCTCGAGCCCGGCACGTGCCTCGGGCTGCCCGCGTACATCGGCGAGGTCGGCCACCTGGCGCGGCTGCTCGGCCTGCACCGACTCGGGTGGTTCGGGCCAACGACCACCACCGAGGGCGTGCACCACCTCGGCCAGCGACGACGCGCAGCGCACCGTGCCGTCGCGCACGGCGACGGCCTCGGCCCAGTTGGCAGCAGGCACCACCGGCACCAGATCGGCAAGGCACGCCACCATGGGCGCCACACCCGGCAGCGACCGCACGCTGCCGTCGAGGCCCAACTCGCCGATGACAGCGTGAGGGCGCACCAGCGCCGGATCGAGCCGTTCGTCGGCGACCAGCACGCCGATGGCGATGGCCAGATCGAGCCCCGAACCGCCCTTACGGAGACCCGAGGGCGCCAGGTTGACCGTAATGCGTTTGTTGGGCCACTCGAGCCCGCTCGACAACACGGCGGCGCGAACGCGATCGCGCGACTCGCGGCAGGCCTCGTCGGGCAGGCCGACGATCTGGAACGTGGGAAGGCCAGGCCCCACGTGCACCTCCACCGTGACCGGCTGGCCCGTGACCCCCAGCACCGAGGCGGACGAAACGGCAGCAAGCATGTGCCACCCCCTTCTGAGCAGCGGTGCACTCGGCACCGACCATGAACCTCAGAAGGGGCGGCAGCGGCCCCTCGACGCTGTCGGGCACCATATCGGCGAGGTGCGCGACTGCAACGCGCCGCCATCGGCACCCTCCGGCCTGGGAGACTGGGGGCGATGCCGACCGTCCCCCCTGTCGCTCACCCGCTCGCGCCCACGCGGCCACGGCGTCGCACGGCGTACCTCGCCGCGGGCCTGCTCGCAGTCGTCGTTGCCTCGGCCTGCGGCGATCGGGCCGAGCGCACCAACGCCGCCTACTGCGAGGCAGTGCGCGATCGCATCGCCCTCGTCGCCACACCTGCCATCGCCACCCCCGACGACGTGGCCGCCACGATCGCCGCCTACCGCGACATCGTCAACCGCGCCCCGGCCGCCATCGAGCCCGAATGGCAGAAACTGCTCGACACACTCGAAGCTGCGTCGGCCGTCGACCCCGGCCGATCCGGCGTCGGTGGCCGAAGTGTCGGACGCGGCGTTGGCCACTGCCCCATCGGCAGTGCGCATCCAGCAGTTCACCCAGCAGATCTGCGCGCTCGACATCGGCACACCACCACCGCCCACCAATCCGGTGACAGCGACGTTGCCCGACGCCGGTTCGTGATCAGGCGATCTCGCCGCGCTTCAAGATGACCCGGTCGACCAGGCCGTACTCGACAGCCTCGGACGCAGTGAACCAGCGGTCGCGCTCGGCGTCGGCCTGGATGCGCTCGAGGGTCTGGCCCGTGTGGTGGGCCGTGAGCTCGGCCATCCGGCGCTTGGTGTAGCCGAGCTGCTCGGCCTGGATGGCGATGTCGGCGGCCTGGCCGCGCAGGCCGGCGAGCGGCTGGTGCATCATCACGCGGGCGTTGGGCAGGATCGACCGCTTGCCGGCAGCGCCGGCGCTGAGCAGGAACTGACCCATGCTGGCGGCCATGCCCATGCACACGGTGGCGACATCGCAACTGACGAACTGCATGGTGTCGTAGATGGCCATACCGGCGGTGACCGAACCACCAGGGCTGTTGATGTAGAGCCAGATGTCGGCCTCGGGGTCTTCACCCTCGAGGTAGAGCAACTGCGCGCACAGCGAGTTGGCGATCTCGTCGTTCACGTCGGTACCGAGCATGATGACCCGGTTCTTCAAGAGGCGGTTGAAGACGTCGGCGCGGGGATCGAACGAACCGTCGGCGGCGTGAGGAGTGCTGGGCGACATGCAGCAGAGGCTACCGTCACCGACGATGAGCGACCCCGACTTCCACCCGAACGTCGACGAGTTGCTCGCGAACAACACCCGGTACGTGGAAGCGTTCTCGGACGGCCCGATGGACGTGCGCCCGCGGCGCAAGCTGGCGATCGTGGCCTGCATGGACAGCCGAATGAACATCTTCGAGATGCTCGGGCTACGGCACGGCGAGGCGCACATCATCCGCAATGCGGGCGGTGTGGTGACCGACGACGTCATCCGATCGCTCGTACTGTCGCAGCGCCGCCTGGGCACCCGCGAGATCATCCTCATCCATCACACCAACTGCGGCCTCGAGGGCGTGAGCGTCGACGAGTTCAAAAGGGAACTCGAAGTCGAGTGCGGGATCCGGCCGTGGTGGGCGCTCGAGGCCTTTTTCGACCCGTACGACGACGTGCGCCAGAGCATCAATCGCCTGTTGCTGAGCCCCTTCATCGCTCACAAGGACCACATCCGCGGCTTCGTCTACGACGTGGCCGACGGCCGACTCCACGACGTCTGACCGTGTGACCGGGGCGCGTCAGTGGCGGGTGACGCCGCTGAGGATGACGGCCACGCGTTCGGTGTCGGCCACCGAGACCCGAGCGGCCACGAGGCCGGCGAGACCGGCCGTGCCGGTTGCGGTGGCATCGACCTGCGTGACGGCCTGCACCAGCCGATGGGCCTCGAGCACCGCCGTCTCGGGTGCCACCACCACCTCACCACCGGTGGCGGCGAGCGCGTCGACGATGCCGATCCAGTCGTAGGTCTCGTCGTCGAGGATGCCGTCGGCGGCCGAGTGCGGCTCGCCCTCGCCGTCGGCGCCCCAGACACGCATGCACTCGCCCCAGTGCCGGGCGGCCTCTGCAGGGCCCCCGGGTAGTGCCGTGGCCCGCTGCCATGCGCCGGCCAGCGGGGCACATCCCTCGGTCTGCACGGCCATCAACTGCGGTGCGGGCGAGACCGCTTGCAGCGCGGCACCCACCGACGCGGCGAACGCGCCACCGCCCACCTGCACGAACACGCGGTCGAGCACCACGCCCTGGGCAGCTGCCGCCGTGAGCATCTCCCAGCCGATGGTGCGCCCGCCGTCGAGGCACAGTGCGTTCTCGGGGCCCTGCACCGCGAACGGCAGCGCACCCGCCGCCACGGCTTCGCGGAAGCGATAGACGCACGGGTCACCCGGCGGGTCGGTGTCGAGACGCGGGCACACGTTCACCTCGGCACCCAACCGGTGCAGGCGAGCGAGTACGGCGTCGCTGGCCCACGGTGGCACGAAGACGGCGATCGGCCAGTGCAGTGCAGCGGCCAAGGTGGACGCAGCGATGGCCGCGTTCCCGCACGACGAGATGGCCAGCCGCGGCCGGTCGGCCGGCGACCGCCACGGCGCGAGCCCGAGCGACTCGGCAGCGCAGAGGTGCAGCAGGATGCTGAACAGGTGACGTGCCTTCTGGCTGCCCGCCACGTTGCCGGTCTCGTCTTTCACCCACACGCCGCCGTCGGCTGCGAAACCGAGAGCATCGCTGAGCGCATCGTGGCGGGCGAACGGCGTGGCCCGGAACCCGGTGCCGGCCACTGCGGCCACCTCGGCGTCGAGCCGCCGCACCAACGCCAGCCGGGCGTCGACATCCATGCCGTGCGCTGCGGCGAACGCAGCCCACGCCAGCCCCTGGTCGAAGGCGACGAACGGATTGGGGTCGTGGCCGGCAGCGACCGGCAACGTGCTGCCGACGGCTTGCAGCACATGGTGACGGTCGGCGCCCGACGCACGCGGACACCGCCACGGCAGCGGCGTGTCGATGCCCTGTTCGGTGCCGCACACGGCACAGCGCCATCCAGTGATGTTCATCGTCGACCGACGTGCGGCGCCGGATCAGCCGGCGGCCACCTGCGCGTTGAACTCGGTGATCATCTCGTCCCACACCGGCAGGTAGCGACGCAGGCCGCGCCAGAACTCCTGGTGGCGGCGGGCCTCGAACAGCTCGAACGGCGTGCCCTGCTGCTCGACCCAGGTGTAGTAGCCGAGGTTGAAGATGCGGTTGCGGTCGCGTTCGGTGCAGTCGATCATCGACTCGGTGGTGATGTGCCCGAGGTGCTCGCCGAACACCTCGGCGGCGTGCACCGTGTCGAATCCGTTCGGGTAGCGGGTGGCCATCGTGGTGGCCCGCGACGACGGGTACAGCGCAGCACCGTCGGTGGCGATGGTGACGATGGCGTCGTCGGGCCCGAGGCCCAGCAGCTTGGCGGTCTTGATGGCGGCCAGCACGTTGCAGATGGCCGAGAAGCCGAAGTGCTCGAGCGCCGCCACCAGGCCGGCGTCGATGCCCTTGTGGTCGACCAGATAGGTGCGACCGGCAGGGGTGTTGAACAGCACGTCGAGTTCGTCGGTGGCCCGGTCGCTGATGGCCACGACGACGTCGGTGTTGGTGACGTTGTGGATGAGCGGGATGTGCTTGTCGCCGATGCCCTGGATGTTGTGCTCGCCGAACCCGTTCTCGAGCATCGTGGGGCACTCGAGCGCCTCGACGGCAACGATGCGCGTGCCGTAGTCGTCCTTCAACCGGTCGCCCGCGGCGATGGTGCCCGCCGACCCGGTGGCGCTGGTGAACGCCGCCAGGCGCAGGTCGCGGCCGCTGGCCGCCCGCACGGTCTCGAACACGTGGCCGAGCGCACGGCCGGTGACCTCGTAGTGGCCGAGGTGGTTGCCGAACTCGCAGAACTGGTTGAGCACGAAGTTGCCAGGATCCTTGGCCAGCTCGTTGCAGGCGTCGTAGATCTCCTTCACATTGCTCTCGGTGCCCACCGTCTTGATGACGTCGTCGGCGGGGTTGGCGCACCAGCGGTCGAGCCAGTCGAAGCGCTCCTGGCTCATACCGGCCGGCAGGATGGCCACGCCGCGGCTGGCCATGATGCGGCTGATGGCGATACCGCCACGGGCGTAGTTGCCGGTGCTGGGCCAGATGGCCCGGTGGCGAGTGGGGTCGAACTGGCCGGTGACCACGCGGGGCGCGAGGCAGCTGTAGGCGGCGAGCACCTTGTGCGCGGTGATCATCGGGAAGCGGTCGCCGAACGCCACGATGATGGGGCTGTCGATACCGGTGAGCGCCTTCGGCAGCACGATGTGATCGGGCACCGCCACCCGGTTCCCCGCCAGGTCGTTGTACCAGTGCACCCGCCACAGGTTGCGCGGATCGGGTGCGTTCTTGTCGACCCCTGCGGTGAGCGCCGGGTCGATACCGCTGGGGTCGGCGAGTTGGGCGAAGGTGGGCAGCACGATGCCCTGTTCGCGGAACCGGGCGACGCTGTTGGCCAGCGAAGCCGGGTCGACCACGGTGTCGGCGAGACCGAACTGGTTCTCGAGCGCGTCGCGGAGGATGTCGTCGTGGGAGGGGGCGAGAGTCACGGTGCCTAGTCTGCCAGGCCCGGCCGCTCTCGTCCCACGAAGTCGGCCGGTGGCGGCCAACTACGCTCGCCGGTCATGGCCGACTTCCTGCTCGGCGGCATGATCGATGCCGCCACCCATGAGCGCACCGACAAGCACACGATCATCGGCTCGGGCGACTTCACCACCCACGGCGTGATCGTTGGCATGACCGGTTCCGGCAAGACCGGCCTCGGGGTGGTGCTGATCGAAGAAGCCCTGCGCGCCGGGGTGCCCACGCTGCTGATCGACCCGAAGGGCGACCTCACCAACCTCTGCCTCACCTTCCCCGACCTGGCACCCCGCGACTTCGAGCCGTGGGTGAACGCGGGCGATGCCGACAAAGCGGGCCAGAGCGTGGCCGAGTTCGCCGCCGGGCAGGCCGAGACCTGGACCAAGGGATTGGCCGGCTGGAACCTGGGAGGCGCCGACATCGGGGCGCTGCGCCAACGGGTCGGGTTCACGGTGTACACGCCGGGGTCGACCGCCGGGGTGCCGCTCGACATCGTCGGCTCGTTGGCCGTACCGCGCGACATGAGCGACCTCGAGACCATCACCGACGAGGTGGGCGGGTTCGTGAGCGGCCTGCTGGGGTTGGTGGGCATCGACGCCGACCCGTTGACGAGCCGCGAGCACATCTTGCTCACCAACCTGGTGATCAACGAATGGCAACAGGGCCGCAGTCTCGATGTGCCCACGCTGGTGGGGCTGGCACTGAAGCCCACCATCCGCAAACTCGGGGTGTTCGAGCTCGACGAGTTCTTCCCACCGAACGACCGCACCGCGTTCGCCATGCGCCTGAACGGCCTGCTGGCCTCGCCCGCATTCGGGGCGTGGATGAGCGGCAGCCCGCTCGACATCGACACGATGCTGCGCACGCCGTCGGGTGCACCCCGCTGCGCCATCATCACCACCGCCCACCTGGGTGACACCGAGCGGCAGTTCGTCACCACCCTGGTGCTCGGCAAGCTGATCACCTGGATGCGTCGCCAGAGCGGCACCACCGACCTCCGTGCGCTGTTGTACATGGACGAGGTGGCGGGGTATCTGCCGCCCACCGCCAACCCGCCCACCAAGCAGCCGATGATGACCCTGTTCAAGCAGGCCCGCGCCTTCGGCGTGGGGGTGGTGGTGAGCACCCAGAACCCGGTCGATGTCGACTACAAGGCGCTGTCGAACGCAGGTACCTGGATGATCGGCCGGTTGCAGACCGAGCGCGACAAGATGCGCCTGCTCGACGGGATGAGTGCTGCGTCGGGCGGCGTCGACGTGAACGCAGTCAGCCAGACCATCAGTGGCCTGGCCAAGCGCGAGTTCGTGCTGCGGCGTGCCGGCAAGGACCAGCCCGAGGTGTTCACGTCGCGCTGGGCGATGAGCTACCTGCGCGGGCCGCTCACCCGCGAGCAGATCGCCACGCTGATGGCCGACCAGAAGCAGGGCGCAGCCACGTCGTTCGCGCCGCCTGCTGCCGGCACCGCCGCGCCGCTTCCCCCTCCCCCACCCGGTGCCGTCGTGCCACCGGCGCCCGCCGCACCGATGGCGCCGATCCCGGCTCCGGCCCCCGCCCAGCCGACACTCGCCGACGACGAGTCACCGCTGATGCCGAAGGTGGCCGACGGTGTGGCGATCCGCTGGGTCGACGCCGCCGCCCCGTGGCTGGCCGAGGTGGGTGCCGACCCACGCGGCACCCGATACGTCGCCGCGGCGATGTCGCGCGTGGTGGTGCGGTTCGTCGACACCAGGGCCGAGCTGAGCCACGAGCTGGAGTTCGAGACGGTGCTCACCCCGCTCGACGAACTGGCCGACATGAGCCGGGCCGTGGCCGTCGACTACGACGACCGCGATCTGCTGGCTGCAGCGCCCACCAACCTGCCCTATCGCATGTGCGATGCACCGATCGCCACCAAGACGTTCTGGACCTCGCTGAACAAGAGCCTCGTCGACCACCTCTATCAGTCGCAGCGGCTCACGGTTCCGGCCAACAAGGACCTGAAGCTGATCGGGCGACCGGGCGAGACCGACGAGGCCTTCGGCGCCCGCTGCCGGTCGGCCGCCGACGAGCGCGCCGACGCCGACACGGCGAAGCTGAAGGAGAAGTACGCCGCGAAGATGGCGCGCCTGCAGGAACAACTGCGTGCCGCCGAGGGCCGGGTGAGTGTGCTCGAACAGGAGCGCAGCAATCGGCGCACCGGTGAGGTGATGAGCGCGGTCGACGCTGTGCTCGGTGGCCTGTTCGGTGGCGCCCGATCGCGACGCGCCGCCGTGAGCAAGATCGGTCGCGCTGCCGGTGCCCGTGGCCGGTCGGCCACCGCGAACGAACGGGTGCAGGCAGCGCAGGGCAAGGTCGACTCGCTCGAAGACCAGTTGGCCGAACTGCAGCAGCAGGCCGAAGACGAGATCCTGGCCATCGACGAGCGCTGGAACACAGTGGCAGCCGACGTGAGCACCTACGACGTCGCACCGAAGCGCACCGATGTGTCGGTGAAGTACTTCTCGCTCGTGTGGTTGCCGACGAGCTGACCGGCGCCGGGTCAGAACGGCCCGAAGCGGGCCAGTTCGTCGTCGTCGGGCGCCAGGGTGCTCGGCCCCACGTGGGTGTCGAGCCAGGCGTTCATCTCGTCGGCAGCGATGAACGTGTCTCGGATGCGCTTCACGACGGCGCGTGTGGCCATCCACGGCGCATGCTCCCACGAGCGGGCGACCATCAGGCCCTTGCGTCGCAGCAGTTCGATGCGCGGATGGTCCTTGGGAAAGCCGCGCGGCGCGGTCTTCAGTTCGCCGATGGCGCCCGGGCTGTATCCCTTCTTCACCAGCGCGGCGACGATGCCTGCGAGCTCGGCACCCTGAGCCGGCGCATCGACGGCGGCCCGGAACCGGGCGAGCTGATCGGTGGCCATCGCGTAGTAGCCGGTTCCCGCCATCAGGCCGCGTGCCGACACCTGCACGTAGTGCCCCGCTCCGCCCTCGCTCTCGCCGTAGGCACCCTGGTGGTCTTTGTACGGCACCTTGTCCTTCGAGAAGCGCACATCTTTGTACGGGCGGAAGACGTGGAACGGCCCGTACTCGGCCAGTTCGACCAGCAGTGCGTCGAGCGGGGCGCGCACGGCATCGGTGTAGACGGCCTTGTTGGCCTGCCAGAACGTGCGTGAGTTGTCGGCCGCGAGCCGCTCGTAGAACTCGAACGCCGCGTCTGGAAAGCCGGTGAACGCCATGGCGCGCAGCCTACGCGCGGGCCACTGCGGCCACGTCGTACGCTCGCACTCATGACGGTGCTCGCCATCGACCAGGGAACGTCGGCAACCAAGGCTGCGGTCATCGACGGCGACCGCGTGATCGGCCTCGCCGAAGCGGCGGTGAGCGTGCACAGCGGCACCGACGGCTCGGTCGAACTCGACCCCGAGGAACTGTGGGCGAGCGTGATGGCGGCAGGCTCGGCCGCGCTGGCCGAGGCGGGCAACCCGACGATCGACGCCGTGGGTCTGGCGAACCAGGGCGAGACGGTTCTCGCCTGGGACCGGCACACCGGCGCGGCCCAGGGCCGGGCGATGGTGTGGCAGGACCGGCGTTCGGCCGATGTCTGCGAGCGCCTCGCCCACCACGGCCCCCGCCTGGCGGCTGTGACCGGCCTGGAACTCGATCCGTACTTCGTGGCGCCGAAGATGGTGTGGCTGCGCGAGCACGCGGCCGGCACCGCAGCCACCACCATCACCACCACCGACACCTGGTTGCTGCACCGCCTGTGCGGTGCCTTCGCCACCGATGTGGCCACGGCGGGGCGCTCGCTGCTGCTCGACCTCGACAGCGGCGAGTGGAGCGACGAGGCCTGTGCCGTGTTCGGTGTCGACGCCGCCCAGCTGCCCCGTGTGGTCGCCAACGCCAAACCGCTGGGCACCACCACCGTGTTCGGCACACCGATGCCCGTCACCGGCACCTGTGTCGACCAGCAGGCGGCACTGTTCGCCGAACGCTGCCGCCGGGCCGGCGAGGCGAAGTGCACCTACGGCACCGGAGCGTTCCTGCTGGCCTGCACCGGCGACCGGCCGGTGCGGTCGACCAACGGCCTGGTGGGCTGCCCGGCCTGGCGCCTCGGCGACCGACTCACGTGGTGCCTCGACGGCCAGGTGTTCACCGTCGGGGCCGCCGTGGGCTGGCTGCAACGCATCGGGGTGATCGACGAACCAGCCGATCTCGATCGCTTGGGCGGTGCAGTGACCGATAGCGCGGGCGTCACGTTCGTCCCCGCGCTCGCCGGCCTGGCGGCGCCGTTCTGGAAGCCGCACGCCAAGGCGGCCTTCACCGGTCTGTCGCTCGCCACCGAACGCGGCCATCTGGTGCGTGCCGCCATCGACGGCATCGCCGCACAGGTGGCCCTGCTGGCCCGCGCCGTGGCCGCCGACCTGGGTGAGCCGGTGCAGGTGTTGCGCGTCGACGGTGGTCTCACCCGCAGCAGCACCCTGCTGCAAGCGCAGGCCGACCTGCTGCAGGCACCGGTCGAGGTGTACCCCTCGCCGCACGCCACGGTGATCGGCGTTGCCGAGTTCGCCGCCATCGGCGCAGGCGTTGCGTTCGCCGACCCCACCGCCGGTTCGGCTGCACCGTACGTGGTCGAACCACGCATGCATGCCGACGAGGCCGAGGCCCGGCTCGCTACGTGGGTGGAGGTGGCGGCGGCCACCATGGACCGATGAGCGACACCGCCGACTCGCCCGTGTACGACGTCGTCGTGGTGGGCGCCGGCGTGGTGGGTTGCGCGGTCGCCCGCTTGTTGTCGCTGCACACGACCGGAGGCAGCCCGTTGCGGGTGGCGCTGCTCGACGCCAACCGCGACGTGGGAGCCGGCACCAGCAAGGCCAATACGGCCATCTTGCACACCGGCTTCGACGCCACGCCGGGCACGCTCGAAGCGCGCCTGGTCGCCCGCGGGTACGACCTGCTGAGCGCCTATGCGCCTACGGCGGGCATCGCGGTGGAACACACCGGCGCCGTGCTGGTGGCCTGGGACGACGAACAGGCGGCCAACCTGCCTGCCCTCGCCGCCAAAGCAGCGGCCAACGGCTACACCCGCGCCGAGGTGGTCGACGCCGCCACCGCACACGAACTCGAACCGCATCTGGGGCCCGGCGCCACCGGGGCGATGGTGGTGCCCGACGAGCACATCATCGACCCATGGGCCACACCCCTCGCCTTCGCCGAGCAGGCGATGGCCAACGGCTGCACCGTGCTGCTCGAGCACCGCGTGGTCGCCGTCGAGACCGCGAGCGATGTCACCACGCTCGTCACCGCCCACGGCCGCCGGGTGCACACCCGGTTCGTCGTCAACGCCGCCGGCCTGCACGGCGACACCCTGCACCGGGCGATGGGGTTCGACGGGTTCACCATCCGGCCGCGGCGCGGCGAGTTGATCGTGTTCGACAAGGTGGCCCGGCCGTTGCTGCACCGCACCGTGCTGCCGGCGCCCACCGCCACCACCAAGGGCGTGCTCGTGGCACCCACGGTGTTCGGCAACGTGATGCTCGGCCCCACCGCCGACGACATCGACGATCGCACCGCCACCGGTTCCACACGGGCGGGTCTCGACGGCCTGCTGACCAAGGGTCGCCGCATCCTGCCTGCGCTCGTCGACGAAGAGGTGACCGCCGTGTATGCGGGTCTGCGGCCTGCTTGCGAGTTCAGCGACTACCAGGTGTCGGCCGACGCAGGCGCCCGCTACGTGTGCCTGGGCACCATCCGTTCGACCGGACTCACCGCGTCGATGGCCCTCGCCGAGGAGGCAGCCGAGCGACTGGCCGCGATCGGACTCGACCTGCACCCGGCCGACCCGGCGACGGTGGTGGCCGTGCGTCGCACACCGCTCGGCGAAGCCGGCGTACGCCCCTATCAGCGAGGTGGCCGGATCGTGTGCCACTGCGAACGGGTGACCGCCGACGAGATCGTCGCCGCCTGCAGCGGGCCACTACCCGCCGTCGACCCCGACGGGTTGCGACGGCGCACCCGCGCGCTGGCCGGACGCTGCCAGGGGTTCTTCTGCCTGGCCGAGGTGGCAGCGCTCACCGGATGGCCGGTCGACCGATGAGCCGCACCCCGCACGTGGTGATCGTGGGCGCAGGGCCTGCCGGGCTCACGGCCGCCCGCCGCCTGCGCGTCGGTGGGGCGATCGACGTGACCGTGCTCGACCGTGAGGGCGAACCGGGCGGCGCACCTCGACACACCGACCACCTCGGGTTCGGGTTGCGCGACCTGCACCGGCTCACCACCGGCCCGCGCTACGCCCGCCGCCTGGTCGATGCGGCCGAGCGAGCCGGCGCCACGGTGCGCGCCGCCACCACGGTGATCGACGTCGAGCCGGCCGCCGGCCCGTTGACCGTGGTGACGGCCACCGGCGAGCGGCTCGTCGCCGACGCCGTGGTGCTGGCAACCGGCACACGCGAGCGGCCCCGTTCGGCGCGCCTCGTGGCGGGCGACCGGCCTCGCGGGGTGTTCACCACCGGTTCAGTGCAGCATCTCACTGCGCTCCACCACCGTCGGGTGGGCACCCGCGCCGTGGTGGTGGGCGCCGAGCACGTCAGCTTCTCGGCCATCTGGTCGCTCGAGCACGGTGGCTGCAGCACCGTCGCGATGATCACGCCACTCCCCCGCGATCAGACCGTGGCACCGTTGCGCTGGGCCACCGCCGGGCGGCGACGGGTGCCGGTGCACACCGGCGTCGACATCGACACGATCGTCGGCCGCGAGCGGGTGGAGGCCGTGGTGCTCACCGATGGCACCCGCATCGACTGCGACACGGTGGTGTTCACGGGCGACTGGGTGCCCGAGTACGAACTCGTCCGTCGCACCGGGCTCTCGCTCACCCCCGGTACCCGCGGTCCGGCCACCGATCGGGCGATGCGCACCGCTGCACCCGGCATGTTCGCGATCGGCAACCTCGTCCACCCCGCCGAATCGGCCGACCGGTGCGCGCTCGACGGCATGCACGTGGCGACCGCGGTGCAGACATGGCTCGCCGACCGCCGGTGGCCTGAAGCCGTACACCCCATCGACGTCACCGCACCGCTGCGCTGGGCCACGTGGTGCGACGGACACCTGACGGTGCGCACCGACGCGTTCGTCACCGGCCGCCTGCAGGTGCTGCACAACGGCCGGCCGCTCGTCACAGGGCGTCGGCGCGAGTTGGTGCCGAACCGCGCCCTCGTCGTGCGGGGCGCAGCGCTCGACCGCCTACCCGATACCGATATCGCCGGACTCGCCGTGCAGGTCGTTGGCTAACGTGACCGCATCGCTGCGGGCGTGGCGAAACTGGCAGACGCGCAGGATTTAGGTTCCTGTTCCTCGGAGTGTGGGTTCGAGTCCCACCGCCCGCACCACTCAGGCGTGCTGCGCCGCCGACCGCCGCTGGGCGACGCTGATCACCCGTTCGCCGGCGACGCAGGCGAAGGCGATCACCAGTCCGAACACGAACAGCAGCACCTTGGCCAGGGTGAAGGTGCTGTTCGACGCGTCGAGTTCGGCCTGGGCCCTGGCGGCGATCTCGTTCGCCACCTTCGCGGCCTGCTCGATGTCGGCGGTGGCCGAGGCGAGATCGGCAGCCGTGGTCTGCAGTTGCTCCGACACCGGCCCCAGCGAAGCCGACGCCGCTTCGATCTCGTCGGCCGTCGTCGCCAGCTGGGTGCCGAGGGTGCGCAGTTGGTCGGGCACCGGCTCGATGCCGTTGGCGAATGTGCGCAGGTCTTCGGCCAACGACTGGCTGTTGCCCGGGATGAACCGCTCGATCACCTCGACGAAGCGGGCCAGCCGGTTGGCGATGCTGGCCGACCCGCTGACGGCATCGGCCACATTGGTCGACAAGGCGGTGCCCACACCGTCGGCGGCCGTTGCTGCCGAGTCGAGCACCTGCTGGGTGGCGGTCAGCGTGGTCGACGCGCCCGCCCCCAGTTCCGACACGCCGTTGGCGATGTCGACCGCGCTGCTCGAAGCATCGGCTGCGGCGTCGGCGGTGTCGCGGGTGAGCGCCAAGGCCACCTCGTAGGTGGTGCTCACGCGGTTCAGCACCGCGACACCCACGAACGCGCCCACCAGCGCCAGTACGGCCACCACGGCCAGCAGCACCCGGGCTGCGAGCCACCGTCGGCGGACGTCACTCGCTGCATCACTCGCTGCACCGGTCGTTGCTTCGTCGGGCTTGTCGTCCATCGGTCCTCCCCCACCACAGCGCCTCCCCTCGGCGCATGGTCGTGAGCGTACGTGATCGCCCCACCCGCTCTACGCTGCGTGCGTGAGCCACCTGCCCCTCGAGCGTGTCCCCCTCGCGCTGCGGCTGAAAAGGGTCCAACGGCGCTGGATGTCGATCACCCTGCGCCACTATGAATCGTTGCTGCCCGCACGCACCACGTACGAGCGAACCACCTGATGAGCGACGAAGAGGTCTCCACCCCACAACCCCTGTTCGCCACGCTCGTGCGCCTGGCGTTGTGGTTGGCCACCGCCGCCGTCGGCGTCCTCGCCATCAGCCAGGCCTTCGGGGTGACGGGGCTCGCCCTGGTGTTCGCTCTGCAGGCCCTCACGCCGGTGGTGGTGATCGGCGCCATCGGGCTGATCCTCGTGGCGCTCGTCGTGCGGATGTGGCCGGTGGTGCTGCTCAATGCCGTGGCCGCGGCCGGCCTGGTGACCGTGTTGATGCCGGTGATCGGCGGCAGTGACCGCCCGGTCGTCGACCCCGCTGCCCCGCAGTTGGTGATGGCCGTGTCGAACATCTACTACGAGAATCCCTCGATCGATGCAGCAGCCACAGCGCTGCTCGACCTCGACGCCGACGTGCTCGGCATCGTCGAGTACAACCCGGTGGCCGCGGCCGCGCTCGAGGCCCAGGGTGTGAACGTGCGCTATCCCTACCGCTCGGCGATGCCGCGCAACGATCGCACGGGCATCGTGTTGTTCAGCCGTCTGCCGATCATCGAGTCGATCGTGGCACCGATCGGCCACCAGCTGGGCATCATCGCCACGATCGACGTACGCGGCGTGGCGACGCGCATCATCCTCGTACACCCGGTGCCGGCCAGCTCGCAGTCCGATGTGGGGCTCTGGAGCGACGATCTCCGCACCATCGGCCGCACGGCCGCCGACTCCGACCTCCCCACCATCGTCGCCGGCGACTTCAATGCGTCGCGCTGGCACCCGGCGTTCCGCCACATGCTCGACTGGGGCCTCGACGACGTGCACGAACAGGTGGGCAAGGGCTGGTCGCGATCGTGGCCCGCCAACCGTTTCTTCCCGCCGTTCGTGCGCATCGACCATGCGCTCGTGCGCAACGGGGCGGTCGGGGTCGACATGCTCGACATCGTGGTGCCTGGTAGCGACCACCGCGGATATGTCGCCACCATCGCCGTGCAGGCCGTGGTGCCGGACCCCGCCTGATCAACGGCGCGCCAACGCCACCAGCGACGCCGTGTACTCGTCGGCAGGCGACGCCAACACGGTGTCGGCATCGCCCAGTTCGACCAGGCGGCCATTGCGCAGAACAGCGATCCGATCGGCGATCGACCCCACCACCGCCAGATCGTGCGACACGAACACCATCGTGGTGCCGGTGCGTTCGTGGAGGTCGAGGAGCGTGTCGAGCACGGCCGCCTGCACCGTCACATCGAGCGCCGATGTCACCTCGTCGAGCAGCAGCACCTCGGGTTCGCGGGCAAGGGCTCGGGCGATGGCCACGCGCTGCTTCTCGCCACCCGACAACTGGGCGGGTCGACGATCGAGCATGGTTGCGCCCAACTCGACGGTCTCGAGCAGGTCGATCGTGGCGGCCTCGTCGAGCGTCGTTCCCGCCTGCAGGATTCGCCGCACCGAGTGCGCAGGGTTCAGCGAGTCGTCGGGGTTCTGGAGCACCATCTGGAGACGGCGCAGCAGATGCACCGGCCGGCGCCGCAGCGGTGTGGTGAGGTCGGTGCCGTCGGCGAGTCGCAGCGTGCCGGCCGTCGACGCCAGCATGCCGCACATCGTCTTCAGCAGCGTCGACTTCCCGCTGCCCGATTCGCCGATCACCCCCAGGATCTCGCCCCGGCGCACGTCGATGCTCACCTGGTCGAGGGCCGTCGTGCTCCGCCACTGGCCGCGCCGCGCCCGCCCTGCCTCGGCGCTCGAGCGCACCACCGTGAGCCCCTCGGCACGCACGAGCACGTCGCCACGCTCCACGGGTGTCGGCACCGCGGCACGCCGTCGATGCCGACGCCCGAGCGACGGCGCCGCGGCCAGCAGTGCCTGCGTGTACGGGTGCGCGGGTGCCGAGGTGACCTGCTCGACGGGCGCGTCCTCGACGATCTCGCCGCCGCGCATCACCACCACACGGGTGGCCACCCGCTCGATCACACCGAGGTCGTGGCTCACCACCACGAGCGTCAACCCACGCCGCCGCTGGGTGTCGTCGAGCATGCGGAGGATGCCGTCGGCCACGCCCACATCGAGCGCCGACGTGGGTTCGTCGAGCAGCAGCACCGCCGGATCGCGGGCGAGGCCGAGCGCCAACAGAACGCGCTGCTGCTCGCCGCCCGACAGTTCGTGCGGGTACCGACCGCGCATCGCCTCGCCGCGCAGGCCCACCTCGTCGAGCAGCGGCACGACCCGATCGACCGCACCGACATCGCGGAAGTGGGCTTCGACGGTGAGGTGCGGGGTGAGCGACAGCCCGATGCTCTGCGGCACCAGGGCCACGGCAGTACCGAGCAGCGCGCGCCGTTCGGCCTCGGCCATCGCGAACAGATCGTGGCCGGCGGTTCGTGCCGACCCGGCCACCACGCACAGTCCCCGGCCGCAGGCGCCGACGAGCGCCCGGAGCAGGGTCGACTTCCCGCTGCCCGACTCGCCCACCACGCCCAGACGGGTGCCGGGGGCGACCTCCAGATGGATGTCGCGCAGCACGGCCGAGCTCGCACCGGTGCCGCGTGGCGCAATGGTGAGCCCGTGCACCTCGATGGCGGGGGCGGTCACGGGTGGTCCTCGAGCGCACTGCGGTCGATCAACGAGTTGACCGCCAGCACCAGTGAGGCGAGCATCACCATCGGTGCCACCAACGGCAGCGCGTTCACCGTGATGTAGGTGCGGGCACCGGCCACCATCAGGCCCCACTCCGGTGTCGGAGGCGCGGTGCCGAGGCCCAGGAAACTGAGCGAACTGAAGGCCAGCAGGATCCACGAGAACTGCATCGCCACCTCGGTGATCACCACCCCGCGGATGTTGGGCAGCACCTCGCGGGTCACGATCTCGGCCGACCGCGCACCCCGCAGCCGAGCTGCCACCACGAAGTCGCGGCCGAGCACACCGAGTGTGGCGCCACGTACCAGGCGGGCGATCGGCGGGGCGTACATCACCGCCAGGGTGACCATCAGCACCACGGGTTGCCGCCCGATGAAACTCGCCACGAGCATCAGCACCAGCAGCGACGGCAGTGCCAGCAGTACATCGTTGACACGCATGAGCACATCGTCGAGCCAGCCACCCGCCAGCGCTGCGGCCGTGCCGATGAGCACACCGAGCAGCGCCGCCAGCAGTGCCGCACCGAACGCGATCCCGATCGACGGACGGCCGCCCCAGAGCGTGCGCGACAGCACGTCGCGGCCCAGGTCGTCGGTGCCCAGCCAGTGCGCCCGCGACATGCCCTGCAACACTGCGGTGGCGTCCTGTGCGGTGGGCGACTGCAGTGGCAACAACGGCACGAACACGGCCAGCAGCAGGTGGGCGGCAACCACGACGGCGCCCACCGACAGCCATCGGCGCCTCCATGCGACGACAGTCGCCGCTGGTGCAGCGTTCACCGCGGTCATGCTCGCCCCACCCCTGCCCGCACCCGCGGGTCGAGCAGACGGATCACCGTGTCGGCGAGGAACGACGCGACGATGAACACGCCGAGGCCGAGCAGGGTGAGGGCCAAGATGAGGTCGGTGTCGCGGTCGGCGATCGCATCGACAGCGAGACGCCCCAGGCCCGGATAGTTGAAGACCACCTCGACCACGAACGTGCCGGTGAGCAGCCAGGCCGCGGTGACCGCCACGACGTTCACCGTGGGCGGCAGCGAGGCCGGCAGGATGTGACGGCGCACCACCGCCCGCTCCGGTACGCCGCGCAAGCGGGCCGCGTCGGCGAACGGCCGTCGCGATGTGGCCGACACCGAGGCACGCATCGATCGCATCACGTGCGCGAAGACGAGCACGGCGAGCGTGATCGCCGGCAGCCACACGTTGGGCAGCAGGTCGAGCAGCGAGTCGTCGCTGCTCACCACGGTGACCGCCGGCAGGATGGGCAGCCACACCGACAGCACCAGCCACAACACCGAGGCGGTGACGAACTCAGGCAGCGTCATCGCCACGAGAGCAGTCGAGTCGACCGCTCGGCTCACCTTCGACTGCTCGCGACGACCGGTGGCCAGGCCCACTGCGATGGCGGCCGGAAAGGCCAGCAGGCTGGCCACACCGGCGAGGAGCAGCGCATTGCGGATCCGCGGCGCGATCAGTTCGCTCACCGGTGCACTGCGCTTCACCGAATAGCCGAGGTCGCCGCGCAGCAGCCCGAGCATCCAGTCGCCCAGGCGCTGCAGCACCGGTGCATCGAGACCGTGCTCGGCGCGGCACTGGGCCAGCTTGCCTGCAGTGGCGAACTTGCCGAGCAGGGCCGTGCACGCGTCAC
Source organism: Acidimicrobiaceae bacterium (assembly GCA_040380855.1). GTDB lineage: Bacteria > Actinomycetota > Acidimicrobiia > Acidimicrobiales > Ilumatobacteraceae > VFMC01. Next base: position 17,276 of record JBEIIG010000008.1, on the reverse strand, counting down.
CGGGCAGCGCCGCGATGCCCAGGTAGGTCAGCACCGCCATCGCGACGAACACACCGATGGACAGCGCCGCCCGCCTCAGCACATAGCCGGTCACCGGTCAGCCAACCTCGATCTTCTCCCACCGCACAGCGTCGATGACCACCGGCTCGATGCCCTTCACCTCGGCGCTCATCGCACGCACCAGCGTCTTGTGGTACGGCACGAAGGTGGCCGTGTTCTCGAACAGGTATTGCTGGATGGCGCGGTACTTCTCGGTGCGCTGGCCGGCATCGAGCGTCGAGCGGGCATCGTCGAGCATCGCGTCGAGCTCGGGGTCGGCCTGGCCGGTGGGGTTCCATGTGGCGGTCGAGCGGTACACCTCGTTCAACACCTGGGCGGCGGGCCGCTGACCCCAACTGTCGACGAAGGCGGGCTCCATCATCCACACGTTGTCCCAGTAGCTGCTCGCGTCGGTCATCGTCAGCGTCACCCGGATGCCGGCTGCCTTCACCTGCTCCTGGTAGGCCTCGACGAGTTCGACCATGTGCTCTTCGACATCGCTCGTGAAGATCTCGATATCGATCCCATCGGGGTAGCCGGCCTCGGCCAGCAGCTTCTTGGCACCCTCGATGTCTTGCGGGCAGTCGCCGTCCCAGCGGTAGGGGTCGCCGCTCCACACCGGCGTGTCGCACGACGGCACGCCGCCTCCCGGGCCGAGCACCAGATCGGTGAGCGCCTGGCGGTCGGCCGCGATGCGCAGCGCCTTGCGCACCTTCGGATCGTCGTAGGGCTTCTGGTCGACGCGGAAGTCGATGGCATTCCAGTCGCCCGATGCGATGCGCTGCACGGTGAACTTCGAGGTGTCGCTGAACAGCGCAGCGCTCTTGGCGTCGATGGTGAGCATCAGATCGACCTGCCCGGCCGACAGTGCCTGCGTGGCGGCAGCTGCGTCGGCGATGTTGGGCATCTCGATGCGGGCCACCTTCGGCGCGCCGAAAAAGTACTGCTCGTTGGCCATCAACACGGTGGTGCCCTGGGCGTCGAGTTTCTCCATCTTGAACGGCCCGGTGCCGATCGGTTTCGTGCCGATGGTGTCCTGCGAGCCCTCCGGCGTCATGAGGGCGCGGTAATCGGCGAGCAGCACGGGCAGGTCGGCCTCGCCACTGGCGAGCGTGAGCTTCACCGTCAGCGGATCGACCGCCTCGGCCTTGGTGATGATGCCGAGCACGGCACGCACCGGCGAGTCGAACTCGGGGTCGATCATCCGGTTGATGCTGTACACCGCATCGGCCGAGTCGAACGTGCTGCCGTCGTGGAAGGTCACCTTGTCGCGCAGGGTGATGGTCCATTCGGTGAGATCGGCGTTGGGCTCCCACACAGTGGCCAGTTCGGGAATCGGCGTGAAGTCCTTGTCAACACCGATGAGGCGGTCGAACACCATGTTGATGGTCGGCCAGAAGCGGTTGCCGTCGTAGGGGTCCATCGTCTCGGCCCCGCTGGCGGCGTAGTACGCCACCCGCAGCACCCCCTTCGACCCGCTGTCGCCGCCCCCGCACGCTGCGGCCGCCGCACCGGCCAGCAACGCCGCGACGGCAAGCACCGCCCCTCGGCCGCGCCGGCTGCGTCGGTCACTGCTCATCTTGTACTTCATCGATCGGCCTCCCCATGGCATCGCGGTGCCGACACTAGTGTCCGCGGAAGAACCCCAGTTGAACGTCTGGCCAACAGCGGAGAACACCTTGCGAGTCGTGTCGTACAACATCCAGTACTCCCTCGGCCGGGACGGCGTGTACGACCTCGGCCGAACCGTCGAGGCGGTGCGTGAGGCCGATGTGATCTGCCTGCAGGAGGTCGACCGGCATTGGCCGCGTTCGGCGATGGCCGACCAGGCCGCGCTGATCGCCGGCCTGCTCCCCGACCGCTACTGGGTGTTCGGCCCGATGCTCGACGTCGACGCCAGCACGGTGGCCGCCGACGGCCGGGTGCACAACGTGCGCCGCCAGTACGGCCAGATGGTGCTCAGCCGCTTTCCCATCGTGTCGTCGCGTACGTTCCCGTTGCCGATGCTGCACACCGGGCCGCTGGCCAACGCATGGTGCTGCGCGCTCGAAACCGTCGTCGCGACGCCTGACGGCCCGATGCGGGTGGTGAACGTGCACCTCACCGACATCAGCCAGCACAACCGCATGACGCAGGTGTGGGACCTGGTGCGCCGACTGCACGAGGCCCCCATCGAGGGTGGCGCTCGCTGCGGCACCAGCGTGGACGCCATCGAACGCGAGCACTGGCTGTACGACGACCTGCCGATGCCGCACGCGGCGATCGTGTGCGGCGACTTCAACGACGAACCACACTCGCCGGTGCTCGACGTGATGTACCGGGCCGGGTACCGCGACTCGTGGTCGCCCGCCACGGCGCGCACGCCCAACGAGATCACGTTCCGCGCCGACCTGGGCCAAGGCGCGCACTACGACCTATGCATCGACTTCATCCTCGTCAACGACGGGGTCGATGTCGTCGACGCAGCGATCGACGGCGACTGCGAAGCCTCGGATCACCAGCCGGTATGGGCCACGGTGCGCCTGCGCCCTAGCTGAGTGCTTCCACCAGGGCCCGGAACGCCCGGCCGCGGTGCGACAGGCGGTTCTTGTCGGCCTCGCCCATCTCGCTGAACGTGCGGCCGTCGCCGTCGTCGGGGATGAACAGCGGATCGAACCCGAAGCCCCGTTCGCCCCGTTCGGCAGTGGCGATCGTGCCTGCGCACACGCCCCGCACGATGGTCTCGCTGCCGTCGGGCCGACGCACCAGCACCACAGTGACGAACTCGGCCCGGCGGTCGTCCACACCGTCGAGTGAAGCCAGCAGCTTCGCTCGGTTCTCGGCGTAGGTGGCCTGCGGGCCGGCGTAGTACGCGGTGTCCACCCCGGGTTCGCCGTCGAGAGCAGCCACGAACAGGCCGGTGTCGTCGGCCACTGCGGCCTCGCCGGTGGCGGCGCAGATGGCGGCCGCCTTCAGCCGGGCGTTGCCCTCCAACGTGCCCGCGTCTTCCACCACATCGGGCACCCCGTCGGGCCGCGGTCGCAGGTGCACCAGTCCGTCGAGCAACGCTGCGATCTCGGCAACCTTGTGCGGGTTGGCCGAGGCGCACACCAGCACCGGCCGGTCGGGTGTGGCGCTCACTTCTTGCGGGTGAGCATCGCCCGCAGGGTGGGCGGCTCGCTGACGAGCAGTGCCTGCAGGTCCATGATCTCGCGCAGCCCGCCCGCAGCCAGTTCCAACAGTGCGTCGAGTTCGCTACGACTGAACGCCACCCCTTCGGCGGTGCCCTGCACCTCGACGAACCGCGGTTCGTGATCGCTCTCGTAGGGCCGGCCGAGCATCACCACGTTCATGTCGACCTCGGCGGTCGAGTCCTCGACGTAGGGCAGATCGAGCACCGGTGTGCCACCGACGATGCCCACGCTGATGGCCGCGCAGAACGAGTGGAGCGGGTGCTGTTTGATCGCCCCGTTCTGCTGCAGGCGGGTGAGCGCGTCGTGCAGCGCCAGATACCCGCCGCAGATGCTGGCGGTGCGGGTGCCGCCGTCGGCCTGCAGCACATCGCAGTCGACCACGACCTGCCGCTCGCCGAGCAGCCGCATGTCGCAGGCCGCTCGCAACGACCGGCCGATGAGACGCTGGATCTCGACGGTGCGACCGCTCTGCTTGCCCTTGGCCGCCTCGCGGTCGACGCGCTCGGGCGAACTGCCCGGCAGCATCGAGTACTCGGCGGTCACCCAGCCCGTGCCCGTGCCCTTCATCCAGCGCGGCACGTCGTCGTCGATCGACGCCGTGCACAGCACACGGGTGCGGCCGAACGACACCAGCACGCTGCCGGCCGCCATCTCGGTGAAGTCGCGTTCGAACATGATCGGGCGCAGTTCGTGGTGGGCGCGGCCGTCGGGACGGGTCATGGGGTGCTCCTGGTGGTCGATGGGTTCAGTCGAACACGACGTGTTCGGCGGTGGTGAGTTCGGGGCCGAGCAGGCGTCGGCCGAGGGCACGGAACCAGTCGACATCGCCCGATGACACGAACCGGTGGCGGCCGGCCGCGACCGCTGCCGATGGTTCGGATGGCGTGCGGCGCAGGCCGTGCTGGGCGAGCAGGCGGGCGAGCTCGAAGGCGGTCTCGTCGGCCGACGACACCAGCACCACCTCGCGCCCCATCACGTCGCCGATCACGCGGGCGAGGTAGGGGTAGTGGGTGCAGCCCAGCAGCAGGGTGTCGACCTTGGCCTCCACCACCGGCGCCAGCAGCCGCTCGGCCAGCACGGTGATCTCGTCGCCACTGGTCACCCCGCGCTCGACGAACTCCACGAACCCCGGGCACGCGGCGCAGGTGAGTTCGATCTCAGGCACCGTGTCGCCCGCAGCCGATGCGGCCTGCACGGCGGCGGCCACACTGCGCTGGTACGAGCCCGAGCCGACGGTGCCCACGGTGCCGATCACGCCCACGGCTCCCGAGCGAGTGGCGCGCACCAGGGCGCGGGCCCCGGGTTCGATCACGCCGATCACGGGCACCGGCACCTCACTGGCCAGGTCGACCGCGGAGGCTGCGGTGTTGCACGCCACGACGATCACCTTCACGTCGTGTTCGTCGATCAGCCACCGGGCGATCTGGCGGGCATAGCGGGCCACGTCGGCCTGGGGCTTCGAGCCGTAGGGGTAGCGACCCGTGTCGCCCACGTAGACGAGGTGCTCGTGCGGTAGCAGGTCGATCACGGCCCGTGCCACGGTGAGGCCGCCGAAGCCGCTGTCGAACATGCCGATCGGCCGGTCGTCGGGTGCGGCGGCAGTCTCCATGGCGTGCGTCACGCTATCCGTCGAGGCCCTGCCGGGTGCGCACGCCCGGTACGCCTCAGCGTCGCGGCCCGAACCGCTTCGCGCTGGCGTCTTCCAGCGCCATGCGCCGGATGGCTGCAGCCGCCACCTCGAACACCATCGTGCCCACCACGGCGTATTCCACCTGGCTCACACGGTCGGAGTCGGGCGGCACGACCGAGATCTCGAATGCGGCCTGTTCCTTCAGACCCGGCACGAGCGAGTCGAAGATGGCCGCATCGACCACGATGCCGGGCAGCCCCCACCCTGACTCGGTGAGTACCACGAGGGTCTCGGCCAGCATCGCCCGCACCGGGGCATCGTGGCGGATATCGAGGTCGTTGCGCGTCAGAAAGGCATCGACCGATTCGAGTGCCGAGGCGAACAACGGGGTGTTGTCGTTCACTGCGGGCACCATCGCATCCTGTGCTGCACCGAGCGCTTCGTGCAGCGACTGCGACTCGTCGTCGACGGCTGCCAGCACGGCGCGCACCTCGGCGATGCCGAGGTCGCCCACCTCGACGAGGGCTCGGATGAGTTTCACGCGGCGCACGTGCGACTCGTCGTAGCGGGCCTGGTTCACCGCCGTCGCGGCACCGCCGTGCAGCAACCCCTCGCGCAGGTAGTACTTCAGCGTGGCGACGCTCACCCCTGTCGCAGCACTCAACCCGGCGATTCTCACGTGTGCAGTGTAGCCGCTTGACAGCCCCGATGGATTCTGTCACTATCCATTTATAGATAGTTTCACTATCCGTCAGGAGCTACCGTGACCACCCACCCCGCCACCCCCGCCGGAAACAGCCGCCGAGCCTTCCTCGCCACACTCGGTGCCGCCCTTGCTGGCACCGGTGCCGTGCTGGCTGCATGCAGCGACAGCACCGGCAACCAGGCGAGCCCGGCCGGCACCACGCCGAGCACGGCGCCGGCCGCCGATGTACCGGCCGCCACCGCGCCGGCCACCACTGTGCCGAGCGCCGCGCCCGTGCTGCAGCGCCGACCGGCGGCGAGCCCCTACCTGTCGGGCAACTTCGCCCCGGTGCCCGAGACCACTGCCTTCAGCCCAGTGGTCGAGGGCCGCCTGCCCGATGCGCTCACGGGCACCCTGTTCCGTCACGGCCCCAATCCGTTGGTGGTCGATGTGAACACCCCCAACCACAGTTGGTTCGCGGGCGATGGCATGGTGCATCTCACCACGTTCGAGTCAGGGACCTGTCGTTCGTATCGCAGCAGGATGGTTCGCACCGACGCCGTGGCAGCGGCCATCGGCGAATCACCCCTCGGCGGCCCCTCTCCCCTCCTCGTCGACATGTCGAACACCTCGGTGGTGTCGTGCTACGGACGCATCCTGTCGACCACCGAGTCGGCGGTGCCGTACGAGCTCGACCGCACCGGCGCCACCCTCGGTCGCTTCGACTTCGGCGGCGGGTTGACCCACGGGCTCAGCGCTCACCCCAAGTGGGACCCGGTGCGCCAGGAACTCCACCATGTCAGCTATGCGGTAACCGGGGCGCCGTACCTGGTGTGGCAGGTCATCGACGGCAACGGCCGCATCACCCGCACCACGCCCATCGACCTGCCCGCCAGCACGATGGTGCACACCATGTCGCTCACCGAGCGGCACGTGGTGATCTACGACTCACCGATCGAGTTCGACCCGACGATGCTCGAGCAAGGGTTCGGGTTTCCGTACCGCTGGAACAGCAATCGGCCGACACGCCTGGGCGTGATCGCCCGCGACGGCGACCCGACGGTGCGCTGGATCGAGATCGACCCGTGCATGGTGTTCCACGACCAGGGAGCCCACGATGTGCTCGGCGCCGACGGAACGGTGCGTGCGATCGAGGTGGTGGTGCCGGTGTACGACCGGATGTTCGACAGCGATCTCGGTGGTCCGCTCGGCGCACTCGGCATCCTCGAGCGCTGGACGATCGATCTCGTCACCGGCACCCTGGCCCGCACACCGCTCGACGACCGCGGACACGAGTTCCCGCGGGTGAACGACGCACTCGGCCTCACCGCACCACGCTTCGTCTACACCGTGGCCGGCAACACCGGTGGAGCCGCGTCGATCAGCGGGGTGGGCAACCAGCTCGCCAAGCACGACCTGCGCGCAGGCACCGTCGAGACGGTGTCGTGCGGGCCGGGCACCGAAGCGGGCGAGGCACTGTTCGTCGCCGATCCGGCCCGTACCGCCGACGAGGACGGCGGCTGGCTGATGTCGTACGTGTACGACGCCACGGTCGACACCAGCCGCATCGTGGTGATCGACGCACAAGACATCACGGCCGGGCCGATTGCGTCGGTGCAGCTGCCGGTTCGGGTGCCCTTCGGCTTCCACGCCACCTGGGTGACGGCCTGACCCTATCGACCGAGGGCCTAGAAGTAGATGATCTTCTCGGCCTTGCTCTCGGCCTCGTCGAGGTCGTCGGTGTAGGCGCCGGTGGAGAGGTACTTCCAGCCGCCGTCGCACACGATGAACACGATCGTGCCCTCGTCGATCTCGCTGGCCACCTTGGCGGCGCCGGCCAGCGCCGCACCGGCCGAGATGCCGGAGAAGATGCCGCACTCGCGCACCAGGCGGCGGGTCCACTCGATGCTCTCGCGGGGACGCACCACACGCTTGCGGTCGAGCAGGTCGAAGCCGTACCACTGCTCGAACACCGGCGGGATGTAGCCGTCGTCGAGGTTGCGCAGGCCTTCCACCGCCTCGCCGAGCGGCGGCTCGATGGCGATCACCTTCACGCCGGGCTTGTGCTCCTTCAGGTACCTGCCGGTGCCCATCAGGGTGCCGCTGGTGCCCAGACCCGCCACGAAGTGGGTGATCTCGGGGCAGTCGCGCATGATCTCGGGGCCGGTGCCTTCGTAGTGCGCGGTGGGGTTGGCGTCGTTGCCGTACTGGTAGAGGAAGCACCACTCGGGGTGCGCAGCCGCCATCTCCTGGGCCCGGCGCACCGCACCGTTGCTGCCCTCTTCACCAGGGGTGAGGATCAGTTCGGCGCCAAACACCTCGAGCATCTGGCGCCGCTCGATCGACACGCTGGTGGGCATGAGGATCTTGATGGGATAGCCCTTCATCTGGGCGATCGCGGCCAGGGCGATACCGGTGTTGCCCGACGACGGCTCGATGATGGTCTGGCCCGGCAGGAGGCGGCCATCCTTCTCTGCCTGTTCGATCATCGACTTGGCGATGCGGTCCTTCACCGACCCGAAGGGGTTCTGGTTCTCCAACTTGGCGATGATGCGCACGTTGGGGTTGGGCGACAACTGGCTGACATCGACCATCGGGGTGTTGCCGATCAGGTCGAGCACGCTGGTGGCGGGGATCATGGCGTCAGCCTCCTTCCGGGTGGGTGCTGTACGGGCAGCGACGGGGGTTTCGAGCACCGACATGGCAGGCACAACCTCCGTTTCGTGCGACTTCATTCCGAAAACTCGGATCTGGCGGATAAATCAGATCAGAACAGTCGGCAATCTAGTCGACGAAACCGCCGTCAGGCGATGCCGATCGGCTCTTCGCTGATGTGACCATCGACGATGCGGTAGCTGCGGCTCTCGGGCGCACCCCGCTTCAGGCTGACGATCACGTAGTGCCAGCCCGGATCGGGGGCCTGGGCCACGTCGGTGGGGCTGGGGTACGGCTCGCTGTGGGTGTGGCTGTGCACCACACCGATCACCTCGAGGCCCTCGTCGTCGGCCTCGCGTTCGGCCCGCAGGTGCTGCTTGGGGTCGATCGTGTACAGCTTGGCCGAGGCGGCGAGGTTGGTGCAGGGCACGAACCGGGCGACCCGGCTACCGGTTCCCACCAGCAGGCCGCAGGCTTCGAGCGGGAACCCGGCGTACATGTGGCCGATCATCGCGGTGAAGGCTGCCGACGGGAACACGAGGGGCGGATGCTGCACGGCGCTTCAGGGTAGTGCCTGGCGTCGGGCGTGCGGCGGGGCAGGTTGCCGGGCGAGTTGCCGGGCGGGTTGCCGGGCGAGTTGACAGGTGCCTACCCGGGCAGGTGAACGGAGGGTTAACGTCGGGGCAGTGCTGACCGCCACCCTGCTCGCCCTCGGCGCGGCAGTGCTGCACGCCGGGTGGAACCTGTCGGTGAAGCAGAGCGGCGACCGGTTCCTCGCCCTGTGGGGGCAGTTCTCCATCGCCGGGGCCATCTCGCTGGTGCTGCTCACGGTGCTGGGCGGTCTGCCCGCATCGGTGTGGGTGTGGGCCGGGGCATCGGGCCTGGTGCACCTCCCCTACTGCTGGTTCCTCGCCCGCGCCTACGACCACGGCGACTTCTCGCTCGTCTATCCGATGGCCCGCGGTGGCGGTGCGCTGCTGGCAGCGATCGGCGGTGTGCTGCTGCTCGACGACGACCTGGGCTGGTTGTCGTTCGCCGCGGTCGTCACCGTGGCCGTGGGTCTGTTCCTGCTGGCCGGCCGTGCCCGTGGCCCCGAGGTGGCAGCTGCGCTGACGGTGGCGCTGACGATCGGCATCTACTCCATCACCGACGCGAAGGGCATCCGCACCGCCGACACACCGCTGTACACGCTGGCCTCGTTCACGGCGACGGGCGCAGTGCTCACCACGTTCTGTCTCGCCTCGGGCCGTCGAGCGGTGATGACCGTGGCGCTGCGCGCCAACTGGAAGCGCTACACGGTGGTGGGCATCATCTCGTGCGTCACATACGGCATGGTGCAGTTGGCCTGGCGTCTGGCCCCGGTGGGCTATGTGACGGCGATTCGCGAGTCGAGCGTGCTCATCGCCGCCTTCGCCGGCAGCCGCATGCTGGGCGAAGAAGGTGGCCGCCGCCGCATGATCGCCGCCACCGTGGTGTTGTGCGGGCTGATCCTGCTGGTGGCTGCCCGGTAGCGTGATCGGCCCATGGCCGGCGCACGCGACAACGGGAAGAACCCCGGGAAGAAGATCATCGCCACCAATCGGCGCGCCCGGCACGACTACGGCATCGTCGACGAGATCGAGTGCGGCATCGTGCTCACCGGCAGCGAGGTGAAGGCGTTGCGCGAAGGCCATGTGCAGATCGCCGATGCGTTTGCCCGCATCATTCAGGGCCAGGTATGGCTCGATGGCATGCACATCCCGCCGTATCAGTTCGCCCACGGGGTGGGGGCGCACGACCCGAACCGGGCCCGCAAGCTGCTCCTGCACCGCCGCGAGATCGAGCGCATCGCCGCTGAGATCAAGCGCGAGCACCTCACCATGGTGCCGCTGTCGCTCTATTTCAAAGACGGCCGGGTGAAGGTGGAGATCGGTATGGGCCGGGGCCGCAAGAAGGCCGACAAGCGCCAGGTCATCGCCGAACGCGACAGCCAGCGCGAGATCCAGCGTGCGCTGGGCCGCCAGCGCAAGGGCATGGGCTGACGGGCGACACCCGCCGCAGCGGCCAGTGCCGCTACAGCCAGCCGCTCTTGCGAAAGGCGCGGTACATCAGCACGGCGACCACCACCATGCCGCCGATCACGATCGGATAACTGGCCGGTTGGCTCAGTTCGGGCATGTGCTCGAAGTTCATGCCGTAGATGCCGGCCACCATCGTGGGCACGGCGGCGATGGCCACCCAGGCGCTGATCTTGCGCATGTCCTCGTTCTGCTGCACCGAGATCTGCGCCAGGCTGGCCGTGAGGGCGGCGTCGAGCAGGCCCGACAGCGACATGATGCGGGTGACGGTGCGGTCGAGCTGGTCGGCGGCCTCGTTCAGGTCGGCCACGATGTCGGGCGGCAACTGCTGGCCGATCACGCGGATGAGTCGGTTGAGTGGGTCCTGCAGGGCGTCGACGGCGACGAGCAGTTCGCGCACCTCGCGCTTCAACTGGTAGAGCCGCTTCACGGGCTGATGACGGGTCTCGGAGAACACATCGCGTTCGGCTTCGACGGCGTCGTTCTCGAAGCCGTCGAGTGCCGGCCCGTAATCGTTGATCACCCGGCCGACGATGGCGGTGGCCACCGCGGCTGGCCCCTCACGGAGTCGGCTGGGCTCGGCTTCGAGTTGCGATCGCAGTTGCGACAGCGGGCTCGCCTGTCCGTGGCGCACCGTCACGATGGCCCGCGGCCCGATGAGCACGGTCATCTCGCCGAGGACGAGCAACTCCTCGGGGTCGTTGTACCGAGCGGTGCGCAGCACCATCTGCACCGTGGTGCCCTCGATCTCGAGCACGGGGCGGGTGTGCGGGGCCAGCACCGCCGACACCGGGATGTCGTCGAGGTCGAGCGCAGTGCAGATCGCATGCAGCTCGTCGGCGCTGGGCGTGCGCAGGCCCACCCACACGAACCCGTCGGTGCGCTCGTGCCACGAGCGGAGTTCCTCGGCCGTGGGCGCCACATCGACCCGGCGGCCCTCGACGTAGGCAGCGCTGTCGACGATCACGCCTCGTAGTGTTGCCGATCCGCCCCGCACCACCCGTCATCCCCAGCCCCCCCCTCCCCGCCCCACCCAACCGCCCCACCCGCCCGTCCGTGAGCCTGGACCACCCTCACCGTGGCCCAACCTCACCGACCAGCGAGCTTCGTGAGCCTGGACCACCTCCACGGGGGTCTCGGCGCACGGATCTCCGGGTCGGGTGCGGATCGGGTCGGGATCGGGTCGGGTGCGGGTGGGGTACGGGTGGGGTGGGACTCGGGGGCGACGAGGCCAGTCGCTGAGCGGTGAGGGGCTCAGGTGGTGAGCGTGCGTGCGGTCTCGGAGCGGGGCACGCTGTCGTCGGTGGTGGGCAGGGTGTGCATCAACCGGTCGCCGAGGTTCGACGTGACACCCAACCAGTAGTGCTCGTTGCGGTAGTGGTGGCGGCGGTGGTTGCGGGCCAGCCGCGCGTAGTAGCGGCTGCGTGGCCGATAAGCGGTGTGCACCAGCAGGTGGGTCCACTCGTAGTGCCCGGCCGCGAACGCGGTGAACACGAACGCAGTTAGCAACGGGCCGAGCAGCCCGCCGCCCAGCGCCCATGCCAGCGGCAGGGCCCACAGTGCGGTGAACACGGCGAGGATGCCGAGGAAGATGGCCATCTCGATACCGCGCAGCATCAGCCACTTCATCTCGGGCGGGTCGAGATGGTGTTGTCGATGCCCGAGGCCCAGCCCGAGGCGCCGGGTGGCGAACGATTCGACCGGTGCGTGCAGCACGTGTCGGTGCAGCACCCACTCCACCGGCCCGGTCATCACCACGACCACGACGGCCATCACCAGATCGACCCAACTCAGCGGCCACCGACCGGCGGCGAGCAGCGCCCGTAGTGCAACGGCACCGAGCACCACCGGCACCACCACCTGGCCCGACCCTGTGCTGGCGAAGGTGCGCGCCGTCGCCCGCTTCGTGGTGAGCGTGTTGGCCCGTGCGACCGGCTCGCTGGCGACTGCCTCCATACCGACACGCTAGGCCGACGCGCCGGGCCACGTCCGTCCGTGGCACAGTGGCGTATGGACATCGCCCGAATCTCGGCAGCCGTGGCCGGCACCGCGCTGGTCGTCGGCTACGTCGTCGGTTCGGGCCTGTGGGTGACAACCGGCGATGCCTGGTACCGCTCACTCGACCAGCCGCCCTGGCAACCGCCCGGCGCCGTGTTCGGCGTCATCTGGCCGTACAACTTCGCCGCGCTCATCGCCGCAGGCATCGCTGTGGCGCTCAGCGGATCGGCCGCTGCCCGCACGGTGTGGCTGGTGGGCCTGGCGCTCAGCGTCGCTTCCGCACTCACCTGGGCCCGGTTGTTCTACATCAGCCATTCGTTGTGGCCGGCTGCGATCGCGCTCATCTCGGCCGCCGTGTTGACCGTTCCCATCGTGGTTGCTGCATGGAGCACCCGCACGTGGGCCGGTGCAATCCTGGTGCCCTACAACGTGTGGGTTGCGTTGGCCGCCTCGCTGTCGGTCGGCTACGCGTTGCGCAACTGAGGGACGCTCCTCGTCCACAAGGTGAAGGCGGCGGCCGCGCCGAGCGACCTATCCTGCGGCCCGACGCAGGTCGGAGTGCCACCTGCCGCGGGCTGTGAAGACACTGTCGAAAGAGGAATGGATGATCCGCCGCTGGATGCCCCTGCTGGTGATCCCGGTGGTCGTGTTGGCGTCTTGCGCCGACGACCGCCCCGATGCGGCACCACCGTCCACCACTGCCCCTGCAACGACTGCGGCACCAACGACCACAGCGACCGCTACCACCACAACGGCGCCGCCTCCGGAGGTCGAGCAGTCGGTTGAACTGATCGTCGGCGACACCCAGGTGAACGTCGAACAGGTGGCGGGACAGGCCACGTACGTATCGGTGCCGGTGTATCTCGGCAGCCGAGGTGCGTCACTGCAGTTCGACGTCACCCGCGCCGACTACGACCAGCCCCTCACCGTCGACGCCCGCCTCATCTCCGCCGCAGGAAGCCGCCGGCTCCCCACTCCGAAGGGCGCCGAGTTCGACTGGACCGGCTTCCAAGGATTCGTCGAGGTGACCGTGCGTGGCGCCGACAGCAAGGTGGCCAGCAACCAGGCGCTCGCCTTCTGCCCGAACGGCTCGCCGCAGCGCATCGATGCGACGGGACCCGATCTCAACCCCTACCCGTTCGACTGTTCGGGCCAGTTGCTGAGCCTCGGTTCGGTGTGGGGCATCGCGCAGGGGTGGGCCACACCGGTGAGCCTGTACGGCGGTATCGAGTTGCCCGCCGACCTGCCCGCAGGCAAGTACTCGATGCAGGTCGAGGTGGCCGAGCCGTACTCGACGTGGCTTGGCGGTCTCCAGCCGGTCACGCTCGATCTGCAGGTGAAGGAACCGATCCCCGGGTTCCAGGACATGAACGACGACGACGGCGATGGCATCCCCAATTGGCAGGACGACACCTACAACGCCGATCAGGACAACGACGGCATCGACGACCTGATCGATCCGCTGATCGACGCCGACGGTGATGGCATCAGCGACTTCCAGGACGCCGACGTCGATGTGAACGGCGACGGGATGCACGACCTGTTCGGCATCCCGAACGGCACCCTGCCATCCGACGTCTACACCGAGGACCTCGTCGACCAACCCGAGGCACCGCACGATCACAACGGTCGACCCGATGGGTCGGACGCTCGACCCGACCCGACCACGGTGCCCGACCTGCAAGCGCTCCCGGCATTCGGTATCAGCACCTCCAACGACGGCGAGCACGATCTGCTCAACTTCGCCGCTGTCACCTGGAATGCCGGGCCGGCACCGATGGTGATCGATGGCTTCCGCAGCGCCTCGAAGCCCGACCTGATGGACGGCTATCAGACGTTCTACGCCGACGGCCAGGCCATCGGCAGTGCGCCGATCGGCACGCTCGAGTACCACCGCGGCGGCGGCCACGACCACTGGCACTTCCAGGACTTCTCCCGCTACGAACTGGTGAACGAATCAGGTGAGAGCCAACTGAGCGGGAAGCAGTCGTGGTGCCTGGCCAACAACTACCCGGTCGACCTCACCCTGCCCGGTGTGGTGTGGACCATCCAGCAGGAGTCGCTCGCCACCAGTTGTGGCGCCGAGGACGCCCTGTGGGTGCGCGAGGTGCTGGCCGTCGGGTGGGGCGATCTGTACATGCAGAGTGTGTCGGGCCAGTCGTTCGACATCACCGACCTTCCCAACGGCGTCTACACGATCCGCATCACGGCCAACCCCGAGGGCAACCTCTACGAGGTCTCGTCGAAGAACAACGTGTCGGAGCGGATCGTGCGCCTGGGCGGTGTGCCCGGGGCCCGCACCGTGAGCGTGCCTCCGTACATGGGCATCGACACCGAGACACCGATGGAGATGTCGCCCGGGTTCTCGTCGCCGAAGCCGGGCACTCCCGTCGCGTCGATGAAATCAGGCGCCTGACAGGGCGATGCGGTTGCCCTCGGTGTCGGAGAACTCGGCCACCACGCCCTGCTCACCGACGTCGGTGACCGGGTAGAGCAGCTGCCCGCCTCGGTCGAGCGCCCGCGCGAGCGTGGCTGCCACGTCGTCGACACGGAAGTACACGCGTGTGCCGTCGATCGACGGCACATAGCTGTCGCCCGTCGCCAAGGCGCCGCTCGCACTCCCGGGCTCGTCGGCATCGGGGAAGAGCGCCATCGGGTGCCCATCGATGACGGTGCGTTCCAACTCGACCTCGAAGACGTGCTCGTAGAAGGCGACCGCCCGCTCGATGTCGACGACCGGGATCTCGAACCAGCTCACGAGCGTCATGCCTGCAGTCTGGCAGCCGACTGCGGGGCGTGCCATCCGGTGACGCCGGTACATCCAACTCGCTACCGCGGGAACACTTCGCCACAGCCCGGAGTTACACTCGGCGTCGTTCAACCACGGGGCTGACAGGATTCGACGTCAGTGTCATTGGTCGAGCGTGCGACCCGAGTTGCTCAGACTCGCTAAACGGGGCAACACAAAGAATTGCCAACGAGCAGTTCGCTCTCGCCGCCTGATTCGTCAGGTTGTGAAGAGACATCGTGACCAGAAATGGCGCACGGGGCCGATCCACCGCAGCCCGGCAACAGAAGCGGAGGATGACAGCGGAAAAGACTGCTGGCGTCGGGAAAGACCGATGACTGCTCGGAAAGACGAGTCGCGGGCCACCATCTTCGGGTGATGGCCAGCCGACCCGCCGGTGTCCCTGCGTCAGGGACGAAGTCGGGAATGGTCGTATCACGGGCGCTCAGTGCCTGATGGACGGGAGTTCAATTCTCCCCAGCTCCACGCAATTGCAGTGCATACGAACCCGGGCCCGAGTGGGTCCGGGTTCGTGCGTTTTCCGATGCCAGCTGCAACGCGAGCTGCGTCTCCAGGGGACAGCGAGTTTCGACCGAGCGGCGTACCTCCAGAGCGACCGGAGGTACAGGGCGGCATCGCAGATAACCGGCGTTCGGGGACGCATTTGCGGCTGAAGTGCAGAGGTAACCATCGTGACTTCGAGAACCCGCGTCCGGGTGACCGACGTCGAGTGGGTCTTCTGCCAGCTTCTCACCGGCGGGCGCACAGCCGTCGAGATCATGACTTCGAGCCAAGCGCGTCCACCTTTGCATCACGCGTCAGGAAACGCCGGGTTGGTCCAGCCGGGATCGGGTTCCCATGCGGCCCATGACTGGTCCCACCACGGCCCGTCGGCCTCCAGGCGCCTGATCAGCATCTGCCCGTAGTGACGGACCCAGGTGACGAGTTCCGGTGAGTAGCGCCCTTCAGAAACTCGGTCATCGAGGACTTCGTCGTCCTTCACGATGTGTGACCCGTCGGGAAAGACGACAAGATCCAACTCGAGGTCCTGGGTGTCGTAGCCGGCAGCGGCGCGAACGAAGGCCGTCTGCACGTTGAGGTACCAACAGACGAACTCGCGATCGGGTCCGTTCCAGAAGTGCCAGACGGCATGGTGCTCACCCGGCCGCTGGACCATGAGACACCCATTGCCTTGCCACCCGGACCGCCCATGCCACGGATGACGGCCATCAGGTGTCGGCCATGAGCCCACTGGGAACCGAAACGGGGCGCTGGGCGCCATGTAGGTCACGAGGTGCTCCGGGTTGTCGTCGACGACGAACACCGGGGCTTCGAGCCACACACCGGTCGCCGCGGTCGCGGTCGCCACCTCGACGGGCTGAAGACCGAGTACCTCGCGTCGGATGATGAGGTCGTCTCGATTCCAGCGTGCGTTCATGGCCTGCAGTCTCGTTCGCTTACCGCCGCCGGTGACCTCGCGGCCGATCGACACCGACGCGCGTCATCCGGCGGTAGGTGGCACACCCAGATCGGATGATCTGTGTTCGATAGTGCCTTGCATTCTGCGCCCCTAGTGGACATTCTGGCGCGGATGGCCATTGACAGTTCCGGCGAGTCGATCACGATCCTCTCGAACGCGAGCGGCAGGCTGTGGGCCGACAACCCCGAACAGTGGGATGCCATGCAGACGGAAGCGGGCTGTCCGTGGTGCCAAGGACCAGGTCCCCCGTCGGACGAGGTCATCGCCGAAACCGACATGTGTTGGGTCACCGCACCCGTCGATGCGACGTTGCCCGGGTATGTCTGCGTGAGCACCAAGCGGCACGCAGTCGAGCCGTACGATCTTGACGACGGTGCCCGGGACACGTTCTTCGCTGAGGCGATGGCGGTCGCTCGCGGACTTGCGAGGGCGGTTCGGCCCGCGAAGATGAACTACGAGATTCACGGGAACACGATTCCGCACCTGCACATGCATCTCTTTCCGAGGGCTGCCGGTGATCCGTACGTCGGCTATGCCATCACCAACCGGGTGTGGTTCAAGCGGACCCCCGAGGAGCTCACGGCCATCGCATCAGCTGTTCGAGCCGAGCTTGCGGCGCGAGGCCGTCTCGTTTGACGATCAATACCTCACTGGAGATATTTCGGTGATCGAGTGAGGCTGGCGATCGGGCACTCGGCGCTCCTGGCTGCGCGTGGCCGGTTGGAAGGTCGAGGCGATGACGGCCCCAGCGTCGGTGCGTAAACCGTGGTG
>JBEIIG010000007.1:0-88934 GCA_040380855.1 Acidimicrobiaceae bacterium | reverse complement strand
CGCCCTCCACGCCCTTGCCCGGCCCGACGCACTGCCCGCCGTGTTCCACTGCGCCGCCGGCAAGGACCGCACCGGCCTACTGGCGGCGATGGTGCTGAGCTCGCTCGACGTGCCCCGCTCGGTGGTGCTGCACGACTACGCCCTCACTGCGGCCGGGATGCAGCGCATGCGCGAGTGGGTGCTGCGAGAGTCGCCCGACATGGCGGCCCGCATGCTCGATGCCCCCGACGCGTTCATGGCTGCGGCCCCTGAGGCACTCGACATCATTCTCGACCGGCTCTGCGCCCAGCACGGCTCGGTGGCCGAGTACCTGGTGGCCATCGGCGTGGGTGCCGACGTGCAGCAGCGGTTGGCCGACCTGCTGCTCGAACCCGCTGTCGACCTGGCGCTCGACCCGGCCTGAACCCGTTCGAGCGCCACGAGGCGTACGCTCGGGCCATGACCGGCATCATCGCACTCCAGGGCGGCGGCCCCTTCTCGGCGAACGACGACCTCGACCGGCGGATCCTGCAGGAGGTGGGCGCCACCCGGGTGGTGGTGCTGCCCACAGCCGATGCGTTCGAACACCCCGAACGTCAGATCGCTGCCGCCCAACACTGGGCCGAGCGAATGGGTGTGACGATCGAGGCGTTGATGGTGCTGCGACGCGGCGAGGCGCTCGATGCGCCGACGGCCGAGATCGTGCGTGCAGCGCGCGCCGTCTACCTCGTCGGCGATCAGCAGCTGCACCTCCGGTCGGTGCTGAAGGAAACGCCGCTCTGGGACGCCATCGTCGACGTGCCCGTACGCGGCGGCGCAGTAGTGGGCGTCGGCGGCAGCGCGTCGGCGCTGTGCGACCCGATGGTCGACCCACGCGGTGGGGCGTTCACGCTGGGCCTCGGACTGGTGAACGACGTGGCCTTCGTCAGCGACGCCGAGACCTACTCGGCCGATCGCCTGCACCGAACGCTGGCGCTCGCCAACACCGCTGTGGCCTGTGCCCCCACCGGCACGGCGTTGCTCCGCCATCACGGCGTCTGGGAGCGCGTGGGCGACGTCGACGTACGGGGCGAACTGCGCTGACCCGCCGAGCGACCCGCTGAGGCGGGAGCCCGATCGGCGAGCGCCCGGTCAGTTCTGTGTGCCTGATCAGCTCTGTGTGCCTGATCAGCCTTGTGTGATGGTGACCGACTCGATGACGATCTCGGCGAGCGGTGGCACGCCGTTGCCGGCGAGCGGATCGGCCAGGTTCTCGAGTGCCTGCACCGTGGTGTCGTAGCCCTTGGTGACGGTGCCGATGACGGTGTACTGCGGCGGCAGCGCCGCGCCCTGCTCGCCGGTGATGATGAACCACTGGCCGCCACCCGAGTCGGGCGAGCCGGTGTTGGCCATCGCCACGACACCTTCGGCGTAGGCACCCGCAGTGGGCAACTCGTCGGGCACGGTGTAGCCGGGGGCGTTCTCGTCGTCGCCCGGTCGGCCGCACTGCACGACGAAATCCTTGATGACCCGGTGGCAGCCGGTGCCGTTGTAGTAGCCGTAGCGGGCGAGCGTGACGAAGTTGTTCACGTTGCCCGGCGCGCCGGCCGTGTCGAGCGAGATGGTGAAGGTGCCCTTGTTGGTGACCACCTCGGCCGTGTAGGTGGCGGCATCGTCGATGCACTGCTGCGGCGCACCTTCGAACGAGTCGGGCTTGGTGCTGGTGCCATCGTCGGCCGGGCAGGGCGCCGTGCCATAGGCGAACGCAGGCGCCTCGGTGGTGGTGGGTGCAACCGTGGTGGTGGGTGCGGCGGTGGTGGTGGACCCACCGGCCTCGGTGGTGGGTACCGCAGTGGTGTCGGGCGCCACCGAGGAGGTGGGCGCCGTGGTGGACTCCGAACTCGACGAGTCGTCGTCACTCACCAGCCGGGCCACCACGAACAGCAGCACCAGCATCGCCACCACCGAGATGCCGATCTGGAGGCCACGCTTGCGTGTCTTGTCGCGTCGCGCCTGGTGGGCGATCTCTTCGAGCCGCTTTTGGCGGTTGGCTTTTTGACGTTCGCGCTTGGTGGTACCCACGAACACGGCAGGATAGCGGCCAGCCCATCGTGCGCGGCCAGCCGCAGCCGCTCGTACCGATGTCGACAACGTGCCCTCAAGGTGGGCACCAACCGTGCCGACATCTCACCCCGGACGACGCGACGGATGCGACGTCCTCACACGGCACGGACGACGACATGCACGAACGGACATCGCGGAGCAGACGGGTGGTTCCCGTTGTCGGCCTCGTGTTCGGCGCGGCCTGGATCGTCTGGCGGTGCACCTCGTCGCTCGGGGGTGCTCCGGTGTGGTTGAGTACGTCGGCGCTGATTGTCGAGGTAGTGGGGTTCGCTGCCGCCCTGGTCCTCGTCTGGGCGTTGTGGCCTGGCAGCGTCGACCGACAACTCGATGTCGTACCCGACGAGGGCGGGTTCGACGATGCGGTGACGGTGGTGGTGCGCTGCCACACCGAGTCGATCGACGCAGTGCGGGCCACGCTGCTCGCTGCCCGACAGGTGGGGTCGGTGATCCTGGTCGATGAATCGGCCCGGTCGCGCCGCGACCTGATCGAGTTCGGAGAGACCGACGGGGTGCCGGTCCGTCACTGCTCCGACACCGGCTCCGACCCGCTCGTCGCAATCGCCCGCGACCTGTCGTCGCCTGCCATGGTGGTACTGGATGCCGGCCAGATCGCCGCCCCCGACCTGGTGGCACGGCTGGCACCATGGATGGCGCCCGACGTGGCCGTGGTGCAGGGCGATGTCGTGGCGGTCGACGACGCCGGCAGCGATCGGCGACCGTTGCGTCGTCGCTTCGAGCAGGTGCTGAACGTGGGGCTCGGTGCGCGTGGCGCTGCGCAGTTCACCGGTGGTGGAGCGCTGGTTCGCACTGCTGCGTTGGCGGCGTTGTGGGAGGCGCCGTACGAGCCGGTGGTCGGCCGGGCGATGCGCCAGATGCAGACCACCCTTGCGTTGTTCAGCGACGGTTGGCGCGTCGTCGCCCCGGGTGAACCGGTGGTTGCAGCACCTCAGCACGCTCCTACGGTTTCGCACCATCCGGCTCTCGCGTTCTCGGCACGGGGCGGCGTACGAGCCACCGATCCGGTCGTGGTCGAGCGCGCTCGTGCCGAGTCGGCCTGTGCAGCCCGTCTGGGACTCTCGGCGGCGCTTGCCGGGCGACGTCGATCGGAACTCGCCCTTCGGAATCGCCTCGCGTTGATGGCGTGGGCGACGGTACCCCTGTCGGGGATCCGACGGTCGTTGCTCGCAGCCGTCCTGGCTGCCACCTTGCTGCAGGGCGAGTTGCCGTTCCGGTTGGCGTTCGGCCCGGTCCTCGGTCTGTGGCTGCCGTGGTTGGTGCTGACATCGGTGGGGCTGTGGAGCCTCTCGGGTGGTGCGCTGCGGCCCGGCGACCGCAGCGTCGAGGCAACCGTTCGCGCGGGGGCGTCGTGGCGTGGCCTCACCACACCCAATGGCGATCTCGGTTCGGGCCGGTCGCCTCTGGGTCTGCTCCTCGGTCTCGACCACAGCGCCGGGGCCGTGGTGCTCGTGGGTGGGCTCAGCATCGTGGTGGGTCTGCGTGGGCTGAGCGACCGCCTCACCCACACCCTGCGTCCGCTCGGAACGGCAGAGACGGTGGCGGTGCTGGTGGTCACGCTCTGGGTGCTCGCGGCAGGGTTGTCGACGCTGCGCATGTTGACCCTGCGCCCCCTGCGGCCGCGTTCGGTGCGTGTGGCGACCTCGCTCGGAAGCGTCTTCGCCGGTGTCCCGGCGATGGTGGCCGATATCTCGACGCGCGGTGCGGCGGTGGTGGGCCCGATCGCAGCCCAGGTGGGCGACGCCGCCGAACTCGAACTCGTCGTGCCGACCAGCAGCGGCTGTGTGTCGGCTCGACTGTCGGCGGTGGTACGTCATGCAGGTGTGGCCCGGGCAGGCGCGGTCGGAGCCGGTGTGGCCGCCGGTGAACGCCGAGTCGGAATCGAGTTCGTCGATGTACCCGCACATGTGCGCGACGTGTTGATCGAGTTCTGCCTGGTCCAACCGGCGCTGGTGGCCCTGTCGGTACCCGGCGCCATGGGTTCGCCGGTCGGCGCGAGTGGGTCGGTGGCTGCAGCGGGTCGGTCGGCTTCGCCGCAGTGGGTGGGCCTGCGGATCGCGGTGATGACGGCCCTGGTGGGCGCAGCCGCGAGCGCGTCGGCACCTGCGGTGCGGGCAACCTCGGGTCGTGCGGTGCAGCAGTTCTCCGAGGGCGTCCTCGGCGACCCCACCCGCGCCGGATGGGAACAACAGCCCGCGCTGCGCTGGCTGGTTCCGACCGTGACCGTGCTGTTGGCCGCGCCGGTGCTGGTGGGCCTGTTGGCCGCACCGGTGGTGGGTCGACGCCGAGATCGGCCCCAGGCCGACCACCACGGCCCCGACATGGTCAGCCTGGGTCGTCGACCTCGCCACCTCTCGCAATGAGGTAGCCGATCGCCCGTTCGGTGCGCGGGTAGCGCCGAACCAGGCTCCAGAACGCGGCATTGTGGGCCGGCACCTCGAGATGGGCGAGCTCGTGCACGATCACGTAGTCGACCACCCAGTCGGGGAACCCGGCGAGCGCCGACGACAGCCGGATGGTTCCGGTGGCGGGTGTGCACGACCCCCACCGCCGATTCATGTTGTCGGACCAGCGGATCGACTGGGGCTGGGGCAGACCGTGGGTGCGTGCCAGCGATGCGGCGCGGCGGGGCAGGTCGAAGCGCTCGGCCGAGCGCTTACGCGTCCACGACGCGCGGGTCTTGTCGACCCAGTGGGCGATCTCGGTGTCGGTCATCCACCAGGGCACCGTGATGCGCAGCACGTCGCCGCGCAGTTCGGAACCGACCGTGCGCTTGCGCCGGCGGGAGCGGGTGACTTCGACCTGGAAGAGCGGCAGTTCGTCGGCGACGACGTTCATAGGACCTCCGATTCGTCGGAAGGCGGGCTACTGGGGCGCGATGCCGATGGAGACGAATCGTGATCGACGAGGACGACCACCTCGCCGGCGGTGACCCGACCGTGCGGGTCGACCGAGAACCAACTGCCCGAGAGATTGGGCATGTGCGGATCGGGGCTGTCGAGGGCACGTCGAACGGCGCGGATGACGCCGCCGTGACTGACGACCAACACCTCGCCGCCCCGATGCGCGGCGGCGATGTCGACCAGCGCTGCCAACATCCGCGCAGCGGCATCGGCGTACGGTTCGAAGCCCTCGGGGCGGCGGTGGTCGGCGAGGAACCCGGGCCATCCGGCCTCGACCTCGTGTTTCCGCAGGCCCTCCCAGGGGCCCACATCGGTTTCGCGCAACCGCGGATCGATCTGCACCGGCCCGATGCCATGGAGTTCGGCGATGATCTGCGCGGTGAGCGTGGCGCGCTGCAGGTCGCTCGCCCAGATGGCGTCGAACGCGCCCAGCACCTCGGCGGCCGCAGCCGCCTGACGCATGCCCTCGTCGTCGAGCGCGATGTCGGCGTGGCCCTGCCAACGGCCCTGCGAGTTCCACTCGCTGCGGCCGTGGCGCACCACGAGCAGCCGGCTGTGACCCGAGGGGGACGACGACGAACCAGGCATGCGGTCAGGGTATCGGTGCGGTGTGACAGGGTCGAGCCGCTGCCCGGCCGCACCATCGGGACCCGGGCGTGGCAGTCGCGACGCAGTGGCACCGGTACGATCAGCCACGTGGCTGTCCTCAGGTTGTTCGCATCGGCGCGAGAAGCGGCCGGAACGGGCTCCGACACGGTCGAGGGCGCCACGGTCGGTGAGGTTCTCGATCGTGCTGTCGATCGCTACGGCGCCGCCTTCGCCGCCGTGCTCGGCACCTGCCGGATCTGGTTGAACGGCAGCGCTGCGGATCGCTCCGATACCGTCGCCGCGACCGACGAGGTGGCGGTGCTCCCGCCCGTGAGTGGAGGATCACAGTGACCGATATCGACCCCACCCTGTTGCCGCTCGACGAATTGCGGTCGCTGCGGGCCCAGTTGCTCGCCGAGGAGGACGCGGTGTCGTACGTGCGTCGTCTGGTGCAGGCGCGTCTCGACCTCGTCGATGCCGAGGTGCGACGACGCCGTCTGCACGACGAGGCCGTCAGCCCCGAAGCCCTGCCGGGCATCCTCTCGAGTCGGCTCACGGGCGGCCCGGCCCGGCCCCCGCGTCCGGCGGTGGATGCCAGCGAGCATCCCCTCGCGATCGAGCTCGACGACCTGTGCGCCCGCCTCGGCGCCGCCGAGCCCTCGGCGCTCACCGACGCCCAACTGGCGACTCTTCGCGACGAACTCCGTGCGTTCGAGCAGCTCCGCTCGACACAGCGCCAGGCACTGTTCCAGCGCATCGATGCCCTGAGCGCCGAATTGGTGCACCGGTACCGCGAGGGTGAGGCCGACATCGAGGGCCTCCTTGCCGACGAGTGACCGGACGAGCCGCCCCCGATGACGACGCCGCCGGGGGCGACCGACGGCGTGTCGACCAGCGACTGGCCGATGTGGGCTCGTTCATCAAGGCCCAACGCGAGCACGCCCGGCTGAGCGTGCGCACCCTCGCCGACCTGGCCGGGGTGAGCAATCCCTATCTGTCGCAGATCGAGCGTGGGCTGCGCCGGCCGAGTGCCGACATCCTCCAGCAACTGGCGAAGGCGCTGCACATCAGCGCCGAGACGCTGTACGTGCGCGCCGGGCTGCTCGCCGACGAGCCGGTGGGAGGCAACGAGGTCCGCGACGCAATCACTCGCGACCGTCGACTCACGGCCGAACAGCAACAGGCGCTGCTCAACGTGTACGACAGCTTCATCGCGGCCAACGCAGCGACGCCCTCGACGCCCGCCTGAACCGTGCCCCCACCTGCGGCGTCGGCGGACCGCTCTCACGGCTACGACGCGTGGGTGACGGGGAATGAGGGGTGGATGGCTAGCGTTGGGGCTTCCGTGCAACGTCTGGCCGTGCTCTCGCTCCACACGTCGCCGCTGGTACAACCTGGTTCAGGCGACAGTGGCGGCATGAACGTGTACGTGCGCGAGTTGGTTTCGGCCCTCGCCCAGGCGGGCGTCGACTGCACCACCTACACCCGCGCCACCTCGGCCCACCTGCCCGAGGTGGTGCAGATCGAGCCCAACCATCGCGTCGTCCACGTGCCCGCCGGGCACCACGAGCTGCGCAAGGAAGACCTGCCGCACGTCATCGACGACTTCGTGGCGGGCGTCGCCGACTATCTCGATGGTCCCTTCCCCGCCGATGTGGCCCACGCCAACTACTGGCTCAGTGGGCAGGCGGCGCACCGCCTCAAGCACCTGCGCGAGATGCCGTTCGTCAGCACCTTCCACACGCTCGCCAAGGTGAAGGCCGAAGGCGGCGATCTGGAACCCGCATGGCGCACCCAGGCCGAACACGAGATCATCGGCTGCGCCGACGCGATCTGCGTGAGCTGTGTGGAGGAAGAGCAGCAGTTCCGGCGGCTCTACGGCGACCCGCCCGGACGCATCGAGGTGATCGCCCCGGCGGTCGAGCACGCGTTCTTCGCGCCGGGTGAGCGTTCAGGAGCTCGTTTCGCACTCGAACTCTCCGACGATGCACCGGTGCTGTTGTTCGTCGGACGCATCCAGCCGCTGAAAGGGCCGGATGTGGCGGTTCGCACCCTTGCGGCGCTGGGCCGTAGCGACGCCATGTTGCTCATCGTGGGCGGCGCCAGCGGCACCGAGGGCCACATCGAGTTCGCTCGTACCTCCGCCCTCGTCGATGAACTGGGCCTCACCGATCAGGTGCGCTTCGTGCCACCGCAGCCGCATCACATCCTGTCGACCTACTACCGCGCAGCCGATGTGGTGCTGGTGCCCAGCCGCAGCGAGAGCTTCGGCCTGGTGGCACTCGAAGCATCGGCGTGCGGAGTGCCCGTGGTGGCCAGCGGCGTGGGGGGCCTGCTCAGCCTCGTCGACCACGGCGACTCCGGGTTCCTGGTACCCGACCGCGACCCCGACCGCTTCGCAGCCCATGTGCGCTTCCTGCTCGACCACCCCGACCAGGCCGCTGCGATGGGTGCGCGCGGGGCGGCACGTGCCCAGCGTTATCGCTGGAGTCTTGCCGCGGCCCGGCTGCGCCGGGTGTACGCCGACCTGGCCACGCGGTCGCTGGTGGCCTGTCGATGACCGACGTCTTCGACACCGGTGCGCTTGCGCTGCTCGAGCGGCAGATCGACGAATGGCTCGGCGGGTTCCGCACGGCCAACCCTGCGATCGAGGCGGTCGACCGGGGTGAGGGCGAAGAGACGCGCTGGTACGTACGCATGCGTGGCGAGCAGAAGGAGTACACCACGGTGTGGCTCACGCTCGGCCAGCGCACCCTGCGCTACGAGACCTATGTGATGCCGGCGCCGGAAGAGAACCACGCGGCGGTGTACGAGCAGGCCCTGCGCCGCAACGAACGGCTCGTGGGCGCCCATTTCGCGATCGGTGTGGAAGACGCGCTGTTCCTGCGCGGCGAACTGCTCCTGTCGGCACTCAACGAGGCCGAACTCGACCGGGTGATCGGCTCGCTCTACGCCTATGTCGAGCAGAGCTTCCCCGCGCTGATCAGGCTCGGCTTCGCCAGCCGGTTCGCTGCGCTCGCCGCTGCCGACGCCGACGACTGACCATCGCCGCCTGCGTGCCGACCGGCCGGTCCGTGGTGTTCCACGGGGCCGAGCGACCACGATGTTTTCCGATCCGTCTCACCTGCCGCCCGACATTGCTGTCGTACGGGTGGGCAGGTGGATCGGGGAAGACACAGCTGCCCACCCGTACCTCCGGCGGCGCACGCGTAGGCTGCTGGCCATGACTTCGCACCTGGCGGTGATCGGCGGCGGCAACATGGGCGCAGCGCTCGTCGGCGGACTGCTGCGCGCCGGGTGGGCCACCCCCGACCAGCTCGCCGTCGTCGAGGTGCTGCCCGCCCGACGCGCCGACCTGGCTGCGATGTTCCCCGGTGTCACCATCACCGACTCGGTGCCCGCGTGCTCTGCAGCGCTGCTGGCGGTGAAGCCCTACGACGTGGCAGCCGCCGCACAGCAAGCCGTCGCGGCAGGCGCCACGCGCCTGTTGTCGATCGCTGCGGGCGTGTCGATCGCCGCGATCGAGGCCGCTGCCGGGCCGGGTGTGGCGGTGGTCCGCTCCATGCCGAACACCCCTGCCCTGGTGGGAGAGGGGGCGTCGGCGATCGCCGGAGGATCGGCCGCCAGCGCCGCCGACCTCGAGTGGGCCGAGCAGATCCTGGGCGCCGTCGGCAGCGTGGTTCGCGTGGGCGAGGCTCAACTCGATGCCGTCACCGGCCTCGCCGGCTCGGGCCCCGCCTATCTGTTCCTCGTCGCCGAGGCGCTCACCGACGCAGGTGTGCTGGCCGGGCTCAGCCGCGCGAACGCCGAGGCCCTGGTGACGCAGTTGTTCGTGGGTTCCGCGGCCTTGCTCGCCGACCGGGGCGATCCGGCGGCGCTGCGGGCCATGGTCACCTCGCCGGGAGGCACCACGGCGGCCGGGTTGCGGGCGCTCGAACAGGCCGGCGTGCGGGCTGCGATGCTCGATGCCGTGATGGCGGCCACTGCTCGCAGTCGCGAACTGGGTTCGTGAACGTACGGAAATCACATCGGTGTGATCTCCGGAAAGATTTTTCGACCTTTTTCGACGTGACTCTTTTCTCACCGCCCGAGCCGTGTCTAATCTGCGGTCGGCGATACGACACCCGGTTCTCACGAGCCGGAGTCGCGCCCCGCAAGGGCTGCGCCGGACGGGTTGGTGCCATCGGGGGGTTGGCACCAACCCGTTCGCTCTTTTTCGGCACGGCTCGCCGGTAGCGTGCCCGCCCATGGGCCGGCGGTACGACACGGTGACGTTCCTCACCGATTACGGCACGCGCGACGAGTTCGTGGGTGTGGTGAAGGCGGTCATCCGCGATCTGGCAGCGCACGTCACGGTGCTCGATCTCACCCACGAGGTGCCGCCGTTCGATGTTCGAGCGGGCAGCCTCGTGCTGGCCCGTTCTGTCGGCTACCTGCCCGAGGGCATCGTGGTGGCGGTGGTCGACCCCGGTGTCGGCACGGCGCGACGGGCCGTGGCCATCGAGGTGGCCGGCGGCAACGGTGTGTTCATCGGCCCCGACAACGGGCTGCTCGCATCGGCCGTTGCGCTGGCCGGTGGTGCCGAGCGAGCGGTGGTGCTCTCCAACCCCGACTACCAGTTGCCCGCACCCGGCGCCACGTTCGCTGGCCGCGACATCTTCGCCCCGGCGGCCGCGCACCTGGCCAACGGCGTCGACCTCGCGGAGCTCGGTGAGGCGATCGATCCGGCGCTGCTGCTGCCCGGGGTGGTGCCGCTCAGCCGCCTCGAAGCCGAGGTGCTGTTGTGCGAGGTGCTGTGGGTCGACCGGTTCGGCAACTGCCAGTTGAACGTCGGCCCCGACGAACTGGCCGAGTTGGCGGGTGCCGAAACCCGGGTGCGGGTGTCGGTGGGCGACCTGAGCGATCCCACGGTGCGGGTGGCGGCGGTGGCCGCGGCCTTCGCCGATGTGCCCACCGGTGCCGTCGGCCTGGTGGTCGACTCGTACGGAATGCTGGCCCTGGCGCTCGACCGACGCTCTGCCGCCGACGAGCTGCAGGTCGCTGCGGGCGATCAGGTGCGCATCACCCGGCTCGACGACGGCGACACCGCGCCCGCAGCGCCGACGACGAGCCCGGTCGAACTGCGCCCGGGCCGAGGCCGCTGACCTCGTCGCCGGTTAGCCTGCACGGCGATGCGCCCGGCAACCACCCTCACCCTCGGTCTGCTCCTCGGCCTGATCCTCATCGCAGGCATCGTCGCCCTCGTGCGTCTGTGAGGTTCCACAGCACGATCTCGACCACCTAGCATCGGCGCTCGGGGAACATCGTGAACTACGCACATCTCATCGACGACCACCCGGGCGACCATGTGGCGATCATCAGCCGCGGTCGGCCCACCACCTTTGCGACCCTGCGCGACCAGGTGGCGCACGTGCGCGGCGGCCTGACCGCCCTCGGCGTGCGGCCCGGCGATCGTGTCGGCCTGCTGTGCAGCAATGGCCGCTACTTCGTCGACACCTACCTGGCGGTCCTGGGCATCGGAGCCGTGGCCGTGCCGCTCAACCCCACCAGCCCCGGCCCCGAGATCGAGCGCGAACTCGCTGCCGTCGACCCGGTTGCGGTCGTGGTCGATGCCGCAGCGAAGGCCGCCTGGGCCGAGGTCGACCGCTCGGCCCTACCGTCGCTCGTCGCCGTGGTGAGCACCGAGGGCGACATCGCCGGCGCCGCGTCGTTCGACTCGCTGCTCGATGCCGGCCCGCTGCCGATCGCCGAGGTCGATGCCGACGCCCTGGCGGTGCTGATCTTCACCAGCGGCACCGCAGGTGCACCCCAGGCCGCGATGCTGAGCCACGGCAATCTGCGCGCCAACCTCGACCAGAGCCGCTCGGCCGGCGTGCACATCGACCCCACCGACGTGGTGTACGGCGTGTTGCCGATGTTCCACATCTTCGGGCTGAACGTGGTGCTCGGCCAGTCGCTGCTCAGCGGTGCCACGGTGGTGCTGGTGCAGCGCTTCGACCCATCGACCGCGCTCGAGACCATCCGCGATCGGGGGGTGACGGTGGTGCCCGGCGCGCCGCCGCTGTGGGTGGCGTTCAGCATGTTCGACGAGGCGCCGGCCGACAGCTTCGCCCGGGTCCGCCTGGCCCTCACCGGCGCCGCTCGGATGCCTGAGGAAGCCATGCGCCGCCTGTACGACCGATTCGGCCTCACCCTGGCCGAGGGCTACGGCCTCACCGAGGCCGCGCCCGTGGTCACCAGTTCGGCAGGGATGCCGGTGAAGTTCGGCTCGGTGGGCAGGGTGCTGTCTGGCATGCAGGTGCGGTTGGTCGACGACGAAGGTGGCGACGCCCTCGACGGCGACGCCGGCGAGGTATGGGTGAAGGGCCCCAACGTGTTCCAGGGGTACTGGAACGAACCCGATCTGACGGCCAAGGTGCTCACCGCCGATGGATGGCTGCGCACCGGCGACATCGCCACGGTCGATGCCGATGGCTACCTGTACCTGGTCGACCGGGTGAAAGACCTCGTGATCGTGAGCGGGTTCAACGTGTACCCGGCCGAGGTGGAAGAGGTGCTGGCCGAGCACCCGGGTGTCGCCGAGGTGGGTGTGATCGGCGTGCCCCATCCGCACACCGGCGAAGCGGTGAAGGCGTTCGTCGTCCCCGAGTCCGGTGTGCACCTCGACGAAGACCAGTTGATCGACTGGTGCTCCGATCATCTCGCCCGCTACAAGTGCCCGAGCAAGATCGTCTTCGTCGAACAGTTGCCGCGCAACGTGAGCGGGAAGCTGCTGCGTCGCTCGCTCGTCTGACCCCCATTCGTGCGCGTAGACCCCCGTAGTGGGTGCCCAGGCTCACGAATGGGGGTTGCGGGGCGCCGTTCGTGCGCGTAGACCCCCTTGGAGGGTGCCCAGGCTCACGAACGGGTGGCGGGGTGGCGGGCGGGGCGATGGGCGCCCGATGTCACGTCCGACCGGCTTTGTGAACGTGTGCACGAGTGCCTAACGTGGCGACTGACTATGCCGAGCGAACGCCCCCGACGTCGCATCCCCGAGGCCACCGTGGCGCGCCTGCCCGTCTATCTGCGCATCCTCGGCGAGCAGGCCGACCTCGAGATCGACCGCATCTCATCGGACCGCTTGGCCGAACTCGCCGGGGTGAACGCCGCCAAGGTGCGCAAGGACCTGAGCTACCTCGGCAGCTACGGCACCCGCGGCGTGGGCTACGAGGTGGGCTACCTCGTGTACCAGATCCGCCGCGAACTGGGCCTCACCCACGACTGGCCGGTGGTCATCGTGGGGGCTGGCAACCTGGGCCAGGCCCTCGCCGGCTACGGCGGCTTCGGCGAGCGCGGGTACCCGGTGGCCGGCGTGGTCGATGTCGACCCCGCCAAGATCGGCAGCGTGCTGGGCGGTGTGCGGGTGCGCCACATCGACGAACTCGCCCAGATCGTGCAGTCGCGCCGGGTGAACATCGGTGTCGTCGCCACCCCGCCTGCGGCGGCCCAAGACGCTGCCGAGCGTCTGGTGCGCGCCGGGGTGACGAGCATCCTCAACTTCGCCCCCGTGGTGCTCACCGTGCCCCGTTCGGTGGAGGTGCGCAAGGTCGACCTGGCGGTCGAGCTGCAGATCCTCAGCTATCACGAACAGCGTCGGGCAGATGGCACACTCCGTTCGGTCGGTGGCGCTGGCGCCACCCGGTCGGCGAGCGCGTAAGGTTCGACCTGTATGTCCATCGTGGTGATCGGCGTCAACCATCGCACCGGGCCGCTGTCGTTGCTCGAACGCGTCGCTGTCGATCCCGCCGACCTGCCCAAGGCCATTGCCGGGCTGGTGTCGCGCACCAACATCCGTGAAGCGGTGGTGCTCAGTACCTGCAACCGCACCGAGGTGTACGCCGTCGCCGAACGTTTCCACGGCGCCTACGCCGATATCCGCGACTTCTTCTGCGAGCTGGGCGGCCTCGACCCCGACGAGCTCCACCCGCACCTCTACAGCCAGCACGACGACGCCGCCGTGAGCCATCTGTTCGAGGTCACGTCCGGTATCGGTTCGGCGGTGCTCGGCGAGACCGAGATCGTCGGCCAGGTGCGTGCCGCATGGGATGTCGCCCAGGCCGAAGGTGGGGCGCGCAGCACGCTGAACCTGCTGTTCCGCCACGCGCTCGAGACCGGTAAGCGGGCCCGCACCGAGACGGCCATCAGTCGCTCGACCGCGTCGGTGAGCCATGCGGCGGTCGAGATGGCCGGTGAACACCTCGGCAGCCTGGCGGGTCGTCGGGTGCTGGTGCTCGGTGCAGGCGAGATGGGCGAAGGCGTGGCCGTTGCGCTGGTGGGCGCCGGTGCCACCGACATCACCGTCACCAACCGGACCCACGACCGGGCCGTGCACCTCGCCGAGCGCGTGGGCGGCACGGTGATCCCGTACATCGAGTACCACCGTGCACTCGCCGACGCCGATGTGTTGCTCACCTGCAGCCGGGCAGGCACCGTGGTGGTGAGCGCCGAATTGGTGGCCGACGCCCGCCGCGATCGCCCGGAACCGCTGCTCATCGTCGACATCGCCGTGCCGCGCAACGTCGACAGCGCGGCGGCCGATCTGGCCGGTGTCACCCTGCTCGACCTCGACGACCTGCGCGAGTGGGCTGCCCGTGGCCTGGCGTTGCGTGCCCACGAGGTGGAGCACGTGCGCAGCATCGTGGGCGAAGAGGTCGAGCGGTTCGCGATCGACGCAGTCGCCCGGCAGGCCGCACCGCTGGTGGCTGGGCTGCGCGAACACGCCGAGCAGATCCGCCAGGCCGAACTCGACCGCTACGCCGGCCGACTGGCGTCGCTCGACCCCACCCAGCGGGCAGCCGTCGAGGCGCTCACCAAGGGCATCGTCGCCAAACTGCTGCACCAGCCGTCGGTGCGCCTGAAAGACGACGCAGGCACCCCGCAGGGCGAGCGGAACGCTGCCGCGGTGCGCGACCTGTTCGACCTGCACTGAGCACACCGTGACCCTGCCCACCGACGCCCGCGTGCGCATCGCCACCCGCGGCAGCGTGCAGGCACGCACGCAGGCCCAGGCCGTTGCCGACCGGCTGATGGCCGTTGTGCCGGGCGTCGCCGTCGAACTGGTCTTCGTCGAGACCCTGGGCGATCAGCGTCAGGACGTACCGCTGCACACCATCGGCGGTCAGGGTGTGTTCGTGAAAGAGGTGCAGCGCGCCGTGCTCGACGGGCGAGCCGACCTGGCCGCGCACTCGGCGAAGGACCTGCCCTCGATGCCGGCCGACCGGTTGACGATCGGGGCGTTCTGCGCCCGCCGTAGCCCGGCCGACGCCCTGGTGGGTGCCCGCCTCGCCGACCTGGCGCGCGGTGCGACGGTGGCCACGGGTTCGGTACGTCGCCGCGCGCAGTTGGCGGCCGTGCGTCCCGACCTGCAGTTCGTCGAGTTGCGCGGCAACATCCAGACCCGGCTCGGCAAGGTGCCCGATGGTGGCGCGATCGTGATGGCTGTCGCTGCGCTCGAGATCGTCGGCTCGCTCGAGCAGATCGCCGAGACACTCGACCCCACTGCGTTCGTCCCGGCGATCGGCCAGGGGTGCGTGGCGGTCGAGTGCCGCAGCGACGACGAGATGATGATGGGGTTGCTCGCCACCGTCGACGACGCAGCGACACGCCGGGCTGTCACCGTCGAGCGGGCGTTTCTCGCCACCCTCGGCACCGGGTGCTCGCTGCCGGTGGGCGCTTGGAGCGACGGCACCACCCTGCACGCGTTCCTGGGTGGCGCGACCACGGCCGTTCGCCGCACGCTCGCCCTTCCCGACGGCGATGCGGCACACGAGGCGGCAGCGCGACTGGCGCACGAGATGCGGGTCGAGGCAGGCGATGGCTGATCCGCCGGTCCGCCCGCTCGCGGGCCGCACCGTGGTGGTGACGCGACCCGTCGAGGGAGCATCCGACCTGGCCGACCTGTTCGAGGAGGCGGGGGCCCGCACCGTGCTGATGCCGCTGATCGAGATCGCCGACGTGGCCGCACCTGCCGAGGTGGCGGCGGCCCTCGGGTGGCTGGGCGACGGCGACTGGCTGGTGGTGGCCTCGGCTCACGCCGCCCGACGTGTGGCCGACCACCCAGCCGCTGCACAGCAGTCGGGGGTGCACGTCGCCGCCGTCGGGGCCACGACCGCCGCTGCGCTGCCGCACGCCGACCTGATTGCCGAACGGCAGAGCGCCGAGGGCCTGCTCGCCGTGTTCCCGCCGGCCCCGCCAGCCGGTGGTGGGCGGGTGGTGGTGGCTCAGGCCCGCGACGGTGCCCCCACCCTCACCGCCGGCCTGGCAGCGCTGGGGTGGACCGTCGAGCGGCTCGACACCCACGTATCGCTGCCGTTCAGGCCCACGGCCGCCCAGCAGCTGGCGGTGCTGCGCGCCGACGCCGTGGCGTTCACCAGCGGGTCGCAGGCCCGGGCCTGGGCGGAGGCGCTCGGCACGGCGGCACCTCCGGTGGTGGTGGCCATCGGACCGCAGACCGCCCACGACATCGAGCAGGCCGGCCTGGTTGTTTCCGCTGTGGCAACCGAGCATTCACTCACCGGTGTGATCGCCGCCACCATCCGTGCATTCGCGTCGGCCTAACCTGACTGTCTTCAGGATCGAGTTCAGCATGCGTCTACCCCATCACCGACGGCGGTGGCTTCTTGGCGGAGGAGTCGCGACACTGGTCATCAGCCTGGGCGCGTTCGCCCAGGCGGGGATGCTGTCGCGCGTCGCGGCCGACGACCCGGGTTCGTCGGCACCGGCCGCTGCGGCCGAGGTGCACGGAGCGCACCCGTCGGTGTCCGACGACGGCAGGTGGGTGGTGTACGCAGGCCGACCCACCGGCGACCCTGCGGTCGATGAGCGTTCGAGCACGGTCTACCTGCACGATCGCACCCCCGGCCCCGACGAACCGGCGATCCGCGAGCTGACGGTGCCGGTCGACGACATCCGCTCCGGCGACAGCGTGCGCCCGGCGATCAGCGGCGACGGGTGTGTGGTGGTGGTGGTCACCGAGTTCGCGTACGACCTGTTCCGCGACGACGACGACGGCAACCGCTGGGACGTCTACCGCCTGGTGCTGCCGCACTGTGGTGGCACACTCGGCGACTGGGAACTGGTGTCGACGGCCTCGACCGACGACGGCGACACCACCGCATCCGACCTGGCCGTGCCCGACGAGACACCGGCCGTGTCGCAGTCGGGGGCGGTGGTCGCCTACACCCATCGCTCGCCCGTTCCGAAGAGCACGCTGGTGCAGGTGAGTGTCGTCGACCTCACCGTGGCGCTCGGCGACGACGGCCGTACGCGCGTGGTGCCGGGCACCCCGCTGCTCGAGCCCGACGACGAGTTCGTGCGCGTCGGCCAGCGTCACCCCGACGTGTCGGCCGATGGGCGCTTCGTGGTGTTCAGTTCCGACGCCACCTCCGACGAACCGGTGGCCGACTGGGCCGATGGCACCGAGCCCGGCGGGCCGGCCGTCGCGCAGGTCTATGTGTGGGACCGCGACAGCACCGACCCCGCTGCGGCAGTGGTGTTGGTGTCGGTGGTCGACGGTGTGCCGGCGACGGCCGGTGCCGATCGACCGGCCATCTCGGGTTCGGGTCAGTTCATCGCCTTCGAGTCGTCATCGCCCGAGTTGGCGGCCGGCGCCGAACTCCCCATCTGCACACCCGCTTGCCCCATACAGATCTTCCGGTCCGATCAACTCGACGGTTCGCTCGCGCTCGTCACCCGCGTGCCCGCTCCGGCCGATGTCGACCCGGCCACCGCTCCGGTGGTCGCCATCGATGCCGGTGGCACTCAGGCGACGATCTCGGCCGACGGCACCCAGGTGGGGTTCGTCACCCGGTCGCGAACCCTGTTCCCGACGGTCGCCGACGTGAGCGCCGAACCCGACGACGGCGACATCGTCGTGGCCGATGTCGACCTCGGCACGTTGCGACGTGTGTCGGTGCAGTCAGATGGCATCACGCCGCTCGATGCCACCAATGCGCACCCGATGTTGTCGGCTTCGGGCCATGTGGTGGTGTTCGACACACTGGGCGCCAGCATGCTCGCTCCCGAGCAGGTGGTGGCGGCCGCCGGTGTGGCCGGTGGCCGCAGTGTCGCCGTCGTGAACCGTCCCGCCGAACTGGTCTCGGCGTCGCTCGACGTCGGCACCGTGATGGTGGGCTACGCGGGTCCCGAGTGGTACGTGTCGGTGCGCAACACCGGTCCGTCCACCTTCCTGCCCGCCACGGTGGTGGCGTCCGATCCGCAGTTCGCCATCACCGGTGGCACCTGCACGCTGCAGGCAGTGGTGGTTCCGGGCGATTCGTGCACGGTGCACGTGACGCTCACCCCAGCCGCACCGGGTCCGATCGTGGGCTCGTTCACCGTGGCCGAAGCGCTCGTGGGCGGCACGTCGGCCACGGTGGCGTTGACAGGTGCCGGCGGCGTGCCCGATCTGCGCGCAGCACCTGCGGGTGCCGACTTCGCGCCCACGCTGGTGGGCGAGACTGCAGCGACGGTGTCGTTCGACATCGAGAACGTCGGCTTCCAACCGGTGGCCATCACATCGGTGGCATTCGGTGGGAGCAATCCGGCCGACTTTTCGGTCGTCAGCAGCAGTTGCCCCGATTCGGTGATCAACCCGATGACGACATGCGCGGTGGAAGTGGCCTTTGCACCCACCGAGGCCGGGTATCGCACGGCGACGTTGCTGGTGGGCGCCGACGCCGGCCGCTACACCAGCGTGGTGCTCACCGGTGAGGGTCGCCGGATCACGGCGTTGACCGCCGGCGAGTCGCGTATCCGTGCTGGCTCACCCGTCGACCTGAGCGGCTCGGGGTTCCCGGCCGGCGCCACGGTCACGATCGCCTGGGCCGATGGCAGGGGTGAGTCGCTGCAGGTGCTCGCCGATGCATCGGGTGCGTTCGTGGCCCAGTTGCCCACCCGACCCAACGAGCGGGGCGGCGACCGTACGGTCGTGGCGCAGAGCGGCGACCTGTCGGCCCGTGCCGACGTCGAGGTGGTGCGGCGCCGCACCGGCACGCCGAACGGCCTACCCGGCAGCTGACCGCTGCGGGGCGCGGGTTCAGACGCCGACGTCGTCGGCGGCCAGCATGCGCCCGATGACAGTGGCCGACGGCGAACACGTCTCGGCACCGGCCCGGCCGATGGCCGCACAGGTGACGACGAACGTGATCGTGTCGCCCGGATTCAACTGCACCGGGTCGACGAAGCCCTGGTTGGCATCGACCCCGTCGAGGTTGGCGAGGTCGTACTCGAACGGGATGGTGCCGAGCCGCAACACGGCCGACCCCTCGTCGCCGAACGGGTTCTGCACGATGAACTGGGTGACCAGCAGCGCCGAGCCCTGCGGCACCGTGTAGGTCTGCGTCGACTGCTCCGACACCTTGGCGCCACTGGGCAGGCTGCTGCTGAACGGCTCGCCCAGGTCGCCGGTGGGGGCGATGGTGGGCGCCACGGTGATGGCTGGGACGCTGGCCTCGGGGCCGGGGGCGGCGGTGATGGATGGTGCCGGCAGGTCGGCGACGGCACGTTCGGCGGCCCGGCGGATCTCGGGGGTGATGACCCCGAACCACAGCCCGGCGAGCAACGCCCCCACCGCCACGACACCGGCGAGCCGGGTCCACAGTCGCTCGGGCAGCACTGGCGCCTGGACGAACGTGGCGTCGGCGCTCGCCGTGGGTGTTCCCTGCTGGTCGGCTTCGATGGCGAACGGGATGGAGCGCGAGCGTCGTTCCCACTGGTTGCGGCGGGCACGCACCTTCACCCGCACCAGGCTGCTGCCCCCTGGCTCGACACCGACGGCAGGCGGGTCGAAGTCGCCGTCGAGGCGGCTCGTCGGTTCGGCGAGGTGCATGCGGCAGCTGGCCTGCGCGTTCCCGAGGTTCTCGATCATCACCTCGAATGTGGCGCGACGTCGACTGCGCACTGCCGGCTGCAGCACGGTGAGCCGCCGGTCGTGGGTGGCGGCGACGTGCAGGGTCATCTCGGTGGTGACCACGTCGTCGGGGTCGGTCTGGGGCACGATGCGCACCCCGAGCGCGGTGGGGCCCGCCGTGGTGCTCGGCAACCGCGGTGCGAGCACTTCCACATCGACCGACTCGCTCGAGCCGCCGAACAGGGTGATGTACGCCGGGCGGATGTTCGTCCATCCGGCAGCCATGCCGGTGGGAGCGAGCACGAAGCTCTCGGTGGTGTTGCCGAGGTTGGTGACGAGCAGCGCCACGACGAGCCGCGAGCCGGGCTCGACGGCAGCCTCGGAGATGTTGAACCTGCCCTGCACCGGCACGTGCGGAACGCTATCGGTGCGGCACCACGTGCGTGGCGCGTGACAGATGGGTGGAGCGGCGCACGGTGCTCACCGGTAGACGATGCGGTTGCGGCCCGACTGCTTGGCGTCGAGCAGCGCATGGTCGGCCTGCATCAAGACCGTGTCGACAGCCATGGGTCCACAGGCGGTGACGGCACCGATCGAGGCGGCGACCCGCACCGAGTCGGGCAAGCCGTGCCAGCGCCGTGTGGCGATGATCTGGCGCAGCCGCTCGAGGATGGGGCGCGAGTCGCCGGGTGAGGTCTCGCACAGGCCGATCACGAACTCGTCGCCGCCGAGGCGCACCACCGCATCGCCGCGACGACAGACGCGCTGCAGCACGGTGCCGAGTTCCGACAGCAGGCGGTCGCCGGCATCGTGGCCGAGATCGTCGTTCACCCGCTTGAACCCGTCGAGGTCGAGCAGCGCCACGCACACCGGTGCCCGCGCGGTCAGCGCTTCGGGCAGCCAGCGTTCGAGGTAGCGACGGTTCGGCAGGCCGGTCAGCGGGTCGGTCTCACTGCGCGTTTCGGCGAGGCGCAGGTCGACCCCGACGCGGACGTGCTGCCAGCGGGCGGCACGTTCGGTGGCCAGCGCCACGCGGAGCCGTTCGACCTGCAGGCTCAGCACGGCGCGGGCGCTCTCGTACTCGCCTCGCTGCCACAGCACGTCGACTGCTTTGGGTGCGACGGCCAGCAGATAGGTCTCGACACCCAGGTGACGGGCACGCTGGGTGACCGGAGCCATTGATTCCATGGCGATCGGGTCGGAATCGAGATGCCACGATGCCAGCGCGCCGCCGAGGAAGGCGATGATCTCGAGGTCTTCGAACTCGAGCCGGTTGGCGAGTGCGAGGGCGCGCTCGGAGTCGGTTCGGGCGGCTTCATAGTGGCCCAGCAGGGCGAACAGCAACGAGCGATGCGCGAGTGCCGTGGCGGTGGCCGCGGCATCGCAGGCGTCGCCGAGCTCGAGCGCTGCGGTGGCGGCGTAGATGCCCTCGTGCAGGTGGTGCATCGCTTCGGCCGGATCGGCGGCGTGGTTCATCGCCAGATGATGTGCGGCGGCCAGCGAAGCCTGTGTGTACGCGGTCGACCGCGGTGTCGAGGTGAGGCGCAGTGCCTGTCGGTACAGGTCGATCGCCGTGAAGGGCAGTTCACAGTGCTGAAAGGTCTCGGCGACGTTGTGCACGACCACGTAGTTCTCGGGGTCGTCGATCACGGCCGAGAGGGCGTGCAGGGCCTCGGCGAGTTCGTCGGCGGTGTCGGCGCAGCGGTCGCCGCTGAGGCGCACCTTCACCGCCAGGGCAAGGGCATCGGCGAGTTCGGCCGACAGGCCCTCCACCCGTGCCTCGCTCGCCGCCGAGCGCGTCAGGACCTCGGTGCCGACGGCGTCGCCGAGGTTGTAGAGGCACGCGGCGCGCCGCATCTGGAAATGGAGGCGCTCCTTCACCGTGCTCGCTTCGAGGGCCGCGGCTTCGAACAGCGTGGCTGCCGTGGCGTAGTGCCCCAGCGAACGAGCACGCTCGGCCTGCTGGTAGAGCGACAGGGTGGGCGACGGCGGATCGAAGGTCGTGCTCATTGGCCATACCCCGGCCGACGGGCCGTACGATGCACGCTCGTGAACACTCCTGCAGGTTTCCAGCCCGATGGCCGGTCGTTCCCGGTGCAGCGGCCGCGACGGTTGCGCACGACGGCCGCGATGCGCGAGCTGGTGGCCGAGACGAGGCTGCATCCGCGCCAGCTGGTGGCACCGCTGTTCGTGCGCGAGGGCATCGAGGTGGCGAACCCGATCGTGTCGTTGCCAGGTGTGGTGCAGCACACGCGCGCCAGTCTTGTCGACGAGGTGCGGGCGCTCGCCGATCTCGGCGTGGGCGCGCTCATGTTGTTCGGGGTGCCCGCCAGCAAAGATCCCATAGGGTCAGGATCGTTCGACCCCGACGGGATCGTGCAAGTGGCCTTGCGCGATGTGCGCGAGGCAGTGGGCGACCGCATCGTGGTGATGGCCGATCTGTGCGTCGACGAGTACACCGATCACGGGCACTGCGGCATCCTCGACGGCCACGGTTCGGTCGACAACGACCTCACCCTCGACATCTACGCGCGTATCGCCGTGGCTCAGGCCCGGGCCGGTGCGCACGTGGTGGCGCCCAGCGGGATGATGGACGGCCAGGTGGGTGTCATCCGTGCCGCGCTCGACGCCGAGGGCTTCACCCACATCCCGATCCTCGCCTACTCGGCCAAGTACGCGAGCGGCCTGTACGGCCCGTTCCGCGAGGCGGTGGCGGTGCAGATCGCCGGTGGCGGCGACCGCAAGGGCTATCAGCAGGACTGGCGCAATGCGCGTGAGGCGCTGCGCGAAGTGCAGGCCGACCTCGACCAGGGTGCCGACATGGTGATGGTGAAGCCGGCCCTCGCCTATCTCGATGTGATCGCCGCGGTGAAGGCGATGGTGGATGTGCCGGTGGCCGCCTACCACGTGAGCGGCGAGTACTCGATGATCAAAGCCGCTGCTGCCAACGGCTGGATCGATCACGACGTCGTCGCCACCGAGCACCTCACCGCCATCCGTCGCGCCGGTGCCGACATCATCCTCACCTACTTCGCCCGGTGGTACGCCGAGCGGTTCGCGGAAGGCCTCGCATGACCACCATCCCCTTCTGCGACCCCGATCGTTGTCGTGCGGCAGGGTGCGCGCCGGCGGTGTGCACCGGTGCCGGTATGGCGTCGAACGCCGATGTGTTCGAGCGCTCCACTCGTGCCATCCCCGGTGGCGTGAACTCGAGCATCCGTGCGTTCAAAGCTGTCGGCGGCACGCCCTACGTGGTGGCTCGGGCCGAGGGTCCGTACGTGTACGACGTGGAGGGCACGCAGTACGTCGATCTGGTGCAGAGCTACGGCGCCGTCATCCTCGGCCATGCCCATCCTGCGGTCACCGCAGCGATCGGCACGGCGGCAGCGGGCGGCACGGCGTACGGGGCGCCCACACCGCGCGAGATGAAGTTGGCCGAGGCCATCCGCGAGCGCGTGCCCAGTTGTGAGCGGGTGCGGCTGATGAACAGCGGGACCGAGGCCACCAGCACGGCCGTGCGCCTGGCCCGCGGGTTCACCGGGCGCGACCGCATCGTCATCTTCCACGGCAACTTCCACGGTGCCACCGATGCGCTGTTGGCGGCAGGTGGAAGCGGCGTCGCCACGCTCGGCCTGCCCGGCACGGCCGGGGTGCCCGCCAGTGCGGTGGCCAACACCCTGGTGGTGCCGCACAACGTGGTGCCCGAACTCGACGAGCGGGTGGCGGCGGTGTTCGTCGAACCGGTGGCGGCGAACATGGGTGTCGTCGCTCCGCTGCCCGGCTTCCTCGAGGGCCTGCGCGCCGAGTGCGACCGTGTGGGCGCACTGCTGGTGTTCGACGAGGTGATCACCGGGTTCCGCCTCGGTGCGGGCGGTGCGCAGGGTGTGTACGGCGTGCGGCCCGACCTCACCACGTTCGGCAAGGTCATCGGCGGTGGCCTGCCCATCGGTGCGGTGGGCGGCAGGCAAGATCTGATGGAGACGCTGTCGCCGCTGGGCGCGGTGTTCCACGCCGGCACGCTGGCGGGCAACCCGCTGGCCACGGCGGCCGGCCTGGCGGCGCTGGGCGAGCTGACCGACGACGTGTACGCGACGCTGCGCCACCGTGCGGGCCGACTGGCCACGGTGTTGGCCGAGGCGTGCGATGCCGCCGAGTTGCCGGCGCAGTTCCCGGTGGTGGGCACGCTGGTGGGCATGTACTTCGGCGACGGGTTGGCCGGTGGTGCGCACAGCGTGCCGACGAACTTCGCCGAGGCGAAGACCACCGACGAGGCGCTGTACGCCCGCTTCTTCCACGCCATGCTGGCCGAAGGGGTGGCGTTGGCGCCGGGTGCGTACGAGGCGTTGTTCGTGGGCCTCGGCCACACCGACGAGGTGATCGACCGCATCGGTGCGGCCGCCACCCGTGCCGCCGTGGCGGCCATGCGCGGCTGAGCCTCGTTGCACCCACCCGTGCGGGGGCGCGACGGTGCGGGTGTGGGCGACACCACTAGCCTCGGCTCGTGCGGCAGTTCATCACCTGGCAGTTCTGGGCGGCGATCGCCGCGCTGCTGGTGCTGACGGGCGGGTTGTGGTTGGTGTTCCGCGACGATGGCGCCGCTGCCGAGCAGTCCGTCGTGCCGGGTTCGGTCGTCGACGGCGGCTACCCCGTTCCCGAGACCGGCCGGCAGATCGATCTCGTCGCACTGGTGTACGCGGCGCAGGCCGACCCCGGGTTCCAGATCGTGGGTGGCCGCACCACGGCGACGATGGTGATCAGCATCGACGGTGTGCGCACGATGACGATCGTTGCCGGCACGCCGGGTGAGAACCGCTGTGCCGCGCTCGACCGGTTGGCGAGTTGTGCGGTGGCGGCCGATC
Organism: Acidimicrobiaceae bacterium; assembly: GCA_040380855.1. Lineage (GTDB taxonomy): Bacteria > Actinomycetota > Acidimicrobiia > Acidimicrobiales > Ilumatobacteraceae > VFMC01. The sequence continues at coordinate 64,599 of JBEIIG010000007.1, read as the reverse complement.
TGCTGGGCGAGTCGGTGCTGTGGTTCTCGATCATCCCGATGGGCCCGCGCAACACCGTCGAGTTGCCGGCCGTGCGCGAGTTCCAGGACGGCCAGCGGTTGCTGTTGGCCAACGACTGGTCGGTGAAGCGTGCCGATCGGGTGAAGCGCGACTGCGACACCGACACCGGCAGCCTGACCGAGTTCATCGCCACGTTCGGCGACACCGCCAGCAGCACGTTCGACCTCGACGTGCAGCGCCTCACGGCCGTCACCTGCCCGGCCGCCTGATCCGGGCAGCGCCCGTCAGCGCGACAGCAGTTCGCGACGGATCGCCACCAGCTTCGGTGAGGGCTCGCCGAGCGACCACGTGTCGGCGTGCAACGACCGTTCGTAGATCTCCCATTCGTGGCGCACCCCGGCAAGGTCGCCGCGCAGCGCGAACGCCCGCATCCGCAGGGCGATCAACTCCTCGTGTCCGCTCAGCACGCGCAGCCCCTGACCCGTGGCCCAGAACACACCGTCGATGTCGCCCACGGCCAGGTGGTGCTGGGCCAGTTCGGTGGCCGCCGTGGTGGCGAGGAGGGTGAGCTCCGACGTACTGCCCTCGGCATCGGGCCACAGGTAGTCGGTGCCGGCAAAGGGCAGGTCGGTGATGGCGGCGACACCGGGGCGCAACACCTCGATCGCTTCCGTCGGGGGAAGGCACCGCGATGCGTCGAGCCTGGTGCGCAGCAACGCTGCGTCGGTGACCACCAAGGGGTGCAGTGGCAGGTGGTCGGTGAGGGTCCGTTCGATCCACTCCTCGCCATCACCTGGTGGAACCGCCCGAGCGAGGGTTCGGCGGGCATCGCTGACGATGTTGGCGAAGGTGTTGTCGCGGACGTCGATCTCCCACAGCGCCGCCCGGGCGCCCGAGCGCGTCGGGCGGTCGCGGTGAACGCTCAGCCAGGCGACGAGTTCGAGCGATTTCCCTCGATCGAACGACACCGGTTCGCCGGTGCTCGTCACCACCGCGACCCTCCCGAGCAGCCGCACCATCAACGCCCAGCTCGGTTCGTGGAACGACGTAAGCGGCTGCGCTGCATCGTCGGTCGGCGGCCGATCCGCAGCCGGGTCGACGGGGCGCGGTGCGACGGGGCGCAGTGCGATGGGGAGCGGTGCGATGGGGAGCGGGCGTTCGGCCGCATCGAGCAGTTCGTGGACGGCGTGGAGCTGCTCGGGTTCCAGGCCGGCTGCGACCACCGTCAGACCGAGCGCCTCGATGTGCCAACCGTCGGAGGCGGCACGCATCGTGAGGCCGGCGCCGGCGACCGTTCGATCGACGACGACAGCCAGGCCGCTCCCGCCGCGGGCTGCCACTGCAGCCACTTCGTCGTCGGCCGTGGTGCCGAGCCGAGCGAGGACCACCACGGGTTCCCACGCCTCGCCGCCGGAGCCCCGGGAACGCAGCTCGAAGGTGCGTCGGCCGCCGCTGACAGTAGGGGTCGACCCCAGCGCCACGGCGGCGCGATCGAGCGCGTCGTCGAGCGACTCGGCCGACTCGGCGGCGAGGTTGCCGAGGTGCACTGTGGGGTCGAGGCCGGCGGTGACCACTCGGACGGTCTCACCCACGGGCGACACCGCGAGCGACGCTGCGAGTGCCGTCAGCACCGACTCGACATCGGATGGATGTCCGTCGATGCAGACGAGACCGAATGCTTCGAGATCGACGAACAGTTCGCCGAGCGGTGCACCGGTGCTCTGGTCGGTGGCGCGACCCAGGTGCGCCAGCGCCGGGCACGGTTGGCCGGCGAGCCGAGCGCGCTGGCTCAAGTCGACCGTGGCGACCGCTGCGTCGAGCCGCCAACGACGTTCGTCGACCTGCACCATCTCGGCCGGTGGCCGACACCGAGCCGGCCGGTCGGGGAGCACGGTGACCGTTCCCTGCTCGTCGCAGAGCAGGCCGAGCACGTGGTGGCCGCTGCCGACGAGATGATGGCCGACGAACCGTAGGGAGACATCGAGGCGCGCTGCTCGTTCGGTGGCATCGAGTGCACGCAGCAGACGCTCGGTGGTGACCGACTGCGGCGTGGGAGCGACTGGCAGCGTGCCGGGCCCCGAGCGCCTGAGCCGATGCCGTCGACGCGACTCGATCAGACCGAGCGCACCCGCACACAGCAGCACCGCTGCGCCGAGACCGGTGGTGATGGGCGCACGCGTGAAGGTGGGCGCCAGCGTGGCCACCGGTGCAGGTTCCTTCGATGGCGCGACGGGCGAGGGCGCAGCGGTGGGCGGCGGCGTGTCGGCCGCAGTCGGGGCAGCGGTCGGCTCGGTCGACGGTGCGATGTCGACAGCGGCCGGGATGATGGGGGCTGCGGCGGTCTCCGCGTCGACGATCTCGACAGGTGGAGCAACGGCCTCGGCGGCGACGGGCTCGGCGCCGACGTCGGCTGTCGTCCCCACCATCGTGGGCACGTCGAGCGACCATCCGACGACGATCAACGACGGGTCGTCGAACACCCTGCCGTCGACCATGGTGTCGCCGAGGTTCTGGTCGAGCACGGCTGCGACACCGTCGCCGACACACGCGAGGTCGTCGTCGCAGAGCGCTTCGACGATGCCGTAGACGGAATCGCCCGCCACCACGTCGTGGACCGCCCAGGTGTCGACCACGCCGACCGGTGTCGCGACCACGCCACCGTCGGGAACGACCACCGCCATGCCCTCGGGGAACACCCCTCCGGTCCAGGTGCCACCATCTGGTGTCGGCGATCCGAGGTTGAGCGCGATGATCTCCTCGCGCAGTGCGGTGTCGCCCAGTGCCACGGCGAGCGAGTACGGGGTGGACCGTCCGTCGGCCACGAGCGTGGTCGCTCCGGTGCCGGCAGCGGGAGTCATAGCGTCGGGCCGATCGACGCCGTCGGCGGCAATTGCCCGGTGAGGCGCAGTCGCCTCCGGTAGGCGCCATTCGATGCGCGCCGTATCGGAGGCTGCTGCGGCACCGAGCCAGCGGGCACCTCCCGATGCCGTGACAGCGATGCTCGAGACCAGTGCCACACGCACCAGGCGACGAACCCATCCGGTCGGTGTCGACGGCAGTGGAGCGAGCGTCGCCGCCAACTGTGTCGGATGAGCACGGCGTCGACGCCGCCCGGTGGCGAGGGCCCGACCCACCCGCACGGCCTCGACCACCACGGTCGACGCGAACCACGCCCACAGCAGCAGGAACACACTGGCCCCGACCTCGGCGACGACCCGGTCGTCGAGCCGCCCCGCCGCAGCGAACGACCATGAGCCGGGGTGTGGCAGACCGATGAGATGGATCACCGCCCAGGGCACGCCGACCAGGGTGGCGCCGAGTGTGGCGAGGGCGCCGAGCCGGGTGAGTGATGAGAGCAGTCGAGACGATCGTCGGGTCATGGTGATCCCTCCGGAGCAGATGGGGTGTCGGGTCGATCCAGGTGATGGCGGGTGGCGGGCGCAGGGGCCGATGAGCGGTTGACGGGAACAGGCGCAGTCGTCAGGGCGAATAGGCGGCGATGGCTGATCCGGTGGCGCGAACCGTGATGGTGTCGACGCCGCCGAGGGCGACGATCACCGCAGTGCGGCGCTCGGTGATGGTGACGACGATCTCGGGTCGTCCGTCGGGCCGGGTCCGCGCCACCACCTCGACGTCGGAGCGGTCGACCCCGGAGCGTTCCGCGAACGATCGTGCCATCTCGCTCGCCGTCACCGGGTTCCACCCGGTGGAGAGCGAGTGGCGCGCGATTGCGAAGCGGGCGGCTGCCTCGGCAGTGCCGGCCGCGTGACGCCGTGCAGCGAGGGCGCGACCACCGTCGACCACCAGTCCGGCGGCACCGAGGGCGATGACGGTGAGGAACACCATCACGACCGACAACGAACCGCGGTCGCGGTCACGCGGCTCGGGGTGCGGACCTCTGGTGGTCACCGCTGGTACCGATCGATCGGTTGGCTGTCGGACGCGCTGATGGTGCGCGTGCCCGGCAGGAGACCACCGGCCAGCGAGGCGTTGCTGACCGTGCAGACCACCCGCACACGAACCGAGCCTCCCTGCCAGGTACCGGTGGGTGATGGACTCCAGTCGACCTCGGTGGAAGGCGATCCGGCACAACGGGTGGCCAACGGCGAATCGACGACGGCGCGTTCGGCCGCCGTGACGGCCGCTGCGCTCGAAGGCTCCATCGACGCGGCGCGAGCCGCCGCCTGCGCCACGGCGCTCACCTCGACGCCTGCTGCATGAAGTCGACCGAGGAAGGCGATGAGTGCGGTCACCACGATCGCAAAGACGAGCAGGTACATCGTCTCCACCGGCGCGACGACGCCGGCATCACGGTGGTGGGTCATGGCCCGTCAGCGCTCCTTCGGCGTCGACACCGCGACCCGGGCGCGCCAGCCGATCGTGGTGCCGATCACGCCGGGTGTGTCGGCAGCGACGGTGACGGTGACGGACCGTCCCTCGGTGCACGTGATGTCGAGTGAGCCTGCCCACGAGCCGGCCTGACGCGCGACCGCGGCGCGGGCTGCCTCGATACCTGCTGCACACGAACCGTCGTAGGCCGCGGCGACGCGAGCGCCGTCGGAGGCTGCATCGTCGAGCACGTTGTGGGCGTGCCAGTAGGCACCCGCCTCGAACACGACGAGCACCACGAACAGTGTGGCCATCATGCCGAACAGCATCTCGATCGATACGTCGACGGCGCCGCGGTCGAGGCGCTCGTCGTGCTGCGGGTGGTGGCTGGTACGCCGACGCGGGCAGCGGTGGCCTGTCACGGTGTGGGCGTGACCGGGTTGGGCACGTTGGCCTTGGCGGACCGGAAGACACTGAGGAAGTACGTCGTGGCGACGACGGCGACCCCGACACCGATGGCGAGCCAGAGCATCTTCGTCACCGCCTCGTCGATCCCGCTCTCGTCGGCGCGGTCGTCCCACATCTCCCGCATCCGGGAACGGACTTCGTCGGCGCGGATCTGCAGGTGCACGGTCACGGGCAGCAGCAGTTGGTTCATGGGTGGTCTCTCTTTCTGCGCGGCCGGCCGATGCCGGCGGGACGGAAGGAACGGTTCAGCCGGCGAAGGCCTCCCCGATCCGGATCGCCAAGGGATAGGCGAGGAAGACGACCGTGGTGACGACGAAGCACATCGTCGGGCCGGCGAGGTTGGCGTTGGAGCGGTCGGCCTCGCGTTCGAGATCGGCGAGCGAGCGTTCGCGCAGTGCCCGGGCGAGGCTCAGCACGCTGTCGGTGATCGACACCCCCTGGGTGCCCTGACGCTCGACAGCGGTGGCGAACTCCGACAGTTCGCGCTGCTGCTGGTCGAGGGCGAACCGATCGAGCGCTTCCCACACCGGGATGCCACGCATCGGAGCGGTGGCCACCTCGGTGCGCAGCAGGTCGAAGTGGTGGCTGTCGCCGACGCTCAGCGCGAACTGCACCGCCTCGTCGACGCTCTGGTCGGTGGTGAGACCGACGGCGACCAGTTGGACGAAGTCGGTGATCGCGCGTCGCATCTCGCGACGGTGCCGGTCGATCCGGCCGCTGAGGTCTGACCAGATCACCGTCGCTGCCGCCGTGCCCACACCCAACGCCACCACCAGCCACAGCGGGCTGATCGGCAGGATGCCGAGCGCGACGAGCGAACCGACCGAGAGTACGACGGCGAACACCCCGCTGCTGAAGGCCACCAGCATCCGGGCACTCACCTCGTCGGCGGTCGTGCCGACGAGGTGCAGATCGGCGCCTACCGAACGCGCCACGATCGTTGCGACCGGCCCGCCGATCCGTTGACCGAACTCGACTCCGCCGGCACGCGTTGCAGGTGCGGGATTCGACCCGGCGACCGAACTGTGGAGGGTGCCGCGCACGGTGGTGACTGAGCGCCGAGGTGGACGGAGCGCGCGGATCAGGCAGATCATGATTCCGGTGGCGAGGACGGCCACCACCGCCGCAGTGTGGAGGCGGCTCATCGGGCCGGGCCCCCTGGTGGGACGAGAGGTGGGACGAGGGGTGGCGGCAGCGGCGTGCTGCCGACGATGCGGTAGCGCCGGGGTTCCTCGTAGCGGCACATCCTGCGCAGCCACATCACACAGGCCACCCACATGCCGAGCGGGATCGCCAGCACGATCTGCCCCGCCGGTGTCGCGTACGGATCGAGCAGCGGGCCGGCAGCGAAGCGGAGATAGGCGATGAGCGCCACGGCGATGACAACGAGTCGCTTCATCGACGACTGGTAGATGCTGCGGGTGCGATCGATCCGCTCGCGGGCCCGGACCTCGTCGCGTGCTGCGGCGGCCAGGGCGTCGACGGTCGAGAACAGCCGGCCCGATCCGGCTGAACCCGTCACCACGAGCCGGATGGCCGCAACCGCTGCGTCGCTGGTCGGGTGGGCGATCTGCTCGGCGAGTTCACTCAACGCGTCTTCGGTGCGCAGGCCCTGCCGTCGGCGGACCGCATAGGTGGCGAGTGCGTCGCGCAGCGCTTCCGGTGGTCGCTGGGCAACCTGTTCGAGCGCTTCTTCGGCCCCGATCGACGAGCCGCGAAGGGTGTCGCGGAGGTCTTCGAGCCAGGTGGCGATCGCTTCGACGCGGCGCCGTTCGACCTCGGCGCGTCCATCGCGCATCAGGCGATCCCACAGCACGGCCAGCGCGGCCATCGCAACGGCGAGCAGCACCCATCGACTGGTGAGCAGGGTGACGAAACCGACGGCGGCGCCGAGCGCGAACCGTTCGACGCCGAGGCCGCGGACCATCGAGGGTGTCGAGTTCGGACGCGTCGTCGGCGTGGAACGCACCGTCGGCCTTGCTGCGGCGACACAGCAGGCAGTGATGCCGAGCGCGAGGACGACGACCCCCAGGACGATGGCCGACGTGGGTGGCCTCATCGCGTCACCGTCGCTGCGCCCTGCAGCGGTCGATGGGTGTCGTGGCGGTGGTGCCATGCTCGGGCGGAGAAACCCGTCCCTGCAGCGACCAGGCGCTCGAGCATGGTGCGCTGTGGTTCACTCAGCACCCGTGCACGCCGATCGGGTGCATCGGTCCAGGGGCCCATCAGCCGGTGGATCACGAACCGGGCACCGTCTTCCTCCACCGACGGAGCGACGATCTCGGTGACGAAGCGGCCACGGTCGTTGTTGCCGTGCACGTGCACCACCAGGTCGACGCTGCGGTAGGCCTGCCAGCGCGCCATCCGCAGATCGTTGCCGCCGTGATGAGCGATCAGTTCGGCGAGTCGTTCGAGGCCGTCCTTGGCCGAGCCGCCGTGGATCGTCGCCATGGCGCCCTGGCCGATCGACATCGCCTGCACCATCGCCGCGCCTTCGGCGCCACGCACCTCGCCGACGATGATCCAGTCGGCCCGGGTGCGGACGGCGGGCACCATCATGTCGGCGCACGAGATGCCGATGCCGTCGTTGGTCGACGGGATCCTCGCCTGGTAGGCGTGGACGAACGGATGCGTGCCCATCTGGCCGACGTTCAACTCGAAGTCGGTCTCGATCGTCACCAGGACGTCGCCGGGGTCGATCTCGCCGATGAGTGATCGCAGCAGGGTGGTCTTCCCCGAGCCCATCCGGCCGGCGACAAGGATCGACAGGTCGGCAGCCACCGCCGCCCGCAGGAGGTCTGCGCCGGTGTCGTCGAGGCAACCTCGCTCGACCAGCGAGTCGAGCGATGCACCGAACATCGCTGCGCGACGCACGGTGATGAGCGGACGCGCCACGACGTCGAACCCCTCGCCGTGGAACCGCACACCGGGCGCCAGTTCGAGGTCGACGAACGGGTGCTCGCGGTTGAACGGGCGGCGCCGCGCGGTCGCCGTGTCGTAGATGATGCGTTCGAGATCGCGGTCGCGTCGCACCAGGGGGGCGAGGAGTTGGCGGGTCCCGTCGGACCGCTCCACCCGTACCGGATCGGCGCCGAACACCAGCACGTCGGTGACCGACGGATCGCGCAGGACCGTCAGCAGCTTGGGCAGCCCGAACAACTCCGACATCACCAGCTCGACCAGCGTGCGCTGCTCGGCGGCCGTGAGCGGTGCCTGCCGCGCAGCGAGGCGCTGGCGTTCGAGCTCGCCGAGCACCACCCGTTCGAGCACGTCGCGAGTCATCTCTTCGCGCAGGTCGCGGTCGGCGGCGGTCTCGTCGCGGTTCGGCACGGGGAACCGGTCGCCGAACGAGCGCCGCACCTCGGCTGCGAGTGCGTCGAGATCGTCGTCGCTCATCGGTGCACCGGCGCGGTGTTCATGGCGAGCCGCTGTCGGCAGCTCGCCGCGATGTGCTCGACGGCCGCGAGCAGCGGATCGCGCCCGAGGCGTTTCGGGTTCAACGACGCGCCCCGGTTGAGCGCCGCTGCGGTGTCGGGCGACCAGGGCAGACGGCCGATGACCCGGTCGCCGAGTTCGTCGTGCGCTGACGACCAACCGATCGATTCAGGGCTGCCCGGGGTGTCGGCCACGACGATCCGGGTGATGTCGTGGGCGAGCGCTGTGGTCTGCGGGGCGACCTGACCGCGAGCCTCGGCCCACTCGACAGTCGCGGCCACCGACGCCACGTCGTCGGCGCTCACGAGCAGGAGCAGGTCGAGTCGGTCGAGCAGGGCACCGATCGGTGAGCCGCTGCGCATTCGGCCGAGGTCGATCACCACATCGCCGTCGAGGTCGCGCAGCGCACGCACCCAGTCGGTGCGTGGGGTGTGGCAACTCCATGCTCGAAACGCATCGCCGGGGGCGGGAATCAGGCGGAGGCAGCCGCTGCTCGCCGCTGCCCCGGCGAACCAGTCGTCGGCGACCTCGGTGCGCGGTGGCGTGCCGATCGGGAAGGCGAGATGTTCGAGGCCGCTCACCCGGGTGTCGATACCCAGCCGGGCAGCCAGCACGCCACCTGCCGGATCGGCCTCGACCAGCCAGACCGGGTGGTCGACGCGCGTGGCCGTCATCACCGCCATGGCGAGCGCAGCGGTCGTCGCGCCGCTGCCGCGCCAGGCGCTCCAGCCGACGATCACGGCACACCGCCAGCGGCGTCGGCGCTCGGCAGGCCGACCAGTACCAAGGCGCCTCCCGCCGCGAGGCCGGCGATGGTGATGGCCTCTGGGTCGGCGGCCGCCAAGGTGACGCGCAGGTTGCCCTGTTCGTCGACGATCGCATCCACGATGCGCACCGGCATCGGCTCGACGTCGGTGACGGGGGCGCCGCCTGCCGGAGCAACGGCCACGGCCAGGGCGCGGGTACCTGGTTCGACACCGATGGGGAAGCGGCCGGGGGCGAGCAGCGCGCCGACCGTTCGTTCGTCGTCGGCGAGTCGGTTGCCGTCGGCCCACATGCCGACAGTGAGCAATGTCCCGGGTTCCAGAGCGATGGTGGCGGTGCGTCCGACGAGTTGCCCACCCGACGCAGCTGGCACGAGCCCCGCTACCTCGCCGTCGAAGGCGATGGCACTCGTGGTGAGATCGGCGCGTTCGATCACCGCGCCCGCAGCAACAGGTCGAGCGATGCTGACCACCTCGACGCGTGCCGCCGCCCGCGACAACGCCCAGGCCACCAGCGTGCCGGCGAGCACGGTGAGGGCTGCGGCGAGCACGAGCCACTGGGTGCGCACCCGCGAGCGATGGGCCGCAGCGGTGCCGGGAAGGGCGGGAGCGACGGGAGGGGTGGGTCGTGGTGCCGGTGGCAGAACAGGCACTCGGGGAAGGGTGGGTGCAGTCATGCTTCAGCCTCCGCTCACGAGGACGAGGTGCACGAGGGCGGCGGTCGTGACCGCCGACCACGCCGTCCACAACCAGGGACCGAGAGCGAGTCGGCGGATGCCCCGAAGGGCGCCGTAGAGGCCCGACGCAAGTGCCGCCACGAACACCAGTGCCACCCCGAGCGACGGGTGCACGAGGCCCCCTGCCGCACCCAGCACACCCGCCAACTTCACGTCGCCCATTCCGATGCCACGGTGCAGGCGGACCACGATCATCGGAACGGCGGCACCCAGCAGCCCGGCAGCGACGGCGAGCACCGCACCGATGTCGCTGCCGATCAGCGCGACCCCGACGATGAACGACGACCACCCGAGCAGGCGATTGGGGATGCGGTGCTCGTGCAGATCGACCATGGCCGCAGCGCCGGTGAGGGCTGCCACGGCCAGCACCGCCACAGCCGATCGCATCTCGAATCCGACAGCGGGGTGATGTTCCACCGTGTCGATGACGGCCCCGGCCACCAGCGCACCGACCAGCACCATCCACCATCGCGCCAGCGCATCGACTGCCGACCACGCGGTGGATACCCGTCGTCCCGTGGATACATCCCCACGGAACGCTGATGCGTTCGTCATGGCTGCTCCTCGCCTCGGAGCACCCCCCGTGCCCGAGGCCGCGCACCATACGACTGTGCGCCACCGAGCGCGAGAACGTTGCCGAAGTCTTGACGATTCATCGCCGTCAGTGAGAGACCGGCCGCAGTGCCGAACGGAAAACGTCCTGCTCAGACCCATCGGACCGCGATCACGTGCATGTCGCGACCGACATCACCGTGGGTGTCGCGTCACCGCCTGGCGTGGCACGGGGATCGATGACAACCGTCGAACCACCGGCACTAGTCTCACCGTATGTCCGGCACTGCTGACACCCCGTCGTTCGAAATGCCGCTCGATGCCCGCATCTACGTGGCCGGCCACGCCGGCCTGGTCGGTTCGGCCGTGGTGCGCCGGCTCGAGTCGGCGGGCTACACGAACATCCTCACCGCCACACGCCACCAGCTCGACCTGCGCGACCAGAGCGAGGTGTCGCACTGGTTCAAGGCCAACCGGCCCGAGTACGTGTTCCTCGTCGCCGGCACCGTCGGCGGCATCGTGGCCAACAGCACCCGGCCCGCCGAGTTCATCTACGACAACATGATGATCCACGGCACCGTCGTGCACGCCTCGTACGAGTTCGGTGTGCGCAAGCTGCTGTACCTGGGCTCGTCGTGCATCTACCCGCGCAACGCCACCCAGCCGATCACCGAAGAACAGCTGCTCACCGGGGTGCTCGAGCCCACCAACGAGTGGTACGCCATCGCCAAGATCGCCGGCATCAAGCTGTGCCAGGCGTACCGCCAGCAGTACGGCTGCGACTTCATCTCGGCCATGCCCACCAACCTGTACGGGCCGAACGACAACTTCGATCTCACCAGCAGCCACGTGCTGCCCGCGCTGATGCGCAAGTTCCACGACGCGAAGGAGCGTGGCGACACGAGCGTCGAGATCTGGGGCACCGGTTCGCCGATGCGCGAGTTCCTCCACGTCGACGATCTGGCCGACGCCTGCGTGCACCTGATGCACCACTACAGCGCCTCGTCGCACATCAACGTGGGCACCGGTGTCGACCTGTCGATCCGCGAGCTGGCCGAGAAGATCCGCGACCTCGTCTACCCGGCCGCCGAGCTGCGGTTCGACACCAGCAAGCCCGACGGTATGCCGCGCAAGGTGCTCGACGTGAGCCGCCTGACGGCCACCGGCTGGACCCCGCGCATCGGGCTCGACGAAGGCATCGCCAGCACCTACCGCTGGTTCTGCGAGCAGCAGGCGCACCATCAGGTGCGCGGCATCGCAACCGCAATGGCCTGACGCGCCTCGGCGTTCGGCGGTACATCTCTCCCCGACGCGCCCTGCCGCGTGGACGTGCCGAATGGTTGCCGCGCGGCCCCCCATGCGGCGGTGAACGGCTCCCCCAGGTTGGGCCATGGCCCCTAGAACCGGCGCGGCCCAGCGCGGTTGAGTGGTGACCCTGACAGCGGACCTGACCGAGGAGTCATCATGGAATCACGGGCACTCATCGACACGTACGACGAGGTAGCGGTGGCGGCACCCGCAACAATGCCGCCCGCGCTCCGACTCGCACACACCACCCCGGCCGACCGTGCCGAACGGCCGGTGCCACCCAGAACGGTGCGGCCCGCACGCCACGGTGAGCCGTGGCGCTACGTGCTGAACGGCGTCGAGCAGCTCGTGACCGTGAGCGTGATCGTGCCGGCCCGCAACGAGGCAGCCAACCTGGCCCGCCTGCTCGACGAGCTGCCGCCGGTGTACGAGGTGATCCTCGTCGACGGCCACTCGGTCGACGGCACCGTGGAGGTGGCTCGCACCGCGCTGCCGAGCATCCGTGTGGTGGGCCAGCCGGGCAAGGGCAAGGGCGACGCCATGCGCGCCGGGCTGAATGCGGCCATGGGCGACATCAGCGTGTTCATCGACGCCGACGGGTCGAACGTGGCGGCCGAGGTGGAGCGCTTCGTGCTCGCCCTCGTCGGCGGCGCCGACATGGCCAAGGGCTCGCGGTTCCTCGAGCGCGGTGGCAGCACCGACATCACGGGTATCCGCCGCCTGGGCAACTGGGGTATCCGCACGATCGTCAACACCCGGTACGCCACGCACTTCACCGACATCGCCTACGGCTTCAACGCCATCTGGACCCGGCACCGCGATCTGCTCGACCTCGACTGCTGCGGGTTCGAGATCGAGACGCTCATGCACGTGCGGGCCGCCCGTGCCGGCATGGTGATCGAAGAAGTGCCCAGCTTCGAGGGCAAGCGCAACGTGGGAGCCACCAACCTGCACGCACTCCGCGACGGCCTGCGCATCGCCGCTCTGCTGGTGCGCGAGTACTGCGACGAGTACGTGAACGGCCAGGCCCGCTTCCTCGCTGTCGAGCGTGCCGCATGAGCGGGGCGGACACCGAGCCGCGCCCCTCCGCCAGCATCATCGTCTGCACCTACTCCAACGAGCGCCTCGGCGATCTCACCGCCTGCCTCGACGGAGTGCGCGACCAGACCATTGCCCCGGCGGAAGTGATCGTGGTGGTCGACCACAACGACATGCTGTTCCAACGCCTCACCCACGAGTCGTGGCTGACGGTCGTTCCCAACCGGCACACGCAGGGCCTCTCCGGGGCCCGCAACACCGGCCTCGAACGGGCCACCGGTGATGTGGTGGTGTTCCTCGACGACGACGCCGTGCCGCACCGCGACTGGCTCGAACAACTCGTCGCACCCTTCGCCGACCCGAACGTGGTGGCGGTCGGTGGACGTATCGACCCGGCCTGGCCGGCCGACCGACCGTGGTGGTTCCCGGTCCACCTCGACTGGACCGTCGGCTGCTCGATCCCGTCGATGCCGGTCGACGGTGGCCCGATCCGCAACGTGTTCGGGGCGAGCGCCGCGTTCCGTCGTGGCCCGCTGGAGGAGGTGGGCGGCTTCGCCTCCGAACTGGGCCGGGTCGGCGCCGACGGTGCCGGCTGCGAGGAGACCGATGTGTGCATCCGCCTCCGCCAGGCGAACGACGACGCGACCGTGGTGTACGCGCCGCACTCGACGGTGCTGCACCGCGTGACACCGGGCCGCTGCACCCCCGGGTACGTGATGCGCCGATGTGTGGCCGAGGGCCGCTCGAAGGCCCGCCTCGCCGCACGGGTGGGCGCCGACGCAGCCACCGGCGAGGAACGGGCCTACGGAACGCTGATCGCCAAGGCGGTGGCCCGCGACGTGGTGACCGCACCGCTGCACCCGTCGCGCGTGGGGCGCGCCGGTGTGCTGGCGGCGGGCCTGATGTGCGCGTCGGCCGGCTATCTGCGCGAACGGGTACGGCTCGGGTCCACCAGCGGCTCGGCAGGCGAGGAACGCGAGCGGGCGATCGAGGTGTCGCGATGATCGACATCACCGAGAGCTGGCTCTCGATGCTGCTTGCCCCCGCCCGCAGTTCCGCCAAGGGGTCGGTCGTCGAGACCGATGTCGCCTCGCCCCGGCTGCCCCGTGTGGGCGTGCACCCGGTGACCGTGGTGGGGCTGGCCGGCGCCACCGCCATCGCCCTGGGCTGGCGCGGACCGCTCGTCGGCGCGCTGCTGGCCGTCGTGCTCCTCGCCCTGCCCGGCCTGCTGCTGGTGCGGCTGGTGGCAGCGGTCGACCGGGCCGAAGCCTTCGTGGTGACGGTTGCGACCAGCATGGCCACCTGGTCGATCGTGGCCCACGTGATGCTGAGCCTGTCGTGGTGGCAGCCTCGCGCCGTCACCGCGGCGATGGTGGCTGTACTGACGATCGCTCACGGGGTGATCGACCAGCGTGCCCGACGGAGTCGGCGCACCGAGCTCGCCCCGCTCGGGCCCGTCGCCGCGATGCGCACCTGGTGGTGGCAACTCGGCACGACGCACCTCGTGCTGCTGACGGCGGCGTTCGCGCTCTGGGCCAGCACGCTGTCGCGGATCGCCACCGACGACATCGGCGACTGGGGCCTGGTGGCCCGCCTGCCCGTGCTGTGGCTGGTGGCGCTCGGCATCGCCGTGGTGCTGGCAGTGCGGGCAGCGATCGCCCGGAACCCCGAGCCGCTGCGGGTGATCACCGGGGTCGGCCTGGTGGCCGTCATCTTGTACGCCACGTTGCCGATGGTGGTGTCGACGATCCGTTACCCGTGGTCGTACAAGCACCTCGGCGTGATGCGGTTGCTCGACACCACCGGCCGACTGCACACCGACCTCGACATCTACAACACGTTCTCGGGGTTCTTCGGCGCCGGCGCACTGGTGCGCGGCGCCACCGGCCTCGACCCCGAGTCGTACGCGGCCTGGTGGCAACTGGGGGTGACGGCGTTCATCCTCGTGGCGGTGTGGAGCCTGGTCCGCCGGCTCACCACCGATGTGCGGGTGGCCAACCTCGCGACGCTGCTGTTCCTCGTGACCGATTGGGTGGGGCAGAACTACTTCTCGCCGCAGTCGGTCGCCACCTTCTACGGCATCACCGTGCTGAGGTTGGTGTGCAGTTGGTTCGTGGTTCCCGTCGCCGGTCGACCGCACTGGCCGTGGCGGGTGCGTCCGCTCGCCGGTGTCGTCCGTCGTCTCGGTCCCGATGCCACGCTCGAAGGGCCTCTCGTGTACCGGCCGGTCGTGGTGGCGCGGCGGTTGTGCGTGGTGCTGGTGTTCGCCGGCGTGCTCATCACCCATGCACTCACGCCCGCTGCCGTGGTGTTGCCCATCGCTGCCGCCGTGGCCATCGGGTGGATCCGCGACTGGCGGCTGCTGCTCACGGGTGCACTGGTGACCAGTGCGTGGGCGGTGCGCTGTCTGCCGTATTTCGCCAGCCAGGGATACGACCTCGGGTTCGGTGGCGCCGTGACGAACAACATCGCCGGCAATCGCATCGGTGCGGTGCCACCGCCCACCTATGCGCTCGTCGGCGACCTCACCCGGCTGTTCGTGGTGGCCGTCTGGCTGCTCGCAGTGCTGTGCCTCGTGCGGGCCAGCCGGGCCGGTGCCCGGCTGGGCATGGCGGTGCTCATCGCCGTCACCCCGTTCGTGATCGTGCTGATCAACGCCTACGGAGGCGAGGCGATCTACCGGGTGTACCTGTACTCACTTCCCGGCCTCGTGGCCATCGCCGCCGCTGGTGTGATGGCCCGACCTCATCGGGTGCGGTGGCCGGTGGTGGCCGCGCTGGTGCTTGCCGTCACGGCCGGATTCATGGTGGCCCACTTCGGCCGCGAGCGGCAGAACAACCTCACCACCGGTGAGGTGGCGATCGAACGGCTTCTCGGATCGCTGCCCGACAAGCGGTACCTCGGCGCCCACTTCGTGTCGATCGGGCCGCTCAACCAGACCGCCACCTATCCGATGGTCGACTACGACGACGAGTGGTCGCCGTCGGTGGTCGAGATGCTCGACCGCACCTCAGGGGTGCCGTTCAGCGAACAACTCGACCGGGTGGCCGACAACCTCACGTCGCTACGACCGGGCACCGCCTACCTCACCGTCACGCCGAGCATGGTCGAGGAATTGCGAGCCGAAGGCGGATGGCCCTTCACCGATGTCGACGACGCCCTCGCCCTGCTCGCCACCAACCAGCGGTTCGTCGCCATCACCCATGTCGACGACAGCTGGTTGTTCCGGATCCTGCCCTGACCGGCTGCTCGCCGCGTCGCCCGTCCCATCGCCCTTCCTCGACCCCTTTCAGCTCTCGACCGCACTCGGAGGAACCCCGTGCAACACGTCAACATCAACACCAAGATCACCGCTGCGGGAGGTCCGCTGGCAGTTGCCAGCGTCGACCTCGATGCGGGCACCGCCACCTGGCGCACCCCTGCTGCCGAGCGTGCGGGCATGCAACGGGCGATGGTGCTGCTGCGCAACCAAGGGTGGCCGGTGGGCGTCGACGTGATGCCCCTCGAGCACGGCGAACTCACCCCGACTCTCGAGTCGCAGTTGCTCGGCGAGGTGCCCACCAACCGGTTGCGCAGCACGCCACCGGCGGGGCCGATGTCGGTGGTGATCTGCACCCGCAACCGGGCCGACAAACTGCGCAACGCCCTCACCCAGGTGCTGTCGCTCGACGGACCCGAGCACGAGGTGATCGTCGTCGACAACGCGCCCGACGACGACTCGACAGCGCAGGTCGTGGGCGAGTTCGGCGACGCAGTGCGCTATGTGGTCGAACCCGTACCGGGCCTCGCCCGGGCCCGCAACTGCGGCCTCGCCGTGGCCGAGGGCAAGTTCATCGCCTTCACCGACGACGATGTCGAGCCCGACCCGGCATGGCTGACGGCCATCGGCGCCACCTTTGCCGGGGTACCTGGTGCCGTCTGTGTGAGCGGCAGCGTGCTGCCCACATCGCTCGGTTCGCGGTCGGAGCTGTTGTTCCAGGAGTTCGGTGGCTACCTGCTCGACTTCCACGAGGCCGAGTACCACCTGTCGCTCGATCCGCTGCCGTCGCCCGTGTTCCCCTTCCACCCGCGCCTGCTCGGCACCGGGGCCAACATGTCGTTCCGGGCCGAGGCCCTGCGCGCCCTCGGCGGCTTCGACACGGCACTCGGGGCGGGCACACCCGCCCGTGGTGGTGAAGACATCGACATCTCCGTGCGCCTGCTGCAGGCCGGGCACCTGTTGGTCCGCCAGCCTGCAGCGGTGCTGTGGCACCCGTCGCACACCACCGATCAGGCGTTGCTGCGCCAGCTCGAGGACTACGGCTGCGGCCTCGCCGCCGTCTTCACCAAGTTCATGACCCATCGCGGCACCGCACCATCGGTACTGCGTCGTCTGCCCGCCGGGGTGAAGATGCTGCTGTCGTCCGACTCGGCGAAGAACGAAGGTCGCAGCGACGCCTTCCCGCCCGAGCTGCGACGGGCCGAGTGGCGGGGCCTGCGGCACGGACCGCTCGCCTACGCCGAGTCGGTGCGTCTCCAGCGGCAGCTGGCGACGCGACGAGCCGCCTGAGGGGTGGCGCGATGAATCCGATCCCCGTGCTGCTCTATCACTCGGTCGACGAGCAGTGGACACCCGAGTACCGGCGCTGGTGCGTCGACCCCGGCCTGTTCGCCGAACACCTCGCCGTGATCGACGAGCTCGGCTTCACCTGCGTGAGCGTCAGCGAGTTGGTCGACGCCGTCGACCGAGCAGCGCTGCCCCCGCGACCACTGGCGATCACATTCGACGACGGCCGCGCCGACTTCGCCACACACGCCGCACCGCTGCTCGAACAACGGTCGATGCCGGCGACGATCTACCTCGTCACGGGTTGCCTCGGCGGTACGAGTTCGTGGATGCCCATGGAGGCCGAGCGCGACAAACCGATGATGAGTTGGAGCGACGTGGAATCGCTGAGTGCAATGGGCATCGAGTGCGGGGCGCACACCGTCAGCCATCCCCAACTCGACCTGGTGGGCGTCGAGCGGGCCCGGCGCGAGGTCGAGCAATCGCGCTGCGATCTCGAACAGCGGTTGGGTTCACCGGTCCGTTCGTTCGCCTACCCGCACGGCTTCTTCTCGCGGCCGGTGCGCGACCTGGTGGTGTCGGCAGGGTTCGACTCTGCATGCGCGGTGCGCGATGCGTGGAGCCATGTGGGCGAGGACCGCTATCGGTTGTCGCGACTGGTCGTGAACGGCACCACCACGGCCGACGACCTGTGGACCCGCTTGGTGTCGGTGCCCGATCGTCCCGCCGGGCGACGCGTCGCCCGACAGGTGGGGCACCGCTTCGTACGTCGCGCCCAGCACGTCGTGCAGGGAGCCTCATGAGGTGCGAGCCTTCGGGCCGGTGGCGGGCCAGGCTCGGCCGGCCGACGCTTCCAGCGACGCTGCTGGGGCTGCTCGTCCTCGTCGTGGTGGCCTGCACGCCGGGGGTTCCCGAACCGCAGGCACCGGTCGACACCGGCGAGCAGTGGCGCCTGGTGTTCTCCGACGAGTTCGAGCGCGGTGGCCTGGGCGACATCTGGCGGACGTGCTACTGGTGGCAGGTCGACGGTGGCTGCACGATCGCGACCAACGCTGAACTGGAGTGGTACCGACCCGAGGCGGTCGGCCTCGCCGACGGTTCGCTGGTCCTCACCGCCGACGCGATTCCGCAGCGCACCACGACCGGCGACACCCTGCCGTACCGCTCGGGAATGGTCTCGACGGGCGCGCGCTCGTCGCATCGCGGCGAGCTGCCGTCGTTCGCCTTCACCTACGGCTTCGTCGAGGCGCGGGTGAGGCTGCCGGTCGGGGCGGGGACGTGGCCTGCGATCTGGCTGCTGTCGGCCGACAACCGCAGTCTGCCCGAGATCGACATCGCCGAGTGGTACGGCATCCGACCCGATCTGGTGACGATGCACGTGCACCAACGCGTCGACGGTGTTCGACGTTCGCAGCGCGTCGAACTCGCCACCGGCGACATCAGCGGGACATGGCGGGTGTTCGGCATGCACTGGTCGCCCGAGGCTGTCGTCTTCTATGTCGACGGCGTCGAGGCGGGTCGGGTGACCGACCCGGCCCTCGTGCCGACGACCCCGATGTACCTGTTGCTGAACCTGGCTGTCGGCGGCGGCCGGGCCGGCACTCCTGATCCCGCCGCCTTCCCCACCACCTTCGCCGTCGACTACGTGCGGGTGTGGCAATCGATCGGAGGATCCTGACCATGGCCAGTGTCATCACACCACTTCCCGTCCTCGCACCGGGCGACGTCTCGCTCCGACCGCCGTCGCAGCGGCGCTTCGGTCGGGTGAGCAACGGCGGGGTCGTCACATCGCCGGCACCACGCGACATCTGGCGTGCGGTGGTGGCGTTCGATCCGGGCGCCCTGCCCGAGCACACACCCGAGTGGACCGACGCGCTCTGCGCCGTCGAGCACTGCAGCGACGCCAGCCGGCTGTACGAGTTCGACGACGGCCGTCGCTTCGTACTGCCGATGGTGCAGCGCAGTGGACTGCGCGGGCTGGGCGGTCAACTGTGGTCGTTCCCGCAGGGATGGGGTATGGGCGGTCCCGCCGGGGCCGGGCTCGACGCAGGCGCCGTGGAGGTGATGGTGGCAGACCTGCGCAGTATCGGTGCCTTGCGGGTGGCGCTGCGCATCGACCCGCTCGAGGCGTCGCTGTGGGAAGGGGTGTCGGGGACGGGCGTCACGGTGCTGCCTCGCCTGGCCCACGTCGTCCGCCTGTTCGACAGTCCCGAGGCGCATCTGGCGTCGCTGTCGAAGTCGACCCGTCGCAAGATCGTGCGCACCGAACGATCCGACATGCGTGTCGAGGTCGACACCACGGGGGCACTGCTCGACGACCACTTCTCGATGTACCTGAAGTCGGTCGAGCGATGGGCGGCCAAGCAGCACGAACCGCTCTGGCTGGCCCGCCGTCGAGCGCTACGACGCGACTCGATCGACAAGCTGCAGACGATGGCCGACCACCTCGGCGATCGGTTCCGGCTGGTGGTGGCCTATGTCGACGACAAGCCGGCTGCATCGACCATCTTGTTCCTGGGCCCCGTCACGCGCGACACCCGTGCCGCCATCGACCGCGATCTGGCCGCACAGGTGAACGCCAGCGAGGCCGTGCAGTGGCGGGCGATCCAAGAGGCCTACGCCTACGGCAGCACCCACTACAACATGGGCGAGTCGGGTGCCTCGGCGTCGCTCGCCCGCTACAAGGAGCACTTCGGTGCGGTGCCGGTGCCATATGCCGAGTACCGCTTCGAGCGCCTGCCCCTGTCGCGCACCGACATCGCGGCTCGTTCGTTGGTGAAGCGGGTCATCGGTTTCAAGGACGCGGGCTGACTGACATGATCGAGACGAACATGATCGGTCTGATCGCCGAAGCACCGGTGGGGAAGTTCCTCATCGATCGGCGCGATTCGGTGCGGCGGCTGCGCCGCAGCCGGTCGGCGCGCCGGGTGCTCGACGCCTTCGACGACGTCCGGGCCGGTGCCTCGCCGCTCGTCGGTGCCCGTCTGCTGCCGACGCGGAACGACGTGGCGGTGCTCGCCGCGCTGCTCGACGACGACCCGGTGATCGTGAAGCTCGCGTTGTCGCCCACTGCCAACGGGGGTCTGGGGCGCCACGCCGAGATGCTTGCCGCGCTTGCGCCGCTCGACCTGTTCGACCGGATCCCGCGATTGCTCGAGTCGGGTGTGGTCGATGTCGCCGGTGGTTGTCGCTACGTGGTCGAGTCGGCCTTCCCCGGTGCGGCGTTACCGCGACACACCGACTCGCTGGTGGTCGGCTCGGCGCTCGAACTCGTCAGGTCGGTGCACGAGCGATCGGTCGACACGACCGTGCTGGGTATCGACGATGTCGATGCACTCGTCGACCCGCACATCGCCGCGCTCACCGCAGCTGGCCTCCCCTCGTGGCGAGTTGCTGCGCTCGAGCACATCCGGGCGGTGCTGCGTGCGTCGTTGGCGGGGCGCGAACTGTCGCTCTCGATCACCCACGGCGACTGCTGGCCCGGCAACGTGATGGGAGCGGTCGACGGGAACGGACAGTGGCGTGCCCACGGTCTGATCGACTGGGAGAACGGGGCGTTACGCGGCCTACCCGAGATCGACCTCGCCCACTACCTGCTGGCCATGCACCCCCAGGGGCCGGTGGCGGCGGTGCTCGACGGACTCGGCAACCCGAGGCAGGCGATCGAGCACCGGATGGCGCCGTTCGGCCCGGTGGCCGCCAACCCGGATCTGCCGGCGTCGCTGTGCACCGTGCTGGCCTGGTTGAACCACGTCGGTACCGGCGTGTCGCGTGCCGAGCGCTTCGGCCCGGGAAAGGCCTGGATGAGCAACGTGGTCGCCCCGGTCCTCGATGCGGTGGCCGATGGTGACGCCCTGTGGCGCCACGGTGCCCGGCACTGGGCCATCGGCGGCGCCCGATGACGGTCGATGCAGCTCCCGCAGGCGCAGCGGTGATGGGCGTGGCCATGCCGCGGCGCAGTGCCCGCCGGTCGCTGCGCGCGGCCTCGGCGGGCGAGAGCATCGGCGGAGCATCGGTGGTGCTGATCGGCAGCAGCTTCGTCAGTTCGGCGGTCGGGTTGCTCTACTGGCTGGTGGCTGCCCGGCGGCTCGAGCCGGCTCAACTGGGGTTCGACGCTGCGGTGATCAACACCGTCATGCTCGCCTCCAACCTCGGTGCCCTCGACCTCGTGCACGCCGTGCCGCGCTACCTGCCGGCGGCCGGTCGGCGGGCGGGTGCGTTCGTGCGCACCACCTACGGCGTGGCGGTGGGCCTCAGCCTGTTGGTCGCGGCCGTGTTCCTGGTGGGTGTGAACCGTTGGACGCCGTCGCTGTCGTTCCTCGTCGACGACCTGCTCTGGACGGGTTTGTTCCTCGTGGCGGTCGTGGCCTGGTCGACCTTCGCCCTGCAGGACTGCGTGCTCATCGCTCTGCGGCGCAGCGCATGGGTGCCGATCGAGAACGTGCTGTTCTCGGTGCTGAAGCTGGTGCTGCTGCTGGTGCTGGTCGACGTCGCCCCGCGGTATGCCGTGGTGCTGTCGTGGGTGCTGCCGGCGCTGCTGTTCGTCGCCGTCGTGAACCTCGGGGTGGTGCGACGGTCGGTTCGTCCGACCGCCACCACACCGCCGGACTCGCTGCCGCCGCGTGGTCGTCTGGCCCGTACCGTGCTGGTGGGCAACGGTGCGAACATCGTGGGCATCGTGGTGAGCGGTGTGCTGCCGCTGCTGGTCACCGAGCGTTTCGGTGGCGCAGCGAACGCCTCGTACTACCTGGCGTGGTCGATGGCGTACGTGTTGTTCCTCGCGCCGCGGTATGTGTCGCTGGTGGTGCTCTCGCGTGCCGAACACGAACCCGAGCGGCTCGACGAGGTCACCCTGCGGGCGATGCTCGCGTCGACCGCACTGGTGGGTGTGTCGGCCATGGTGGCGATCGTGGCGGCCGAGCCGGTGCTGGGCCTGGTGGGCAACGCCTATCGCCACGACACGGTCGCGATGCTGCGCCTGATGTGCCTCGCCGCCATCCCTCACTGCGTGGTCGTGATGGCAGGCGCGTGGGCTCGCGGTCGGCAGCGCATCCTGATGGCCGTCATCGTGGCCTCGTCGGAGTACGTGGCGGTGCTCGCCTTCGCACTGGTGCTCGTGGGGCATGTGGGCGTGGTGGGCTTCGCCTGGGCATGGCTGGCCGCCAACACGGTGGTCGCCCTGACAGTGCTGGTGTGGGCGAGCCGCACATGGCGGCTCCGCCCGAGCCAGATGGGCAGGTGGTCGACGCCCCGCTCGGCGACGGATCCGGTCGCTTCGAATTAGCCTGGGGGCCGTGCACCAGACCGCCGTTCCACCCGACGTCCTGCCCCAGGCCAACGACTCGTGCTGGTGCGGCAGCGGCCGCAAGTACAAGCGGTGCCACCGTCCCCTGGAGGGCCGGGTGCTGCCGGGCGCGATCAGCCCGATGCGCGCAGTGCCGCCGACGATCGGGCGTCCGCCCTACGCCGACACCGGCGAGGTGCGGCGCTGGGCCGAACCACGGGTGAAGAGCCCCGACATCGTCGAACGCATGCGGCACGCGGGTGCGATGGCGGCCGAGGTGCTGCGCCTCGCCGGCGAGATGGTGCGCCCGGGTGTGGCCACCGACGAGATCGATGCTTACGTGCACCAGTTGTGCATCGAGCGCAACGCGTACCCCAGCCCGCTGAACTACAGCGGCTACCCCAAGAGCGTGTGCACCAGCGTGAACGAGGTGATCTGTCACGGCATCCCCGACTCGCGCCAGCTCCGCGACGGCGACATCGTCAACCTCGATGTCACCTGCTACGTGGGTGGCGTGCACGGCGACACCAACGCCACGTTCTTCGTGGGTGAGGTCGACGACGAGAGCCGCAACCTGGTGCGCGTGGCCGAGGAAGCGATGTGGCGCGGTATCGAAGCGGTCGTGCCCGGGCGCCCGCTGTCCGACATCGGCAAGGCCATCGAGGCTGCCGCCAAACCGCACCGGTACGGCGTGGTGCGGGCGTTCATCGGCCACGGCATCGGCGAGCAGTTCCACACCGACATCCAGGTGCTGCACTACTACGACCAGCGCGCCAGCATGATCATGCGGCCGGGTATGACCTTCACGATCGAGCCGATGATCAACGTCGGCACGTGGCAGCACAAGATGGCGTTCGACGACGGCTGGACCGCGGTCACCGCCGACGGCAAGCGATCGGCACAGTTCGAGCACACCTGCCTCGTCACCGACGACGGTGTCGACGTGCTCACCGCGCCCGGCGCCGTGTCGCCCAGCGCCCCCTGGCGCCGCTGACCGTTCCGCGCCGACAAGCGGTTCGTCAACGCAGCGGAATGGAACCGAGCAACCTCGGATTGAGGCGCACGCTGCCGGCACCGAGGCCGCTGCCCGCGGCATGGTGGTGCACCCAGTCGGTGGCGGCGGGCGACGACAACACGGCCATCACCCGTTCCGGGTCGCCGCTCGTACAGGTGATGACGGGCACGCTGGGCAGCCAGTCGCCCCCAGGGTCGTGCACGGCTTCGATCACGGTGGTCTGGTTGGCGATCAACACCTTGGGAACCAACCGCTGTGCCGCCCAGTGCTGGAGGCGTGGCGACAGGCGCTCGAGGGCCACCCGCGGCGCGGCGTACCGCTGTTTCGCGAAGCGCACCGGGCGGATGCCCCAGTGGCACACACCCGGGTCGATGAGGCCCGAGGTGACGAGCGGTGGTCCGTCGACATCGTCGCCCACCGCACCGACGAGGCCGTAGTACTGGTCGCGGAAGTCGGCGGTGAACGTGGCGATGTCGGCCAGCACCGGCCCGTCGTAGCGGTCCGGTGAGCCGCCGGTGAGCAGTGCCGTCCACATCGTCGGCATCGCCATGTCGGCAATGCGTTCGAAGTCGGTGCCGCACGAACGGTGCACGGCACCCTGACGGCCCGCCACCTCCCACGCACCGGCCCACACGCGCACCTGCGCGTCGAAGAGGTGCTCGTCGCTCCACCACATCCACCGCATCGCGGCCGCGGCGTCGACCTCGTCGCGGATCGGTGCGGCATCGCGTGCCGACAGGAGGGCTTGGGGCAGCACCAGGCCGATACACCCTCCGGGGGCGACCAGCCGCACCGCCAGTGCCAGGAACACGGCGGCCGAGTCGGCGTAGGGCCCGCCTCCGTACCGAGATCGACCGCCGCGGCTGGTGGCACGGGCGAGCTGGTTCAGGAACGGCGGATTGCCCACCACGATGTCGAACCGGCTGTCGCCCCAGTCGTGGGCGAGCGCGTCGGCCTCGACGAGGGTGGCTGCCGGGCCGAGCGCATTGCGGGCGGCAGCCACTGCGGAGGCATCGATGTCGCACCCCGTCAGTTCGGCCCGAGCGCCCACCCGACGGCCGACGGCGGCGAGGAAGCGACCGTCGCCACAGGCCGGATCGAGCACACGCACCACCCCGTCGCCGAACGACGCTGCGTCGAGAACGTGGTCGACCACCTGCTCGACCAACTCGTCGGGCGTGTACCAGGCGCCCAACTGCTTTCGCCGCGAGGCTGCGGGGGCAGCCGGTGTCGCCCTCGCTGGTTGTGGCGCGCCCATGCGGGCAGCGTAGGGTTCGCCACCGTGACCGACGCGGCTGGCCGCTACCTCACCTTCCCTCGCGGCGACTGGGCCGACTTGCGCGCCGCCACACCGCTCACGTTGCGCGAGAGCGAGCTGGTGGCCCTGCGCGGTATCAACGACCGCATCGATCTCGACGAGGTGGCGGCGGTCTACCTGCCGCTCACCCGCCTGCTCAACCTCTACGTCGCAGCCACGCAGAACCTGCACAAGGTGTCGGCTGCCTTCCTCGGCACACTGGCCCCGAAGGTGCCCTACGTCATCGGGGTGGCGGGCAGCGTGGCGGTGGGCAAGAGCACGTTCGCCCGTATCCTGCAGGCGCTGCTGGCCCGGTGGCCCGACCACCCGCAGGTCGACCTCGTCACCACCGACGGGTTCTTGCACCCCAACCGGGTGCTCACCGAGCGCGGCATCATGAACCGCAAAGGGTTCCCCGAGAGCTACGACACGCGGCGCCTCATCGAGTTCCTGCGCGAGGTGAAGAGCGGCGCGGCCGAGGTGACCGCACCGGTGTACAGCCACGTCGTGTACGACATCGTCGACGGCGAGGAGATCGTCGTCCGTCAGCCCGACATCCTCATCCTCGAGGGGCTCAACGTGTTGCAGGTGGGCGCCCCCACCAAGGGCGAGGCGAACGAGTTCGTCAGCGACTACTTCGACTTCAGTATCTACATCGACGCCGACGAAGAGCACATCGAGCACTGGTACGTCGAGCGGTTCCTGAAGTTGTGCGACACCGTGTTCCAAGACCCCGACAGCTTCTTCCGCAACTTCGCCCACCTCACTCGCGACGAAGCGGTCGAGACCGCCCGTGGCATCTGGCGCGAGATCAACGGCAAGAACCTGCGCGAGAACATCGAGCCCACCCGCTCGCGGGCCAGCCTGCTGTTGCGCAAGGGCATCGACCACCGGGTGACCGACGTGTCGCTGCGGCGGCTCTGATCCGGCGCCGGTGATGCGCCTCACGTTCGTCGCTGTCGACGACGACACCCTGGCCGAAACCCGTGCCGCCAACGACCAGATGGCCGCCGCGATGGCGGGTGTGCGCATGGAGGAGATCCCGCCCTCCAAGGTGCGCGCGGCCCGCGAGTCGGGCCGCAGCGCGTTCCCGCTGCCGGTGGCCGACCCACGTGCCGAGACGCCCAGCATCGCCGGCCCGGCGGGCGACATCCCGCTGCGCATCATCCGTGCCGCGCGGCCCGACGGCGTGTTCCTACACATCCACGGCGGTGGCTTCACCTACGGCTCGCCGCGCGAGTACGACGACTTCCTGCGGGTGATCGTCGACCGCATGAACCTCACCGTGGTGAGCGTCGACTACCGCCTGGCCCCCGAGCACCCGTTCCCGGCAGGGGCCGACGACTGCGAGGCCGCAGCCCTGTGGTTCCTCGAGCACGCCGCCGACCTGGGTGGTGGCCCACTGTTCATCGGTGGTGAGTCGGCCGGCGCCAATCTGGTGGTGGTCACGCTGCTGCGCCTGCGCGACCGGCACGGGCTCACGCCCTTCGCCGGGGCACACCTCTGCTACGGCTGGTACGACCTCGGGCTCACCCCGTCGATGCGCAACTGGGGTGCCGAGTCGCTGGTGCTGTCGACCCCGCATTCGGAGTGGCTGGCCGAGGGGTATGCACCGGGCCGCACCCGCGACGAGCGCCGCGACCCCGCTGTGTCGCCGCTGCACGCATCGCTCCACGACCTGCCGCCGGCGCAGTTCAGTGTGGGCACCCGCGACGCCCTGGTCGACGACACGATGTTCATCGCCACACGGTGGTGGATGGCGGGCACCGACACCACGCTCGACGTGTACCCCGAGGGCATGCACGGGTTCGACTCGCTGCCGAACCGCATGGCTGCCGTGGCGCTCGACCGCTATGTCGCCTGGGTGCGGGCCATGGTCGACACCGCTCGCAGTGCCGGCTAACAGCCCAGCAGTGCCGGCAGGTCGGCCAGTGACGACAATTCGGTGACGTGCTCGTCGTGCTCGACGTGCTCGAGCTCCCACAGCAGGTGGTACGGCACGTGCACGCCGTGCCCGCCGAGGGCCATCACCGGCAGGATGTCGCTGCGCACGCTGTTGCCCACCATGCAGAACCGCTCGGGTGCGATCGCCCAGCGCTGCAGCAACCGGGCGTAGGTGTCGACATCTTTCTCGAGGACGATCTCGAGATGGTGGAAGTGGTGGGCCAGACCGCTGGTGTTGATCTTGCGGGTCTGGTGCACCAGGTCGCCTTTGGTGATGAGCACCAGCGTGTAGGCCGCCCCCACCCGTTCGAGCACCTCGGGCACATGTGGCAGCAGTTCCACGGGTGCCTCCAGTTGGGCGCGGGCCATGGCCACCAGTTCACCGATCACCGTGTTGGGCACACGGTGCTGGGTGATCGACAGCGCGGCCTCGACCATCGAGATGGCGAACGCCTTCACGCCGTACCCCAACGCCGACAGGTTCGCCCGCTCGACCGCGGTGAGCGCTGCCTTCACGTCGACACCCTCGGGGGCGTAGGGCGAGATCAGTTCGACGAATCGCAACTCGTTGGCGCGGAACCCGTCCTCGCTGGCCCACAGGGTGTCGTCGGCATCGAACGCGACGATGTCGTACGGCCGGGTCATGGCGTTCGGTGCAGCGCGTTCAGGTAGTTGTAGACGGTGATGCGGCTCACGCCCATGGCGTCGGCCACGTCTTCCACGGCGCGTCGCAGGGTGAAGGCCCCGAGGTCGTCGAGCAGGCGGATGGCGCGCTGTTTGTCTTCGCGGCCGAGCTGTGGCAGGCGGCCGCCGAGTTCGCGTTCGACCCCTTCGATCAGTCGGTCGAGTGCGCCGTGGAGCGGGGCCATGCGCACCGCAGCCACTTCGGTGCCCTCCCACTTCAGCGGCAGGTCGCCCGGCTCGCGTTCGTCGAGCGGTACCAGTTGGGCACCAAGGGCTTCGATGATCGGCCGCACCGACAGCACCAGCGGGTGCCGGGGCAGGCCGCTCATCGTGAGGCCTCCGGCTCGTCGTCGAGCCGAGCGATGTCGACAGTGACGTTGGTGGCACCGTTGGCGACTGCGGCGTCGACGATGGCACCGACCACGGCCCCGGCCCGCTCGCCCGGCACGACACAGCTCGATCCGAACGGGCCGAACTCGACCGCCACGCCCAGCGACTCTGCAGCAGTCACGGCCGACAGCACGTGTGGACCGGGTTGCCCTTCGACGAACGGCTCGATGGTGAACTCCAGACGCAGCACGGCGCCATGGTACCGGTCACGTCCGGCCCGCCGCCCGGCCCGCCGGCGACGGCGTCGTCCGCCCTCGAGCCCCCGAGCGCGATGAGCGAGTTGCGCAGTCCGTGCGCATGTTGCTCATCGCGTTGACTGGCGGCCCAGTGGCGATGAGCGGGTTGCGCAGCTGGTACGCAGGTTGCTCATCGCGCTCGGGGTGGCGCAGGATGGAGAGTCGCCTGACAGGTGATGTCGGCTCAGCGGGGGCCGAGCAACCGCTGCAGGTCGGCCGACATGCGCACGCAGTCGTGGCCGGCCGCATCGAACGCCTGCTTCATTCGGTCGAGTGCGCCACGGAACGTGGTGTGCCAGTCGTGTTCGAACTGGTCGCGGGCCGGCCCGGTCCAGGTGGTGCCCGCCAGCGTCGCCGTGATGCTGCTCGTCATGGCGTCGATCGCCTCGATCTGGCGTTGCAGGCTGCGGCCGAGAGCCGTCAGCTGTTCGGGGTTGGCGCCGTACATGGTCATCGCTGTGTCCTCCTGCTGCAGCCGTCGGTCGGCAGCAGCACCGGCAATGACGACATCGGAACCGCCCACCTGGAAATGCATCTCGGCTCGGTGCCAGTCGTCGAGGCCTTGGACAGAGAGACCTCGGTCAGCGAGCGCTCAGTCGTCGAGCAGGGGCAGCAGCAGCGACAGCGAATCGGGCAGGAACCGCTCGGTCGTCAGGAGATGCTCGAGTTCCGCCCGGTCGACCCAGCGCGCCTCCACCACCTCGCCGTCGGCGAACGTGAACGGGCCGGGGTGCACCACCCGGTAGCAGCGTCCGAGCAGCGCCACCTGCTCGTCGCGGTACAGACGGGGTGTCCCGTCGTCGACGGCCAGCGGTACTACGTCGTCGAGGCCCACCTCTTCGGCCACCTCGCGCCGGGCCGCGTCGTCGTACGACTCGCCCGCGGCCACCACGCCCCCGACGGCGATGTCGAACCAACCCGGCCACACATCTTTGTGTTCGCTGCGGCGGTGCACCAGCAGGCGCCCGTCGGGATGCACCACGGCCACGAACACGCAGCGGTGCAGCAACCGTTCCCGCCGCATCTCGGCTCGCGTGACCGTGCCCAGCACCCGGTCGAGTTCGTCGATCAGGTCGACGAGCTCGTCCTGCGCCCCGATCGGCTCGGGCGGGGTTGACCCGGGGTCGCCGCTCATGCCGTCTGACTAGCATGCGCGCATGACGGTGAACGACATCCGCGAGGAAGCCAACGATCTGCTCGACGAGATGGTGGCGTTGCGCCGCACCCTGCACCGTTGGCCCGAGATCGGCAACCACCTGCCCATCACCCGCGAGAACGTGCTCGCCGCCATCGAGGGGCTGCCGCTCGAGGTGACGCTGCACGAGACCACCAGTGGAATCGCGGCGCTGCTCACCGGCGGTAAGCCGGGCCCCACCGTGTTGCTACGCGGCGACATGGATGCGCTGCCCATGCCGGAAGACACCGGGCTCGACTTCTCGTCGCAGGTCGACAATGCGATGCACGCCTGCGGTCACGACACGCACACGTCGATGCTCATGGGCGCGGCGAAGCTGCTGTCGGCTCGCCAGGCCGACCTGCCCGGCCGGGTGCTGTTCATGTTCCAGCCGGGTGAGGAGGGCTACGCGGGTGCCCGCTTCATGCTCGAGGAAGGCCTGCTGAACGTCGGTCCGCACGGTGTCGACGGCAGCGATTCGCCGGTCACCGGTGCCTTCGCCCTGCACGTGTCGTCGGCGGCTCCGTCGGGGTTCTTCAGCACACGGCCCGGGCCGGTGATGGCGTCGAGCGACACGATGACCATCACCCTCACCGGCAAGGGCGGCCACGCCAGCGAACCGCACCGTGCGCTCGACCCCATCCCCGTGGCGTGCGAGATCGTGCAGGCGCTGCAGACCATGGTCACCCGTCGCATCGACGTGTTCGACCCCACCATTGTCACCGTCGCTCGCATCGTGGCGGGAACCACCAGCAATGTCATTCCCGAGACAGCGCAGATCCAGGGCACCATCCGGGCGGTCAGCGAGCGAACCCGCAGCAAGGTGCACGACGGCATCCGTCGGGTGGCCGAGGGCATCGCCGCCGCGCACGAGATGCAGGTGGAGGTCGACGTGAAGCTCGGCTATCCGGTCACGGTGAACGGTGCCGACTTCACCGACTTCGCGATGGGTGTGGCCCGCACGGTGGCGGGCGAGAACCGGATGGTCCGGCTCCCCAATCCGGTGATGGGGGCCGAGGACTTCAGCTACGTCATCGAGCGGGTGCCCGGCACGATGATGTTCCTCGGCGCCACCCCGCACGATCGCAACCCGTTCACGGCTGCACCGAACCACTCGAACCGCGTCTACTTCGACGAGGCCACGATGGTGGAAGGGGCCACGATGTACACCGCGGTCGCGATGCGTCATCTCGGCCTGGAACTCGCCGTCGGCTGACGTCTCTCTGCTCACCGCAGAGGCATTCTTGCGACGGATCGCGTCGCATTCGACGCGATCCGTCGCAAGAACGCTGGTCGAGCGGTTCGGCCGCGGCCGGAGAGCCTCGGACGCACGGGGCGGCTGGCTCAGCCGCGGCCGAGCATGCCGGCGCCCACCACCACGGTGGCGACGTCGCGCATGTAGCGCGGGCCGAGATGGCCGCGCACCACCTGCAGTGCGGCGTCGGCGCGGTGGTCGCCGGCCCGCTGCAGCACGTCGAGGTCGGCGATGGTGTCCCACAACGCCTCGCTGAGCGTGCGGTGTGCCGCCATCGTCGCGGCCTGGTCGGGGGGTGCGGGCAGATCGGCCCTGGCACCCAGTTCGGCAGCACGCGCCCGGATGCGGTCGGCCTCCGGCCCGATGGCGCCGCCCAGCACATCGGCCGTCTCGCGCAGGGTGCGGGTCATCTGGTTGTGCTCGTCGGTGATGTTGGCGTGGTACACGGGCAGCACCTGGCGCACCGACTGCAGCACCGCCTGCATCATCATCGCCGTGGCGGCCGCCTTGGCGTTGGCCACGTTCGGCAGGATGTCGTCGCTGATGGCCACGATGAGGCCGGCGAGCAGATCGTCGACGGTGGGTGACGTGTTCATCCAGGGACCCCCGGGTAGTTCAGCATGCGTGCCAGATTGGGAATGGTGGGTGCACTTGCCTGGATGAGGTAGAGGTGCAGGAACTGCTGGTGCTCGCCGCGCACCCGGCGGGTGATGGCCGAGTTCACCGGCACGGCCACGTTGTAGGTGCCGAACAGGGTGAAGTAGTCGACCTCCTCCATCGTGATGTCGGTGCCGCGCAGGCGGTTGTAGTAGGCGAGGAACCCGCCCTCGTCGCGCGGGTGGGCCATCACCGAGGTGTTCGACAAGATGTCCATCGTGGTCATCCAGCCGAGGTCTTCCCGCGGGTCGCCGATGCGGCTGTTCTCCCAGTCGATCAACGCCGTCACCCGGCCGTCGGCGTACAGGAAGTTGGCCGGGTTGAAGTCGCCGTGCACCAGCGAGAGCGGCATCGGCCGCGGCTTGGTACGGCGCAGCGTGAGCGCGGCGTCGAGCATCAGCATCATCGTCGGGTCGAACGCCATGTCGGGTGCCGAGTCGATGTAGTACTGCAGCGTGGTGTCCATGTAGGTGTCCCACGAACTGGCGTCGACACCCACGCCTCGCGGGTCGGCGAGCGCGCCGTGTGGGTCGAGGGCGGCGATATCGGCCTCGTGCAGGGCCACCAGCACCTCGCACAGATGGCGGATCACGTCGTCGACCTGGTGCTCGTCGGGGCCGCCGTTGAAGAGGTTGCTGGTCTGGCCGCTGCCGTGCATCCGCTCGATCAGCATCGCTGCTTCGCCGAATGCCGCGGGGTCGAGTTCGAAGCCGTAGCTGCGGCTGACCGGCACCGAGGTGTGTTGACGGATGGCCTCGATGAGGTGGTGTTCGACGGCGCGGCTGGTGTGCAGGATGGCCGCCTCCTTCGGCGGGTCCTTGCGCAGGATGAAGGGCAGCACCTCCTCGCGGTCGTCGAACCCGACGCGTGCGTCGAACCGGTACGTCTCTCGTGAGAACCCACCCGGAATGGGTGCGAACTCGATGATCTCCACGTCGCGTGCGCCTGGTAGCGACCGCAACACGAACGCAGCAAGTTGCTCGTGCATCGTTGACCCCCTGCGGCGGATCGTACCCCGATGGGCTCGGTGGGTCGATGGCGGTGCGAGCGGACCGTGTGCTGCCGGAGGGCCTCAGGGCCAGGCGAGGGCGTGGCGGTCGATGGCGGCATGGACTGCGTCGATCAACCGTTCGGGCGACTTGTCGCAGGCGTCGAGTTCGTCGGGGCCGAGCAGGTACACGAACCCGGCATCGGTCTCGGCCAGCACGGCGGGCAGACGCCCGTCGGTGAGTGGCCGGGCCGCGTCGGGCTGGTCGTCGCGGTGGAACGTGTCGAACGGCAGGGGCAACGTGGCCCGGCAGGCCTTCCATTCGGCCTTCTGGCTGACCGCACCGTGGGTGATGTCGCACAGCCCGCAGTGGGCACGTCCGAACAACTTCCCGGCCACATAGGACAGCTCGCCGCGCAGGGTGCCGTCGGCGTTGTAGACGCCCACGAGTCGGTGCACGCGGGCAGGCGTGTCGGATCGGGTCACGGCGTCGTCGCCCGAGCGGTGAGGCCGGCAGCCTCGGCCACCAGTTCGAGCGATCGCAGTCGTTCGGAGGTGGTGGGTGAGGCGAGGGCGACGATCAGTTCGTCGGCGTCGGCGTGGGCGGCGAAGTCGTCGAGGTAGTCGCGCACGACCGCAGGTGAACCGACGGCCGTGTAGGTCATCATCCGCAGGATCTGCTGGCCCTGCGGGGTGGCCATCAGCCGGTCGAGTTCGCCGTCGTGCACGGTGTCGGGCACGTTCAAGAACCGCTGCACGCGCCAGCGTGCCGCAAGGTGCAACTGGCGTTCGGCGTCGTCGTCGGTGTCGGCGCACACCACGTTCACGGCGGCCAGGACGCGTGGTCGATCGAGGTGCTCGGACGGCCGGAACCTGTCGCGGTACACGGCGACCGCTTCGCGCAGCGCATCGGGTGCGAAGTGCGACGCGAACGCGTACGGCAGGCCGAAGTGTGCAGCGAGGCTGGCGCCGAACAGCGACGAGCCGAGGATGTAGACGGGCACGTTCGTGCCGGCCCCTGGCACCGCACTGACGCCGGCGACGCGGCTGTTGCCCGACAGATAGCCCATCACCTCGAGCACGTCGTCGGGGAACGTGTCGCTCGCCGTGTGGTCGCGGCGCATGGCGCGCATCGTCACCTGGTCGCTGCCGGGTGCGCGCCCGAGGCCGAGCTCGATGCGGCCGGGGTGCAGTGTGGCGAGGGTGCCGTACTGCTCGGCGATCGACAGCGGTGCGTGGTTGGGCAGCATCACCCCGCCGGCGCCGAGCCGGATGGTGCTGGTGTGCGCCGCCACATGGGCGATCAGCACGGCCGGGGCCGACGAGGCGATCGACGCCATGTTGTGGTGCTCGGCGTACCACACCCGGTCGAAGCCGAGACGTTCGGCTGCCTGGGCGATGGTGACACTGGCCGCCAGGGCGTCGGCGGGTGTCTGGCCTCTGCCGATGATGGCGAGGTCGAGGAGCGACAGCGGGCGGGGCCGGGTGGCCGCCGGTGGGTTGCGGGGTTCGTCGAGGGTGGTCATGGGTCAGGCGGGGAACAGTTCCTGGAGCAACGTCGTGGCCGACACGGCGAGGCTCATGTGGCCGTGCTCGGGAAGCACCGTGAGCGTGGCGGTCGGCATGTCGGCGGCCAGATGGTGGGCGTGCGCCAGCGGTACGTTCACATCCACCCCGCCGTGCCACATCCGCACCGGCACGGTGATGTCGGCCAGGTCGAAGCCCCACGGCTGCACGAACATGATCATCTCGGGGTTCGTGCGGGCGGCGATCGTGCACACGTCGCCGGGCCAGTCGACCAGGCGCCGGGTGGGGTGAGGCGACGACTCGCCGTAGCCGGGCCGGTCGGGGGTGATGATGCGGGCTCCGATGGGTGAGCCGAACGGATCGCTGTCGAACCGCGAGCCCGGCGTGCCGTGGAACAGGAACACCGGGGGCCCGGCCGGATCGCCGTACTCCTCCCATGCCAGTTGCCGACCATCGGCGGTGCTGGTGCGCATGGCTGCACGGTAGCCGGTGCGGTCGCCCATCGGTCGGGGTGGGTGGCGGTGCCGAAGCACGCGGTGCCCGACGGTTCAGGAGCCGAGCCGCAGGGTG
Source organism: Acidimicrobiaceae bacterium (assembly GCA_040380855.1). Classification (GTDB taxonomy): domain Bacteria; phylum Actinomycetota; class Acidimicrobiia; order Acidimicrobiales; family Ilumatobacteraceae; genus VFMC01. The sequence continues at coordinate 30,401 of JBEIIG010000007.1, read as the reverse complement.
ACCAGTTCGAACGGGCGCAGCGTGATGACGACGATGCCGTCGGCCACGTCGAGCCCACTCGACGGTTCCTCCAACGCGTTGCAGCGCTGCGCGGCCTTGATCGGCCGGGCCGTGCGCACCGTGACCGCGGTGCGGTCGCCGCATGCCTCGTACAGCCGCACGATCAGATCGCCTCTGCCGTCGTCGGCCCGCTTCACAGCGCTCAGCTCGACGCCCGGCTGATCGATCGTCACCACCGGCGCAGGCAGGTCGACCGCCGTGCCGTCGGTCTCGACGATGCGCAGCGGCATGTTGAGCGCCTCGGCCTCGGCCAACACGCCGTGCAACCCGGCGCCGTGGGGCAGCACGCTGATGGTGACCGAGTGGCGGCCCTGGTCGGCGTCGGGGTCGGGGAAGCGGGCGGCGCGCAACAGCGACACCCTGATGCCGCCGTCGAACAGGCTGTGCCCGAAGCGCCCGTTGTTCAGCACGGCGACACCGAAGCTGGGTTCGGCGAGGTCGACGTAGCGATGAGCGCACACCTCGAACTTGGCCGCGTCCCACGGACTGCTGGCATGTGTGGGCCGCCGCACATGACCGAACTGGATGTCGCACGCCGCATCGGTGGTGTGCACGTCGAGCGGCACCATCAGGCTGAGCAGTCGCTCGCTCTCGTGCCAGTCGATGTCGAACGACAGGTCGAGGCGGGCGCTGGCAGCGCGCATCGTGTGGGTGACCGACAACTGCGAGGCCGCACCGAACGTGCGGCTGACACGCACCTGGGTGATCAGCGGATCGCGGCGCACCCACTCGACCGTGGCGTCGCCCACGAGCGGCGAACCGAGCCCGCGGGTCCAGGCCTCGAGATCCCAGGCGTCGTACTCCACGGGCTGGTCGGGTGCCAGTTCGACGGTGATGCTGCGGCCCTCGGGCAGCAACTCTCGGCCGTGGCGCACGTCGATGATCGACGTGATGGTGCCGTCGAGGTCCCACTGCACGCACAGCGAGCCGTTGGCCATGGTGTGCTCGGTGGTGACGATGCGGTCGTCGGTGTCGAGCGGCACGATCGGTGCCACACCGTTGCCGGGAACGCGCACGAGCAGCGGGGTGCCGTGGTGTTCGATCACCTCCACACGGGTGTGGGTTGCAGCGTTGGCCACCACCGGGCCGGCGGGCAGCGCCAGTCGATCGAACGCGGCGGCGACGAGTTCTTCCAGGCGTGCTGCCACCCGGGCGTGCGCCGCCTCGGCGTCGTCGTGCACCCAGGCGATCGACGAACCGGGGATGATGTCGTGGAACTGCTGCAGCAGCACCTCGCGCCACAACTCGTCGAGTTCGGCGCTCACGTCGGCGGGAACGACGCCGCCCGCCGCCCACCACAGTTCGGCCTCGCGCAGCAGTCGCTCGCAGCGGCGGTTGCCCACCTTCGTCTCGATCTGGCTGGTGAGCGTGCCGCGGTGCATCTCGAAATACAGCTCGCCGCGCCACTGCGGCACGGGCGCCCCGGCGGCCGCCTCGGCCTCGACGTGCGTGAAGAACTCGTCGCTCGACCCCATCGTGAGGCGCGGCACCCCGTCGAGATCGGCCATCCGGCGGCCGCGCTCGAGCATCTCGCGGGTGGGCCCGCCACCGCCGTTGCCGTAGCCGTAGGGCATCAGCGCCCACCCGCTCCAGTCGTGGTCCTGGAAGTTGCGCTCGCTGTACGCCATCTCCTTGCCCACCACCTCGGCGTTGTAGGTGTCGACCGGTGGGAAGTGGGTGAGCACCCGGGTGCCGTCGAGGCCTTCCCACCAGAATGTGTTGTGGGGGAAGCGGTTCTGCTTGTTCCAGCTGAGCTTCTGGGTGATGAACCGGGTGGCGCCACCGCTGGCGAAGATCTGCGGTAGTGAGGCCGGGTAGCCGAACACGTCGGGGATCCACACCTCGCGGCAGCGCACGCCGAAGCGGCTCTCGAAGTAGCGCTGGCCGAACACCATCTGGCGCACGATGCTCTCGCCGCTCGGCAGGTTCATGTCGGCTTCCACCCACATGCCGCCGACGGGCACGAACTGCCCGCGCGCCACTCGTTCGCGGATGCGCTCGAACAGGGCCGGGTAGCGCTGTTCGATCCAGTCGTACTGCGCGGCCTGCGAGCACACGAAGCGGTACTCGGGGTAGTCGTCCATCAACCGGGTGGCCGAGGCGAACGTGCGGGCGCACTTGCGGATGGTCTCGCGCAGTGGCCACAGCCAGGCCGAGTCGATGTGGGCGTGGCCCACGCCCACCACGTGCAGCGCGCGGGGCCGGGCGGGTGCAGCCAGCACCGGGGCCAGCGCGGCGCGGGCGTCGGCAGCGGTGGCCGCCACGTTGCGCACGTCGACCGCGTTGAGGGCGTGCTCGAGAGCGCGCAGCAGGTGGGCGCGGCGCGGGTCGTCGGCACCCAGGGCGCGCATCACGTCGTTGGCCACCTCGGCGTCGAGCAGCAGCGCGAACACGTCGTCGTTGCGCAGCGCCAGGTCGGCGCGCTTCACCCGGTAGATCGGGTCGGTCGGGGCGGTGTCGAGCGACCCCATGGTCGTCGGCTGGAAGCCACGGAAGAACCCGGGGTTACTGGCTGCCTCGATGTAGAAGGTGAGTGGCCCGGCGGCGATGTGGGCCAGCGGCACGCCGGTGCGCCGCGGGTGCACGCCCTGCAGCGGCTCGCCGTTCAACCACACCAGTCCCTCGGCCTGGAAGCCGGCCCCGTCGTTGTGGAAGCCGAGGTCGATGACAGCCTCGAGCTGGCTGCCCACCCAGTCGGCCGGTACGTCGACGGTGCAGCGGAACCAGGTGGTGCCCCACGGTCGGCTCCACGGGCTCCCCACCGTGAACGGTTCGTAGTGCTGGGCCACTGCCTCGTCGTAGGTGACCGGTTCGCCCGGCGCGTGCCAGGCCTCGACCGTGAGCGGCACGGTGCGGTCGTACAGGTGCGGCAGCACCCGCTGCCACAGTTCGCGTTCGATCCGCTTCTCGACGATCACCCGGTCGTTGTGCACCCCCGGATCCTACGCGACCCCCGGTCGACCGAGGTCGGCCGGGAGCCCCCGCCGCCGACTCCGCTCCTGCGGTCTGGGTCGAGACCCAGCGTCTCAGCGACCCCAGGAGCTGGGCACCCAACCCGTCTGCACCGTCTTGGCGACTTTCAGGTCGCCACCGATGTCGTCGTAGTACGACATGACGGGATTGCCGTCTGCGCCGATGGTCATCGCGGCGTAGCGTCCGACGATTCCCCCGTTGTCGACCACCCGCAGCGAGACACTCGAGCACGTCGGGTTGGCGCAGATGGCGAGCTTCAGGATCGAGTTCACGACCTTGCCGGTGTACACGATGACGGGGTTGCCGTCAGGTCCGATCGCCACCGACGTCTGGAGTGAATCACCGGTTGAGTCGAGCGTACGGAGGTCTGCGGAGGAGCACGCAGCGTCTGCGCAGAGCGCCACTTTGAGAGTGCCGTTACTGACGTCGCGGTAGGAGATGACCGGGTTGCCATTGCCGCCGACGATGATCGATGTGGCGGTGCCCACCACGCCGGTGGAGTCAACCGTGCGCATTGACCAGGTCGAGCAGGTCGGGTTGTTGCAGGCAGCGACCTTGAGATCGAAGTTGGTGTTGTCGAAGTAGGAGATGATCGGATTGCCGTCGGCGCCGATGGTCACGGAGGACGACCCTCCCACATTGTCGACTCCGTCGATCTGCCGAATCGTGGCGGTGTCGCAGGTCGGGTTCCCACACAGGGCGAGCTTGAGGTCTCCGTTGCTCTGATCCTCGTAGGAGATGACAGGGTTGCCGTCGCCGCCGATCGTGATCGATGTCGAGAAGCCCACACTTCCACTCACGTCGACCTGTCGGATGACGGCGGTGGAGCATGTCGGGTTGGAGCAAGCAGCCAACTTCAGGTCATCGGTGGTGTAGTCGGAATAAGAGATGACGGGATTCCCGTCGGCGCCGATGGTCACCGATGGGGAGGAACCGACGTCTCCGACCGTGTCGACCTGTCGGATGACGGCACTGGCACACGTCGGGCTCGCACATACCGCGAGCTTGAGATCGCTGTTGCTGCTGTCACGGTATGCGACCACGGGGTTGCCGTCGGCGCCTACCGTGATCGAGGTGTACAGGCCGACGTCGGCCGCACTGTCGACAGTGGTTCGGGCCGTGATCGTCCGTCCGTAACGAGCAGTCGCCACTCCGCCCGGCCCGGCGGGGCCCTGCGGTCCTGCGGCACCGGGAGCACCCGCAGGTCCGGCTGTCCCAGCAGGTCCGGCAGGTCCGGCAGGTCCGGCAGGTCCCGCGGGCCCGGCAGGTCCGGCGGGTCCGGCGGGTCCGGCAGGTCCGGCGGTGCCGCTGGGGTCGGCGCTGACGGTTGCGGTGGCGACGTAGTAGCCGACGATGTCGACGATCAGATTCACCGATCCCGACATGTTGAATGCACTGACTGCGCCGTCGGCGGAGAGGGAGGCGGTGACCGAGTTCGCGATCGCTGGGTTCCCGCTGGTGAAGTTCAGGCTCGATGCGACGGGTCGGGCCACATCTGCCGGCCAGATGGTGAGGAAGCTCGCGGCCGTCGGTCCCACGACGGTCACGTTGGCCGTGATCCCCGTCGCCGTCGACGGGACGACGCAGTTGCCGTTGGCGCCCCACACCTTGAACGTGACGCTCTCCCCAGCCCCGAGCGGGGTGCGTCGCGGCCCGACGTTGTCGGGTGCAGGTCGGGTGTCGGCCAGACGGCAGGGAGCAATCGGCACGAATGACGAGGTGGTACCGCCACCGGCGTTCACCTGTTGCACCAGGCCGACGGCGGTGATGCTCGCCGTTGCCAGAGCAGCCGTCACAGCGATGTCGACGAAACGGAATCTCCGCATGATGATCCCCCACGGGTTGCTGCCGACGCCCCCGCGCCGGTCTGGTGGGCACTGTTCGCCTCACGTGTGGGTGGTGTCCAGATGACAGGTTTCACGCAGTGCCCTTCGACACATCGCTGGGGGCGCCTGCCGCCAGACATGCGCCATGGCGCGGTTGGCGGTCGCTCGAAACGGCTGCGGGCTCAGCGAGCCTCAGAGGGGGACGTGGGGGCGGATGTCGCGGCCGAACACCATCTCCATCACCGGGGTGATGTCGGGGCCGCGGCGCACCGTGTGGCCGCCGTCGACACCGATGCACTGGCCGGTGATCCACGTGCTCTCGGGCCCCAGCAGGAAACGCACCAGCGCGGCCACGTCGTCGTCGGTGCCCATGCGCGGCAACGGCATCTGCGCCAGGTAGTCCTCGCGGATGACGTCGGTGGTGGTGAGCGTGACGGTGGCGTCGGTGGGCACCAGGCCCGGTCGCACCGCGTTGCAGCGGATACCGCTGGCACCCAGTTCGTCGGCCACCTGCTTCACCAACATCTCCAGGCCCGCCTTGCTGACGCAGTACGCGGTCATGAAGCGGTGGGTGAGTGGCGCAGCGATGGAGCTGACGGCCACGATCGACCCGCCACCATTGGCCGCCAGGCCGATCACCGCGTGCTTCAGGGTGAGGAACGCGCCCGTCAGGTTCGTGCCGATGACGGCGTTCCAGTCGTCGAGGGTGGTGAGGTGGAACGGCGCCGCGCTGCCGAACCCGGCATTGGCCACGCACATCGTGAAGCGCCCCACCCCGGCCGCCACGGAACAGGCCTCGACCACGGCTGCTTCGTCGGTGACGTCGCACACCACGGTGTGCACGAAACCGGGCTCGACACCGTCGGCCAACAGCGACTCGGCACCGGCCGCCAGCCGGTCGGCAGAGCGGCCGGCCAGCACCACCGCGGCTCCGTCGCGCACCAGATGCCGAGCGATGCCGAGGCCGATCCCGCTGCCGCCACCGGTGATCAGGGCGCTCTGTCCGCTCAGTGGACGCTCGTGGGTGTCGTTCATCGGTCGATCCTCTCGGCATGGTGGTGCGAGACCGCACCGGGGTGGGCGCGTGGGACGGTATCGCGACGGTGAGGTGTCACGGGTACGGTTCGCACCCGTGACCGACGTGTCTGCTGCCCCCTCTCGCCCCGGCCCGCTGAGCGGTGTCCGCGTGCTCGACCTCACCCGCGTGCTCAGCGGGCCGCACTGCACCCGGATGCTCTGCGATCTCGGTGCCGAGGTGATCAAGGTCGAACCGCCCGACGGCGACATGACCCGCTTCGCCAACCCGCGCGTGAACAGCCTCGCCAGCTACTTCATCCAGCAGAACACCGGCAAGCGCAACATCAGCCTCGACATGGACCAGCCCGAGGCGCGCGAACTGTTGCTGTCGCTGGCCGAGCACTGCGATGTGCTCGTCGAGAACTTCCGTCCCGGTGTGGCCGCCCGAATGGGCCTCGGTTACGAGGCGGTGTCGGCCCGTAACCCGCGCATCGTCTACGCCTCGATCAGTGGCTACGGCCAGACCGGACCGTGGGTGGGTCGGCGCGCCTATGCCCCGGTGGTGGGTGCCGAGGCCGGTATCACCAAGGCCCAGGGCGACGCCCGTGGCCCGGTGGAACACGACGGGCGCACCCACTACGCGAACGACCCGCACAGCCATGGCGACGTGTACACCTCGCTCGAGTGTGCGTCGGGCATCCTGGCCGCGCTCTACCAGCGCGAGCGCACCGGTCGCGGCGACTGGGTCGACGTGTCGATGGCCCAGACGCTGCTGTACGTGAACGAGCACGCGCACGACCACCTGTGGGACGGCGAGGTGCGCCCCGACTGGATCCGCAGCTTCCGCCCCGGCGACTACCCGGTGCTCACCGCCGCCAACGGCCAGATGGTGGTGGTGAGCGGCCACCCCGCCGAGCGCGGCACCTTCGACCGTTTCATCGCGGGCATGGGCCGCCCCGACCTGGCCGACGACCCTCGCTTCGCCGATGTACCCACGCGGCTGGCCAACTACGGCGCTCTGCTCGACCTGATGCGCGCCTGGGCCGCCTCGATGCCCGACCCCGAGACCATCGAGGAGGCGTTCGCCGCGCACGGCCTGGCCACCGGTGCGTTGCGGTCGGTGCGCGAGATCTGCGACACCGACTGGGCGCGCGAGCGCGAGGTCACCGTGTCGGTGAGCGACCGTGGTGGCGGACAGGTGCGCATCCCCAACGCCCCCTGGCGGTTCGCCGCCAGCGAGGTGGCCACCCGCGGCGAGCCCCGCTACCGCGGTGAGGACAACCGTGCCGTGCTGGCCGAGTTGCTCGGCCTCGATGAGGAAACCCTCGACGGGTTGGCAGCACGCGGTGTGCTGTCGAGTCGAGTGCCCACGAACTGACCGGTGGTGCCTCAGCCCCGGTCGCGCGGCGAGCGGGTCTTGCCCAGGTTCGACACGATGATCGCCACGGCGCCCACCAGGTAGAGCTGGCCGACCAGCGTCTCGGTGACCGCCAGCATGCGGCCCAGATCGCCCCGCGGGGTGAGGTCGCCGTAGCCCAGCGTGGCGAGGGTGACGAAGCTGAAGTAGACGAAGTCGATCGCCCGCGCCTCGTCGATCTGGCCGAAGAACGGTGAGGTCGAGGAACCGTCGATGATGCTGTAGACGCTGGCGAAGAACAGCCCTGCGAGCAGGTAGAGACACAGCGCGCCGTACACCATCGTGGCGTCGATCGTCGGCCGCTGGCGGAGGTGCCGCAGGATCGACGTGGGTGCGATCAGCACCATCGCCGCACCTACGGCGGGAATGGTCCACGAGCCGTCGCGGCCGAACAGTGCGCCGAGCCACACCGCGGCGACGCAGACACCGACGAACCCCGATGCCCACCGCAGCCGTGACTTCGGCATACCCGCCGCCATGAGCAGCACCAGCAGGGTGGCCCCTTCGATGGTGACCACCACGGCGGCGATCCAGCGCGAGCGGTCGGTGAGCGCGAAACAGATGATGGTGATGAGGATCAGCACCAGGCCGAGTCCGAACTGGTTGATCGTCGCCAGGCGGCTGCCACCCGGGTTCATCGCGTCGTTCATGCGGAGGCCACCTGGTCGGAGCGCTCCACGGCTCCTCCATTCGGGGTGATGCCGATCGAAGGAGCGGCCGACAGCATGGGGAGAGGAACGGGAGCGAGGGTCATGGTCGGTGATGCCGGTGTTCGGTGTTGGTGCCGCGACACTACTGTCGCCGGTTGCTCCGGCTCGGCGGCGACGGTGCCGTACCCACCGCACAGATGAGGGAACTCGCGATGAACACCAGTGCCCGCAGCAGCACCACGCCCCGTCAGTCGTCGCACGACCGCGCCTACGCGGTGGGTCGTCGGCTGATGCACGAACTGCGGCCCGATCCGCGGGCGTGGTCGGTGAACGGGCGTGAGGTGGTGTTCGTCGCCGGGTTCGACCTCGAGGTCGAGATCGGTGGCTTCCTCGTCGTCGATCTCGACGACGGCAGCCGACTGCTGGTGCAGGTGCACGATCGCCGCCTGGCCGAGCGTTCGATCGCCACGGTCGACGTCGACGCCCAGGCCTTCGGCGACGTCGTCGATGCCGACACGATGGTGCGCAGCGCCAGCGTCGACATGACGGCGCGCTTCGTCGAGGGCACCGGGCACGTGCTCGGTCGGCTCACCACCGACGGCTTGCAGGCAGGTGCCGTCGGCCCGTTCGCCCAAGCTGCCATCGCGCCGGCCGACGCCCGCGACGTCGCCACGATCGCGTCGGCGACGGCATCGGGCAGCACCACACTTGCCATCGGCCACCTGGTGCAGGCGGGGGTGCCGGCCCGGCTCCGCGCCGCCGGCTTCTCACGTCACACGTTCCTGTGCGGGCAATCGGGCTCGGGCAAGACCTACTCGATGGGTGTGCTGCTGGAGCAGTTGCTGCTCGAGACCACCCTGCCGATGGTGATCGTCGACCCCAACTCCGACCACGTGCACCTCGGCGAACTCCGCTCGACCGCCGACTTGAACCGCGGCCGCGAGCGGCCGTTGTCGAAGCGCGACGAATCCTCGCTGCGCCGCCGCCATGCCGAGGCAGGCCGGGTGGTGGTGGCTCGCCGCGGCGAGGGTGCCGATGTGCCGCTGCAGATCCATCTCAGCGACCTCACCATCGCCGAACAGGCGCTCACCCTGGGCCTCGACCCGATCGCCGACAGCGACGAGTTCAGCGCGTTCATCGACGCCACCCGTGCGCTCGGTGGCACCCGCTACGGCATCGCCGCCATCGAAACGGTGCTTCGTGGGCGGCTCGACGAACCATGCCGCCGACTGGCTCAGCGCATCGTCAACCTCGGCGTGGGCAACTGGGGCGTGTGGGCGCCCGAGGGAGGCCGGTCGCTGGTCGACATCGGCAGCGACTGGCGAGTCATCGTGCTCGACACGGGTTCGCTCGCCGATGCCCACGAGCGCGCCGTGGTGTCGCTCGGCCTCCTGGGGCTGATGCGACGCCGCGAGCGCCGCAGCTCGGTGCTGATCGTGATGGACGAGGCCCACAACATCTGCCCGCCCGATGCCGCGAGCACCCTCGGCCGGGCCGTCACCGACCACGCCGTGTGGATCGCCGGTGAGGGCCGCAAGTTCGGCATCCACCTGTTGCTGGCCACCCAACGGCCGCAGAAGGTGCACCCGAACGTGGTGTCGCAGTGCGACAACCTGCTGCTCATGCGCGTCAACTCCACCGACGATCTGCGGCAGCTCGAGACCGTGTTCTCGCACGTGCCCGCACCGATGATCGCCGAGGCCTCGTCGTTCGGGCTCGGCGAGATGCTCGCCGCCGGGCCGGTCACGCCCACCCCGCTCCGGCTGAAGATGGGCTCGCGCCTCACGCCCGAAGGTGGCGCCGATCTGCCCACCGACTGGGCAAGGCCCAAGTGATCACTTACTCATTCGCCCGAACCGGGCGACTTCACCGACTAGCCTTCGTCCACCATTCCGGGGGGAGCCGTCCATGACCGACGAACCACAGCCGACTCGCCGCGAGACCTCGCGGATCCGCACGATCTTCTCCGTCATCTTCGGGATCATCGCAGTGGTGGGCCTGTTCGCCAGCACCGTCGCCGTCTGGGCGAACGGCGTGCTGTTCAACAGCGACAAGGTGGCGAGCGCAGCCGAGAAGGCGATCCAGCAGCCCGAAGCAGCGGGGTCGATGGCCACGTACGTCAGCGACCAGTTGTTCACGATCGTCGACCTCGAGGCCCTCCTCGAGGCACAGCTACCCGAGACGCTCGACCCGCTCTCGGGGGTCATCGTCGGTGGCGCCCGCGAGTTCGTCGAAGGTCAGCTGACCGAGCTGCTGCAGAAGCCAGGTGTGCAGGCGGTGCTCGTAGGAATCATCCGCACCGGCCACGCGCAGCTGATGAAGGTGCTCAACGGCGACGGGTTGTTCGACGGTGTCTCGGTGAACGACGGCAGGGTGACGCTGAACATGCTGCCACTGGTGGCGCTGGGCTTCAGCCAGATCCAGAAGCTCGGCCTGCTCGCCGACGTCACGCTTCCCGACCTGAGCGCCGGCGGCGACCCCTCCAAGCAGATCAGTTCGCTCGAGACCACGTTCGGCCGCGACCTGCCCGACAACTTCGGCCAACTCACGGTCTTCGAGGGCGATGCCGCTGCTCAGGCGAGTGAGGTGGTGCAGCAGGCGCAGCACATGGTGGTGCTCGTGAAGCGGGCCATCACGCTCATCCTCGTCGTGACCGTCGTGTCGTTCGTGGCGTCGCTGCTGTTGGCCAACCGTCGTCGACGGGCGATCGTCGTGCTGGGCCTCGCCAGCGCAGCGGTGATGCTGATCGCTCGCACCGCGATCAAGCAGACACTCGCCCGCACACCCAACCTGGTCATCAACCCCGGTGCCCGCCAAGCACTTGCGGCGGCACTCGGCGATCTGGCGGGCGATCTGGTGAGAATGGTCACCCTGCTCGTGCTGATCGGCCTCATCGCCGCCGTGTTCGTACTGATGACGGGCACGGGGCCGACCGCCCAGCGCCTGCGCGCCGGGGCCGGATCGGCGGGTGGCTCGCTGGGGTCGCTCGTCGCGGCGCATCGCGAGCTGAGCGCCACGGTGGCCTTCGGTCTGGCCGTGCTGATCATCGTGCTGTTCGGGCTCACCCTGGCACCGATCATCGCCGCACTCGCCTGTGCTGCTGTCGGGGCCGTGCTGCTGATCGGCCGGAGCGAGGTCGACCCCGTATGACAGCATCGGGTTCATGGCTCTCCTGACCCGTGAGCAGGCGCTGGCGCTCGATGTGCTCGACCCGCTCGCCGCGTGGCGACTCCAGTTCGATCTCAGTGCACCCGGTGTCGACGGTCGCGACCTCGTCTATCTCGACGGCAACTCGCTGGGCCGTACCCCGCTGCGCACGATCGATCGGCTCGATGCCGTGGTGCGGGGCGAGTGGGCGCGCGATCTGATCAGGTCGTGGGATCACTGGCTCGATCTGCCCCAGCGGGTGGGCGACCGGCTGGCGCCGCTCATCGGCGCCGACGCCGGCGAGGTGGTGGTGCACGACTCGACGAGCATCAACCTGTATCAACTCGTGCACGGTGCGCTGGCGATGCGACCCGACCGCAGTGTGGTGGCCATCGACGCCCACGATTTCCCGAGCGACCGCTACATCCTCGACGGCATCGCCGCGGCCACCGGGCGAACGGTGCGACACGGGTTCGAGCAGCTCGACGACGTGGCCGTGGTGGTGCGGTCGCTGGTCGACTACCGCACTGCCGAGGTGGTCGACCTCGTGGCCGAGACGGCGCGGGCCACCGAGGCCGGGGCGTTGGTGATCTGGGACCTCTCGCACGCCGCCGGTGTGCTGGCCGTCGACCTGCAGGGTGCGGGGGCACAACTCGCCGTCGGATGCACGTACAAGTTCCTCAACGGTGGCCCCGGGGCGCCGGCGTTCTCCTATGTGGCCCGCGAACTGCAGGCCGTTCTCACTCAACCGATCTGGGGTTGGTTCGGCCAGCGCGATCAGTTCGCCATGGGCCCCGACTACCAGCCGCGAGCCGACATCGGCCGCATGCTGATCGGTACCCCCTCCATCGTGGCGCTGGCAGCGGCCGACGCCGGCATCTCGGTGTCGGCCGAGGCCGGTATCGACGCGATCGCCACCAAGGCCACTGCGCTCACGGGGTTCGCGATCGAGCTGTGCGACCAGTGGGGGCTCACCACCTGCACACCGCGTGAGGCGCATCGACGCGGTGGGCACGTCTCGGTGGTGCACCCCGATGCCCGACAGTTGTGCCGTCGCCTGATCGACGAGTGCGGTGTCATCCCCGACTTCCGTGAACCCGACATCGTGCGGTTGGGTCTGTCGCCGCTCACCACCCGGTTCGTCGACGTCTACGACGGTGTCGAGCAGATCGCCCGGCTGGCCTCCGGCTGAGACCGCCCGACCTGGCTACAGCGTCTGCAGCGGATGGCTGAGCGGCCCGGCGAACATCCGTCGCAGCAGCTCGTCGCTCACCGCCGCCACCTCGAACTCCGCGTCGCCCCACACCACCAACGTGGCGCGGAGCACGCCGATCACGGCATTGCCCACCACGGCTGCACGGAGGCGGGCGTCGAGCGTGTCGCCCCACGCGGCCACCAGGTAGGTGGCGATGGCCCGCTCGTAATCGCGATCGGTGCGGGCGTCTTCATCGTGCAGTGCCGGCACCTCGGCCAGTAGGCGGTAGCGGGTGCGGCGCATCGACGACGCGTCGGACCATTCGTTCGATCCCTTCCACCCGTGCGCCACGGTGTCGAGGAGATGGCCGACGGGGTCGGCCTGCTGGGCGCCGTCGCCGAGTCGGGTGACGAAGTCGGCCACGCGTTGCTCGTGATCGGGGAACGCGGCGGCCGCCTTGGTGGGGAAGTGGTGGAAGAACGTGCGCTGGGTCACCCCGGCCGCGGCGGCGATGTCGTCGATGGTGGTGGCGTCGTAGCCGCGTTCGGCGAACAGGCGGAGCGCGCTGTCGGCGAGCGCACGCCGGGTGCGCAGTCGTTGCCGGTCGCGTTGGTTCGCCATGGTCGTGTGCCGCGTGTCCTGTTCCGACGGATCGAACGAGGTGACTACAGTGACTGTAGCGAAGCGCCGGACCGTGTCGCGACGTCCGGCGACCACGACGAACAGGGGGTGAGGGCATGGGCCGCTGTGTGCTGGCGATCGACCTGGGCAGTTCGGGTGTGAAGGCAGCGGTGGTCGACCCCGAGGGCGTCGTGCGTGGCGGCCTGGGAGAAGGCCTGCCCACGGTGCTCACCCCGGGCGACGGTGCCGAGCAGGATCCGGCCATCTGGTGGGAGGTGATCGGTCGATGCTGCCGCGGTGCGCTCGCCCGCACCGGCACCGCTGCTGCCGAGATCGGCCTCGTGGCGGTGACCAGCCAGTACACGTCGACGGTCGCGGTCGACGCCGCCGGCCTGCCACTGGCCAATGCGATCATGTGGATGGACGGCCGCACAGGTGCGTATCACCCGTTCGCCACCCGCGAACCGGCCGAGCAGCGGGAACTGGTCGAGTGCTGGGTGGAGCGCCACGGGATGCCGCCCGGCGGTGGTGACGTGCTGGGTCAGATGGCGTTCGTGCGCACCTGTTGGCCCGACGTGTGGAACCGGGCCGCGGCGCTGGTGCAACCCGTCGACCACCTGCTCGCCCGCATCACCGGCGTGCTCGCCGCCAACCCCAACACCGCCTTCCCGCTGTTGCTCGTCGACAACCGCCGGTGGAACACCGCCGTGTACAGCGACGAGTTGCTGGCCCGCTCGGGCGCCGACGCCTCGCGGCTGCCGCCGCTGCAACCCTTCGGCGTGCCCCGCGGTGCGGTCACCGCTGCTGCGGCCGATCATCTCGGTATCACCACGGCAGCGGTGGCGATGGGTGGCACCATCGACACCACTACGTCGTCGGTGGGCACCGGCGCAGTCGACGGGTCGACCCGCGGCCTGATGATCGGCACCACGGCCGTGGTGCTCGCCCACGTGGGGGCCAAGCGCGAAGACCTCGCCCACGCCATCACGAGCGCGCCGAGTCCGGTGCCGGGACGGTACGCACTGATCGCCGAGAACGGTACGGGCGGGAAGTCGCTCGACGTCTTCGTGAACAACATCGTCTACCCCGACGACGGCCTCGCCGGACCACGCCCCGGCGATGCCTTCGACCGGGTGATCGCCGCAGCTGCCTCGGTGCCGCCGGGGGCCAACGGCGTGCTGTTCCTGCCGTGGCTCGTCGGCTCGATGGCCCCCCGGTTCGACCGCCACCAGCGCGGCGCGTTCCTCGGGCTGGGCCTCGGCTCGAACCGTGCCGACATGGCCCGCGCCGTGCTCGAGGGTGTGGCCGTCAACCTGGCTCGGTTGGTCCCGCACGTCACGGCAGTCGCCGGCTGCGGCGAGGTGCCCATCCGCTTCGGCGGGGGTGGCGCTGCCTCGGCGCTGTGGGGGCAGATCCTGGCCGATGCCACCGGTGCAACGGTGCAGCGCCTCGCCGACCCCGGGTTCACCAACTGCCGTGGTGCCGCCCTCGTGGCACTCGCCGAATCGGGCGATGTCGACTGGGCCGACATCCCGTCGCTCGTTCAGGTGGCCCAGGTGCACGAGCCCGATCCGCTGGCCGTGCAGCGCTACGCGCCACTCGTGGTCGCCTTCGACGAGTTCCAGCAACTCACCAGCCCGTTCTTCCGTCATCTGCACCGCACCGTGCGCCAGCAGCCCACCCCGCCCTCGTCGGCATCGCATCAGGAGACCCCGTCATGACCGATTCCAGCACCCGCCCCGCGTCGGCCCTCCACCCCTATGCGGGCCGGTTCGCTGTGCACCCGACGATGCCCGAGCACGGTGTGCCGCGCGAGCAGATCCTGTCGGAGCTGGCGCAGATGGCGAGCGAGGAGGACCGACGCGCCGACGCCGGCCGGGTGAGTGGCTCGATCTACTCCGGCGACCACGATCACTACGCGTTCCTGGCCGAGGCATTCGCCCACTTCGCCCACGCCAACGTGCTGCAGCGCGACATGTACCCGAGCGCCACGAAGATGGAGGCCGAGATCATCGCCATGGCCGCCGAACTGCTGCACGGCGATGCCGTGGGTGAAGGCCATCAGACCGGTGGGCTGGTCACCTCGGGCGGCACCGAGAGCCTGGTGGCCGCGATGCTCGCCTACCGCGAGTGGGGACGCAACGAACGGGGTATCGAACACCCGCAGATCATCATGCCGGTCACCGGCCACCCGGCGATGAGCAAGGCGTTCCACTGGTTCGGGATCGACGTGGTGCTGGCGCCGGTCACCGACGAGTTCGTGGTCGATGTCGACTTCGTGCGCGATCACATCGGGCCGAACACGGTGGCGCTCGTCGGCTCGGCCGGCACCTACCCCCACGGCATCATCGACCCGATCCCCGAACTCGGGCAGTTGGCACTCGAGCACGGCATCGGCCTGCACGTCGACGGCTGCCTCGGTGGCTTCATCCTGGCCTGGGCCGACCAGCTCGGGTATCCGGTCACCCCGTTCGACCTGGCGGTTCCGGGGGTGACCTCCATCTCGGCCGACACCCACAAGTACGGCTTCGCGTTCAAGGGTACGTCGGTGCTGCTGTTCCGGCCGCTGTCGCTGCGCCGCCACCAGTACTCGTTCGTGAAGGGGTGGCCGGGCGGTCTGTACACGTCGCCCAGCCTCAGCGGCAGCCGCTCGGGCGGCCTGATCGCGGCCACGTGGGCGGCGATGCTGAACCTCGGCAAGGAGGGCTACCGTCGTATCGCCGCCGACATCTTCCGCACCGCCGACGAGGTGAAGCACGCGGTCCGCCGGCATCCCGAGCTCGCCCTCATCGGCGACTCACGCTTCATGGCTGCCTTCCGGGCCGACCCCGAGGCCGACCAGCCGATCGACATCTTCCATGTCAACGATTCGCTCATCGCCAGTGGCTGGCGCATGAACGGGCTGCAGTTGCCGCCGGCGCTGCACTTCTGCATCACCCGGCCCAACACCCAGCCCGGTGTCACCGAGGCATTCGCCGCCGATCTGGCCGAGGCGGTGGCCTATGCCGCCGGCCCGCCCGAGGGATTGCCGCGTAGCGGCGCGATGTACGGCTCGGGCGGCCGTGCCGTCGACGCCGACCGGGCGATCCAGGGGATGACGGCATGGCTCGACGCCGTCCACGAGGTGGGCCCACTCGACCCGCCGACCTGAGCCTTTCGGCCCTTTTTTCACTGTGTGTAGCCGAATGGCTACACAACCAGCCGGTAGCGACGTACCATGCAGGCATGACATCCCCCATCCGCGTGCTCATCTGCGACGACCACGGCATGGTGCGCGAGGCGTTGGCACGCATGCTCGAGTCGAACGACGACATCGATGTCGTGGCCAGCACGGCGAGCATGGACGAGACCATGCGGGTGTTGCCAGAGGTGAAGCCCGACATCGCCGTACTCGACGTACGCCTCGCCGACGGCAACGGCACGGTGCTGGCCCGGTGGATCTCGCAGAGCTCGCCCGGCACGAAGGTGATCATGCTCACCTCGTTCAGCTCCGACGAGGCGCTGGTGCACTCGTACATGGCCGGCGCCTCGGCGTTCCTGCTGAAGAACTCGTCGGCCACGGTGCTCACCGAGCGCATCCGCGACGTGAACGCCGGGATGGCCTTCATCGACCCCGTCGAGGCGCGCGCCGCGATGAGCCGCCTCGACCGGTCGGGCGCGTTGCGCCTCAGCCAGCTCGACGCCACCGACCGCTCGATCGTCGACCTCATCGCCGAAGGCTTGAGCGACAAGGAGATCAGCCAGCGCATCCACCTGAGCCCGCAGACCATCCGCAACCGCGTGTCGCGGATCCTGGCCGTGCTGGGCAAGTCGAACCGCACCCAGGTGGCGGTGATGGTGGCGGCGCTCGAGCGGGATGATGCGCTCGGCTGAGCGGCGACCCGGCGATGGATGACGGCGGCGGCGACACTCCGGTAGTCGAACCGGTTGCCATCCCGAGCCTCGTCGAGGTGCTTTCGGGCAACTCGCTCCGGTTGATCACCTCACATCTCAGCGATTACATCTGCGCGCATCGGCCGGTGTTCGATGCCGAGGGCGCGGTCGTCGACTGTGCACTGGTCTGGTGGAACGCCGCCTATGAACGGGTGCGGACCAACCCGGTGCAACTCGGCCAGTCGATGATGGCCACCTACTTCCAGTCCGACGAGGCACTCCAGTTCGCGCGCCGATGCATGGTCGAGGGGCATGCCGAGCAGATCTTCGAGCTCCGCGCCGATGCCGTCGACCGGTACCGGGTCCCCGATCAGCTCGTGCGGATCCACGTCGACTGGTTGCTGATCGGATCGCTGATCGTCGAAGTCGGCATCGACGAGAGCCGGGCCACCAAACTCGAACTGCAGATCCACGAACAGGAGCTCGCTGTGCGCGAGGTGCTGCAGCAGCGCATGCGCGACGTCGACCGCGAACGCATCGCGCGCGACCTCCACGACTCGGTGATCCAGCAGTTGTTCGTCACCGTGCTCGATCTCCAGACTGCGCTCGTCGGCGACAGCGCGGCGCAGCAGGCCGCCATCGCCCGAGCCGTCGACTCGATCGATCACTCGATGACCCAGTTGCGCAAGACCATCTATGCGATCGGCAACGAGCGGCAGGAGTCGGTCGAGCAGCGTCTGCGCGAGATGGTCGAGTCGTTCGGGGCGGCACCCTTCGCGATCGAGCTGCAGACCGACCTCGGTGTCGACCTGCCCGACGATCTCGCCGACGACGTGTCGATGGTGGTGCTCGAGTCGCTGGCCAACGTGGCTCGCCACGCCCATGCTTCTCGATGCCAGGTGCGTGTCGCGATCGACGGCCGGTGGCTGCTCGTGACCGTCACCGACGACGGGGTGGGCCCGCCGGCCGAGTACGACCGGATGAGCGGTCTGTCGAACATGACCGAACGAGCCCGGCTGCACGGGGGCTGGTGCTGGTTGCGGCCGGGCAGCAAACAGGTGGGCTCACGCCTCACCTGGTCGGTGCCGCTGCCCTACTGACCCCGACGGGTGCGGACGGTGCGCAACTCGGGACGAATGACTAGCCGATGCGGTACGCATGGCTCTCCCAGCAATCAGCGGGATCGTGGTTCGATGATCGAGCGTTCCGGGTCGGTACCTCTCGACTGCATCGGCGAACAGCCGGTGCACCAGCCCCCGCACCAGCGAGAGGTATCGACCCGGTCGCCAAGGGCTCCGCCGGCGGGTCACCGAGCGCCCTCAGCCGCTCGTGCCGTAGCGGCACTCCCAGCTGTAGGGCCACGTCGGGTCGGTCGACACCGCAAAGCTCGGGTCGCCGTACTGCAGGCGGCACAGGTCGTCGATGTCGATGGGCTCTACGTCGAAGATCCCGTTCGGCCGCCAGGCGCACTGCCACCCGTCGGCCACCGGCCGGCTGAGCAGGGGAATGGCACGCTCGCCGTACAGGTCGCGGCAGTAACGCTCGAGATCGATCGTGCCGAGTACGTCGCCCTGCCTGACTGCGCCCGCCGCATCGGTGAGCTGGGCCGCAGCAACCGCGCCCCCGAGGCCCAGCGCAAAGGCGAACACGGCCAGCAAGGCCCGCCTCATCGCGGCAGTCCGGGTTCGAGGAACGGTACGAGGAACGACCGGCACCGCTTCGCGAACTCGCCCATCTCCCGCAGCGACGGGTCGCGCAGGCCGTGCACCTCCAACTCGGGCAACACCTGGGCGCGATAGTTCTTCACGGTGTTCAGCTTCAGCCCCGCAGCGTCGGCGAGCCCTTTGTAGGTGGGTTCGTCGGTGGCCAGCAGGGCGCGCCACAACTTGATGTGGCCCGCGTGTTGCACCAGCGCGCCGAAGGCCGCCTCGGTACGCAAGGGTGAGCGCTGCGCCGGCAGAAGGGGCTGGATCGCCGGATCGACCGGGGCGGTGCCGCGGCTCACCACCTGTTCGATCGCGCTCATCTGATACGCGAGCGGAGCGCTCTTGGAGATCACGGTGGCGATCGGCAGCAACTCCCATGCATCGCGCAAGATGCTGGCGACCCACTCGTCGCCCTGGGTGATGATGGCCAACGTCGTCGCCGGCCGACGCCGATGGATCTCGACGAGCGCGTCGAGCCCGCTGCCGCGTTCTTGCGGGAACGAAAGGTCGACGATCGCCAGCGACAGCTCGTCGACCCCGTCGAGCGCGTCGCTCACGTCGGCGAGAGCCACCACCACCGTCACCTCGTAGTCGAGGCGCGACCTGATCGCTTCGGCGAAGAGTTCGGCGAGTGCACTCGCATCGTCAACGAGCAGCAGATGAGGCATGTGCGGGTCCTTCCTCGCGCGCGGTGCTGTGCCGGGGAATGCGCACATTCACACGGCTTCCGTCGTCGACCCGCTCGATCGTCACGCTCGCTCGGCCGAGTTCGTGCTCCAAGCTCCACAGACCCCGACCGGCGGTGACGGCATCGGCCTCGAATCCTCCGGCATCGTCGACCACGGCGACCTGGATGACGTCGTCGTCGACCGACATCTCGAAACTCAGTCGTGTGGCCCCTGCGTTGAGCGCGTTGGATGTGAGGACCGATGCGGCGTGACGCACCATCGAACCGGTGTCGCGATCGACGACGGCCGATGCGATCTCGTAGCTCGGCACCCGCTCGACGGTGGTGCCGTGATTCTGCGCATTGCGGACGAAGGGCTGCAGGACCTCCGCCAGTCGTACCGAACCCGACTGGAGGAGTTCGTCGAGCTGCCGCAGTCGCAGTGAGAAGTCGAGTTCGTCGAGCATGCCCACCACCTCGGTGGCCTCGGTCGTGCCGCGCTGCATCTTGAGGGTGACGAGCCGGAGTTGGGCGCAGATGTCGTCGTGCAGCCAGTGGGCGCTGCGGCGATGCTCGTTGCGCACGGCCTCGAGCCGAACGGCCTCGTTGAGCGCGCGCTCGGCATCGATCATCCGACTGGTGCCGTGAGCGGCGAGGCAGGCGATCGCCACCCAGACATGGGCGGTCGCGTACACCGGCAGCACTGCGTCGGAGAGGTGAACGTCGGCGCGGGCCAGCGCGATGCCGACGAGCCCGCCGACGATCCCGAGGTGCAGAGGCGACGAGATCACCGACCACCACCACTGCCACGGCGAGGGTCGCCACCCGATCGCATAGGCGGTGAGTGATGCGTCGGCGCCGACCACGATGCCGATCGGCCACGACAACAGCGAGGCCCACCCCGGTGCGGTGCCGAAGATCCCGATCACCATCAGCAGGCCCAGGCCGGCACGCAGGACGAGGTTGGCCACCAGTGGGCGTGTGTGCGCGCTGCACCCGAACAGGGTGAGCGTCGGTCCGACTGCGCACACGAGGCTGGTGATCACCAAGAGGAGGGGTGTTCCTCGCAACAGCTCGCTCGCACCGTCGTCGCGTGTGGCGCCCGCGAAGCACAGCATCACGGTGAGGCTGGTGATGAGCGCGAACAGTTCGACGCCGGCGGTGGAGCGCACGGTGATGTTGGGTCGGCGGTCGGGGTCGTTCCAGGTGGTGTGCCCGGCGAGCAACGCGAGCCAGCGGTCGGCCGACCAGTCGTGGTACTCGCGCTGCATGCGTCGATTCTGCCCGACACGAGAACCACCCAGGAGCATCACGCCGGGATGTTCCGGCGCTTATCGTCGCG
Organism: Acidimicrobiaceae bacterium; assembly: GCA_040380855.1. Taxonomy (GTDB): domain Bacteria; phylum Actinomycetota; class Acidimicrobiia; order Acidimicrobiales; family Ilumatobacteraceae; genus VFMC01. The sequence continues at coordinate 9,907 of JBEIIG010000007.1, read as the reverse complement.
AACGATGCGACACCGGAGCCGGCCCCCCCACTGTGTCGGTCGCCTGTCGGCACCGTGGATGCTCGGTGTCGCCGCTGTGCTGTTCGTCGCCTGTTCGCCGAGCGACGGCGGCAGCGCCGACGCCGGTGGCTCGCCGACCCCGGGCCCGGACGCGACGGTTCCGGTGCCGGCGGCCCCCGGCGTCGACACCGCGGCCTCACCCGACAGCGTCGCTCCGGTACCGACGCGTTGCGTCGAACCCGATGGTGCCGATGGGCCGGTGACGGTGACCATCTGGGAGATCCTCGGTGGCGACGAGGCGCCCAAGGTGTTCGATCGTCTCGTCGCCGACTTCAACGCCTCGCAGACCGCTGTACGCATCGAGGTCGAGTCGGCCGGTGGCGCCAACGATCTCCTCAGTCGGCTTCCGGAAACACCACCCGCCCAGTGGCCCGACCTGCTCGTGGCGACACCGCAGGCGATGCAACGACTGCTCGACACCGGTCGCATCGTGGCGCCGCGCGAGTGCCCCGGTGGCCAAGACGCTGAATCGGGTCTGCTGCCGGTGGTGCGCGCCGCCTACTCGGTGGGCGGTCAACTCCGCGCGGTGCCCTTCGGTGTGTCGACCTCGGTGTTGTTCTTCGACGCAGCCGAGATGCGCGCCGCCGGGCTCGACCCGGCGTCGCCGCCGACGACGCTCGACCAGCTGTTCGCAGCCTCGCGCCAGATCGTCGACAGCGGTGTGAGCCCGCACGGCCTCGTCGTGTACGACTGGATGGCGTACTACCTGCTCACCAACGGGGTGCTCCAGCGCGGCGAACTGCTCGCGCAACCCGACAACGGCCGTTCGTCGCGGGCCACCTCGGTTGTGCTCGACACGCCCGCGAATGTGGCAGCGCTCACCTGGCTGCTCGACGTCGTCGACGCCGGTGGTGCCGTGTCGATCGGCGTCACGCCGTCGGGGGTCGAAGACCTCACCCGCATCATCGATCCCGTCGACGGCGCCACCATGTCGGTGCACACCTCGGCGGCGCTCGGCGATGTGATCAGGCTCCTCGAAGCCGGTTCCTTTCCCGGTGTCGAACTGGGTGTCGGCCCGATGCCGGGGCCGTCTCATGGGGCGGTGATCGGCGGCAACGGACTGTTCCTGGTCGATCACGGCGACCCAGCGCGGGTGGGGGCTGCCTTCCGGGTGGTGCAGTGGCTCACCGATCCGGCGAATCTTGCAGCCTTCGATGCGGCCACCGGGTACATCCCACCCTCGTTCCGGGTGGCTGCCGAACCCGTACTGGTCGAGGCGTGGGCGCGCTACCCGCAGATGCGTGTGGCGTGGGACCAGGTGATCGCACTGCCGGGGAACGACGCGACCGGCGGAGCGGTGTTCGGCCCGAGCACCGAGGTGGAGCGCCTCTTCTGGAGCCTCACCGATGCAGTCGTCGCGCGCCGTGTGCCACCCGATGAGGCGCTCCGGGCGCTCACCGACGAGATCAACATCCTGCTCGAGCGCTACGACGCGGTGGTCGCCGCAGGCGGGTGACCGGCGCGCCAGCGACACCAGGGGTTGGCCCAATAGTCAACAGATGACTATGTTGAGGTCGTGTCCGGCCGCACCCTCAGAACGCCACTCTTCCTCCGGGCGGCACGGGTACCGGGTAGATGAGCGGCCGACGCGCCATCGGTCGTCGTGCTCGCCTCCCCTGGCCGGCGCTGGTGCTCGCTGTGGCTGCGGTGCTGTTCTTCGCTCTGCCGTTGGCAGGCCTGCTGTGGCGGGCTCCGTGGACCAGTGCGTGGAGGTATCTCACCGACCACGACGCACTCGTCGCCCTGCGACTGTCGCTGGTGTGCTCGCTCTGGGCGACGTTGTTCAGTGTTCTGTTCGGCGTGCCGCTGGCCTGGCTGCTGGCACGGGTCGATTTCCCCGGGCGATCGCTGGTGCGGGCACTGTGCACGCTGTCGATGGTGCTCCCTCCGGTAGTCGGTGGTGTGGCGCTGTTCTTCGCCCTCGGCCGTCGCGGTGTGGTGGGCCAGTACCTCGATCGGTGGTTCGATCTGCGGCTGCCGTTCACCACGGCTGGCGTGGTGGTGGCGCAGACATTCGTGGCGATGCCGTTCCTGGTGATCACCGTCGAGGCGGCGCTGCGCCAACTCGACCAGCGGGTGGAAGACGCCTCGCGCACGCTCGGTGCATCGTCGTGGTACACGTTCCGCCGGGTCACCCTGCCCGCCATCCGTCCGGCCCTGGCGGCGGGTGCGGTGCTCGCCTGGGCGCGCGCGCTCGGCGAGTTCGGCGCGACGATCACCTTTGCGGGCAACTTCCCCGGCACCACCCAGACGTTGCCGCTCGCGGTGTACCTGGCGCTCGAGACCAACCCCGAGCAGGCCATCGTGTTGGCTCTGGTGCTGATCGCCGTGTCGTTCGCAGTGCTACTCGGCCTTCGCGACCGGTGGCTCGGCGGCGACGGCCGATCGGGCGCCGGCACGGTGGTGGCGTGAGCCTGTCGGCCACCGTCCAGGTGCGGCTCGGTTCGTTGCACCTCGACCTCGCGCTCGAGGTGGCTCCGGGTGAGGTGGTGGCACTGCTCGGCCCGAACGGCGCCGGCAAGAGCACCGTCCTGCGGTGCCTCGCCGGTCTCACCCCGATCGACAGCGGCGAGATACGTATCGACGACATCGTGGTCGACCGACCGGGCGCCCCCGTGGACGTCTTCGTCGACCCGGCCCGCCGTCGAGTCGGTGTGGTGTTCCAGGACTACCTGTTGTTCGACGGGATGAGCGTGCTCGAGAACGTCGCCTACGGGCTGCGCGCCCGCGGTGTGCCCAAGGCCGAGGCTCGTCGAGTGGCCGGCGACTGGCTGGACCGGATGGGGCTCAGCGCCTATGCGACCGAGCGTCCGCGGGTGCTCTCGGGCGGTCAGGCCCAGCGCACCGCGCTCGCACGCGCCCTGGCAACCGACCCGCGACTGCTGCTGCTCGACGAGCCACTCGCTGCGCTCGACGTCGGTACCCGGGCAGCGGTGCGCCGCGACCTGCGTCGGCATCTCGACTCGTTCGGCGGGATGTGCGTGCTCGTCACCCACGACCCGGTCGACGCCCACGCCCTGGCCGATCGGGTGGCGGTGATCGACACCGGCCGCATCGTGCAATCGGGCACCTTGCGCGAGGTGGCCACCCATCCACGGTCGCGGTATGCGGCCGATCTGGTGGGGGTGAACCTCGTGACCGGCAACGTGGTCGACGGGGTGCTCACCACGGCGAGCGGTGCAAGGGTGGTGATCGCCGACGCCCCGCCGGGGCCGTCGTTCGCCGTCATCCGCCCGCACTCGGTGGGCTTGGTGCGAACACCCGTCGACGGATCGAGTGCCCGGAATGTCTGGCCCGGCACGATCGTCGAGATCGACCGCTTCGGTGAACGGGCGCGAGTCGGCATCGACGGTCCTCTGCCGCTCGCAGCCGAGATCACCGTCGCCGCCCTCGAAGCGCTCGACCTCCACCCCGGCGATCAGGTTCACGCCACCGTGAAGGCCACTGACATCGAGGTCTACTCGGCCTAGGGCCGGTACGACGCCGAACGGTCGGTCCGGGCCGAACGGCAACTAGCCTGACCGGGCCAGATCGCCCCTCTAGCTCAATGGCAGAGCAGCGGACTTTTAATCCGTTGGTTCAGGGTTCGAGCCCCTGGGGGGGCACCACACCGCCTACCGCCCGGTCGTTGCCACTGGGCTGGGTCGCCGCCGACATGTACCTAGGTGCATACACCCCGGGTATCTCAGGGTGTCATTGTGCGGACCGGTATCACGCTGGCCCGGGCATGGCACGGCGAGCGCTGTGCCATGCCCCGTCGACCATGCTCACCTCGCCCAGCGCCCCCACCCCCAACACCGCCACGGTCATGGCTCGGCCGCGTGCCGAGGTCGCCGGACGCGGCGCGTCTCCCCCCGACGGTCGAGGCGACTCGTGACCACCGTGCTCCTCATCGACGACAGTTCGCACGCGTGCGAGTTGTTCGCCGAAGCCATTCGGCGCGACCTCGGCTTCGAGGTGCTCACCCTGCGCTCGCCATCCCAACTCGATGCCGACTTCCTGGCGCAGCACAGCATCGACGTCGCTGTCGTCGACCTGTCGTTCCCCGGTGAGGAGCTCACCGGTGCCGACGCCCTGCTGCACCTCCACTACGAGTCGCCGCAGACCGGACTGATGATCCTCACCGATGGCGATGCCTGGGCCAGCGACCTGTTGCGCGACACCTGGGAGGTGCTGCCCATCGCCTGCGCCTTCAGCAAGAGCAGCCCGGTGCGGGCCCAGCTCGATGCGGTGCGACAGGTGGCCAACCACGGCACCGCACCGGTCGACCCGGTCCTCATGTCCCTGTTGCCCTCGACGAAGAGTCCATGGCGCACGCTCGACGGCTTCGCCCGACTCGTGCAGCACCGCGGACACGCCAAGCTGTGGCAGGCGGTGCTGGCCTGCGGCCCGATGGCCGAGTACCAAGACCTCGCTGCCTACAGCGGGCTCCGCCTGAACGCGCTGCGCAACTACCGCGCCCAACTGCTCCCCGAGCTGAGCCTGCACGGGTTGCACAACCCGCCGATGCGCGACCTCTACATGTTCGTCGTCCGCTGTCGGCCGTTCCTGGCTCCGTTCGTCGAAGCAAAGGGCCTCACCCTACGCGCCGAGCAACTCGGCGACTGAGGCTGCGCGGGCCTCGCCGCGGAACGAATCGTCAGCTCGACAGTGCGTGAGCGGCCACCACGTCGAAGTAGTCGGCATCGAGGGTGAGCAGGTCGTCGCGCAGGGTGTGCAGCGTCCAGCCGGGCACCGAGCCGGTGGGGAAGTGACACCACCACTGGCTCCACGCCACCGTGTCGTCGCCCGCCGCATCGACCAGTTCGAAACGCACACCCATCGCCGGCATCTCCGCTTCCATCCGGCGCAGGTAGCCGACCACGGCCTCGTGGCCTTCGAAGCGGCCGTAGACGCGGTCGGTGAACACCGCGTCGGGAGCGAACAGCGCGCCCAGTTCGGCGTAGCGGGCAGCCTCTTGGATGTCCCAGAACCGGCGCACCACGTCGGCAGCAGGGCCGTTCACGTTGCGCGGGTCGATGGACCATCCGGCGGCGCTGCCCGCGTCGGGTGAGGCCTTGCCGGGTCGCAGCTTGCGGTAGGCGATGCTGTCGACGTAGTCGGCGGCGTAGGTGACCCGGCACGACTCGTCGAGGCGGTACAGGCTCTGGCCGGGAATCGGCACCGGCGTACCGTCGCTCCCCGGCACCCACATGGTCCAGCGCGCCCACGCCACGGTGCGGTCGGCCTCGACCTCCCACTCGTCGAAGCGCACGCCCATGCTGGGCATGATCGACTCCATGTGACTCATGAACTCGCCGATCGCCGCCTTGCCCCGCTGGGGTCCGAAGAACGGGTCGTAGTACACGGCGTCGTCGGCGAACAGTTCGACGAGGCGGGTGTAGCGCTGGTCGGATTCGACAGCGCCGAAGGAGCGGATGACGTCGACGGCTGGGCCTGGCATGGCGAGAGACTACGAGTGGTCGGCGGGACGTGCGTTGTCGTAGATACCCCCTGGGGGTATAGTTCCGAGCAATGACGCACGGCTACCACAGCGACAAGCAGCAGGTGCTCGCTCGCCTGCGCCGTATCGAAGGCCAGGTGCGCGGCTTGCAGCGCATGGTCGACGACGACACCTACTGCATCGACGTCCTCACCCAGCTCGCGGCGATCAGCAAAGGGCTGCAGGGCGTCGGTGTACATCTGCTCCACGAACACCTGCAGCACTGTGTGGCCGGGGCAGCGGCCAGCGGCGACGGGCAACGAACCGGCGAGCTCGTCGACGAGGCCACCCGCGCCGTCGAACGCCTCTTGCGGTCGTGAATCCGCAGGGGTCTGATCATCCCGTTCCAGCCACCACCACAACCAGCATCACCAACACCCGCTACCCACGAATCGAGCACCACATGAGCACCGACACCATCACCCTTTCCGTTCCCTCCATGACCTGTGGCCACTGCAAGGCAGCGATCGAGTCGAGCCTCGGCGCCGTCGACGGCGTGGCCTCGGTCAGCGTCGACCTCGACACCAAGGCCGTCGTCGTGACGGGTGCTGCGCTCGACCGGGCCCGCCTCGTCGCCGCCGCCGACGACGCCGGCTTCGACGTGGCCGACTGACCCCGTACCTGCCTGCCTCCCATGTCGTCGCCCCGCAACCGACTGCTCAGCTTCGGCCTCATCCTCGTGGGGCTGTTCGCCACCGCGTATGCGCTGGGTGAACGACTGCCCGGGCACTCGCACACGGCGTCGGCCGGGCACGCCCACGACCACGGCTCGGGCGGTTCGGCGACGACGGGTACCGGCGCCGATGCACTCGGGCTGTCGAGCACCGTCGGCCCGTACCGCCTGGTGCTGGTCGACCACAGCGACACCAGCCTGTCGGTGCGCCTCGACCGCAACGGCGAGGCCGTGCGCGACTTCAGCCCGGTCCACGGCGCGCTGGCACACCTGCTGCTCATCCGCCGCGATCTGCAGGGGTTCCAGCACGTGCACCCTCAGATCGATGCCGATGGCGTCTGGACGACCCCTATCGACCTCACCGGCTCGAGCGGTGGCGCGTGGCGGGTGGTGCTCGAGACCCGACCCGTCGGTGCCGACCCGATCGTGCTCGGCCTCGACCTGCTCGAACCCGGTGACGCCACCGTCGAACCGCTTCCCGCACCTGCCGACATGATCACCGTCGGCGACCGGACGGTGATGCGCGACGGCCTCACCTTCACCATCACGCCGACCGACGGATTGCAGCCCTGGCTCGGCCAGTCGGCCCATCTGGTGGCCTTCCGCGAGGGCGACCTCGCCTACGCCCACCTGCATCCGCTCGACGACACCATCGGTACCTATCGATTCGAGGGACCACTCCCCGGCCCCGGCACCTACCGGTTGTTCCTGCAGTACACCGACAACGGCGAACTCGCCACCGCTGCGTTCACCGTGGAGCAACCATGAGCCCCACCACACCCATCGCGCCCCCCGTCGGCTCGCTCACCGATCACATCGACCTCGAGGTCACCGGCATGACCTGCGCGGCCTGTGCGGCACGGATCGAACGAACCCTCAACAAGCTCGACGGGGTGCAGGCCACGGTGAACTACGCCACCGAGCAGGCTCGTGTGGCGTTCGACCCCAGCCTGGTGGTGCCGAGCGATCTCGTGGCCGCCGTCGAGCGCATCGGCTACGGGGCCAGCGTGCCGGCGCCTGTCGACGAGGTCGCTGCACCCACCACCGCCGAGTCGAGCACCGACCCGCTGCTGCACCGCCTCGTCGCGGCCGGTGTGCTGGGCCTGCCGGTGCTGCTGTTGTCGATGGTGCCTGCGCTGCAGTTCCGCAACTGGCAGTGGCTGGCGTTCGCGCTCGCATCACCGGTGGCGCTGTGGGCAGCCTGGCCGTTCCATCGTGTCGCCTGGAAGAACCTGCGCCAGGCCGAGGCCAGCATGGACACCCTGGTGTCGCTCGGTGTCATCGCCGCCTACCTGTGGAGCACCTACGCGCTGTTCTTCACCTCGGCAGGCGACAACGGGATGACGATGAGCATGTCGCTCGTCGGCAGTGTCGGCGGCGACCACCACCTGTACCTCGAGGTGGCATCGACCACCGTGGCCCTCATCCTGGCCGGGCGGTGGTTCGAAGCGCGCGCGAAACGGCGGGCCGGCAGCGCGCTGCGAGCACTGCTCGAGCGTGGCGCGTTCGAGGCCAACGTGCTCGATGCCGGCGGGAACGAACGGCGGGTGGCGGTGAGCGACCTGCAGGTGGGCGACCGGTTCGTGGTGCGCCCCGGTGAGCGGATCGCCACCGACGGCGTGGTCGACGACGGCACCTCGGGCGTCGACACCTCGCTCGTCACCGGCGAGAGCGTTCCGCGTGAGGTGGCGCCCGGCGACACGGTGGTGGGAGCGACCATCAACACCAATGGCCGCCTCGTCGTGCGAGCCACCCGCGTGGGTGCCGACACCACGTTGGCGCAGATGGCGCGCCTCGTGGCCGACGCGCAGAGCGGCAAGGCGCCCGTGCAGCGGCTGGCCGACCGGGTGTCGGCCGTGTTCGTCCCCGTGGTGGTGGCACTGGCCGTGGCCACCCTCGGCTTCTGGTTCGCCCGCACCGGCTCGTTCAGCGATGCGATGGGCCCGGCGATGGCAGTGCTCATCATCGCCTGTCCGTGCGCGCTGGGGCTGGCCACACCGACGGCCCTGCTGGTGGGCACCGGCCGCGGCGCGCAACTCGGTGTGCTGATCCGCGGGCCCGAGGTGCTCGAGAGCACGCGAGCGATCGACACCGTCGTGCTCGACAAGACCGGCACGGTCACCGAGGGTTCGATGTCGGTGATCGCGGTCGAGCCCGTCCCACCGCGCACCGTCGCCGATGTGGTGCGGGCTGCCGCTGCGGTCGAGGCCGCGAGCGAGCACCCCATCGCCAAGGCCATCGTGCGCCACGCCCGGCACCTCGGCCTCGAGGTGCCGCCCGTGAGCGACTTCGTGAACGAGCCCGGAGTCGGTGCCCACGGCACCGTGCTGCTCGACGACGCGCCGGCGGCCGTGAGCGTCCGCCGGGCGGGCCCCGCCCTCACGAACGGCTCGGCTGCAGCGTCTCCCGCGGCGACGGCAACGGTGGCCACCGCTGTCGACGTCGTCGTCGACGGTCGGGTCGTCGGTCGCCTGGCGCTCGCCGACACGGTGAAGGCATCGAGCCGGGTGGGCATCGCTGCACTTCGCGACCTCGGGGTGCGGCCCGTCCTGCTCACCGGCGACAACGCGGCCATTGCTGCGTCGGTGGCCGCCGAGGTGGGTATCGACCCGGCCGATGTGGTGGCCGATGTGCTGCCTGCCGGCAAGGTGGCCGTGGTGCGCGACCTGCAGGCGCAGGGCAAGGTGGTGGCCATGGTGGGCGACGGGGTGAACGACGCAGCGGCGCTGGCCCAGGCCGACCTCGGGATCGCGATGGGCACGGGCACCGATGTGGCGATCGAGGCCAGCGACCTCACACTGATGCGAGCCGAGATCCCTGCGGTGGTCGACGCCATCCGGCTCAGCCGCCGCACCCTCGGCACGATCAAGGGCAACCTGTTCTGGGCGTTCGCCTACAACGTGGCTGCCATCCCGCTCGCGGCCACCGGTCGGCTCTCACCGGTGCTGGCGAGTGCGGCGATGGCGTTCAGTTCGGTGTTCGTGGTGAGCAACAGCCTGCGCCTGCGTCGGTTCGACGCACTGCCGGTGGGTGGCGCTCGCTAGCTCCAGGGAACGCTCGACACCAGCGCGGCGGTGAGGTCGTGGATCTCGTCGGCGAGGGCGCTCACTGCGGTGATGCCACGGCCGCGCGCATCGGCCAGATCGTCGACGGGGTCGTCGTCGACCAGGTCGACGCCGCGACGTCGGCGGATGATCGACGAGGTCCACGACTCGAACGGCACACCCGCTGCGGGCGTGGTGCCCTCGGTCGAGCGGACGAGTTCTTTGAGGGTGAAGGTGCGCACCCAGGTGCGCCGGTCGCGTGCCACGAGGCGGCGCAGCTGGTCGCGCGCCATGGTGATGATGAGTTGCGACCCCTCGCTGGCGACGAGGCCGGGGGTCGCCTGGCGCGGGGTGTGCTGCGAGAGGTCGAGGCCCCAGTGCAGCAGCGCACTGACCGCGTCGCGCGACACCGGCGACCCGGTCTGGTCGACACCCGCCGATGTCACCTCGGTGCGGATACCGGCTCGTTCCAGATGCTGGCGCAGCAGCGCTGCGGCCATCGGTGCCGCGAGCGTGTCGTCCGCGCAGAGCATGAGCACCCGTGTTGCCACGAAGAGCGACCGTACTGAGCAGGCGCGATTGTGCCGGTCGATCAGACACATTTTTCATCAGTTGGTGACAATTGGTGCACCGCCGAACATGTCATCG
>JBEIIG010000006.1:0-96508 GCA_040380855.1 Acidimicrobiaceae bacterium | reverse complement strand
ACAACCCGACCACCGCGGCCTGGTCGAGGACCGCCCCATCCGTTTCGGCAACCCGCACGAACCGGTCGACCACCGGCGATGCTCCGCGTGCCACACCGGCACCGGATACTGACAACGCAGCCGTGTCCACGCGCACCTCCCCTCGCACCCGCACCAGCAGGCGACCAGCGATCAACCGGACGAACGGGAACCCGACAGACGGGTTCGATCTGGTTCCGAGGGGAAGACCGGAACACCGGCAACCCTAACCGAACACATGTTCGATGTCAACCCCGGCAACGAAGAAATCTTCGGATCAGGCGATGTCAGTGGCGGCGGCGGCGAACTGCGCCTGGTACAGCGTGTAGTACGCCCCACCGGCCGCCAACAGCTGGTGGTGGTTGCCCTGCTCGACGATGCGCCCGGCGTCCATCACCAAGATGGTGTCGGCATCGCGGATGGTCGACAGCCGGTGGGCGATGACGAAGCTGGTGCGCTCGGCGCGCAGCGCGGCCATCGCCCGCTGGATGAGCACCTCGGTGCGGGTGTCGACCGAACTGGTGGCCTCGTCGAGGATGAGGATGGTGGGGTCGGCCAGGAACGCCCGGGCGATGGTGATGAGCTGCTTCTGGCCGGCGCTCATATTGCTGCCCTCGTCGTCGATGATCGAGTCGTAGCCGTGGGGCAGCGAGTGCACGAACCGGTCGACGTACGCGGCACGGGCGGCCGCACGCACCTGCTCGGGCGTGGCGTCGGGGTTGCCGTAGCGGATGTTGGCCTCGATGCTGCCGCCGAACAACCAGGTGTCCTGCAGCACCATGCCGGTGTGGCGGCGCAGTTCGGCCCGCGGCATCGAGGCGATGTCGCGGCCGTCGAGGGTGATGCGACCCTCGTCGATGTCGTAGAACCGCATCAGCAGATTGACGAGCGTGGTCTTGCCGGCGCCGGTGGGCCCGACGATGGCGACGGTGGTGCCGGGCTCCGCCACCAGCGACAGGTCGGTGATGAGCGGTCGGTCGGCCACGTAGCGGAACGACACGTGCTCGAAGGCCACCCGGCCTACCACCGCTGCTTCGGGAAGCGACGAGGCCACTGCGTCCTCGGACTCCTCCGGCGCGTCGAGCAGTTCGAACACCCGCTCGGCCGAGGCGAGGCCCGACTGCAGCACGTTCACCATCGACGCCATGTGCGTGATGGGCTGGCTGAACTGCCGCTGGTACTGGATGAACGCCTGCACATCACCGAGGCCGATGTGCCCCGACGCCACCCGCAGGCCACCGGCAACGGCGATGAGCACGTAGCCCACGCTGCCGAGGAACATCATGACCGGCTGGATGGAACCCGACATGAACTGGGCCTCGAAGCCGGCCTGGTAGAGCTGCTGGTTGGTGGCGGCGAACCGCGCACGAGCCTCGCCCTGGCGACCGAACGCTTTCACGATGGCGTGACCGGTGAACACCTCTTCCACCTGCGCGTTCAACGAACCGGTGTGGCGCCACTGGGCCATGAACCGGGGCTTCGACCGCTTGGCGATCTGGCCCATCGCCAGCAACGACAGCGGGATGGTGATGACCGACAGCGTGGCCAGCAGCGGCGAGATGATGTACATCATCACCACCACCCCGATCACCGTGAGCGACGAGGTGAGCAGCTGACTGAGCGACTGCTGCAGGCTCTGCGCCACGTTGTCGATGTCGTTGGTGACCCGGCTGAGCAGATCGCCGCGCGGTTGTCGGTCGACGTAGCCGAGGGGCAGGCGGTTCAGCTTCGCCTCGACGTCGTTGCGCAGCGTGCGCATGGTGCGCTGCACGATGCCCGCCAGCAGATAGGCCTGCAGGTACGACAGCAGGTACGACACCACGTACAGCGCCAGGGCCACCAGCAAGATGCGGTGCAGCCTGCCGAAGTCGATGCCGGTGGCGCCGCCGCGGCCGGTGAGGCCGTCGAAAACCACATCGGTGGCCTTGCCCAAGATGCGCGGGCCCAGCACCACCATCACCACGCTGACGACGGCGATGACCAGGACGGCCATTATGCCCACCCGCTCGGGGCGCAGCCGCTCGAGCAGCCGGTTGGTGGTGGCCTGGAAGTTCTTCGACTTCTCCATCGGCACACCGACGGCGTGGAAGCGGCCGCTCCCCGGGCGCTGCTCGGCCGCGGCAACGGCAGCCGCCTGCTTGTCGGCCTCGGTCTTGGCGGCGTCGGTCCGGGGAGTGTCGCCGCTCATGCCGCCTCCTCGGCGCGCAACTGCGAGGCGACGATCTCGGCGTAGGTGGGGCAGGTGACGAGCAGGTCGTCGTGGCGGCCGAGGCCGACGATGCGGCCGTCCTCCAACACCACGATCTGGTCGGCCCCCGCGATGGTGGCCACGCGCTGGCCGACGATGAGCACCGCGGCGTCGGCGGTCTCGGGCACCAGCGCCGCACGCAGGCGGGCGTCGGTGGCCACGTCGAGGGCCGAGAACGAGTCGTCGAACAGGTACACCTCGGGCCTGCGCACCAGCGCGCGAGCGATGGCGAGGCGCTGTCGCTGACCGCCTGACACGTTGCTGCCGCCCTGCGCAATGGTGGCGTCGAGCCCACCCGGCATGGCCCGCACGAAGTCGGCCGCCTGGGCGACGGTGAGCGCATGCCACAGTTCGTCGTCGGTGGCATCGGGCTTGCCGTAGCGCAGGTTGCTGGCCACCGTGCCCGAGAACAGGTAGGGCTTCTGCGGCACCAGGCCGATGCGGGCACCCAGCGCCAGCGGGTCGAGTTCGCGCACGTCGACCCCGTCGAACAGCACCTCGCCGGCGGTGACGTCGAACAACCGCGGCACGAGGCCGATGAGCGTGGTCTTGCCCGAACCGGTGCTGCCGATGACTGCCGTGGTCTGGCCCGGACGGCACATCAGTGTGATGTCGTGCAGCACGTCGGCCTCGGCGCCCGGATAGCCGAAGCAGGCGCCACGGAACTCGACCGTGCCGTGCAACGGCACCGACTCGACCGGGTGCTCGGCGGTGACCACCGACGACTCGGTGTCGAGCACCTCGACGATGCGCTCGGCACACACCGAGGCACGGGGCCACATCGACCCGATGAACGACGCCATCGTGACCGACATGAGGATCTGCACGAGGTAGGTGATGTAGGCCACCATCGCGCCCACCTGCATGTCGCCGCTGGCGATGCGGTTGGAGCCGAACCACACCACGCCGACGGTGGTGATGTTCACCATCATGATGGCGGTGGGGAAGATGAGGGCCATCAACCGCCCGGCCACCAGCGCGGTGTCGGTGACGTCGTCGTTGGCTGCGCCGAACCGCACCGCCTCGTAGGGCTCGCGCACGAAGGCCCGCACCACGCGCATACCGGTGATCTGCTCGCGCAGCACGCGGTTCAGGCTGTCGATGCGTTCCTGCATCACCTGGTACTGCGGCACCATGCGGCGGATGATGGCCACGATGACGACGATGAGCACCGGGATGCTGACCACCAGCAACCAGCCCAGGCCCACGTCTTCGCTGAGCGCCATGATGATGCCACCCACTGCGGTGATCGGTGCCGCCAGCAGCAGGGTGCACACCATCTGCACCAGCATCTGCACCTGCTGCACGTCGTTGGTGATGCGGGTGATGAGCGACGGTGCGCCGAGGACTCCTACCTCACGCGCCGAGAAGTCGGTGACCTGCTGGAACAGGTCGCGGCGCACGTCGCGGCCGAACGCCATCGCCACCTTCGAGCCCCAGTAGACGGCGGTGACCGACAGGCCCACCTGTAACAGGGTGAAGACCAGCATCAGGCCGCCGGTGGACCAGATGTAGCCAGTGTCGCCCCGCACGACACCCCTGTCGATGATCTGGCCGTTCAGGCGGGGCAGGTAGAGCCCAGCGATGGCCTGCGCGGCCTGGAGTACGACGATGAGCGCCAACTGGGCGCGATAGGGGCGCAGGTGCGAACGGAGCAGGCGGATCAACATGAAGTTGCCCGCACGTTACCGATCGTTCATCTGCGCAACGTAGTGGGAGGAACCACAGTGGGACACACCCCTGCAGCGAACGGGTACCGTCGGCGCATGGACACCGAGTACTGCCTCGTCGACACCGCCGACCACATCATGACCGTGCGCATCAACCGGCCCGACCGGCTGAACGCACTGCACCCCGCGGCCAACGCCGAACTGGGCCGGGTGTTTGACCACTTCGCCACCGACGACGACCTGTGGGTGGCCATCATCACGGGCGAAGGCCGCGGCTTCAGCGCCGGCAACGACCTGCGCCACCAGGCCGAGGGCGGCGAACGGGTGGCGATGCCCCGCGGCTTCGGTGGCCTCACGTCGCGCTTCGACCTCGACAAGCCGGTCATCGCCGCAGTGAACGGTGTGGCCATGGGCGGCGGATTCGAGATCGCGCTCGCCTGCGACCTCATCATCGCCTCCGATCAGGCTCGCTTCGCCCTGCCCGAACCGAAGGTGGGCCTGGCCGCGCTGGCCGGTGGCCTGCAGCGCCTGCCCCGCCAGATCGGGCCCAAGCGAGCGCTGGGCATGATCCTCACCGGTCGCCACGTCAGCGCAGCCGAGGGCTACGAGTTGGGCTTCGTGAACGAGGTGGTGCCGCACGAGCAGTTGATGGAGCGGGCCATGGACTGGGCGCGCCAGATCATCGCCTGCTCGCCGCTGTCGATCCGTGCGAGCAAGGACGTGGTGTACCGCAGCCTCGACATGGCCTCGCTGCAGGAGTCGATGGAAGTGCCGTACGAGTCGGTGAAGCGCCTGGTGCGCAGCGACGACTTCATCGAGGGTCCGAAGGCGTTCGCCGAGAAGCGCCCGCCGAACTGGACGGGTCGCTGACCGCAACGCCTACCGCCTCGCGCTAGGCGTCGAGGCGGTACACGCGGGTGGCGGTGCCGTAGAACATCGCGTCGCGCTCGGCTGCCGAGAACGGCGCAGCGATCTTCTTCAGCGCGTTCCACAGCACCCGGTAGCCGAGCGAGAACCGGTCGACCGGGAAGTTCGACTCGAACATGCACCGTTCGGGGCCGAAGCACTCGATGGTGTGCAGGTAGTAGCGGGCCTGTGCGGCAACGAACTCGTCGCTGCTGGGTGCTCCGGTCTCGTGCCAGCCGAACCCGTTGTCGGGCATCGCCAGGCCACCGAGCTTCGCCACCACGTTCTCGCAGCGGGCGATGTCGGCGATGTCGTCTTTCCACGTGGCGAAGATCTCGTCGCGGCGGCCGGCGAACTGGCCCACGCCGAGCGGGGTGCCGAAGTGGTCGAGCACCAGCAGCGTGTCGGGCACGGCGCGGGCGAGGTCGAGGAACTCGCGGTTCTGGTAGTGGTAGTGCCACGTGTCGTAGGTGAGGCCGCGGGCGCCGAGGTGCGCCACGCCGCGGCGGAACGCCGGGTCGGCGTAGAGGCCCGCCGGGGCCCGACCGGGGATGCGCAACGACGCCGGGTCGATGGCGTGCGAGCCTGCGTGGCGGATGCCGCGGAACAGCCCGCCCGCTGCTGCGTCGTGCGCGTCGAGCACCTCGTCGAGGTGCTCGTGGTCGGTGAGGTCGGCGTGGGCCACGATGCCGCCGATCAGCCGTCGCGGATCGCGGTGGGCCTCACCGGCGACGAACTCGGTCTCGCCCACCGGCCGCAGATGCGCCGGACCGTCGGGGCGGTACGCGGCATGGCACTCGACGAACACCGTGCGCTCCACCCGGTGGCCTGCGCCGAAGGCATCGGCGTGCAGGTCGTCGAGCGAATAGGGCAGCGGCCCGCCCTCGGGCCACAGGTGGTGGTGCGGGTCGACGATGCGCTGGTCGGGGTCGACGACCGGCCCGGAGACATCGGGGTCGGACAGGGCCGAGTGGTCGGGGTTGGTGCTCATCGGATCTCCAGAGGTAGGGCGACGGGGAGGATCTCGCAGTTGGCCAGATGGCGGCCCACCACGGCGCGGAAGAACGTGCTGTGGCCCACGACGACGATGCGCTGCTCGTCGCGGGCGTGCAGCGCGTCGATCCACGAGGTGACGCGCGGATAGAAGTGGCGGCCCGGTTCCACCGGCACACCGACGTCGTCGAGCGGGCCGTCGTGCCACCACACCGGTTCGAGGTGGGCGAAGTCGAGATGGGGAAAGCGTTCGGCCAGCACAGGCGGCGGCGACCCGATGTCGTCGGTGTTGGTGACCCGTTCGGCGTGCAACGGGCTCACCTCGATGCGGACTCCGCTGCCGCCGTACAGGCCGAGCGTGGTCTCGATGGCCCGCGTGAGCGGCGAGGTGATGACCACATCGGGTGCCAGTGCCAGTGCTGCCTCGCGGGCGGCACGGACCTGCTCGTGCCCTGTAGCCGACAGCGGTGCGTCGCGGATGAGCGGGTCGCGGCCCTCGACATCCCATACCCGGTTGAACTCGGACTGTCCATGGCGGATGAGGTGGACGGAGGCGGCCATGCGGTGTTTCTAGCCGACGCGTCGAGGGTGTCAGGGAAGGTCGGCCACACGCAGCACGCGTTCGGCCCGGGCCTCGGGCAGCAGCACCAGCGCCGACAGCACCATCATCGCCGCCGCAGCGATGGCCACCGAGGTGAGCGAGACGTGCTCGACCACCACGAAGGCGATCAACGGCGCCAACACGGCACGCACACCGGTGAAGAAGGTGTGCAGCCCCATGTAGTCGGCCACCCGGTCGGGAGGAGCGAACTTGATCACCCACAGGCTCCACATCAGGTCGCCACCGGCGCTGGCGATGCCCAGCACCACCGCGCCCACCAGCAGGCCCACCGTGCTGGTGCCCGTGAAGAACGCCCCCACGTAGAGCGCGAACAACAGGTTCACGGCGATGCGCGACGCGAAGAACGACAACCGGTCGAAGACGATGCCGAACAGTGGCAGCGAGAGCAGTCGGCACACCGACGGCACGGTGATGGTGAGCAGCGCGATGAGCGAGGCGTCGGCGGTGATGCCGTACTTCGGATTGGCCAGGTACTCGACCCGCAGCGGCAGCAGCATGAGGTTGCCGAAGCCCATCAGCATCCAGGCGCCGAGCGTGAGGCGCAGGCGTCGATCGGTGGCGACGAGGTGGAAGTGTGGCCACGGTCGATTGCGCTCGCCGTCGACGCGATCGAGCGGTTGCGACGGGGTGGCGGCCTGCAGCGCGGCGAGCACCACCGATGCCACTGCGCCGGCCAGCACGAGCGACCACCACAGGTCGAGCCGGGTGCGCAACAGGGCTCCGACGCCCAGGCCCACCACTGCCGCAACGCCGACGCGCAGCGACATCCCCCAACCCACCCGCCGCCCGCGTTCGGCAGCAGGGAAGTTGCGCTCGTAGGTGAGGGTGAGCAGCGGGTAGATGGCGTTCGGGGCCGCCACCCCCACCACGGCGCCGGCGACGAACAACGGCAGCGTTCCGAGTGCGCCGAGCACATACCCGGCAGCACCCACGAGGGCGATGGCGCCGGCAATGAGCATGACCGGGCGGCCGCTGCGCCGGGCAGCCGCCGTGACCATGGGTGACAGCAGCAGGCCGACGCCCGCCGCGGCAGCGATGACGCCCTTGGCCAACGCCGAGGCGTCGAACTGTTTGATCGCGATCGTCAACAGGATCGAGGCCTCGAGCGGTAGCAACACCCCCATCGGCACCGCCCGCAGCAGGTCGATCACCTGGGTGCGTCGGACGATGGCCGGGTCGTCGCTCATCGGTCGCACCCCGCCAGTCTGACCGCTGTGGCCCGCGGTCACCGGCATCGCGCCCGTCGCCGTCGTGCCTGTCGTCGTCGTGCCGGTACTGTGCGCCGGGCGGGCGCAGGGGGCGACCGCCGAAGGGGACAGCGACATGGGTGTGCAACTCACCAAGGACTCGATCGATCTCGGCATCGTCGTGAGCGACGCGGAGGCCGCGCTGCGGTTCTACCGCGACACGCTCGGCTTCGACTACAAGGGCGAGATGCCCATGCCCGGCGGGGGCACGATGTATCGACTGCTGTGCGGGACGAGCCTGATCAAACTGGTCAGCCCGACCGCTTCGCTGCCGTCGGCAGTGCCCGGTGGTATCCAGGGTGCCTACGGCTATCGCTACTGGACGATCTCGGTGAGCAACATCGACGAGATCACCCAGGCATGTGCCGACGCCGGGTACGACGTGAAGGTGAAGGTCACCACGATCCGGCCCGGTATCACCATCTCGATGGTGGAAGACCCCGACGGCAACTGGGTCGAGTTCCTGCAGGCCGGCTGACGGCGATGGCGTTCATCTCGTTCAACGAGCAGCTGCGGCGCCTCGCCGCTGCGGCACCCGATCGGCCGGCCATCACCTGTGCAGGCCACACGGTCACACGTGCCGAACTGGTGGAGCTCATCGACGACCTCGCCGCCGACCTCGCGGCTCGCGGTGTCGACGAGGGCGACATGGTGACGGTGGCGTTGCCGAACTCGATCGACTGGTTCGTCGCCTTCGCCGCCTGCTGGCGACTGGGCGCCACACCGCAGCCCGTGAGTTCGCGCCTGCCAGGCCGTGAACTGGAGGCGATCATCGACCTCGCCGATCCGCCGGTGGTGATGGGCGTCGCGCCCGGCACGCTGCCCGGCCGCGACTGCCTGCCAGTGGGCTACACAGCGCCGCGGTGCGATGCGGTCGCAGCAGCCGAACCCGACAAGATCGCCGCCGCTTGGAAGGCGCCCACGTCGGGCGGCTCGACCGGCCGCCCCAAGCTGATCGTGTCGGGCGACCCGTCGGTGATCGACCCCGACGAACCCTCGCGGCTGCTGCTCGGCCGCGACGGTGCCTTCGTGATGCCCGGGCCGCTCTACCACAACGGGCCACTCATCTGGTCGTGGCAGGCGCTGCTGTACGGCAACCACGTGGTGGTGCTCGAACGCTTCGATGCCGAAGCCACTCTCGAGGCACTCGCCTGGTCGCGCGCCCAGGCCGTGTACCTGGTGCCGACGATGATGAAGCGCATCTGGAGGGTTCCGGAAGCGGTTCGCCTGGGGTTCGATCTCTCGGCGCTGCAGGTGGTGTGGCACCTCGCCGAACCCTGCCCCGACTGGTTGAAGCAGGTGTGGATCGACTGGCTCGGGCCCGAGCGGATCTTCGAGTTGTACGGCGGCACCGAGGGCCAGACCTCGACGGTGATAACCGGGGTCGAGTGGCTGGCGCATCGCGGCTCGGTGGGCCGCCCGGCCGATGGCACGGTGTGCATCATGGACGCCGACGGCACCGTGCTGCCGGCCGGCGAGATGGGTGAGGTGTGGCTGCGCAGCGTGGCCCGCGACACACCCACCTACCGCTATGTCGGCGCCGAGGCGCGCCGTCGCGAGGGCGGCTGGGAGTCGTTGGGCGACATGGGCTACCTCGATGCCGACGGCTACCTGTACCTGGGCGATCGCTCGGCCGACATGATCCTCTCGGGCGGCGCGAACATCTACCCGGCCGAGGTGGAAGCCGCCGTGCAGGAGCACCCGGCGGTGCACTCGGTGGCGGTGATCGGTCTGCCCGACGACGACAAGGGCAACACCATCCACGCCATCGTCGAGGCCGACCCGGGCGCCGTGAGCGAGGCCGAACTCCGTGCCTTCGTCGGCGAACGGCTGGTCACCTACAAGGTGCCGCGTACCTGGGAGTTCGTCACCGAGCCGTTGCGCGACGACGCCGGCAAGGTGCGGCGGTCGGCATTGCGGGCCGAACGCGTGGCCGCCGGGTCGTGAGCGCGACAGACTGACGCGATGAGCGAACTCAGCGACGCCCCGGCCACGGGGCACCAGCACTCGTACGGCAAGGCGGTGAGCGACGAGCTGCGTCCGTTGGCTCGCGACCTGCGCCAGGCGATCCCCCACGTGTTCCGCGGGTTCGCCGAGTTGCACCGGGCGACGATGGCGCCCGGTGCGCTCGACGTGAAGACCAAGGAACTGATCGCGCTCGCCATCGCCGTGGTCGAGCGCTGCGACGGCTGCATCGCGGCGCATGCCGCAGGCTCGGCCCGTGCAGGTGCCAGCCGCCAGGAAGCCGCCGAAGCGATCGGTGTGGCCATCCTCATGACGGGCGGGCCCGGCACGGTGTACGGGCCGCGGGCCTACGCCGCCGTGTGCGAGCACGTCCCCGCCCCCGAGGCCTGATCCGCCACTCGGGCGCAACGCTCGCTGGTTCAGCGGGTTATCGAGCGGGCCAGACGGACGAACCGCTGCACGTCGGGATCGTGGCGATCGGGCAGCCACAGCGCGCGGAACTCGCGTCGTAGGTCGAGCCCGTCGACGGGCACCATCACCAGCGTTCCTGCTGCCACCTCGTTGGCCACCGCCAGTTCGCTCAGCACACTCGGCCCGTCGCCTGCGGCTGCAGCGGCCTTGAGGGTGGTGGTCGATGCCAGCGCTGCCAGTGGCTCGACCGGAACCACACCCGCTGCGGCCAGCGCGGCCTCGAACGCTTCGCGGGTGCCCGACCCCGGCTCGCGTAGCAACAGTGGGGTGGCGGCGAGTCGATCGATGGTGAGCGTCGACCGTCGCCGTGCCCACGGGTGCGTCGGCGCCACCACCACGACGAGCTGGTCGCCGCCAACCACGGTCGATCGCAGCCCGACGAAGCGGCGTGGCGTCTCGACGAAGCCGATGTCGGCACGTCGATCGAGCACCGCCCGGGCCACAGCCACCGAGTTGCCCACCGCGAGGTCGATCGATCGCCCACCGCTCTGTCGCTGGGCGTGCAGCCACGACGGCAGCACGTACTCGGCCACGGTGAGGCTGGCCATCACCCGCAGCGCCGTCGTGCTCGATCGTTCGCGGATCGCCGCCACACCTGCCGCCATCGCGTCGACCGCGCTCAACACCGTGCGAGCCCACTCGGCAACCGCCTCACCCTCCGGCGTGGGTGCGGTGCCGCCGGGGCCACGGCGCAGCAGCGTAACCCCCAGTCGTCGTTCGAGTTGCCGGAGGCGTTCGGTGGCCGAGGGTTGGCTGAGCGAGTGGGCACGGGCCGCTGCCGAGATGCTGCCGGTACGGATGGTGTCGAGGAGCAGTTCGATGCCGGCGAGGTGCTCGACACGGAGATCTGCCATAGGGGAATCCTATGACCTATCGGCCTTACCTGGATAGACGCGATGGGCGACGGGCTGCAGGCTGATTGGGTGGCTGCTCAAGCCCCCCCGTCGACCCCGGCCACCCCCTCGTCGCAATCGGCCCTTCGTTGCTGCGGGCCGGGGTTGGCGGTGGCCGTGGCGGGGGCCTGGCTGGGGTGGTGGGTGCACCGGCGGGTCGACTCGGTGTCGCCCCATGTGGTGGCCGTGGTCGTTGGGGTACTGATCGCCAACACGGGCATCGTCGGCCCGCTCCTGCGCCCCGGTCTCCGGCTGGCGGCCAAGCGGGTGCTGCGCGCCGGCATCGTGCTGGTGGGCGTGCGCCTGTCGTTGCACGATGTGCTCGACCTCGGCCCCAGTGCGCTGGTGTCGGTGGTGGCCGTGGTGGCGGCCACGTTCTTCGGTACCCAGTGGCTCGGCCGACGGCTCGGCCTCGGCCATGGGATGTCGATGCTCGTGGCAACCGGCTACTCGATCTGCGGGGCATCGGCCATCGCGGCGGCCGAACCGTTCTCGGATGCCGCCGAGGAGGAGGTTGCCTACTCGGTGGCCCTCGTCACGCTGTGCGGTTCGCTGGCCATCGTGGTGCTGCCGTCGCTGGGTCGCTGGTTCGGCCTCGACGCGGAGACCTTCGGTGCGTGGGTGGGGGCGTCGGTGCACGATGTGGGGCAGGTGGTGGCCGCAGCCTCGACGCGCGACTCGGTGGCCATGTCGACCGCAGTGGTGGTGAAGCTCACCCGTGTCGCCATGCTGGCACCGCTGCTGGCCTTCGTCGCCCTGTCGGCACGCCAGCGCGCAGCACGCGGTGAGGGACGCGCGCCCGACGCCGACGCCAAGCGTCCACCCCTGCTGCCGCTGTTCGTGGTGCTGTTCCTGGGGGCGGTCGTCCTGCGCACGGTCGGCGCCGTGCCCGATGGCTGGCTCGACGGCATCAAGACCCTCGAGACGCTGTTGCTCGGGGCGGGCCTGGTGGGGCTGGGTGCGGCCGTCGACCTGCGCCGTCTGCGGGCGCTCGGCGGCAGGCCGCTGGTGCTGGGGTTGGTGAGTTGGGCCCTGGTGGCCGGGGTGTCGCTGCTGGCGGTGAGCCTCAGCTTCTGACCGCTGAGCGGTCGCTGCGTCAGTCGGCCCGGCGGGCGAAGGCGCCGAGTGCCATCGCGGTCGACAGCGGAAGGGGCGTGTCGTCGCCGAAGCGCAGCAGGGCCGTGCCGTCGCCGCTCACGATGGCAGCACTGCCGTCGGGGGCCAACGCCACCACCCGGTCGGCAGGGGCGATGTCGAGATCGGGGCCCACCACCCGGTAGCCACGCCACGCACCGGGTGCGGTGCCGAAGCCCTGGCGGGCGACGGTGCAACCGTCGACGGAAGCGCCGATGGGGACGCTCGGGTCGAACGAGGCGATCACGGTGCCGGTCGATGCGTCGAACAGGGTCGACGGTTCGGAGGGCGACCCGAACACCAGGACACACCGCTGTGCCGGCGAAGCCGAGCCGATGGTGGTGCTCGAACCTTCGACAGCCGTGGCCGCCACCACCGTGCCGGCATCGTCGACGATGGCCGACCAGCCGGCCCCGGCGACGGCGAGACGACGATGATCGAAGACCACCTGGGCGCTGCGGGCCTCGATGGCAGCAGGCACCATGTCGCCGAGCACGCTCCGTACCCGGTCGCGCAGGACGGTGTCGGCCTCGGCCGTGCCAGCAGCGGCATTGATCCGTATCGCCGAGGTGTCGGTGCCGACGGCCAGCAGTGTGGTGTCGCCCACCACCATCACACCGACGAGTGGCACCGTCTCGGTGGTGCCCAGTCGGCCGCCGGCCGTGTCGTACAGGTCGACCAGCATCGTGGTGCCCCGATTGGTGGTGGTGGCCACACGGGTGTCGGTGAGATCGGCGAGCAAGCCGGGCAGCACCACCACCGTCGGGGCAGTATCCGGTGGGCCGAGGTCGACCACGACCGTCTGGCCGCTGCGTAGTTCGCTGAAGGCCACGAACCGCGCGTCGTCACTCACCCGCACCGTGTCGGGCACCACGACTGCATCGTCGCCCGCCAGCGCGAGGAGGTCGATCACTCGTGCCCGGGCGACATCCACCAGGCCGAGCGCCCCGGTGGTCGAGTCGGAGGCCAGCAGATACGGCGACGTACCCAGCCGGTCGACCACCGGCAGGCCGACGTCGATGCGAGCGATGGCGCCGGTGGTCAGGTCGAGGACGCCGAGGCCGTCGGCG
Source organism: Acidimicrobiaceae bacterium (assembly GCA_040380855.1). Lineage (GTDB taxonomy): Bacteria > Actinomycetota > Acidimicrobiia > Acidimicrobiales > Ilumatobacteraceae > VFMC01. The sequence goes on along the minus strand of JBEIIG010000006.1, from coordinate 83,271 downwards.
ACGGGGTCGCCCGCAGCGCCGAGCACCACCACGCCTGCCAGGCCGACGTCGAGCACACCCTGCAGATCGGTCGACACCCTTGCCAACTCGGCGCCCGTCGCATCGTGCACGGTGACCGTGTCGGTGAGGGGGTCGGCGAGCACCACCACGTCCCATGACGTGGCGACGGCGGCACCCGCATCGGCCACCTGCTCGTCGGTGCCTGCGTCGTCGCCGAGCGACAGCGCGAACCCGATGCCGCCACCGACGACGAGGAGGGCCGCCAGCACCACGGTGGCCCGACGCAGGGCGAAGTTGGGCATCGGGCCGGGCACCTCGGGAACGATACGCGTCGCCGCCGTCGACCGCCTGCCGCCTGGCCTGTGCCCGCCGCCCGACGAACTACGGTGCGCAGGATCGACGACGGATGGTCGACGACGGATGGTCGACGGAGGGGGATGCGACATGACTCGACCGGTGCAGGTTGCCGTCCTGGGTGGCGGCTCGTGGGGAACGACCGTCGCGTCGCTCGCCGCATCGAACGCGTCGACCGTGCTGTGGGCGCGCGACGCCCAGACCGTCGCCGATGTGAACGATCACCACCGCAACAGCCGCTATCTGGGCGACCTGGAGCTGCACCCCGGTCTGCGGGCCACGGCCTCGCTCCAGGAGGCGGTGTGGGATGCCGACGTGGTGGTGATGGGTGTGCCATCACACGCCGTGCGCGACACGCTGCTCGAGATCGCCCCGTTGTTGCGGCACTGGGTGCCCATCGTCAGCCTCACCAAGGGGCTCGAGCAGGGTACGCGGATGCGGATGACCGAGGTGATCGAAGAGGTGTTGCCCGGCCGCCCCGCCGGTGTGCTGGCCGGCCCCAACCTCGCCAAGGAGGTGCTGTCGGGCTACGCGGCTGCGGCCGTCATCGCCATGCCCGACGAGCACGTGGCCGCCTCGTTGCAGCAGATCTTCACCAGCCTCCGGTTCCGGGTGTACACCAACCCCGACGTGGTGGGCTGCGAGCTGGGTGGTGCGCTGAAGAACGTCATCGCCATCGCAGCCGGAATGGCCGAGGGGTTGAGCGTGGGCGACAACACCAAGGCGATGGTCATCACCCGCGGGCTGGCCGAGATCACCCGTATCGGGGTGGCGATGGGAGGCGATCCGCGGACGTTCTCGGGCCTCACCGGCCTCGGCGACCTGCTGGCCACCTGCTCGAGTCCGCTCAGCCGCAACCGCACGGTGGGTGTGGAGCTGGCGAAGGGCCGGTCGATCGGCGACATCACGTCGAGCATGCGCATGGTGGCCGAGGGTGTGAAGACAGCCCGCGTGGTGCGCGAGTTGGCCGAGCAGCACGGGGTGGAGGCCCCGATCGTGGCCGAAGTGGATGCCGTGGTGAACGAGGGCCGCAGCCCGGGCCGTGCCTACGCCGGCCTCGGGCGGGTGGCCCCGATGGGCGAGTTCGACCACACCCCCTGAGTCGCCCGCTGCGTCAGGCGCTGTTGCCGTAGGCCTCGATCTGCGCCCGCGCCATCTCGAGCAGCGAACCGCCGGCCAGTGGGATGTCGACCATGTGCAGGCCCCACTGCGGCGACAGGTCGCCCTGGATGTCGTCGGCCCGCGGGTCGGCAGGGTCGCCGTTCACCGTGATCTCGAGATATGAGAAGCCGTTGCGTTCTACGCACTCGGCGGTGACGAGACCGGGCATGTCCATGAACGGTGTGGTGGGTGTGAGCGAACGGTCGGCGAGCGCCCAGTCGGCGCTGCTGATGGTCGACGACAACACACCCGGCCCGCCGGCCGGAGCAGCGGGGTTCACGCAGCCCGCCACGCCCTCACCCGAGCGGGGCTTGCCGAAGAACGCGTCGGGCGGTGGCCCCTGCGTGGCACGGAACGTGGCGTAGGTGACGACGCAGCCGGTGGCATCGACCGTGCGGCACAGCGGGATCTGCTGCAGGTCGCCACCCACGTCGGCGCCCGACGGCACACCGACGGCGCTGCCGATGATGTACGCCGAGACCAGCAGTGCGCGCTGCGCCGGGTCGGGGTCGATGACGGTCTTCAACAGGTTGGCCAGATGCCCGGCGCCCTGCGAGTGACCGATCAGGATGACGCCTCGGCCCTGGTTGTCGTTGGCCAGGTAGTGCCGCCACGCATCTTCCACACCGCCGTACGCGGTCTGCCACGCCGTTGCCCGATCGCCCTCGATGTTCGGGTCGAACAGGCCGGCCAGCGTGACCGACGGGTACATCGGTGCGTACACGGTGCACACGTTGTCGAACAGCGCCGCCTGCTGGGTGGTGACGCCGATCTCGCTGCCGGCGACGAGATCGCTGTTCAGCGTGGCGTCCTCGCTGATGGTGGGGTACACGTAGAAGCAGTCGACCGGAGGGTCGGTGGCAGGCGGGTTCTGGCGCACGGTGGTGGAGCCGTCGGCCGCCACCTCGGTGACCGGGTACGGCTCGTCGCACACGTCGACGGAATCGCCCCGACACACCCAGTGGGTGGGATCGGCGTACACCTCGCTCACGTACGGCGCCACAGTGCTGGCCGGTGTGGTTGCAGGTGTGGTGCTGGGCGCAGTGTCGGGTGCGGTGGTCGCCGGCGGTTCGCTGGGCGGTGTGGTCGTCGCCGCCGTGGTGGTGGGGGCCGCGGTGCCACCGGCATCGGCTGCGGTGTCGTCGTCGCCTCCGCACGCGGCGAGCAACAACGCCACGCCGGTGAACAGAGCGAGTGCGCGGCGGCCGGGCATCAGGCGATGGGTCGACATGGCGCCGAACCGTAGGCCATCGAGCGATCGCGTGAGAGATGCAACACTGGGTTCGTGACCGACACCGCCAACGCCTCCCATCCCTTCGCCGGCCGCCCGCTGCCGCAGTGGTACGACGACGCCAAGTTCGGCATCTTCATCCACTGGGGGCCGTTCACCGTGCCGTGCTTCGCGCCGGTGAACCACAACATGGGCGAGATGATGGAAGTGGGCGACTGGGCCCAGGCGTTCCGCGAGAGCCCGTACAGCGAGTGGTACCTGAACTCGTGGTCGCTGGAGGGCAGCTCGACGGCCCTGCACCACGGCGCCACCTACGGCGACCGCACCTACGCGAGTTTCGTCGACGAGTTCCACGGTCGTGCCGCCGGTTTCGACATCGCCCACTGGGCCGACCTGTTCGTTCAGGCCGGTGCGCAGTACGTGGTGCCCATCACCAAGCACCACGACGGGTTCCTGCTGTGGGACAGCCAGGTGCCCAACCCGCACCGCGACGGGTGGATGGCGGGGCGCGACTACATCGCCGAACTCGCCACGGCGGTGCGCGCCCGCGGGATGCGCTTCGGCGCCTACTACTCGGGCGGCCTCGACTGGACCTTCGAACCGCCGCCCATCGACAGCCTGATGGCGATGATCCAGAAGATCCCCACCAGCCCCGAGTACGTCGAGTACGCGACGGCCCACGTGCACGAACTGATCGACCGGTTCGCGCTCGACGTGCTGTGGAACGACATCGCCTGGCCGATGACCGCCGACCCGAACGACATCTTCGGCTACTACTACGACCGCGTGCCCCACGGTGTGGTGAACGACCGTTGGAACATCCTGGCGGTACGGGCCGGCACGTTGCACGCCGACTTCTCGACGCCCGAGTACTCGACGAAGGCCGACGACGCACGGAAGTGGGAGGTGTGCCGGGGCATCGGCCGCTCGTTCGGCTACAACCGGATGGAGACCGAGGCCACGATGCCCTCGGTCGACGACCTGGTGTGGATGCTCGTCGACATCGTCGCCCGCGGCGGCAACCTGCTGCTGAACGTCGGCCCCACCGCCGACGGCGTCATCCCGCTCGCCCAGGCGGCTCGCCTCACCGGCCTCGGCTGGTGGCTGCGTGTGAACGGCGCCGCCATCTACGGCACCCGGCCGTGGACGCGCCACAGCGGTACCACCGCCGACGGACACGACGTGCGCTTCACCCAGGGCGCAGCCGGGCAGGTGTACGCCGTCGTGCAGGGCGGGCTCGCGCACGAACTACGGCTGCACGACGTGCCGGTGGGCGAGGGCACCGAGGTGCGCATGCTGGGCAACGACCGGGTCCTGCCCCACACCACCCGGCCGGGCAGCGACGGCGGCACCGACCTGCTCGTCTCCCTGCCCGACCACCTGCCCGCCGCCCCCGCCACCGTCTTCGAGATCCGCGGCTAGTCAGTGCCTGCTCACTCGGTCGGATCGGCGCCCCACAGTGCTTCGACCGTCGTGTCGAGCACGGTCGCCACGCGGAGGGCGAGGTAGACCGACGGCGCGTATGCCCCGGTCTCCATGGCCACGATCGTCTGGCGGCTCACGCCGACGAGGTCGGCGAGCGCCTGCTGGCTGAGCGCCGCCTCGGTGCGCCGTGCCTTCACCCGTGTGCCGGCATCGCTGTCGTCGACGCGAACCGGCCCGCCCACTCCGCTCATCGGAAGGTTCCGAACACGAAGTGGTCGACCGACATCGTCTCACCCATCGTCACGGGGATGACGTCGCCGGTACTCCATGAACAGCACCGCACCCAGGATGCCGCTGATCGGGCCGACCAGTGTGCTGACCAGGCCTCCGACGGTGCGGCGATCGCCGGATTGCCACCACAAGACCGCAACCAGGGGGAGGACGGCGACGAGTCCGAGAGACACGCGTCTCCAGGCTCGCTTCTGGCGTGGAGCCTCGGGAAGGTGCTCTGACCGCTGGTACGGCCATACGACCAGGCTGGCGAGGAACAGTGGGACGAAGCAGGCGATCATCACCGGGGCCAGCACATCGCGGCCGAACAGGGCGATGACGATCGCTGCGACGGTAGGCGTGGCGAGGTTTGCGAGGAGCAAGGTGGCCGCATGTGATTCGTAGAGGAGGCCCCGTTCGCGCTCGTCGAATCCCCAGTGTCGGTTGTCGGCGTCGGTGACCCACCGGACGAGTTTCCGGGAGGAGGTGCGGCACCGCTGCCGCAGCGAGATCGTCGAGGTGCTGGATGACATGTGGCCAGACTATGTCAAGACAACTTGTCTGTCAAGATGTCTTGTCATCCTGTTCGTGTGTCGAGTTGCGGCCGGTGATGGGCCAGAAGGTGAGACGTCAGGCGGTGAAGGCGGAGAGGCGGTTGGCGAACTCGGTTCGGTAGGCCTCGCCGCGTTCGCGCTTGAGGTGCTCGTAGCCGCGCACGCGGTCGGGGAGCGAGGCGATGGCGACGGCCTCGGCGAGTCGCTCGGGGTGCGGCGACGGACCGAGTGCGGCCACGAGCGTGTCGACGGCGGCGATGTACTCGTCGCGCAGTGTGCGCTCGAGGCGACGCAACGACGCCCAGCCGAAGGCGTCGAACGGTGTGCCGCGCAACCGCCGCCCGGCGCGCAGGCCCAGGAACAGCGGCGTGGCCCATCGGCCGAGGCGCAGTTTGCGCTGCATGCCCAGCGCACGCAGCGCGGGTGGATGCAGGTTCCACGTCACCCGCGCGCCCGGCCCGGCGACGGCCTCGGCAGCCGCGCGTGCCTCGGGGGCCAGCAGCAGGCGGGCCACCTCGTACTCGTCTTTGTAGGCCATCAGTTTGTGGAGGTGCACGGCGACGGCCTCGGTGAACTCGATCGAACCGACGGCCTGGGCACGGGCCACCACGTCGCGGAACCGCTGCGCGTAGCGGGTCGACTGGTAGCCGCGCAGGTCGGCGGCCAGCCGGTCGACGAGCGCCGCGGTCGACTCGCCCGCCGAGTCGGCAACCTCCTCCGCGTTCGCCCCGGCTGCGGCCTGCCGGCCCGCCCGGAACGCAGCGAGGTTGGCGCCCACGGCCACGCCGTTCAGTTCGATCGCCCGCTCGATGCTGACCACCGACACCGGCACCAGGCCGTACTGCAGGGCGAAGCCGAGCAGGTAGACGTTGGCTGTCGCTGGATCGCCCAGCAGTGTGGTGGTGGCTGTGATGGCATCGGTGGTGGCGAACGAGCGGCTCGCCTGGCCGATCCGCTCGACGGCTTCGCGCATGGGATACGGAGTGTCGGGGTGCACCACCATCGACCCGGTCGCGACAGCAGCAGTCGATGCCGCCACGTGTGTGCGCTCGGGCGACGCCGCGCCCAGGTGGGTGTCGCTCGCCGCCACCAACAGGTCGAAAGCCAGCAGCGTGTCGACCGAGCCGAGCGTGGCCCGGTTCGAGGCCTGCGGGCCGCCGCGCGACAGGCGCACGTCGCTCACCACCGGGCCCGCCTTCTGCGACAGACCGGTCTGGTCGAGGCCGCGCACGTCGAACCCGTCGAGCATCGCCGCCGTGCCCAGCACCTGGCTGACCGTCACCACGCCGGTGCCGCCGATGCCGCTGAGGCGAATGGTGCACCGGTCGGTGGGCACCATCACCTGCGGGTCGGGGAGCGAGGCGACGTCGATGGTGGGCGGCTTCGGGCGGCGACTCGTGGCCGCACCTGCACGGGTACGGCGCGACGGCCGCACGGTGAGGAACGACGGGCAGTCGCCCTGCAGACAACTGGCGTCGAGGTTGCACGACCCCTGGTCGATGCGGGTCTTGCGCCCGAACGCCGTGTCGGTTGGCACCACGCTGAGGCAGTTGCTCTTCGCCCCGCAGTCGCCGCAGCCCTCGCACACCCGCTCGGCGATGACCACCTTGAACCCGGGGTCGGCGATGCGGCCGCGCTTGCGGTCGCGCCGCTTCTCGGCAGCGCATCGCTGGTCGTGGATGAGCACCGTCGTGCCCGGCACCCGCGCCAGCACCTCTTGCGCCTCGACGACGCGACTGCGGTCCCACACCTCCACCCCGGTGGGCATGGCGGCAGCCCGCTCGCCGCTGCGATAGCGGCTCACATCGTCGGTGGTGACCAGCACCCGGCGAACACCCTCGCTCAGGAACACCTGCGCCAGGTGTGGCACGTCGAGTTGCCCGAACGGGTCCTGCCCGCCGGTCATCGCCACGGTGCCGTTGTAGAGCACCTTGTAGGTGATGTTCGCCCCGTTGGCCACGGCGGCGCGCACGGCGGTGAGGCCCGAGTGGAACAGGGTGCCGTCGCCGATGTTCTGCACGAGGTGTTCGTCGCCCACGAACGGTGCCATGCCGAACCACTGCGCACCCTCGCAGCCCATGGCCGTGACGCCGACGATCTCGCCGTAGCGGCCGGGCTCCATGAGGGCGACCATCGTGTGGCAGCCGATGCCGGCACCGACGAGGTGACCCTCGGGCGCCTGGGTGGAGGTGTTGTGCGGGCAGCCCGAGCAGAAGTAGGGCGTGCGGTTCACCGACAGCGGGATGCGTCGGCCGGCCAGCGCTGCCGCACGTTGGGTGGGCGCGTCGAGCCGTTCACCGGCGATGCGCTGCACCAAGCGGGTACGCAGCTGCGTGGCGATGGCGTCGGCCGACAGCGACCCGGTCGACGGCATCAACGGGTGCCCGTCGGGTGTGCGGCGACCCGCCACCACCGGCCGGGTGGCGAGCGGGTACAGCGCCGCGGTGACGGCCAGTTCGAGCGTCTGGTTCTTGTCCTCCACCACCACCACTTCGGCGAGGTCGTGGCCGAACTCGCGCACCACGGCCGGGTCGAGCGGCCAGGGCATCAGCACCTGCAGCAGCCGCACCCCCGCCGAGCGCAGGTCGTCGTCGGTGCGCAGCCCCAGCACCGCCAAGGCCTCGCGGACTTCGTGGAACGTGTGGCCGGTGGCGACGATGCCGATCCAGTCGCTCGGCCCGCGCACGGTGATGCGGTTCAGGCCGTTGTCGACCCCGTAGCGCCGCGCCAGGTCGAGCCGCGTGTAGTGCAGCTCGGCCTCCATGCGGATGGTGTGCGGGGTGAGCAGTTGGCCGTCGGCGTGCGGCACGAACGGTCGGCCGTCGATCTCGACGGTGGGGATGACCGGCACGATGCGCTCGGGGTGCAACTCGACCGTGCCCGTGCCGTCGGCCACCACCTCGACGATGCGGATGGCCGTCCACGCGCCCGAGGCGCGCGACATGGCGATGGCGTGCCGACCGAGGTCGACGGTCTCCTGTACGTCGCCCGGGCACAGCATCGGGATGCGCAGGTCGACCAGCGTGACGTCGCTGGAGGTGGGCAGGGTGCTGCTCTTCGCGCTGGGGTCTTCACCCACCAGTGCCACGGCGCCACCACGCGCGGAGACGCCGGCCATGACGGCGTGGCGCAACGCGTCGCTGGCTCGGTCGAGGCCCGGCCCCTTGCCGTACCAGCAGCCGATCACCCCGTCGTACTGCGCCGAACGCAGGCCCGAACTCAGCTGCGCGCCCATCACGGCCGTGGCGGCCAGCTCTTCGTTCATACCGGGCTGGAACACGTAGCGGTAGCCGTCGGCTTCGGCCAGGGTGGCCGCTGCGGTGACGTCGCGGTCGAAACCGGCCAGTGGGCTGCCGGGATAGCCGGTCACATAGGCGGCCGTGTTCCATCCGAGCCGGCGGTCGATGCGCAACTGCTCGAGCGGCACGCGAGCCAGCGCCTGGGCGCCGCTCAGGAACACGGTCCCCTCGTCGCGTCGGTATCGGTCGTCGATGCGATAGTCGAGTCGGGCAGCCACGTCGGCATTCTGCCACGGCACCGTCGGCATCCGGATAGGGTCGAACGCCGTGCGCAGCGGCACCCCGGCCATCGTCGAACTCGAACGCGCCGGTGTGCTGTACGTCGTGCACGAGTTCGAGCACGATGCCGCAGCCCTCGACGGCGGCCGCGGGTTCGGCATGGTGGCCGCCGATGCGCTGGGCGTGGAGGCCGACCGGGTGTTCAAGACCCTGCTCGTCGACGTGATCGACAGCGGCGGACGCGTGTCGGGCCAGGCGGTGGGCATCGTGCCGGTGACCACCCAGTTGTCGCTGAAGGAGATGGCGACCGCCGTGGGGGCCAAACGGGTGGAGATGTGCGACCCGGCCGCGGCGCAGCGCATCACGGGCTACGTGGTGGGTGGTATCAGCCCGTTCGGCCAGAAGAAGCGGCTGCGTACGGTGATCGACGAGACGTGCGATCTGCACGACACGATCTTCGTGAGCGGGGGCAAGCGTGGCCTCGACCTCGAGGTGGCACCGGCGGTGTTCGCGTCGGTGCTGGGCGCCACGACGGCGCCGATCGCTGCCTGGTGAACCGGCTGGCTGCCCGGGAGGCGGCGGGGTGACGCCTCAGCGGGCCGGGTCGAACGCTGCGAGGCGGTCGAGGAACTGCTCGGGGTGGACCAGGTGCGGATAGTGCCCCACATCGGGCCACAGCTCGTAGGTGGCCGACGGCACGGCACCCGTGAGCCACGCTGCGTAACCCTCGCCGGGGTCGATGCCGTGCAGGGCGAGGTAGGGCACCGTGATGCCACCCGCCAGCGCATCGACCTGGGCGTCGAGTTCGTCGGGTGTCGAGTCGAACACGGTGCCCCAGATGCCCAACACCACCGACTGGTCGGCGCGTCGCAGTGCCTCGACGCGCGCCCCCTCGGCCGCAGACAGCGCACCCGCCATGGAACCGAACACCAGCCCGATTGCCGTGGCGAAGGAATCGGCATCGCCCTTCAGCAACGGTTCCAGTTGGCTGAGGCCCTCCTTGAACGCCGACAGGCGCAGCGGCTGATCCACGTTGACGATGCCTCGTGTGGGGCACATCGCGCCGTAGGCGCTCACCACGATGCCGCCCAGCGAGTGGCCGACGAGCAGCGCCTCATCGACACCGGCGACCCCGGATGCCAGCACGGTCTCGCGCACATCGCTGGCCATGGTGATGGGGTCGTATGCGTCGCCCGGTGCGCTGAGGCCGTGACCGCGCAGGTCGACGGCGATCAGGCGGTAGTGCCGGGCGAGCTGGCCGAAGAGCGGTCGCCAGGTCTCGCGCGATTCGGTGATGCCATGGACGACGACAGCGACTGGTCCGTCGCCGACGATCTCGTGAGCGAGTTGCATGGGCGGCACCGTAGTCGCCACCCGGTACACCCGGTCTACGACCGGGTGACGCGACCGCGCAGGGCCGCGAAGGCGAGCCCGAACGACACGCCGCCCACCACGGCGACGGCGAGCAGGCCCTTGCCGATGCGCTCCCACTCCCACCCTTCCATCAGCAGTGCCCGCATCGCGTCGAGCAGGTAGGTGACCGGGTTGAACTTCGCCGCCGTGGCGAGCCATCCGGTCATCTGCGCGCTGGGCAGATACGCAGTGGTGAGGAAGGCGAACGGGAAGAACAGCAAGAACGCGTTGTTCACCGCGGCGGGGTTGCCGGTGCGCAGCGCCAGCGCGTACGGGAACCCGGTGAAGGCGAGACCCCACAGCCCGGCGACGACGACGAAGGTGAGCAACCCCAACACGCCGGTGGCCGACGACACACCCACCAGCACGCCCAGCAGCGTGACCGGTACGGCGAGCGCCAGGATCAGGGCCAGGTCGGCGCTCATCAGGCCGAGCAGCAGTGTGCCGCGTCGCACCGGGGTGAGCAGCAACCGGTCGAAGTAGCCGTCCTGGATGTCGATGACGAGCGAACTCGCCCGGCTCACGCCCGTGACCGCGAACACCACCGACACCGGCAGTTGGAACGCCTTGTAGTCGAAGCCGGGTGGCAGGCTGCCTTCCACGAACGACTGCAGCGCGCCCACGTTGACCACGAAGAAGAACACCGGGATGGCGAGCGCGGGGAGGAACGCCTCGGGCTCGCGGAGCGTGAGGCGGATGGCGCGCAGCGACACCGTGCGCAGATCGTGCAGGAACCCGGCGCTGCGGGGCTGCACGCGGCCCGAGTGGACGCGGGGACTGTCGAGGCTCATGCTGCATCCTCCTGCAGGCGCACACCGGTGGTGTGCAGGAACACGTCGTCGAGGGTGGGGGTGCGCAGGGTGAGGCCCTCCACCTGGATGCTCGCCTCGGCCAGCGCCACTGCCACCGGGCTGATGGCGGCGGCGCCGTTGCTGACCGAGATGAGCACCTCGTGGCCGCTCGTCTCGATGCGGTCGAGACCGGCCACCTCTGCGAGCGCGGCGACCACCGGGTCGGTGCCACCTCGCCCGGTGTGCACGACGATGACATCGCTGCCGATCTGGCGCTTCAACTCGGTGGGCGTGCCCTCGGCCACGATGCGGCCGCGGGCGATGATGCCCACCCGGTGGGCCAACGCATCGGCTTCCTCGAGGTACTGGGTGGTGAGGAAGATGGTCATGCCCAACTCCTCGTTCAGGTAGCGCACCTCGTCCCACACCGACGCCCGACTTGCCGGGTCGAGGCCGGTGGTGGGCTCGTCGAGGAAGAGCACATCGGGCTGGTGCACCAGCGCCGCGGCCAGGTCGAGGCGACGCTTCATGCCGCCCGAGTAGGTGCCGATGCGTCGGTCGATGGCGTCGCCGATCGACACGAGTTGCAGCAGGTCGTCGAGGCGCTGAGCGCGCTCGCTCCGCGACAGCCCGTACAGGCGGCCCTGCATGTCGAGCAGTTCGCGGCCCGTCTGTTTCGGATCGAGCGCGGCCTCCTGCAACGCCACCCCGATGCGCAGGCGAACCTGCTCGGGGGCGGTGCGCACGCTGTGGCCCGCCACGATGGCATCGCCACTGGTGGGGGCGAGCAGCGTGGTGAGCACGCGCACCGTCGTGCTCTTGCCGGCGCCGTTGGGACCGAGGAAGCCGTAGATCTCGCCAGGGGCGATGGCGAGCGACACGCCCGCCACGGCCTCGGTGTCGCCAAACCGGCGTACCAGGTCGATCGCTTCGATGGATGCAGCCATGTGCGATGACGCTAGGGGCGCGCCGAGGCTCTTGCGCGCCTCGTGGCCTCGATCTTGGCGATGCGGGTGCGCGCCGGTGGATGCGTCGCACCGAGGCGTTCCCGCCACGTGTTCGGCCGAGTGCCTCCGCCCATCGACACCACGCGACGCAGGGCGCTCGACAGCTCGCGACCGAAGCCCAGCTGCACGGCGCGTGCGTCGGCCTGGAACTCCGAGCCCTTCCCGGCCACGTTGCCCACAGCATTGGCGACGATCAGACCGGTGAGGAACACCCACGACGCGGCGGTGAGCAACGCACTGACGATTCGGCCCACGGCGGTGAGCGCCGCCGAATGACTGGCGTAACTCGACGTGGCAGCCGACGCCACGTTCTGGAAGAAGAAGCCGACCCGGGCGAGCAGCAGCACCGGGACGCTGAGCCACTGCGCGACCGTGAGGGCCACGGTGTGGAAGCCGAGGTGGTGGCTCAACTCGTGGGCCAGCACTCCGGCCAGTTCGTCGCGTGGCAGGGTGTCGATCGCCAGTGTCGTCACGACCACGAGGTGGCCACCACACGCGAACGCATTCAGTTCGTCGGACGGCAGTACGGCCAGCACGTACCGGTGCGACGGAAGCCCCGCCGCGTCGAGCACCGAGCGCCACGCGGTCTCGAGTCGGGCGCGTTCGCCCCGGTCGGGTGGACGCGCGCCGAGGAGGCGAGTGAGCACGCTCACCTGCACGGGGCGCACGAACAACAACACCGCTGCGGCCAGGTAGCCCACGACGAACCAGCCGTAGGCGATGTCCCAGACGAGATGCACCGGCACCCAGAACACGGCGAGGGCGACGAGCGAGACGGGGAGCACGGTGAGTGCCGGCGCGAGCGCGGCGACGGCCGACGATTCGATGCGTCGCGACGTGGTGCTCATCGGCCACACGATACGAGTCGTCGCCACGTGTCGGAGACGGGGTGATCCCCCGCTGCGAGAAGCACAGTCGGTAATCTCGCCCGCGAACTCGGCCGCGGCTCGCGGCGCGTGTCATGCCATCGTCCATGTTGTCAACGACATGTCCGGCCGGACAGTAGTCCCGGCCGAACAGGTCATCGGCTCGCCGCGAAACTGAAGGAGGTGCCCATGGCTATCCGCATCACGCCGACTGCCGAGGGCACCCCGGTGGCGAAATCGCTGCGCGAGCTGCTCGACGACGCAGCCGCCTGCGAGGGTTCCGACATCGACGCCGCACGGTCGATGGCCCAGCAGGCGCGCGTGCTGGCGCACACACTCGAGGATCAAGTCGGCGAGGCCGAGGCGCTCTATCGGCTGGCGTCGATCGCGTACCGCTCGGGGCAAGCCGATACTGCCTTCTCGGTCGCGCTCGACGCTCGCGATCTCGCCGGTCGATCGGGCAGCTCGGCGATCGAGGCCCGAGCGACGATGATGCTCGGTCTCATCCACTACGACGCCGGGAACTACTCCGACGCACTCGATGCCGCGCTCCAGTCGCTCGAGGTGCACCGCCTCTCCGGGACTCCCGGGGGCGAGGGTCCGCCGCTCAACACCATCGCGATCATCCATCATTCGCTCGGCGACACCGATCGGGCGCTCGTCACCTACGAGGCAGCCCTCACGGCCAACCGCAGCGAGGGTCGCCGCGAACACGAGATGGTCACCCTGGCCAACATGGCCGAAGTGCGAGCCCAGCGCAACGAGCACCTCCTGGCCGTGAGTCTCGGCGAGTCGGCGCTGGAACTGGCCCGCGTGCACTACGCCGACTGGGTGCCGCGCGTCCTGGCCCAACTCGCCACCTCGTACTGCGCGCTCGGTGCGTTCGATCAGGCCGAGACCTGCCTGGCCGAGGCCGAACGTTCGACATTCGACGAGACCGACCGCGCCGCCGCGGCCACCTCGCGCTGCACGCTGGCGCTCGCCCGCGGGCAACTGCAGCAATCAGCGGGCCGCCTCGAGGCGGCGGTCAGCCAGGTGCGTCGCGCGCTGCACATCGCATCGGAGGAGTCGCTGCTCGAGCTCGAATTGCGCTGCCACACGCAGTTGGCCGAGCTGTACAAGACGCTCGGTCAGCTCGACCACGCACTCACCCACCAGGAAGCTCGCTTCGAGAAGCATTCGGTGCTGTTCAGCCGTGGCACCGATCTGCGGATCAAGACCCTCCAGATCGCGCACGACACCGAGGCGGCTCGACAGCAGGCCGAGATCCTGCGGTTGCGCACCGGTGAGCTCGAAGAGATGGTGCGCGGACGCACCTACGACCTCGAGGAGTACCAACTCGAGGCCTTCCAACGTCTTGCCGTGATCGCCGAGTTCCGCGACACCGATACGGGCGAGCACACCATCCGGGTGGGCGACCTGGCCCGCGAGATCGCCACCGAGTTGGGCGAGAGCGCCGAGTTCGCCGACCGTCTGCGGTTGGCCGGCCGGCTGCACGACATCGGCAAGGTGGCCGTTCCCGATGCGATCCTGCTGAAGGCCGGCCCGCTCACCTCGGCCGAGTTCGAGGTGATGAAGACACACACCACCGTGGGCGCCGAGATCCTGTCGGGCAGCAGTTCGCCCCTCATCCAGCTCGCTGCCGAGGTGGCGTTGAACCACCACGAACGGTGGGACGGCACCGGGTACCCCAGCGGCCTCATCGGCACGTCGATCCCGCTGTCGGGTCGCATCGTCGCCGTGGCCGATGTGTACGACGCGCTGCGCAGCGAGCGTCCCTACAAACGGGCCTGGTCGATGCTCGAAGCGATCCGGTACATCATTGCGTCGAGCGAGTTGCACTTCGAGCCCCGCATCGTCGACGCGTTCTTGCAGATCATGCTGCGGGCACATCCTGAGATCGCTGTCGACCTTGCCGACGACCTGGCCGAGCGGTCGCAGTTGCGCAGCACCTCGGCGACAGCGCAGCAACTGGGGTTGACTCGTCAGGTCGGCCTGCCGCGTCAGATCGGTGGCTCGACGCCGAACGGTGAGGCCGACGCCACGCGGCCCATGCCTCGGGTCGAGATGCTCGGTCTGTTTACCGAACTCGACGACCCCGACCGCTGATCGGCACCGCGGCCCCGGCGGCCCCTCCGCGCGAGGGCTGTCGTCAGTGGTGCCCGGGGCCGATGAGAGCGCGGGCCACCCAGTCGCCGACGAATGCCGCCAACTCGTGCGCCGGCACCTCGATGCTGCCGTGACGCAGCGCATGGCTGAACGACGCCACGGCGCCCATCACGCCGGTGGCGTACAACTGCGGATCGGCATCGGGGAGTTGCCCGGCGCGCTGGGCCTCGCGCACCAGGCGCACCAGGTCGTTGGCGTACACGTCGCTGCCGGCCCGCAGGATGCCGGCCACCTCGTCGTCGCCGCGCTCGACATCGAGCAGCGCGAAGTACTCGCGGTGCTCGGCCATGAACAGCACGCTGGCGACCGTGCCCTGGCGGATGCGTGTGATCGGATCGGCGGCGGGGTCCATCGCTGCTGCCTGGGTGCGACGCAGTTGCTGGCGCATGGTGCGCACCAGTTCGGCGAACAGGCTCTGTTTGGTGGGGAAGTACCAGTACATCAACCCCTTCGCCACACCGGCCTCGGCGCAGATGTCGGCGATACGCGTGCTCGAGTAGCCCTTGGTCGAGAACAACCGGGCGGCAGCTTCGAGGAGTTGGTGCTTGCGCTCGAGGCCCTGCTCGGTATGCGTGCGGCTCGCGGTCGCGGTCACCCGGCCAGTCGATCACCTGCTTGACCGTTCGGTCAAGGCAGGCCGCCGAACGCCTGCGCCGCTCGGCGGCGGCACCGGACGGCTGCCTACACTGGCCAGATGGGCACCTCACGAGCCGAGCGGATCGAGACCCGTACCCGCAACCCCAAGTGGAAGAACCTGCCGGTGCGCATCGAAATGCTCGAGTGCATCAACTGCGATGCGTGCCTGCGCCATTGCCCGCCGCACTTCGGGGCGATCTTCAACCATGGGCCCGATGTGGTGATCATCCCCGAACTCTGCAGTGGCTGCGACAAGTGCCTGCCCGCTTGCCCGGTGAACTGCATCTACCCCTTTCCCGACTGGGAGGCCAAGGGTGTGCCCGGTGAGTGGTGGGACGAGCCACTCAGCGACAACGATCCCTACCGCTGATCGGCCTCGGGGTGCTGCGGGCGACGGCTGCGGGGGCTGACATACTGCCCGTATGACTGTTGCACTCATCCCCGGCGCCGAGGCCTGGTCGCACGACGGCACCGAGCCCGTCGGTGTGCTCGTGATCCACGGCTTCACCGGTAATCCGTCGTCGATGCGCGGTATGGCCGAAGCCTGCGCGGCGGCCGGTCTGCATGTCGAGCTGCCCCGCCTGCCGGGGCACGGCACCACGGTCGACGACATGCTCGCCACCACGTGGGCCGACTGGTCGGGCGAGGCCGAGGCGGCGTATCAGCGGCTCGCCGCACGCGTGCCGAAGGTGGTGGTGGCCGGCCTCAGCATGGGTGGTGCGCTCACGTTGCGCGTCGGCGCCGACCACCCCGAGGTGCTCGGCTTGGTGTGCGTGAACCCGGCCACCCAGCCACAACCGCCGGAGGTGGTGGCGATGGTGCAGGGCATGCTCGACGCAGGCACCGAGATCATCCCGGGGATCGGCAGCGACATCGCCGACCCCGAGGTGAAGGAGTCGGCCTATGAGGGCACCCCGGTGCGCTGTCTGCTGTCGCTCGTGAACGACGGGCTCGCGCCGTTGGCGCCCCACTACCCGTCGATGCAGATGCCGTTGCTGTTGCTCACCTCGCCCAACGACCACGTCGTCGAGCCGGCTCAGGCCGACTACCTGCAGGCCAACTACGGCGGCCCGGTCGAGCGTGTGCTGCTCGAGCGCAGCTACCACGTCGCCACCCAGGACTACGACAAGCACATCGTGTTCGAGCGCACGGTCGAGTTCGCCCGCCGCCTCGGCGGCCTCTGACCTGCGGTCGCGATGATGTATCACCTCCCAGCATCGATCCCCAGTCCGTCGAGCGGCACCATCGAACTCGGTCCGCTGACGATCCATGCCTACGGTCTGATGATCGCACTCGGTGTGGTGGCCGCCATCTGGCTGCTCGGCCGGCGGCTCGAGGCGCGTGGGGCCGGCACCCGCGACGACGCTGCGGCGATCGGTATGTGGGGTGTGCTCGGCGGGGTGATCGGCGCCCGCCTCTATCACGTCGCCACGTCGTGGGACTCGTTCTCCGACGACCCGATGCGCATCTTCGCCATCTGGAAAGGTGGTCTCGGCATCCCGGGCGGTATCGCCCTCGGTGTCGCCGTCGGCGTCTACGCCGCCCGGCGTCGCGGTCTCGACGTGCCGACGGCCATCACCTGCGCGGCGCCTGCCATCCCGTTGGCGCAGGCGATCGGGCGTTGGGGCAACTGGTTCAACCAGGAACTGTTCGGCGGGCCCACCACGCTGCCATGGGCACTCGAGGTGAGCGACGACACGGCGATGAAGGCCGGGTACCCACCGGGCACGACGTTCCACCCCACGTTCCTGTACGAGTCGCTGTGGAACCTGGCGCTGTGCGGCCTGCTGTTGTGGATCGACCGCCGCTTCCGGCTGCGCCCCGGCAACCTGATGGCGGTCTACCTGATCGGCTACGGCGTCGGCCGGTTCTGGATCGAGGGCATGCGCATCGACCCGGCGAGCGAGGTGGGTGGTCTGCGCTGGAACCAGTGGGTGGCACTGGCGATGATCGTCATCGGTGCCGTCGTGCTGGTGGTGCGGCGCGGCCCGGGCCAGCCCGAGCCTGCCATCGAGTCGGCGGCGGAGCCGGACGCCGAGCCCGCCCCGGAGGCGCTCGACGCCAACGACGACGAGCCGTCCGACTACGTTCCGCAGGATGAGTGACGACGTCGTCCTGTACGAGTTCCGCGAACCCGGTATCGCGCTGCTCACCCTCAATCGCCCCGACCGCCTGAACGCCTGGAACGGCGAGCTCGCCGCCCGATATTTCGCGCTGCTCGACCAGGCCGCCGCCGACCCTGCGGTGAAGGTGATCGTGGTCACCGGCGCCGGCCGGGGCTTCTGCGCCGGCGCCGACATGGACACCCTCCAGGGCATCGGTGCCGCCAGTGGCAGCGGCGGCGCCGAGAGCGCTGCAGGCGGGCGGCCCCAACATCACACCGCGCTCGCCGTGCCCAAGCCCGTCATCGCTGCGGTGAACGGGGCGTGTGCCGGGATCGGCATGGTGCAGGCGCTGATGTGCGACATCCGCTTCGCTGCCGCAGGCGCGAAGTTCACGACGGCGTTCTCGCGCCGTGGTCTGATCGCCGAGTACGGCATGTCGTGGATCCTGCCGCGCCTCATCGGCACCTCGCGGGCGATGGACCTGCTGTTCTCGGGCCGGGTCATCCTGGCCGAGGAGGCCGCAGCGATGGGGTTGGTGAGCGAGGTGGTGCCGGCCGAGCACCTGCTCGACCATGCCCTCGCCTATGCCGCCGACCTGGCGGTGAACGCCTCGCCCACCTCGATGGCCGTGATGAAGCAGCAGGTGTACGCCGACCAGACCCGCGGCCTCGTCGAGTCGACCGACGACGCGATCGAACTGATGAAGGCATCGCTCCGCCGCGCCGACTTCAAAGAAGGCGTGGCCAGCTTCCTGCAGAAGCGACCGCCGAACTTCGCGCCGCTGAGCTGATCGGGTCGCCGGTGCCCGTCCGGCTCAGCCGAGGCCGCGCAGCTTCTCGGCCAACACCTCGGGGATGACCGGGTTGAAGTACTCCTCGCACGCCACCTCGGCGGCAGCGATGTAGCGGGCTGTGCCCGCGCTGCGCCAGGGTGAGACGATCTCGACGTTCATCCACGCATCGGGCCAGTTGCCGCCATCGGTGGGCCGCTGGTTGAACCACAGCATGTACGGCAGCGGTCGGTCGTAGAGCCGGTCGAGCCGGCCGAGCACGTCGACCAGCAGCGCCGCCAGATCGTTGCGGCCGGCGTCGTCGAGTGCCGCGAGATCGGGCACCCGCTGGCGCGGTGCGAGCGAGAGCGCGATCGGGTAGGTGGCCGCTGCCGGCACCGCGGCGGTCCATCCGCCGTGGGTGACGACGAAACGATCGCCTGCGTCGGCCTCGGGCCGCCACCCGGCGGCGAGCAGACGGCCGGGGCGCACCGGCACATGGTCGTAGGCGTAGATCTGGCCGTGGGGGTGGGCGATGGTGGCGCCCACTTCGGGGCCACGGTTCTCGAAGATCAGCACGTAGTCGACATCGCTGCGGCTGCCGAGTTCGCAGAACCGCTCGGCCCACAGGTCGATCACGCGCCGCGCCCCGGCGACGCCCAGCGAGGTGAACGTCGCATCGTGCTCGGAGGTGTACAGGACCACCTCGCACCGGTCTCCCGGCATCGCCGGCCAGCGGTTCGAGAACCAGCGCACGTCGTACGGTTCGGGTGCTTCGAGCCCACCGACACAGAACGGGCACCCGGTGCTCGGCAGGTTGGGGCGCGCCTGGCGCGTGCCCACCACGTGGACGACGGTGCCGAGGTACGGATCGACTCGGGTGTCGGAGGTGTCAGTCATCGAGTTCATCGGGGTGAGTGGAAGGAGTGCGGACAGTTCAGCGCAGCGGTGCGCCCGTGTCGGGGTCGAAGAAGTGGGCGAGGTGCATCTTGACCGCGAGGCGGACCTCTTCACCCATCGACACCGAGTGGACACCGTCGACCCGGGCGATCACCTTGGTGCCGGTTCCGGTGAGATGATCGGCGTCGTCGGCCGCCGGGTCGAGCCCTTCGATCGATGGTGGCTCCACGTCGAGCAGTGCGTGGATGTGCACTTCGGCACCCATCGCTTCGGCCAGCAGGGTGGTGAGGGTGACCATCTGGTCGTCGGGAACCTCGACGTCGCCCTCCATGGCGAAGTGCTCGGGGCGGATACCTGCGATCACCTGGCTGCCACCGCGGGTGCGCAGGCCCGGATAGCGCTCGAGCGCTACTGCCGGCACGGCGAGGTGATGGTGGCCGAAGCCGAGGTGCACCCGATCGCCGTCGACGGTGACATCGGCGGTGATGAGGTTCATGGCCGGGCTACCGATGAAGGCGGCCACGAACAGGTTTGCCGGCCGGTTGTACAGCTCTTGCGGCGGAGCCACCTGTTGCAGCACGCCCTTGCGCATCACGGCCACCCGGTGGCCCATCGTCATCGCCTCCACCTGGTCGTGGGTGACGTACACCATGGTGGTGCCCAGCCGGGCCTGGAGCTGGATGATGTCGGAGCGCATCTGGACGCGCAGCTTCGCGTCGAGGTTCGACAGCGGCTCGTCCATCAAGAACACCTGGGGTGAGCGGACGATCGCGCGGCCCATCGCCACGCGCTGGCGCTGCCCGCCCGAGAGCGACTTGGGGAGTCGTTCGAGGTACTCGCTGAGGCCGAGCATCGCTGCTGCAGCCTCGACCCGTTCGGCGATCTCGCGCTTGGGCACGCGGGCCACTTCGAGGGCGAAGCCGATGTTCTGGCGAACGGTCATGTGCGGGTAGAGCGCGTAGTTCTGGAACACCATGGCGATGTCGCGGTCGCCTGGCGGCACATCGTTCACCACTCGCTCGCCGATCGTGAGGGTGCCGGTGCTGATCTCCTCGAGCCCGGCGATCATCCGCAGTGCTGTCGACTTACCGCACCCCGAGGGCCCGACGAGCACCATGAACTCGCCGTCGTCGATCTCGAGGGTGAGGTCGTCGACGGCTCGGGGACCGTTGTCGTAGACCTTGGAGACATTGGTGAAGTTCACGCGGGCCATGGGTGCTGCTTTCTCACTTCATGCCGCTCGAGGCGGAGTTCTCGACGAAGTAGCGCTGGGCGAACAGGAACACGAGGATCGGCGGCGTCATCGCGATGATCGCCCCGGCGAACACGAGGTTGGTGTCGGTGCTCGATCGGCCCCCGAGGGTCGACAACGTGAGCGACAACACCTTGCTCTCGGGGTTGCCCGAGTTGATGATGACGAGCGGCCAGAAGAACGAGTTCCACGCATAGAGGAACCCGAACGTCGCGAGCGTGGCGATCGCCGGGCGGGCGAGTGGCACCATCACCTTCCACAAGATGCGCGAGCGGCTGGCGCCGTCGATGAGCGCCGCTTCCTCGATCTCGTTGGGGATGCCGATGAAGAACTGCCGCATGAGGAACGTGCCGTACGCCGAGAAGGCGAAGGGCACGATCAGCGCCACGAGGTTGTCGCGCCAGTTCAACTGCAGCATCAACTGGAACAGCGGGATGATGAGCACCACGAACGGGATCATCACCGAGCCGAGGTACAGCAGGAACAGCGCCGAGCGACTCGTGAACCGGATGCGGGCGAACGCGTAGCCACCGAGGATCGACGTGAGGATCTGCCCACCCACGACGGCGAGGGTGACGAGCAGGGTGTTGGTGAGCGAGCGGCCGAGTTGCTTCTCGGTGACCACCTCGCTGAAGTTCTCGAGCCGGGGGCCGAACTCGCGTGCCGGTGTGGGCGTGTTCACGAGGCTCAGCACCGTGTCGCCGGGGTTGTCGACCGCCTGGAACAGGCCGCCGACGGTGAGGCGCGAGCGGTACGCCTCGATCTGGCTGCCGTCGACCTCGATGACGAACACCGGCTTGTCCTCGAGCGCGCCGTCGATCTCGACCTGCACGGTGGCACCGGTCTTGTCGCCCGCGTCGGCGGGCAGCGTGATGGTGCGGGTGGTGTCGTCGAGCGGGCGGAACTCGGCGAGGGGCACGTCGGTCTCGACCAGTGCGTACTGTCCGGCGCGATCGGCGAACTCGTACACCGGCAGCGGGTCGCCCTCGAGGCCGAGCGATGCCGCCGGCACCGTGACCGGTTGTTCCGGGACGAGCGACGGGGGATAGGCGAAGATGTCGTCGGGGCGCTTCATCGACGTCGACAACGCGACGACGAACGGGAAGATGACGACGGCTGCCACCCCCACCAGGAGCACATAGGTGAGGATGCGGACGATCGTGGATCGCGGTCCTCTGCGGCGCACGCTCATGAGATACCTCCTGCCGTCGCCTCATCGCGTTGTTGCCGGAACTGGAAGAACGTGAAGCCGAAGATGACCAGGAACAGCACCCAGGCCAGCGCTGAGGCGTAGCCCTGGTTGTTGTTCTGGAACGCTTCTTCGTAGAGCGCGAGCACGGGTGTGGTGGTGGCGTTGTCGGGGCCGCCGGGCTCGGGCGTCGACAGGATCCACACGATGTCGAACAACTGCAGCGCCAGGATCGATGTCGTGATGAGCACATAGAACGTGGTGTTGCGCAACTGGGGCACGGTGATGCGTCGGAACACCTGCCAGGTGTTGGCGCCGTCGATGTCGGCGGCCTCGTACAACTCTTTGGGGATGCTCTGATGGCCGGCCAGGTAGAGCACGGTGTTGAACCCGAAGTTCATCCAGGCGAACACCACCACCATCGACAACAGCGCGGTGGAGTTGCTGCTGAGCCACGGGTGGCCCTCCGCAGGCGGGTCGACGAAGGGGAGGATCTCGCCGGCCCGCAGGACGAGGTAGTTGATCCAGCCCACCGTGCTCTGGAACAACTGGCCCCAGATGATCGACACGCCGATCACGCCCGCCACCGACGGAACGAAGTAGATGGCCCGGAACACCTTCATGCCCGGCAGGCGCGAGGCGAGGATGCTCGACAGGCCGAGGGCCGGCAGCACCGAGGCGGGCACGGCGAGGAGGAGGAACACGACGATGTTGCGCATCGACGTCCAGAACTCGACGTCGCGGGCGCCGAGCACCCAGTGCTGGCCGAACCAGTCGGCGTGCATCAGCACCTGATAACCCGGTTTCAGCACTTCGGTGCCGGCATTCGCGGCTGGAGCGTTCGACAGGTCGAAGGAGAACGCACGCACGTAGTTGTCGAGCCCGACGAACGTGCGGCCCGTGCCGGTGGTCTTCCACTCGTAGAAGCTGACGATCAGCGAGAACAGCAGCGGACCGGCGAAGAAGAACAGGAAGCCGATGAGGTTGGGCGACAAGAACGCGAGTCCGGTGAGCACCTGCTGCTCGTCGGTGGTGGTACCGAAGGCGGTGGCCACACGGCGGGCCCACATGAAGCGGCAGGCCGCCCCTGCGCACAGGGCCACGGCGAGGGTGCCCAGCGTGAGCGGTTGGGTGATCTGTGAAGCGATCGACGACAACGCACCCGAGGGGTCGGCGACGACGACGAACCAGACACCCGCGACCGCGGCGAGCACCTTGCCGGCAGCGCGCAGCGCGCGGGGCCCGGTGGCGGCTGGATTCCGGGCGAGCAACTGCTGGGCGATGAGCACCCACAGCAGGCCGACGGCGACCACGAGGAACGGGACGAAGGCTTTGTTGAACCCCTCACCGAAATCGCCGATGGCGGTGAAGAAGCCGAACTGGTGGAGCGCCGCCGAGACGGAGACCACGAACACGAGATAGTCGACGACGAGTGACACCGTGCGAGCGCGCCGCCAGGTCTTGGCCACGCCCACGGCGGCGTAGATGTTGGCGACGAACGCGGCCGTGAAGAAGACCCGCAGCAGCACCCTGATCGCGATCGGTAGCTCGTCGTCGCCCGAGCGGCTCGCCAATGCGAACCCGGCGAGGCACACGCCGACCCCGAGCACGTGCCATGCCGCGATCAGTTTCAATCCCAGGGCCATGTCCACTCGGTGCTCACCCGGAGCCCGACGAAACGATCGCACGATTCCCCCTCACACACTGCACACGGACAGGCACACCCTTGCACGTCGGCACGCCTGACCGAAGCGTGGCCGGGACCGGGAGCAGGTGCCCCCGGCCCCGGCCACGATGACCGGAACGATGTGGTCGATCAGCCGCCGAAGGCGACTGCGGTCTCGCTGCAGATCTTTGCGGCGTAGTCGTCGATGGTGCGCTCACCGTTGATCACGGCGGTCACCGCACCGTTCATCGCCTCGTCGAACTTCGGCCAGTCGCCGGCCCACAGCGGGCCTTCTGCGGTGGGCGAGTCGGCCAGGCCGTCGATGAAGGCCTGGTTGTTCTCGGGCGGCGTGAAGCCGAGGAACGCCTGGATGGCGGCGTCGCTCTTGCGGCTCGGGATGTTGGCGCCGAGCTCGCTGATCGTGGCCTGGGTCTCGGCGGTGGTGAGGGCCTTGACGAGATCCCATGCTTCCTGCGGGTGCTCGGTGTTGGCGTTCACCACGTAGGCGCCCCAGAACAGCCAGTTGCCCTGCGTGCCACCGGGGCCGACAGGCAGCTGCACGACGTCCCAGTTGAAGCCGGCGTCGGCGCGGGCGCCGGGGGTGGCCCAGCGACCGTTCACGAACATGCCGACGGTGCCGGCCTTCCACGGGGCCTCGCCGTCTTCACCGAACGGAACGGCGATACCGGCGTCGTAGATGGCCTTCACCTGGGTGATACCGGCGACCGACTCGGGAGTGTCGAGGGCGCAGGCGGTGCGGTCGTCGTTGAAGAAGCCGCCACCGGCAGCGTTCATGAACAGGCCGTAGTTCGCCCACCAGCTGCTCATGGCAAAGCCCTTGTTGGCGCCGCCCAGGGCGGTCACCTTCTCGGCCACGTCCTGGAAGGCAGCCCAGTCCCACTCACCCGCAGCAGCGAGGGCACGCGGGTCGTCGGCACCGGCCTGAGCGATCAGGTCGTTGTTCAGGTACAGCGCGAACGTCGACACGTCGCGGGGCAGGCCCCACAACTTGTCGCCGGGCGCACCCGCTGCGGGGTCGTAGGTGAGGTGGTACATCGGCTCCGGATAGAACTCGGAGAGGTCGAAGCCCTCGGCCGAGGCCAGCGGGGCCAGGTCGAGGATCAGGCCCTCCTTCTGGAAACGGGCGATGTCGGTGCCGGGGATCCAGAACACGTCGGGAGCCGTACCGTTGCCGATCTCGGTGACGAGCTGGTCCTGGTAGGGCGAGCCCTCGGTGGTGCCCGGCTCGTACTTCAGGCTCACGGCATCGCCGTTCGCCGCGTCGATGCTCTCGCTGATCGAGTTGTAGACGCCGGCTTCGGCGTCGTTGTCGGGGCGCGTACGCCAGCGAACCTCGACACCACTTGCCTCGGGCGCGGCGGTGGTCTCGGCCGCCGCAGCGGTGGTCTCGACCGCGGCGGCGGTGGTCTCGGCTGCTGCGGTGGTCTCGGTCGCGGCAGCAGTGGTGTCGCTGCTGGTGTCGTCGTCACCGCATGCCGCTGCGATCAGCGACAGCGCAATGACGGCGGTTGCCCATCTGCGTGCTTGCACTGGGTAGTCCTCCCATTGTCGAGGTTGCGTTCTGCAACCGTTTCTCCCCCGTCCGCTGGCTGCGGCTCGGTGCCGGCCGGGCCGTGGCCCGGACGAACTCATGGCCGACCCGGAGGTCAGCAGACGATGACGTCGACGCCTCGCGAACGCAACGCGCCGAGGTGGGCCTCGTCAGCGTGGGCGTCGGTGATGAGGACATCGACGGCATCGATCGGACAGACGGGTGCCAGCGTGCGGACACCCAGTTTCGTGCTGTCGGCCAGCACCACACAGCGCCTTGCGGCACCGATCATGGCGCGCTTGATATCGGCCTCGGGCAGGTTGATGTTGCTCACCCCGGCGTCGGCGTCGATGCCGTTGCAGCCCAGGAACACCGTGTCGGCCTGCAGTGAGTGCAGCATCGTGCCGGCGAGTGGGTCGACGAGCGAGTGCTGCTTGGGCCGCAGCGTGCCGCCCGTGACGACGATCGAGAACCGCGGGTGGGCGGCTTCGAGGTCGAGTGCGATGCGGATGCCGTTGGTGATGACGGTGAGGTCGACCAGGTCGGTGCGGGCCACCAGGGCGCGGGCCAGTGCGGCGGCGGTGGTGCCCACGTCGATGAGGATCGACTCGCCGTCGGAGACCAGCGCCGCTGCAGTGCGCGCGATCGCCGACTTCTCGCCCGTGCGTTCGGCTGCCACCTCTTCGAAGGGCCGTTCGCCGCGCGCCGCATTGATCGGCATGGCGCCACCGTGCACACGGTGGGCGAGGTGGCGTTCCTCGAGGGCTTGCAGGTCGTTCCGCGCGGTCACCGTGCTGATGCCGAAGCGTTCCGACAGATCGCGTACCCGCACGAAGCCGTGTTGTTCGAGCAGTTGGTGCGTCAACTGTTGACGTACCTCGGCAGGGAGGTTGTCCTCCGGTGTGAACAACACGGTTTCACTCACTTTCGATAGGTTTCATCTTCCTTTCATCTCTTGTCAATAGCAAAGCCACACTTTCGTGGGTCTAGAGTCACATTGTGCAGTTGATGCGCCTCTCGAACCAGTGGTGCGACGTCGTGGTCGATGTCGGCCAGGGAGTGCCGGTCGTGGTGCACTGGGGAGCCTCGCTCGGCGACGTCGCCCTCGACAGCGTCGCCGCCGCGCTGCACCTGCCGGCGGTCAGCGGTGGGCTCGACGTGGTGGCACCGCTGTCGGTGGTGCCCGAGCACGGCAGCGGGTACGAGGGCCGGCCGGGGCTGCTCGGGCGCCGTCGTCGCGGCACCGCGTGGGCGCCGCGATTCGTTCCCGGGCCCGTCGGCTCGGTGACGGTCGACGAGCAGTCGATCACGGTGAGCGCGGTCGACCCCGTGGCCGAACTCGAACTGATCACGCACATCCGGCTCGAGACGCTGCTCGAGGTCTCGTGCACCCTCGTCAACCACTCGCGTGACCGCTATCTCCTCGACGCGCTCACCGTGTGCCTGCCGTTTCCGGCCCACGCCGCCGAACTGCTCACCTTCAGCGGCCGGTGGACGCGCGAGTTCCACACCGAACGACGCCCCTGGACCACCGGCACGTGGTCGGTCGAGAACCGGTTGGGTCGTACCTCGCACGAGCGGCCACCCCTCGTCTATGCCGGCCAGGCCGGGTTCGGCGAATGGTCGGGCGAGGTGTGGGGCGTGCACCTGGCATGGAGCGGGAACCACACGATGGTGGCCGATCGGGTGGCCGACGGTCGGCGGTGCATCCAGGCGGGCGAGTTGTTGCACCCCGGTGAACTGTCGCTCGAACCCGGTGCCCGCTACACCACGCCGACGGTGCTCGGTACCTACTCCGACCAGGGGCTCACGGCCGCCTCGCAGGGCTTCCACCGCTACGCCCGGTCGTTGCCCGCACACCCCACTCGCCCGCGCCCGGTGCTGCTGAACACCTGGGAAGCCGTCTACTTCGATCACGACATCACGCGGCTGCGCGACCTCGCCACCGTCGCTGCATCGATCGGGGTCGAGCGCTTCGTCCTCGACGACGGGTGGTTCGGCAGCCGTCGAAACGATCGGGCCGGCCTCGGCGACTGGGAGGTGTCGGACGACGTCTACCCCGATGGGTTGGCCCCGCTGATCGACCACGTCCGCGGCCTCGGCATGGAGTTCGGCATCTGGGTCGAGCCCGAGATGGTGAACCCCGACAGCGACGTGTTCCGGGCACATCCCGAGTGGGCGCTCGCCACCGACGGCTACGAACCCGTGCTCGGCCGCCACCAACTGGTGCTCGACCTCGCCCGGCCGGATGCGTTCGATCACGTCGTCGGTCAGCTCGACCGCTTGCTCGCCGACCACGACATCGCGTACGTGAAGTGGGACATGAACCGTGCCCATGTACAGGGCAGCGGCGGCGGTGGCGCGGCCGGAACCCGTGCCCAGACCGTTGCTGTGTACCGCCTGCTCGACGAGTTGCGTCGTCGTCACCCCGGGGTCGAGTTCGAGAGCTGTTCCAGCGGCGGTGGCCGTATCGACCTCGCCATCCTCGAGCGCACCGAGCGCGTGTGGACGAGCGACTGCAACGATGCGCTCGAACGGCAGTTCATCCAGCGCGGCGCATCGATGCTGATCCCCCCCGAGGTGATGGGCGCCCACATCGGGCCCACCCGCTCGCACACCACCGGCCGCACCCATTCGCTCGCCTTCCGTGCCTTGGCCGCCGTGTTCGGCCACCTCGGCATCGAGTGGAACGTGCTCGACCTCGGCGACGACGAGCGCAGGGCGCTGGCGGCAGTGATCGCCGTGCACCGACGGTTCCGGCCGCTGTTGCACCAGGGCGATGTCGTGCGCTTCGACCCGGTCGCCCACGGCGACGAACCCAGCGGCATCGCCCACGGTGTGTACGCAGCCGACCGTTCCGAGGCACTGGTGGCCTACGCCCAGGTGCGCACCGGGATGAGCCTGCTGCCGCCGGTGTTGCGGCTTCCGGGTCTCGTCGCCGACCAGCTCTATCTGGTCGAGGAGGTGCCGCTCGGTGGCCACCGTCGGCCGATCGAGCCGCTCCGACTCACCGGCCGCCAGTTGGCGGCACACGGGGTGCAGTTGCCGCCGCTCGCGCCCGAATCGGGCATCGTGCTGCACCTGCGCTGACCGCTCCCGACCGCACTCGTTCCCTGAAAGGTTCCGTCATGCCCCTCCCGACCGCTCTCGACGACTACGAGTTCGACCTCCGTGGTTTCCTGATCATCCGCGGAGCGCTCACCCCCGACGAGGTGCAGCAACTGAACGATGCCTACGACCGGTTCCCGACGCTCGACAACGGCGAGTGGTACGGCAACGCGCAGCGCCGCGACTACACCAAGGACACGGGCTTCGAACTGCACAACGTGCTCGACTGCGGCGACCCGGCGTTCGACATGCTCATCGACCATCCGTCGTGGATCCATCACGTCACCCGCTATGCGGGCGAGCAGGGCACCTACGTGGAAGGGATCATGATCGACGAGAGCATCGCCACGAGCCGCAGTTCGGGCGGCCACCACCCGGTGCACTCCGGCGGGCACGATGCGTCGAACCGCACGCAGTACTCGTACCGCAACGGGGCGTTCCGATGCGGGCAGGTGAACGTGCTGGTGTCGCTGCGCGACGTCGGCCCGGGCGACGGCGCCACGATGGTGGTACCGGGCAGCCACAAGTCGAACTTCCCGCACCCCTTGGCCGGCGATTACGCCCGGGGCGACCGCATGGACATGCTGCCGCACGCCGTCGAGGTGCACACCAAGGCGGGCGATGCGCTGGTGTTCGTCGACGCGTGCATGCACGGGGCCGGGACTCGGGTGAACGACGGAGAACGTCGGGTGATCATCCTCCGCTACGGACCTCCGTGGGCGCGTTCGCGTTTCGGCTACACGGTGTCGCAGGGGTTGCTCGACCGGCTCACACCGGCGCGGCGGGTGATCATGCAGCCCATGCCACCCATCCACACGGGTGATCCGCGCGTACCCCAGGACCTGCACGCCTCGTACCAGTTCATCGAGCGGTAGGCCGCGAGCCGGGGGACGCCTTCGAGGCGCACACGCGATCGAGACCTAGAGTTCGTCACCGTCTGGGCCGAGTCGCGGACCGGGGGAGGTGACGACCGTGCGGCGACGCGTATGGGGATGGGTGCTGCTGGTGCCTGCCGCGCTGTTCCTCGCCGTCGTCGTCACCGCACCGTTCTCCGGGTTCCACCAGCACCTGTCGTTCGCCGGCACCCCGGGCCGCTTCGCCGGCACCGTCGTGCGGGCCGGCCGCAGCAACGCCCGGGCCGCGCTGTGGTTCGACAACGTCTTCGTGGCGGCCTGGCTGATCGCCGTGCCACTGCTGCTGCAGGCCGGCCGCGACCGCTGGGCACCCGAGCGGCGCACGATGTTCGGGCCCTGGTCGGTGACGCCGAAGGTGGCGGTGGCCGCCGGTGTGGCCGATCTGTTCGAGAACGCGCTCGCGTTGTCGATCGTCGGCAAGTCGCATCCACCGCTGTTCGCCACGCTGTCGCTCGCCGTCGTCGGTTGGGTGAAGGTGTTGCTGTACGCCGTCGCCCTGGTGGGAGTGATGGGCCTCGTCGTCGGCCCGCTGCTGGCACCGGTCGTGCGGCCGGCCCTGCGCCGCCTGTTCGGTCGCCTCGATCGACGTGCGGGGACGCACCCGCCGATCGGACCGACACCCCGACCCACCGACACCGACACCGCCACCGACACCGCCACCGACACCGGCACCGACACAGCCGTGGGTGCCGGCGGCGACTCGATCGGTATCTGCCTGTCGGGTGGTGGCATCCGCGCAGCCAGCATCGCTCTCGGCGCGCTGCGTCGCCTCGACGCGCCGGCCGTGAATGCCCCGTCGCTGTTCTGCCGCTCGCGTTGGCTGGTGGCCGTCTCGGGTGGCTCGTACACGGCAGGCGGGTGGCGCATCAGCCGACGCCCAGGCGCAGCCGTGCCACCGGCCGATGGCGACCTGCGCGACGGACTGTTCGACGCCGACCAGCCGTGGGCTGCGACCGTGCGGCTGCGACGTCGTTTCCTCGACAACGGCACCTGGTCGATCGTCGGCGGCCTGCTGAACGCACTTGTCCGCACCGTGTTGGTACTGGGTGCTGTCGTCGCGGCGACGTTCCTGGCTGCGGCCGCCCTGGGCCGCGGTGTGCGTACCCGGGTGGTGCACCCGTCGTTCCCGTTCCGCGAGGGCACCATCGAACTGCTCACCCTGCGCAACCTGGTGCCCGCTCGGCTGCTGGTGCCCGTCGGGTTGTTCCTCGGTGCTGCACTCGTGGTGTTCGTGGTGGCGCACACGCGCGCCCAGCCCGAACGTCGCACATCGCTCGTGCACATGGCGCGTGTGGTCGGCGCCGCGGGCGGGGTACTGGCGCTGCTGCTGGTGGGTGTGCCCGCGGGGGTGCTCTACGGGCGTCGGCTGCTCGACTGGCTGGCAGCCGACAGCGGCGCCGACCGCAGCGCGGGCCTGCTGGGCACTGCGGTGGTGATCGGGGTGGCTGCTGCCGTGGGCGGTGTGGTGGCCGGACAGGTGAAGCGTCGCTGGATGCGGCTGGGTGGCGTACTCCTCGGTACGGCGCTGTTCCTGTACGCGGGCAAAGTGGCCGATGCGTTCGCCTACGGCTACGTGACGGCGTGGACGAGTTGGCCGTTGCCTGCCAGCAGGCTCCGCCTCAGTGTGGTGGCAGTGGCACTGCTGTGGCTCGTCGTCGTGGCCGCGGTGGCATCGCACCGGCTCACCCTGGGTGGCGTGTACCGCAAACGGCTCGCTGCCACCTTCGCCGCCGGCGATCGCAACGACGACGGATCGCCGGTGCGTACGGCGCAGCTGCCGCCACTCGCGTACAGCGACGAGCCGCTGTGGCCCGCCTACCGCGACGCTGCCGGTCCCGAGCTCATCGTTGCGGCGACGGCACACGCGTCGAAGGCGACCTTCTGCGGTCTGCCCGCCTACGGCTTCACGTTCCGACCCGCCCGCATCACCCTGCACGACCGCACCGACGGCACCAGTGCCTCGGTCGACACGACCGACTACCCGACGGGCTCGTGGTGGGACGGGTATCCGCGTGGTTGGCTGGTCAGCCGATCGATGGCGCTCAGCGGCGCGGCGTTCGCCTCGGCGATGGGCCGACAGGCGTTGGGCAGCACCGACATGCTGCTCGTCGCGCTCAACCTCCGCCTCGGTGCCTGGGTGCCCAACCCACGTTTCGCCCAGTGGTTCGCCGATCCGGTCACCTCGCCGCGGGTGCACCTCGGCTATCTGGCGAAGGAGTTGTCGGGCCGCTACCGCCCCGAACGCGACGCGTTCGTCTATGTGGCCGACGGGGGCCATCGCGAGAACCTCGGCCTCGTCGAACTGCTGCGCGAACGACCCGACACCGTGGTGTGTGTCGACGCCAGCGGCGATCCGCCGGGCACGTTCCAGTCGCTGCACGACGCAATCGCGTTGGCCGCGGTGGAGTTGGGTGTGGCGATCGACATCGACCTCGCCTCGCTGCGGGCGCCCACGTCGGGGCCGGGCAGCGTCGCCGCCCTGCCCGCCGACTGTGTGGCCGAGGGTCGCATCACCTACCCGGTGTCGATGGGCGGGGGCACGGCCCGACTGATCTACGGCCACCACCACCTCTGCGAGACCACGCCTCCTGCGCTGCTGCAGTTCGCCGCCGCCCATCCACCCTTCCCCGAGTACCCGACCGTCGACCAGTTCCTCACCGACGACGAACACCAGCAGTTGGTGGCGCTCGGCGAGCACATCGCCGGTCGAATGGTCGAGCGGTTCGAACAGGGCACGGCGTAGCATCAACGTCCGTGCCTGAACGGATCACCCCCACCGATGTGGCCAAGGTCGCCAGGTTGGCCCGCCTCGAGCTCACCCCCGCCCAACTCGAGCGAGCGGCCGGCCAACTCGACGGCATGCTCGCCCACTTCGCCGACATGGACGCCCTCGATCTCAGCGATGTGCAGCCGATGACCCAGCCGTATCCGCTGCAGAACGTGTTCCGCGACGACGTGGTGGTCGAGGGTCTCGACCGAGACGAAGTGCTGGCTGCGGCGCCCGTCGCCGAAGACCATCGCTTCCGGGTGCCGCCCATCGTGGGACTCGACTGATGAGCTCCCACGCCGAACTGCCCCGAACTGCGGTGGGTATCGCCGCGGCTGTGCGCGCCGGTGAGGTGCGCGCCGTCGACGTGCTCGAGGCCCACCTCGCCGAGATCGACCGGCGCGAGCACCAGGTGCACGCGTTCAACCTCGTGGTCGCCGAACAGGCACGTCAGGCCGCCGCCCGGGTCGACGCCGAGGTGGCCGCCGGCCGCGATCCGGGCCCGCTCGCCGGTGTGCCGGTGGCGTTGAAGGACAACATGTGCACCCGCGGGGTGCCCACCACCTGTTCGTCGAAGATCCTCGAGGGCTGGAAGCCGCCGTACGACGCCACCGTGGTCGCCAAGCTGGCCGCGGCAGGTGCGGTGGCGGTGGGCAAGACGAACCTCGACGAGTTCGCCATGGGGTCGAGCACCGAGAACAGCGCGTTCGGCCCCACCCGCAACCCGCACGACCTCGGCCGGGTACCTGGCGGCAGCAGCGGTGGCAGCGCCGCTGCGGTGGCCGCCGGGTTCGCTGCGGTGAGCCTGGGCAGCGACA
This sequence comes from Acidimicrobiaceae bacterium, assembly GCA_040380855.1. Lineage (GTDB taxonomy): Bacteria > Actinomycetota > Acidimicrobiia > Acidimicrobiales > Ilumatobacteraceae > VFMC01. The sequence goes on along the minus strand of JBEIIG010000006.1, from coordinate 50,836 downwards.
CCGGTGGCTCGATCCGCCAGCCCGCCGCCCTGTGTGGCGTGGTGGGAGTGAAGCCCACCTACGGCTACGTCAGCCGCTACGGCCTCATCGCCTTCGCCAGTTCGCTCGACCAGATCGGCCCGTTCAGCCACGATGTGCGCGATGCGGCGCTGCTGCTCGACGTGATCGGCGGGCACGACCCGATGGATTCGACGTCGATCCCGCTCGCTCACCCCTCGCTCGTCGACGTGCTCGACCGGGGTGTCGAGGGGTTGCGCGTCGGACGTATCGTCGACCTGCCCGAGGGCGCCGACCCCGATGTGCAGGAACGGCTCGAGGCCGCCTTCGATGCGCTGCGTGCCGCCGGCGCCGCGATCGTCGACGTCGAGGTGCCCGCCTTCGGGTACGCCCTCACGGCCTACTATCTCATCGCCCCGGCCGAGGCCAGCAGCAATCTGGCCCGCTTCGACGGGGTGCGCTTCGGGATGCGTGTCGATGCCGCCGACACCAACGCGATGTACATGGCCACGCGTTCGGCCGGTTTCGGCGAGGAGGTGCAGCGGCGCATCATGCTCGGCACCTACGCCCTGAGTGCCGGCTACTACGACGCCTGTTACGGCCGTGCGCTGAAGGTGCGCCGACTCATCCACGACGACTTCGAACGGGCCTATCGGCACGCCGACGTGCTGCTCACGCCGGCCTCGCCGAGCGTGGCGTTCCCGTTCGGGGCCAAGGGCGACAACCCGCTCGCCATGTACCTGTGCGATCTGTACACGATTCCCACCAACCTCGCCGGGCACCCGGCGATGAGCGTGCCCTTCGGCACCGGGGCCGACGGGTTGCCGGTCGGCGTGCAGGTGCTGGCCGGCACGTTGGGCGAAGTGGCGATGTTCCGGGCCGGTGCCGCACTGGAACGGGCGATGGACGCTGCACGGGGGGTGTCGGCATGAGCGAGTCGCAGCACGACCTCATCAACGGCTGGGAGCTGGTCGTCGGCCTCGAAGTGCACGTCGAGCTGGCCACGGCCACGAAGCTGTTCAGCGCCAGCGCGAACCGGTTCGGTGATGCGCCGAACACCCACATCGACCCCGTCACCCTCGGCCTGCCCGGCGCGCTGCCGGTACTGAACCGGCAGGCGGTCGAGCTGGCCATGCGCATCGGGGCGGCCCTGAACTGCACCATCCAGCCGTGCACGTTCCACCGCAAGAACTACTTCTACCCCGATATGCCCAAGGCGTACCAGATCAGCCAGTACGACCAGCCGCTGAACATCGACGGCCACCTCGACCTGCCCGACGGCACCCGCATCGGTGTCGAGCGCGCCCACCTCGAGGAGGACACGGGCAAGAGCACGCACATGGGCGGCACCGGTGGCCGCATCCACGGCAGCGACTACTCGCTGATCGACTTCAACCGTGCCGGTGTGCCGCTGGTCGAGATCGTCAGCCGACCCGACATCCGCACCGCCGAGCAGGCGCGCCAGTACGTCACCGAGTTGCGCGCCGTCCTGCTGGCGGTCGAGGCCTCCGACGCGAAGATGGAGGAGGGCAGCATGCGCGTCGACGCGAACGTGAGCGTGCACCGCCCCGGCACTCCGTTCGGCACGCGCTGCGAGATCAAGAACGTCAACAGCGTGCGCTCGCTCGGCCGGGCCATCGAGTACGAGGCGCGGCGCCAGATCGACCTGCTCGAGACCGGCGACACCATTCGCCAGGAGACCCGTCACTGGGACGAGAACGACGGTCGCACGCACACGCTGCGCTCGAAAGAAGATGCCGACGACTACCGCTACTTCCTCGAACCCGACCTCGTGCCGCTGGTGCCGTCGCCCGAGTGGATCGCTGCCGTGGAGGCTGCGTTGCCGCTGCTGCCCGGTGCCCGCCGCGCCCGCCTGGCGTCGGCCGCCGGTGTGGTCGCCCACAGTGAGGCCGTGATGTCGGTGGTCGAACGCGGCCAGGACGACTACGTGCTGGCGGTCGCCGCGGCAGGTGGCGACATCGGCCGGGCGCTGGTGCACGTGAAGGAGGCCTTCGCCGACGAACCCGCCACCCCGCGGGTGCCGCCGGCCGATCTGGCGGCCCTCACCACGCTCGAGGTGAGTGGTGCGCTCACCGCCACCCAGGCCAAGGCCGTGCTGGCCGAGATCGTGGCCAACGGTGGTGGCGACCCAGCGGCGATCGCGGCGGCGAAGGGCTTCGAGGCGATGGACACCGGCGCCCTCGAGGCCATGGTCGACCAGGCCATCGCCGACCAGCCCGATGCCTGGGCCAAGTTCTGCGCAGGTGAGGGCAAGGCAATGGGGGCGCTGGTGGGCGCAGTGATGAAGCTCAGCCAGGGCAAGGCCGACGGCAAACTCGTCACGGCGCTGCTCAACGCGAAGAAGGGCTGAACAGCCCCCTCCGGCCGCCGTTCGGGCCTGTCGGACAGGCATCAGGGCAGTCCATGCTGACCCGGTGAGCATCAAGCAACCCGATACCTGGACCTATCGCGACACCCACCTCGGCACCGACAAGGCTTCCGAGTACGAGCAGGCGTATGCCGAGGGGTATTACGCCGACGAGTGGGCCTGGTTCGAACGACCATTCCTCACGCGCACGTTCTCGCGTCTGCGCACCCAGGGGGCGGCCGAGGCAGCCGATTTCGCGTGCGGCACGGGCCGGGTGCTGAAGGTCGCGGCCGATGTGTTCCCCATCACGTTCGGTCTCGACATCTCCCCCGACATGTTGCAGGTGGCCGCCGCCAACAGCCCCACGTCGACACTGGTGGCGGTGGACGCCTCGGCCGGGACGCTGCACGAGCAGTTCGACGTGGTGAGCGCCTTCCGTTTCTTCTTGAACGCCGAGGACTCGCTGCGCGCCGCCGGCGCAGCGGCGATGTACGGCATGTTGCGCCCCGGCGGCTCGCTGGTGGTGAACACCCACAGCCAGCCCTGGTCGCCCTTGGGGGTCACCAAGGTGATGCGCCGGGTGTACGGCACCCGGCTGCGCACGCTGTCGGCTCGCTCGCTGTGCCGGTTGCTCCGTCGCGCCGGGTTCACGATCGACTCGATCACCTACCACGGTCTGGTGCCGCGGATGGGCGACTTCTATCCGGGCTGGTATCGGGCGCTGCACCGCTCGCTCGACAGCCGCAGCGCCCCTCGTTGGCTGCGCCCGTTCGCCCAGTCGGCCATCATCGTGGCCCACCGCCCGCGCTGAACCCCGGTCAGGGGTTGCAGGACGGACAGCGCGACGGATCGGCGGTCTCGCGGCCAGGCAGCGGCATCGCCAGTTCGACCGGACACCGCTGACAGCCCTCGACGTAGGCGGCGACGATGTCGACCTGTTCACCGCATGCGCGGCAGGGTGCCCCCCGGTTGGCGCGCAGGATGCCCCAGCCCGGTGTGGCGCAGGCCGGGCAGTTGGCCGCCAGGCGCATGGCGAGTCGGGCCGCGGCCGCAGCGATGATCGGCCGCCGACTGGGGCAGTGATGGGCGCGCAGATCGGTCGTCACCCGCGCCCGACCATCGGTCGATGCGGCGGCGCACTCGGCGATGGCCCGCTCGAGGTCGTCGCGGTCGTGGATTCCTTTGTGGATCGGAGCGATGGTGCCGGACGAGGGCATCGCGATCAGCCCGTGTTCGGGGAAGTCGGCTCGTCGCAGCCGGTCGTCGAGCGGTTCGCCCGGCGCCGTGTCGAACGAGATGACGACGATGTCGAACAGCATCTCGGTCTCGCCGACGACGATGCCGAGTTCGTCGTCGACGAGCACCACCAGCTCGGTGGCGCTCACGACGTAGGGCATCGACGGCGCTGGGCCGATGGCGCCCTCGGAGGCGATGCCGATCGAGGCACCCGTTGCCTGCATTCCCAGTCGGGCCTTGGCCACCGCCGTGTCCAACTGGTTCATCGTGCGTTCGATCTCGCCGGTGAAGGTGCCGAGTGCATCGGTGTCGACCTCGACGGCATCGACGGTGAGGCCCAGTCTGGCGAACGCTGGTGCGATCAACGGCAACTTGTGGTGGCGGGTTGCCAGCACCGCAGCAGCGCCGTCGTACCGGCCACCACCGGGTGGACGGCGCTGCTGACTGGTGCCGCCAGGATCAGAAGACACGAGGTCGGCCGCTGATCAGGCGACGTGGGGGAACGGCGTGAGCCCGACGAGTGTGTCGTGGGCATCGAGCATCCGTTCGTCGAAGGTGGTGATGTGGCGTAGTCGGCGACGCAGGTCGTCGAGTGCCTCCTGGTCGACGGGCGACCCTGATCGCCGCATGCGGAACTCGCAGCGCATCACCACCGAGGTGCCCGACACGGTGTCGGACCGCACGGGGTACACCTGGGTGGCCAGCTGGAAGGCGCGGGCGAGGTGCATCGGTCCGTGGTTCACCACGGTGGCGAGGCGACGGCAGAAGGCGTGCGCATCGTCGTCGTCGGCGACGATCGACAGCGCCACCCCTGCGGCGGTGGACCCTGGCGTCGTGCTCATTGCCCCTGGCCCTTGCTGAAGCCCGGCTCGCCGTCGAAGGTGAACAGGCCTTCGCTCTTGATGAACGGGAAACCCGCATCGTTCAGTCGTCCGAGCAGGTTGATGGTGGCCGATGCGCTCACCGAACCGGATCGGCCGAGGAACCGGCACCGGAAGGCGTCGACGCACAGCGTCTCGGGTGCGCCGTCGGGGTACACCTTCTGTCCCCGGTTCGAGAGCATGTCGAGTCGGAAGTACGGCAGCGCGAGTGGTTCGAGTTGGCGACCGAGCTCGTCGGGGGTGAGGTGTGGTACGTCGAGGAAGATGTCGATGCCGACCTGTTCTTTCTGCTGGCGGGCCCGGGTGGGCACCTTCACCGAGATCGACGGGGCATCGGCGTAGCGCACCGGGGTGAGCGTCGACGGCTCCTCGCCGAGGCGGGCGATCACGGCGTCGGCGAACGCCGAGGTGCCGACCCGCGAGGTGCTCACTTCCGGATCGAAGATGTCGTAGGTGTGCACACCGTCCTCGATCGTCGTGAGCCAGGCGTTGTGGGCGCGGGTGGCCACGTCGCCCTGGCCGATGTGCACCAGCATCTGCACGGCGCCGAGGAACAGGCCCGAGGGGTTGGCCACGTCTTGGCCGGCGCGGCGGGGGGCCGAGCCGTGGATGGCCTCGAACATGGCGGTGGAGGGGCCGATGTTGGCGCTGCCCGCCAGGCCCACCGAGCCGGCGATCTGGGCGGCCACGTCGGACAGGATGTCGCCGTACAGGTTGGGCAGCAGCACCACGTCGAACGCCTCGGGCGTATCGGCCAGCTTGGCTGCGCCGATGTCGACGATCCAGTGCTCGAACTCGATGTCGGGGTACTCGGCCGCGACCTCTTCGGCGACCTTGTGGAACAGGCCGTCGGTCATCTTCATGATGTTGTCCTTGGTGAACGCCGTCACCTTCGAGCGGTTGTAGGCGCGGGCGTACTCGAACGCGTAGCGGGCGATGCGCTCGCAGCCCGGCCGGGTGATGAGCTTGAGGCACTGGTACACCTCGTCGCTCTGGCGGTGCTCGATGCCGGCGTAGAGGTCTTCTTCGTTCTCGCGGATGATCACCACGTCCATGCCGGGGTGCTTGGTGGCGACGAACGGTGCATAGGCGGGGCAGGGCCGCACATTGGCGTACAACCCGAGCGTCTTGCGCACCGTCACGTTGAGGCTCTTGAAGCCGCCACCCTGGGGGGTGGTGATGGGCGCCTTCAGGAACACGCCCGTGCGGCGCAGCGACGCGAGCGACTCGGGCTCGATGCCTGCCGTGTTGCCCCGCTGGTAGACGGCTTCGCCGATCTCGATCTCCTCGATCGCCAGGCGGGCGCCGGCGGCTTCGAGGATGCGGAGTGTGGCATCCATGATCTCGGGGCCGATGCCGTCGCCGCGAGCGACGGTGATGGGGGTGGGCTGCCGGTTGGTGGTCATGTCGGTCCTGTCGCTGCTCGTGCTGGTAGAGGTGCTGGTGGCAAGGACTGCCTTGTAGAAACATGATTAGTAAAGCATGTATGAACAACCACGTCAACTCAGACGATCGAGAAACATCCGGTGGGTTACACTCGCCACGTGCAGCGAACGGTCGTCTCATCCGCCGTCGAGGTCCCCTCGTGGACCTTCCTCACCAACCATGCCCATGTCCTGCTCTGCATCGCGCAGAACCCCGAGGTGCGGCTCACCGAGATGGCGCGGATGGTGGGCATCGGCGAGCGCGCGGTGCACAGCATCGTCACCGATCTCGTCGAGGCCGGATACGTGGTGCGCCACAAGCGGGGCCGCAACAACGTCTACGAGGTCGACCTCGACCACCCGCTACGGCACCCCCTCGAAGCGGGCCACCAGATCGCCGAAGTGTTCGGCCCGCTCACGGGCCAGGCTGCACCCGCTACAGCGCGCCGGCGCTGATGAGGGCCATCGCCTGACGGCACGTGCGGTCGAACGCATCGACCGCCATGTGCAGGTGATCGACCGGTGTGTCTTCCTCTTTGGTGTGGCTGAGGCCGTTGGTGCTGCTCGAGAAGATCATCACCGTCGGTACCTCGCGGGCCATCTCGCTGGCGTCGTGCAACGCGCCACTCGGCAGTTCGATGTCGTGACCCTCCACCTCGCGCACCGCAGCGCGTGCTGCGTCGAGCAGCAGCGGATGGAACGGCATCGGCGGGATGCGGAAGATGTGCTCCCACTCGATGGTGCAGCCTTCGGCAGCCGCGGCGGCCGCGGCGGCCTCGTGGGCTTCGCGGAACATCGTGGCGAGCGCCTCGGCATCGATGTGGCGCATGTCCATCGTGATGCGGGTCTCGCCGGCGACGGCGGTGACCACCCCGGGCCAGCACTGCGCATGGCCCACGGTGGTGACCCCCTGGTGCCGCTCACCGATCTCGGCGATCGCGAGGGCGAAGCGCGAGGCGGCCCGGAAGCTGTCGCGGCGCATCTCCATCGGCATCGTGCCCGCGTGCGCGGCCTGGCCGCGGAAGATCAGCCGCTCGCGTTCGATGCCCTTGGTGCCGGTGACGGTGCAGATGCCCTTCCCCATCGACTCGAGGATCGGGCCCTGTTCGATGTGCACCTCGACATACGCCTTCACATCGGCCATGCGGGTGCGGGCACCGTCGAGCCGATCGATGTCGACCCCGTGGTGGGCGAGCACCTCGGGCAGACGGTTGCCCTCTTTGTCGACGAGGCCGCGGAGCACCTCGATGTCGAGCGTGCCCACGCTGGCGGCGGAGCCGAACAGGCTGCGGCTGAACCGAGCGCCCTCCTCGTCGGCCCAGTCGACGAGCGCGACGCTGACCGGGGGCGTGCCCTCGGCCGCGAGCGCGCGCAGCAGTTCGAGGCCTGCCATCACCCCGAGCGCACCGTCGAGCCAACCGCCTTTCGGCACGCTGTCGAGGTGCGAGCCCACCACCAGCATCTCGGGGCGCTCGCCGCGCAGCACCGCCCACAGGTTGCCGGCCTCGTCGGTGTCGACCTCGACGGGCAACGTGGCCAGGCTCTCGCGCAGCAGTGCCCGGGCCTCGAGCCACTCCGGTGTCCAGGCCAGGCGACGGCTGCCCTCGGGGCCGCCCGTCCGGTCGGCGAGGGCACGCAGGTCGGCCACCACCTGCTCGGGACGGAACGTGCTGGAGCGGGTCTCGATCGCAGTCATGGGGGCGACGATAGTGCCGTCTCGAGTGGGCACCTCGGCCGTCGCTGTGCGAACCTTCGCGCCATGACCGCATTGCAGGAGATCCCGCTCACCACCATCACCGGCGCGGCCACCTCGCTGGCCGACCATGCAGGCAAGGTGCTGCTCGTCGTGAACGTCGCCTCGAAGTGCGGCCTCACCCCGCAGTACACCGGACTCGAGCAGGTGCACGAGCGCTTCGCCGGCCGGGGCTTCAGCGTGCTCGGCTTCCCCGCCAACAACTTCCTCGGCCAAGAGCCGGGTACCAACGACGAGATCGCCGAGTTCTGCTCGACGAATTACTCGGTCACGTTTCCTCTGCACGCCAAGATCAGCGTCGCCGGCGACGACAAGCACCCGCTCTACGCAGCCCTCACCGCTGCGGCACCCCGTGCCGCCGGCGACCCCGACGGGTTCCGCGCCACGCTGAAGGGCCACGGCCTCACCGTGAACGACGACCCCGAGATCCTGTGGAACTTCGAGAAGTTCCTCATCGGCAAAGACGGCAACGTGGTGGCGCGCTTCGCTCCCACCACCGCGCCCGACGACCCGATCGTGGTCGAGGCGATCGAAGCCGCACTCGGCTGATCCGTCAGCGCCGACGCGGTCGGGCCGCTGGCATCCAGTTCGGCCCGGCCGTGTCGTCGATACGTTGCATCAGGCGCGGCCCCACCGGCTCGATCAGCGAGCACAGGGCGGTGGTGCGTGCTTCTCCCAGGTGAACCCAGGCGCGCTCGGTGAGCTGATCGGTACGGTCCTCGAGTTGTTGGCGAAACGTGATGCCCGCTTCGTTCACCCGGCCGTCGGTGGCCCACCCACGCGCGGTCAGGCCCTCGATCGCCGCCGCGAGTGCGGCGTCGTCGGCACCACGGCTGCGCGGGATCCAGTCGCCCGGGTAGCCCATCCATGCGTCGTGCAGCAGACCGGCCTGTACCCCGTCGACGTCGGTGGCCGCGAGCAGGGCGAAGTGCGTGTCGCCTCGCCACTCGCGGATGCAGTTGAGAGCCAGCCAGGCCGACACCACCGGGTCGACGTCGTCGAGGCGAGGCCATTCGGCATGGGCTGCGAACAGCACGCGGCCCGAGCGCGGCAGGTGATCGACCACGTCCCACAGGCGCGGGGCATACGACGCGAGCGAGGTGCAGATCTGGGGCACATAGCGGCGCAAGCCCTCGCCGACCGCCTCGTTGCGCACCCGGTAGGCGTCGGCGAAGGTGGTGTGCTGACGGGTGAGGCCCAGTGAGAACCGGATGAATGCCGGGCTGATCGAGTAGAACGCGGCGATCACCGCCTCGTCGCCGGCATCGGCGAGCGGCGCGGCGCGGCTGGCGATGTAGTAGCCCGCACCGTTGGGCACACCGAGTTCGCCGTACAACTCGATCGCCCTCGGGTCCCAGAACACCCAGCCGATCAGTCGGTGTGAGGCGAACGAGGCGCGGGCGCTGAGAGCACTCATCTAGAAATGATTGATCATCGGCGTGAGGAGCGCAACGAACGACTCCTCCACCGCCTTGGCGCGGTGTTCGCGTCCTTCGGCATGACGCGGGTCGGCGATGAGCGTGTCGAACAGCGATCGGCGCGGGTACCAGTTGAAGCGCACCTCGTCCCACTGGCGGCCGTCGCCGACGACGGTTGCCTCGACCGCGTACCAGGCCAGCGGGCGGATGCCCAGTTCGAGCGCCGGGCCGGCGGCGAGTGCGCTGTGGCGGGCCATCTCGTCGCGCCCGTCGGGGCCGGCGAAGCGGATGACCTGCATCAGGATCATCGGCGGGTCGGCCGGGTCGGGCTCGACCGCTGCTGTCTGCACGTCGGGCAGCGGGAGCGGCAGGCTGGCCATCACGATGGTCTCCTTCATGCCCGCCGCTTTGTGCTCGTGCTTCTTGGCGAAGTCGGGGCGTTGCTGCATCGCCAGGAACTCGGCGCGCGACGGGTACTCGACGATGCCGATGCGGTCCCAGGTGGGCGTGCCGTCGAGTTGGGTATCGACGTCGGCGTGCAGCACCACCCGGGCGCCGATCTCGCGCAGGACTGCGACAGGGGCGTAGCGGTCGTCGGCCTCTTTGCCGGTGACGCCGTCGTCGGTGCCGTCGGCGTACTGGGCCCGCTCGTGGTACTTCATCAGATTGATCATGTGTACCGGGCCGTCGTCGGTGCGGCTGTTGATCGCCATGAACCACTCGAAGTTCGGGGTTCCGTAGGGGACGGGGGAGCGACGGTCGGCCATGGGCGGAGGCTAGGCAGTGGCAGGGGCACTGTCAATTGTCGTCGACGAGAGGCTGCCGTCGTCCGGTGCTGCGCGACCGACGCCCGCCGGGTGTGGGGGATGGCTACGGTGGCCTCTTGCCCCCCATCTCATCACGTCCCGCCGGCTCGGCCGCCGGGCTGCAGCACTGTGCGCCGGGCACCCCGGTCGACCAGATCGTGGCCGCGCTGCAGCGCGATGGCGCCGTCGTGCTCGTCGACTGCATCGCCCCTGCCGCCGTGGCCGCCATCGATGCCGAACTCGCGCCGTTCGTCGACGAACGCGACCCCGGGTTCCTCCATCACGTCGACGACTTCTACGGCGGTAACACCAAGCGCATCCAGGGTCTGGCCGCAAAGAGCCGCGCGTTCGTCGACGAACTGCTGCTGAACCGCCTGCTGCACGATGTCACCGGTGCGGTGCTGCGCGAGTCGTGCGGCGACTACTGGCTCAGCCAGGCCGAGACCATCTACATCGGCCCGGGGAATCCGGCGCAGCCCCTCCACCGCGACGATGCCAACTGGTCGCACGCCGCCCGCCTCGGCATACCGCTGCAGGTGTCGGTGCTGACCGCACTCGGCGACTACGACGCCGAGGTGGGCGCGACGATGGTGATACCAGGTAGCCATCGCGTGCCGCTCGACCACCCCATCGACCCGGCCTCGGCGCAACCGGTCGAACTGCAGCCCGGCAGCTCGCTCGTCTATGTCGGCGGCCTGGTGCACGGTGGTGGGTGGAACCGCACCGCCGACCGGTGGCGCAAGGCGCTCTACATCGGCTTCCTCGTCGGGTGGCTGACGCCGGAAGAGGCGGTTGCCCGGTCGATCACGCCCGAGGTGGCGGCCCGTCTACCGCAGCGGGCGAGACAACTGCTCGGCTGGGCGAGCCTGCGTGGCAACGGGGCAAGCGAGGGGCCCGAAGCGGCACTGCAGTTGTGGCAGCTCGACGCGGCCGATGCCGCCGCCACCGACGGCCTGTTCGAGAACCGTTGATGCGCCTCAGGCGTTGCGCGGGTCGGCGCTGCCGAAGCCGATCACTTCGCCACGGTTGATGCTCACCCAGTCGCGGGCCTCGAGATAGGGCTTGAACGCCGTGGCGATGGCTCGGCCGTGCGCCGGGGTCTTGGGGCGCTGCAACTCGAACAGGTGCGGGAACTCGAGCCACGCCGTGACCGAGTGCCACAGACGCAGGGCGGCGTCGCCCGTGGGTGGGTCGATGAGCACCGGCCCGAACAGGCACTGCCCGTCGGGGAAGAACAGCGTGGGCACGCCGAACCCACCGGCATCGATGACCCGCTGGTGCTCGGCCCGCACCTCGTCGTGTGTGGTGGGATCGGCGATCGCCGCATCGACCAGGGCCGGGTCGAGGCCGATCTCGGCCAGCAGATGGCGCGCGACGGCGGGCTCGTGCGGCTTGTGGCCGTCTTCGTGCAGCGCCTTGCCGGCGCGCGCGTACCAGGCGTCGAGATGGGCCATGTCGGTGCGCCGCAGGAGCGCACCGATGCGCATCATGCTCCAGCCGTAGCTCCACTCGCGCTCCCACGGGTGCTTCTTGCCCTCCACCCGGTTCACCTCTTCGAGGCTGAAGAAGCGCCAGTTCACGGTGAGGCCGAGCTGGTCGCGCACCTCGCGCATCCAGATGGCGGTCTGGTAGGCGTAGGGGCACATCACGTCGAAGTGGAAGTCGACGGTGCTGGGGGTGGTGGGGCCGGTGGTGTCGGGTGCGTCGGGTGCGCTGCTCATCCGAACAGCCTCTCGCATCCGGTTCCGGCGAGCAACGAGTCGACCGTCGTGCGGTCGGCGGCAGCGAGTGCGGTGTAGTGCTCGCGGAGCCACACCAGGCACTTGCCCTGATAGGTGAACGGCGCCTGCCGGTAGGGCTGTCCGTCGATGATCACCTCGACGATGTCGGCACCGACCTCGAGGGCCGCTGCATTGGCCAGCATGAACGGTGCATAGGTGCGCCCGATCTCGGCCAGCAACGCCTTCGTCGCGTCGGGCACGGTGGCACCGTCGCACCATCCGCCGACCTCGTCGTCGACCGGCCACCACGAGAGGTCGTCGACCCGCTCGACCCAGTTCACCGTTCGGGGCGAGCGGGCGATCGCCACGCGTGCCGACACCGGGTCGAACATCACCAGTTGGCGCAACTGGCCGAACAGGCCGAAGTCGCCCCGGCCCGGCCGAGTGCCGAGTGTGAACGGGTGCTCGTGGAACAGGGCGTCGAGGATGTCGAGCAGCCGCTCGTACGACGCCTCGACCACCGGGCGGTTCTCGTCGGTGCAGCCCACCAGGGCGCGCCGGCCGATCTGGCGCTGGGTGATGAACTCGCGACCCTTCGCCCAGCCGCGGTCCGATACGTGCAGGTTCATGTCGAGCGGCAGCAGCCGCCCCGCTTTGTCGATGGCCTCGTCGTAGAACCAGCGGTAGTGGTACATCGCCTTGGTCACCCACTCGTCGGCGTAGTCCTCGATCAACCGGTCGATGAACTCGATCGGCGCGCTGGTGGGCGTGAGGCTGCGGCCCGACCACTCGCGTTCGAGGCGGTCGATGAGCGGGCTCGAGTCGATCATCGCGTCGGTGTAGGTGCCGTCGGCGTCGGGGAAGGCGATGACGGGGATGAGGCGCACCGGCACCGGTGGCAGGTCGTCGAGCGGTGAGTCGCGCAGCACCCAGGTGAACGGGATCTGTCGGTACCGCAGCACGGCCCTCATCTTCAGCGAGTACGGCGAACCGTACGCACCGGCGAGTTTCAACGGATGGCGAGACGAGGCGGTCGCGGACATTGTGTCACGGTATCAGCCACAAGTTTCAGTGATCGGCGGCGATGCGCCGACCACTGATCCGCTCGATCTCGATGCCGATCCAGTGCGCCTTGTCGCCAGGGGCCAGCACGTCGATGGCGGCAGCGCGTACCCGCTCGTAGGTGTCGCCGAGCGCAGTGGTGATCTCGCGGGCATGGCCCTGCACCACCACGCTCCACATCGTGCGGTGGTCGTCGCGGCCGTCGATCTCGAACGCGGCAGGCGCCAGCGGCAGGTGGGTGAGCTTGCTACCCGGGTCGGTACGCAACACGATCAACCCGCCGACGAGGGTGTAGTTCACCGGCAGGATCATCGGGAACCCGTCGGCGACGAACGCCACCCGGCCCATGCCGCGCAGGGCCAGCAGTGCCCGGCACTCCTCCTCGTCGAGCGTCTCGGTGCCCGGTTCGTGGCCGCTGGTCGTCATCGCGTGCGACCCTAGCCCTGCTGGTGCAGGCACACCATCGCAGATGGTTCCTCCGCTTCGCTTCCGCCCGGCCGCGGCGGCGATGATCCCCCCATGTCGCTCAGCGTGTCGTCGTCACCGAGTCCCTTCGTCAGCGGAGTCGAACCGATCACCGAATCCGACGACGACATCCGCGCCGCGCTCGACGACGCCCACCTCCCGCCGCTGCTGCCCGCGTTGGCCTACCTCACCGGCGACCTGTCGCTGCTGCGGCCCGAACTGCGGATCGACCCGCTGCTCATCTCGATGCCGCAGGGCGGCCTCACCGACGAGCAGCAGTCGCTCATCCGCGAGATCGCCCTCGATGCGCTGGCGCGCTACCGCGACGGGGGATGTGTGCCCGCCCCGCCACCGAGCGACGCCGACCTGCAGCGGATCCTCGAGTACACCGTCGGCCTCACCGAGGGCATGGCGCCCTATCTGCCCCTGCTCGAAGAGGAACTCGCCTATCGCGGCGAGGACCGCCGTGCACCCGACTGGACCCTCGCCCAGGTGGCCCCCGATGTCGACTTCCGGGTGGTCATCATCGGCAGCGGCATGTCGGGCATCGTGTCGGCGCACCGTCTGCAGCAGGCGGGCATCAGCTACACGATCCTCGACAAGAACGACGCCGTCGGTGGCACCTGGCACGAGGCTGCCTACCCGGGGTGTCGGGTCGACAACCCGAACCACAACTACAGCTACAGCTTCGCCCAGCGTCACGACTGGCCGTCGCACTACTCGCCCCAGCCCGTGCTCGAGCGCTACTTCCACGACTGCGCCGAGGCCTTCGGCATCACCCCCAACATCCGCTCGGGCTGCACGGTGCAGTCGGCCACCTGGAGCGACGACGAACTGCTGTGGACCGTGCACTACACCGACTCGGCAGGGGTCGACCAGTCGATCCGGGCGAATGCGGTCATCAGCGCCGTCGGCCAACTGAACCGCCCGTTGTGGCCGACGATCGACGGCATCGCCGAGTTCGAGGGTCCCTCCTTCCACTCGGCCGAATGGCGTCACGACCTCGACCTCACCGGACTGCGGGTGCTCGTCATCGGCACCGGTGCCAGCGCCCTGCAGTTCATCCCCGAGGTGGCCAAGGTCGCCGGCAGTGTGACGGTGTTCCAGCGCACCCCGCCGTGGATCGCCCCGACGCCCGACTACCACGACCCGGTGGCACCCGGCCTGCGGTGGCTCTACCGGCATGTGCCCACCTACAGCGAACTCACCCGCTTCGCCATCTTCTGGCGGATGGGCGACGGCGCGCTGGAAGGGGTACGGGTCGACCCGCACTGGCACGGTGACGGAACGTCGGTGAGCGAGATCAGCGAGATGGGCAAGCAGATGCTGCTGCTCTACTACCAGGAGCAGTTCGGCGACCGTCCCGATCTGCTGGCCAAAGTGATCCCCGACTACCCGCCCGGCGCGAAGCGGGCCGTCCGCGACAACGGCATCTGGGCGAGCACCCTGAAGCGCCCCAACGTCGAGCTCGTCACCGACCGCATCGGGCATGTCGACACCACCGGGGTGACGATGGCCGACGGCCGCCACTACGACGCCGACGTCATCATCTACGGCACCGGCTATCAGGCCTCGAACTTCCTGGCGCCGATGCGCGTGACCGGCCGTGACGGCATCGACCTGCACGAACAGTGGGACGGCGACGCGCGTGCCTATCTGGGTGTGGTGGTGCCGGGCTTCCCCAACCTGTTCTGCCTGTACGGCCCGAACACCAACATCGTCATCAACGGCAGCATCATCTACTTCAGCGAGTGCGGTGTGCGCTACATCCTCGGCCTGCTGAAGATGATGCTCGGCGAAGGTGCCACTGCCCTCGAGGTGAAGCGCGAGGTGCACGACCGGTTCAACGAGGCGGTGGATGCCGAGAACAAGCGGATGGCCTGGGGTTGGAGCCCGGTGAACAGCTGGTACAAGAACGCAAAGGGCCGCGTGGCACAGAACTGGCCGTTCACCCTGCTCGAGTACTGGCAGCGCACCAAGCAGCCCGACCCGAGCGACTTCGACCTGCTGGGCTGACGCGTCGCGCCGACCGGCCGCGGCGGCAGACTGGTCGCCGCCCATGAACGCCCCCTCGTCGCCCCGTGCAGTGCTGGCCGCATCGATGCGGTCGGCCGGCGCGTTCGACACGCCCGAGTCGCTGCCGATCGCAGGAATGCGCGACGAGCTGCTGGCCGCCATCCGCGACCATCAGGTGGTGGTGGTGGCCGGCGAGACCGGTTCGGGCAAGAGCACCCAGCTGCCCAAGTTGTGCCTCGAACTGGGCCGCGGGGTTGAGGGCATGATCGGCCACACCCAGCCCCGACGCGTCGCGGCGCGCACCATCGCCGAACGGGTGGCCGAGGAACTCGGATCGTCGATCGGCGCGGCGGTGGGGTACACGGTGCGCTTCACCGACAAGGTAGGCCCCGAGACCCTCGTGAAGGTGATGACCGACGGCATCCTGCTCGCCGAGATCCAACGCGACCGCATGCTGCGCCGCTACGACACGATCATCATCGACGAGGCGCACGAGCGCAGCCTGAACGTCGACTTCCTGCTGGGCTACCTGAAGCAACTGTTGCCGAAGCGCCCCGACCTGAAGGTGATCGTCACCTCGGCCACCATCGACACCGCCCGGTTCAGCGAACACTTCGACGGTGCACCGGTGGTGGAGGTGAGCGGTCGCAGCTATCCCGTCGAGGTGCGCTACCGCCCCATCGAGGCCGACGGATTCGGCGGCGACGAGGGCGGCGTCGACCAGGTGCAGGCCATCTGCGATGCCGTGCAGGAACTGAGCGCCGAGGGGCCGGGCGACATCTTGGTCTTCCTGTCGGGCGAGCGCGAGATCCACGACGCAGCCGATGCGCTGCGCCGCCTCGACCTGCGCAACACCACGGTGCTGCCGCTGTACGCCCGACTCAGCTCGGTCGAGCAGCACCGCATCTTCCAGCCCCACACCGGTCGGCGGGTGGTGCTGAGCACCAACATCGCCGAGACCTCGCTCACCGTGCCCGGTGTGCGGTACGTCGTCGACACCGGCGTGGCCCGCATCTCGCGCTACAGCCACCGGCTGAAGGTGCAGCGCCTGCCCATCGAACCGATCTCGCAGGCCTCGGCCAACCAGCGCGCCGGCCGCTGCGGCCGCGTGGCACCCGGTATCTGCATCCGCCTGTACGACGAGGCCGAGTTCGCCGCGCGGCCCGAGTTCACCGAGCCCGAGATCCTGCGCACCAACCTCGCATCGGTCATCCTGCAGATGACGGCACTCGGCCTGGGCGACGTGGCGGCGTTCCCGTTCGTCGAACCGCCCGACCGACGCTCGGTGCGCGACGGCTATGCGTTGCTCGACGAACTGGGTGCCCTGCAGCCCGCCGACGGCGCCGACGACGCGCATCGCCGACTCACCGCGATCGGCAAACGCCTCGCCCGGCTGCCAGTCGACCCGCGCCTCGGCCGCATGGTGCTGGAGGCCGATCGGCACGGCGGGGTGCGCGAGGTGTTGGTCATCGCTGCTGCGCTGTCGATCCAGGACCCACGTGAACACCCCGCCGAACACCGCCAGGCTGCCGACGAGGCGCATCGTCGCTTCGCCGCACAGGGCAGCGACTTCCTGGCGCTGGTGAAACTGTGGGACAACCTGCGCGAACAGCAGCAGCAGTTGAGCAGCAACCAGTTCCGCAAGCTGTGCCGGGCCGAGTACCTGAACTACCTGCGCGTCCGCGAATGGCAAGACCTCTACAGCCAGTTGCGCCAGGTGGCCGGGCAGCTCGGTGTGCGCGGTGGAACCGAGGCGGCCCATCCCGACCGCGTCCACCAGGCACTGCTGTCGGGCCTGCTCAGCCATCTGGGTGTGCGCGACGGCGACAGCCGCGAGTTCCGCGGCGCGTACGGCTCGAAGTTCGTGGTGGCGTCGGGGTCGGTGCTGGCGAAGAAACCACCGAAGTGGTTGATGGCCGCCGAACTCGTCGAGACCAACCGGCTGTGGGGACGGATGACGGCAGCGGTGCAACCCGAGTGGGCCGAACGTCTGGCCGGCCCACTCGTGAAGTACTCGTACGGCGACCCCACCTGGGATGCACACAACGGCCGGGCGGTGGTGATCGAACGGGCGACGCTGTTCGGCCTGCCGATCGTGGCGGGCCGCACCATCGGCCTCGACCGGCTCGACCGCGATCTGGCACGCGAGATGTTCATCCGCCACGCCCTGGTGGAGGGCGAGTGGGAGACCCAGCACACGTTCGTGGCCGAGAACCGGGCCATCCTCCACGACCTGCGCACGATGGGTGACCGTGTGCGTCGGTTCGACCTGATCGACGACGAGATGGTGTTCGCCTTCTACGACCGCCGGGTGGGCGCAGACGTGGTGTCGACCCGCCACTTCGACCGGTGGTGGAAACAGGAGCGCCGCACCCGTCCCGATGCGCTCCACATCACCGCCGAGGCGCTGCTCGGCGACGTGGCCGGCCCTGCGGTCACCGACGAGTTCCCCGACACCTGGCACTACGACGGCCTCGACCTGCGCCTCACCTATCGGTACGAGCCGGGCGCGCCCGACGACGGTGCCACCGTGCACGTACCGCTCACGGTGCTGAACCGCGTGGGCGACGAAGGGTTCGACTGGCTGGTGCCCGGCCTGCGCGAAGAGCTGGTGACCGCGCTGTGCCGCACCCTGCCCAAAGAGGTGCGGCGCGCGATGGTGCCGGCGGCCGAGACGATCGCCGCCGCGTGCCGTCGTATCGACCCGGCCGATGGGCGGCTGGTGGCGTCGCTCGCCCGGGTGCTCACCGAGATGCTCGGCGAACGGGTCGCACCCGCCCTGTTCGACGGGGCACGCGTGCCCGATCACCTGCGCATGACGTTCTCGATCGACGACGCATCGGGCACCAGCCTCGGCATCGGCAAGGACATCCACGCGCTGCGGCGAGCGCTCGAGGGACGGATGCGGGCCGCCATCGCCGCCTCGGCGCCGCTGGCCGAGCGGGCGGGCATCGTCACCTGGGACGTCGGCACGCTGCCGCAGCAGGTCGAGACGGTGGGCGACGGGCACAGCGTGCTCGGCTATCCGGCACTGCTCGACGACGGCGACAGCGTGAGCCTGCGCATCTTCACCACCCCCGAACTGCAGGCACGGGTGATGCGTGCCGGGGTGCGCCGCCTGCTGCTGCTGGCGGTCACCGTCACCCGCAAACAGGTGGTGCAGGGTCTCACCAACGCGCAGCGCCTGGCGATCGCGCGCAGCGAGCGGGTCGAGCTCGACGAGTTGGCCGACCAGTGCATCACCGCCGCCGCCGACCTGTTGGTGACCGAGCACGTGCAACGGCACGACAGCCTGCCGTTCGACGCCGATGCCTTCGCCGCGCTGGTGGCGGCCGGTCGCGAGCGGCTGGCCCCGACGGCGGGCGATGCGCTGCGTGCCGCAGCCGAGGTGGTGGCGGTGGCCAACGGGGTGGAGACGATGCTCGACCGGATGAGCAGTGCGTCGCTCGCGACGAGCGTCGACGACGCCCGGCGTCACCTGCGCCGTCTGGTGCGCCGCCGCTTCGTGGCCACCGCCGGGATACGGCGGCTCCCCGATGTGTTGCGCTACGTGCGCGGCATCGAGCGCCGACTCGACAAGGTGGTCGACGGGCCTCAGCGCGATGTGCAGCGCCTGCGCACAGTGGCTGCGCTCGAGACCCGCTACGAGACGCTGCTCGACGCGTACGAGCGATCGAAGCAACCCCTGCCACCCGATGCGGTGGAACTGGGGTGGCTGCTCGAGGAACTGCGGGTGAGCGAGTTCGCCCAGACCCTCGGCACCGCCGTGTCGGTGAGCCCGCAGCGCATCAACCGCGACCTCGCCCGTTTCGGCGCCTGAACGGGCCGGCTCAGTCGGGCCGGGTGACGGCGAAACCGGCCGCCTGCAATGCGGCCACGACGGCATCGCTGTGGGCGCGGTCGGCGGTCTCGACCTGTACGTCGACCACTGCCGAACGCAGCCGGGTGGCGGGGCCCATGCGGTCGTGCGACAACTCGACGATGTTCGCGCCCTGTGCCGCCAGCACGCCGGTGAGCGAATGCAGCGCGCCGGGCCGGTCGGGCAACGAGACCGACAGCGTGGTGAGCCGACCGCTGCGCGCCAACGCCCGCAACATCGCCGAGGCCAGCACACGCAGGTCGATGTTGCCGCCCGACAGCACCAGCCCCACACGGCGACCCTGGAACCGGTCGGGGTGGGCGAGTAGTGCCGCGAGCGGGGCGGCACCGGCCCCCTCGGCCATCACCTTCTCGACCTCCAGGTAGAGCGCGATCGCCGCTTCGACGTGGTCGTCGTCGACCACCACGATGTCGACCCGCTGCTGCTGCGCGAACCTGACCGCCGACGCGCTGGGGCGGGCGACGGCGATGCCCTCGGCGATCGTGTCGCCACCGATCACACTGCCGTCGCCGCCGTGCATGCGCGACGCGAAGGCCGCGTAGGCCGCCACCTGCACACCCACCACCTCGACCATCGGGTCGACCCCGCGCGCCGCTGCGATCGAGCCGGCCAACAGGCCGCCCCCGCCAACGGGCACCACCACTGCGTCGAGGCCGGGGGCGTCGTGCAGCAACTCGAGCACGGCGGTGCCCTGGCCGGCCATCACCACCGGGCAGTCGTACGGCGGCACGAACACCAGGTCGTGCTCGTCGGCCAGGTGGCGGGCATGTTCAGCGGCCTCGACGAGCGTGGCTCCGGCGGTGACCACATGGGCACCCAGCGTGCGGGTGTTGGCCATCTTCACGAGGGGCGTGCCCTCGGGCATCACGAGCGTGGCGCGGATACCGAGGCGGGTGGCGTGGTGGGCGAGCCCCTGGGCATGGTTGCCGGCCGACATCGCCACCACGCCGCGCGCGCGTTCGTCGGCCGACAATGTGAGCAGGCGGTTCAGAGCACCCCGCTCCTTGAAGGCTCCGGTGAACTGCAGGTTCTCGAACTTCACCACGACCTCGGCCCCGGTGATGGCCGACAACGTGTGCGACAGTGCCGACGGCGTGGTGGCCACCTCGCCGCGGATGCGGTCGGCGGCAGCCAGCACGTCGGCGAAGGTGATGGGGGGCCCGATGTGCATCAGGTGGCCGACAGTACTGCCGGCCACCTGATGCGACTGGGGGGTTTTGGGGGTTCTCGGTCAGGCGGGTGGCAGCAACACGTCGTCCATCACGTGGATGACGCCGTTGGTGGCCATCACATCGCTGGCGGCGATCTCGAAGCCGTTGATGAACACCGTGTCGCCGGTGCGGGTGACCTCGAGGTCGACGCCGGCGACGGTGGTGAGCGTGCCGGGCTGCAGGTCGGCGAGGGTGAGCTTGCCCGGTACGACGTGGTAGGTGAGCACCGTGGCGAGCAGCTCCGGGTCGTCCTGCACCTGGTGGAGGGTGGCCGTCGGGATCTTCGCGAACGCTGCATCGGTGGGGGCGAAGACGGTGAACGGCCCGTCGCTGCGGAGGGTGTCGACCAGGCCGGCGTCGACGACGAGGCCGGCGAGTTCGGTGAACACCGTGGCCTCGAGTGCTGTACCGACGATGTCGAACATCTGGTCGGGGGTCTCGGTGGTGGCGGGTGCTGCTGTCGTGGCAGGCGCAAGGGTGGTGGTGGGGGCGTCGGACAGATCGTCGGCACACGCCGATGTGGCCAGGGCCAGCGCTGCCGCGGCTACCAGGGCCAGACCGGCGCGGGCGGGGGAGGTACGTGGGGTCACAAGCACACGACGAACGTACCGATGCCCTGTTCAGCGGGGCAGGGGCGCAGGTCCCGGCACCCTGGGACCAAAGACCCACGGCGCCCGCCGCGCCCCGATGTCTCGACGGTCGGTGCCTATGAGACCGAGAAGGTGATGGTCACCTGTGTCGAGACCGTGAGGCTGCCGGGTGCGATGGGGAGAGCTTCCATGCCGGCGCCGCCGTAGTAGCCCGACATCGCGGCACCGTTCGACTCGTCGACCGAGACGATCGGCCCGAGGGTCAACCCCGCCGCGGATGCAAGGGCGGCCGCCTGCTGCTCGGCCTGGTCGATGGCTTCGAGCCGTGCCTGCTGTTGCAGTGCCGACGGATCGTCGATGACCCAGCTGAGGCCCTGCAGACGCAGTGCATCGGCGATCGCGAACGTTGCGCCGTCGAGCAGCGGAGCCGCCGCGCCGAGGTCGGCCACCTTCACGCTGAACGTCTCGCCCGCCTGGTAGCCGCTCACCGTCGGCATCGCGCCGCTGTAGTCGCCGTAGAACGGGTAGGCCCACAGTCCGGTGGTCTGCACGTCGGTGTCGTCGATGCCGTACTGCCGTAGGAATGCTGTCAGGGTGGCGGCCTTGGCGGCGAGCGTCGACAGCGCCTCGGCGGTCGACGTGCCGAACACCTCGACGCCGAGCATCAGCACGAGCGCGTCGGGTGTGCCCTGGGCCTGCCCGAGTGCGGTGACGCGGATCGTGCGCCGGTCGGTGGTCGACGGCGTCGTGGTGGCCGTCGTCGCAAGCGTTGTCACTGTCGTCGCCGCCGTGCCGGCGGTCGTGTCGCTGGCACTGCGTTCGGGTCCGCACGAGGCGGCGGTGGTGAGGACGACCACTGCAGCACAGGTGGCGAGGTGGGTTCGGCGGTGCGGAAGGCGGCGCATGCGCCGAGCGTGGATGTGCGGGCGCCTCTGCCCCAGTGTCGAACGGCCCCGGTGCGGCCGTCGATCGACCCACGGGCCGCGGTCGGGCCGGCCGACGGGTCAGTCCGTCGTTGGCCCGGGCATCGTGACGGTGTACAGCTGCACCCTGACCGGCAGCAGCGGGGCGAGTTCGACGCGCAGCACCACCGGTGCGCCCGACGGGTGCCGGAGTTCGACCGTCGCCTCACTGGCACTCGATGCCGTGATGCCCTGAACCACCAGCGAGCCACCGCACGCCTCGACGAGGTGTCGTGCGGCAGCGGCGCGTCGGGCGAACGACTCGTCGGGCGCCACGTTGTCGGCGAACAGCGCGTCGGCAGCATCGTCGCTCCAGTCGTCGAGCAGCGCCACCAGTCGTGCCGCTGCGTCGTGCAGGTGTTCGGGCACCGCCACCGTGGTCGCCGGGACCGCACCGGCATCGCCGAGCAGTATCAGCATCCGCATCGTCAGTTCGCTCATCGGCGCATAGGTGCCGTTCGACAGCGCGACGGCACCGATACCGCGGCCGCTCAGCCAGCGCATGTTCGAGCCATAGCCGGGCAGGCCGCCCGCGTGGGTGACGATGCGCCCGAGGGTGGGGCTGTCGGCGATGCGCAGCCCGTAGCCGTAGCCCGCCGTCAGCCGCTGGCCGGCGAGCGTGGTGGTGCCGACGAAGGTGTGGATGCGCTGCATCTCGCGGCGCGAGGCTCGGCGCAGCGGCCCGTCGTCGCGATCGTCGCGGGGCGGGAATGCGTCGTCGAGGAAGTGCACCCAGCGGGCCAGGTCGGCGACGGTGGTCCACAGCCCGCCCATCGGGGCGATACCGCCATCGCCCTGCAGCGGAGTGCCCTCCGCCACGATGGTGCCGCCCTGCACCCGGTGCGGACGGGCCCAGTCGTCGTGCGGGGGCTGCACCCAGGTCGATCGGGTCATGTGGAGCGGGCCGAGCAGGCGTTCGCTGATGTGCGCCTGCACCGGGCGCCCCGTGGCGCGCAGCACCACCCGACCGAGCAGGCCGAACCCGAGGTTCGAGTACTCGTACGCGGTGCCCGGGCTGTGGGCGAACAGCACGCCGTTCGCCACCACGGCATCGAGGTCGGCGTCGCTGATCTCGAGGTGTCGGTCGGCCCATGCGTCGTCGGTGGCCAGACCCGACGCCATCGACATCAGGTCGCCCACGGTGATGGGTGCCGCGTCGCTCGTCGGGCCGGTCACCGCCGCCAGCTCGGGCGCGAGGTCGGCGACGCGATCGCTCAGCGACAGCACGCCATCGTCGCGCAGGGCGAGGATGGCCGCGCACGTGAAGCTCTTGGTCATCGACGCGATGCGGTACACCGAGTCGGCGGTGGGCGCGACGGGCGTCGGTGCCTCGACGTCGAGCACGCCCACCGACCCGGCGACGGCCACCTGCCCCTCGGCCACGACGCCCCACGAGATGCTCGGGCAGCGGTGCTCGGCCGAATACTCGCCCACCAGCGCAGCGAGCGCGTCGTGCTGCGCAGCGAGGGGTGCGAGGTTCACAGCGCGCCGGTGATGAGCGCGAACAGGTCGTCGTAGTGCTCGGCGCGCGGGAAGTTCGGGAACTGCGCGGCGATCGAGTCGGGCGAACGGAACCAGAACCCGGCATCGGCGGCGCCCAGCATGGCGGCGTCGTTGTACGAGTCGCCCGCCGCCACGACGCGGTACTGCAACGACTGGAAGGCGTTCACCGCATGACGCTTCTGGTCGGGCATCCGCAGGCGGTAGTCGACGATGCGGTCGTCGTCGACCACGAGGCGGTGGCACAAGATGGTGGGCATCCCGAGATGGCGCATCAGCGGTGCGGCGAACTGCTCGAAGGTGTCGGAGAGGATGACCACCTGGGTGCGGGCGCGCAGCGCGTCGAGGAAGTCGCGGGCACCTTCCATCGGGCCGAGGCCGTCGATCACATCGGCGATGGTCGACATCGTCAGGCCGTGCTGATCGAGGATCTGCAGCCGGCCGCGCATCAGCACGTCGTAGTCGGGTTCGTCGCGGGTGGTGCGGCGCAGCTCGGCGATACCGGTGCGCTCGGCCACGGCGATCCAGATCTCGGGGACGAGGACACCTTCGAGGTCGAGGGTGACGATGGTCTGGTTGGTCATCGAAGAACTCCGGTGGGTGATCGGCGGCGCCGGCCGCGGTGCGGGCACCGGCCCTGTGAGCGTAGGCCGCGTCGAGGGTGTCGGACGGTGGCCGCCGGAGCCGGGCTGTCTATTCTTCGCAGCACACGTCGACGACGACCAGGGGGAACACATGCTGCGCAGCACGATGCAGGACGACTACCAGCTCACCATCAAGCCGATCCTCGAGCACGGCCGCCGGGTGCACGCCAACAGCAAGGTCATCACCTTCACGGGCGACGGCTACATCGAGTCGACGTTCGCCGAGGTCTCCGACCGGGCCGACCGTCTGGCCGCAGTGCTGTCGTCGCTGGGTGTGCAGGCGGGCGACCGGGTGGGCACGTTCATGTGGAACAACCAGACCCACCTCGAGGCCTACCTGGCCATCCCGTGCATGGGTGCGGTGCTGCACACCTTGAACATCCGCCTGTTCCCCGAGCAGCTCGCCTACGTCATCAACCACGCCGAGGACAAGGTGATCATCGTCGACGCATCCATTGCGCCGCTGCTGGCCCGGGTGCGCGATCAGCTCACCACGGTGCAGCACATCATCGTGAAGGGCTCGGCCGCCGCGCCCACGTCGGCCGTGCAGGGCCTCGGCGACGGGTTGCTCGACTACGACACGCTCGTCGATGCGGCACCGGGCGGCTTCGAGTACCCCGACATCGACGAGAAGCAGGGCATGGACATGTGCTACACGAGCGGCACGACGGGCAACCCCAAGGTTGTGATGTACAGCCATCGCAGCACCTACATGCACTCGTTCGCCGTCACCTCCACCGCCAACATCGCCCTTGCCGAGACCGACCGCATGCTGGTGATCGTGCCGATGTTCCACGCCAATGCGTGGGGCACGCCGTACGCCGCGTGGATGATCGGTGCCGACCTGGTGTTCCCGCAGCAGTTCCTGCAGGCCGCTCCCCTCAGCAAGGTGATCGCCGACACCAGGCCCACCCTCACCGGTGCCGTGCCCACCGTGCTGAACGACCTGCTGGTGAATGCCCCGGGCACCGACATGTCGAGCCTGCGCCTGGTGATGTGCGGCGGTTCGGCCGTGCCCCGCGGCCTGATCGACGGCTACCGCGACGTGTTCGGGGTGCCGCTGGTGCAGGGCTGGGGCATGACCGAGACCAGCCCGGTGTGCGCCATCGGCCACCCACCCAAGGACATGGCCGACCTCAGCGAGACCGACTGGCGGGTGAAGACCGGCCGCATCATGCCCGGTGTCGAACTCCGTATCACCGACGACAACGGCGACGTGGTGCCGTGGGACGGCGAGTCGCTCGGCGAGATCGAGGTGCGCGGCTCGTGGATCACGGCCGAGTACTACAACGTCGACGACCCCGAGAAGTTCCACGACGGCTGGCTGCGCACCGGCGACGTGGCCTCGGTGCTGCCCAACGGCTACGTGATGATCAGCGACCGTGCCAAGGACGTCATCAAGAGCGGCGGCGAATGGGTGAGCTCGGTCGACCTCGAGAACACGATCATGGGGCACCCGGCCGTGCTCGAGGCAGCCGTGATCGGTGTGCCCGACCCGCGGTGGGACGAGCGCCCGATGGCGTGCGTGGTGCTGAAAGAAGGCGCCACCGCAACCGCCGAGGAACTGCGCACCTGGCTGAGCGAGCGCACCGCCAAGTTCTGGCTGCCCGAGCGCTGGAGCTTCATCACCGAGGTGCCCAAGACCAGCGTGGGCAAGTTCGACAAGAAGGTGCTGCGCGCCCGTCACACCGCGGGCGAACTGGATGTCGAGATCGTCGGCTGATCGGCGTGCTGGCCGGGCGACCGGCCCGACGACTCACAGCGTGTGTCCCATTGTTTTGGGTCACACCGGCTTCCCTTGACCACCCCTGATGGGATGGCGACTTGGTCGCCGTCCGGCCGCCACTCTCGTGGTCTTCTACCGGTTCCGATCCAGAGCCCCAGGATTGCAGGGTGACGATCGGCTCTTCCCGCCTGCTTGGCGGTGCAACCCGTTGGCCCGGGTCAGGCTGCCGCGGGAAGCGGCGCGTAGATGTGTTTGTGCGGCCAGCGGGCGAGGTTGATGGCCGCGTTCACGTCGCGATCGGCGACATGCCCGCAGTGGTCGCAGCGGTAGGTGCGTTCGGACAGCTCGAGCGACGCTTTGACGTGCCCGCACCTGGAGCAGGTCTTCGATGACGGGAACCACCGGTCGGCCTCGAGGAGCTCGAGCCCGTACCAGCCGGCCTTGTATGCCAGTTGCTGACCGAACTCTCCCATGCCGGCGTCCGAGACCGTCTTGGCGAGCGTGCGGAGCTGCTTCATCCCTTCGACGTTCAGATCCTCGACGGTCAACCTGGTGAGGCTGGTGGCCGCCCAGTGGGATGCCTTGTGCGACGCGTCGGCTCGAATGTTGCCGATGCGTGCATGGAGCTTCGTGAGCCGGGCCCGTGCCTTTCGGCGGCCGTTGGACCCTGGTTTGGTTCTCGACAGGGCCTGGTTGGCGCGCTTCAGGCGTTGTTCGGCTGACTGCAACGATTTCACCGCCTTCACGACGTGCAGCACGTCACCATCGGTGTCGGCGAACACCGCAAGGTCTTTCACACCACGATCGACACCGGCTGGCTTCGGGTGCCGTCCCGCGGGTGAGCGGCGTTCGTGATGGAACACGGCGGCGGCACCCTCGATCGAGATCCACCAACGTCCCTGTTCGAAGCGCATCGACGCGGAATGCACATGGAACCTGCCTGCGCCGATCATGCGCCGCAGCCGTTTCGTCGAGCCGAGGATGCGTACCTCGCCGAGCTTCTGCAACCGGATGGTGTGCGGACCGGTCACCCGGATCGGTGCAGCCGCACCCGGCTTCGACTTGGAACGGAGCCGGAACGCCGGTGTCGAATGGTGCTTCGACTTGAACCGCGCGAACCCTGCCCTCTTGCCTTTGCGAACACCGGACACAGAGTTGGAGAAGTTCGCCAACGCCTGCGCGGCGTCCACTGACGCGCACTCGAACACATCGGCTGGCACCTGGTCGCGCCACGCAAGGCCACGGGTGCCATCATCGTTGCTCGGTGACGTGTCCAACTGGCCGTTCTTCCACGCATTGAACTCGTTGATGAACGACACCTTCGACCACGACAACGACCGAGTCATCTGCTCCTTGCCGGCACCAGCTTCGTGCTCGGCGCGGCGGATGTCGAGGTTGCCTTTCACCCGTGCGATGTGATGGTTGAACGCGAACCGTCGTGCCCCTGCACACGAGAAGAACATCTGGGTCTGCGACTGGTTCAGGTCGGCTGCGAACCGGAACGCTGTCCGACGCACGAGCGCGTGTCCAGTGTGCGAGATGAGCACACCGTTCCCGTCGTCTTCGCCCGCCGCCGCCCCCATGCCTGTCATTGTGCGCGAAGGGTGTTACACAGCAACCGTCTCGACACTCATGAGTGTGACTTTGCACTCACTGACACGCCAGATTTTTCATACCTGATGTCAGGGGTCCGCTTTTCAGCCATTGCGCCCGCCCGCCTCGACTGCCCGATCGGGCGCGTCGCTTTCAGGAGCGAGCGGCGATGGCCTTCATCCGGGCGATCGCATCGCCGATGTCGTCGCCGGCGTTGCGGGCCGCCCCGTAGACGATCGAGCCGAGCCCGATGTGCATCATAGCTGCGAGGAGCCGCTCGGTGTGGCTGCCGGCCCGGTCGCAGGCCAGGACACCGGCTGTGAGCGCGGCGATGTCGAGGTGCGGGTACCACGGCGCGTAGAACTGGAACCATGCCAGCTCGTACAACGGGTCGCCGTACATCGAGCAGCCCCAGTCGAACACCCCGGTGACCTGATCGTCGACGACATGGACGTTGCGGTTGATCAGGTCGCTGTGGATCACTGCATGCGGGACGTTGTCGATCGCGGCTTCATCCAGCAGGCCCAGCCCCCACGCGAACGCTTCCTTCGCCCCGTGATGCGCGTCGAGCTTGGAGCGCCATCCACTGTGGCGGGGATGCTCGTCGGCGACGGACAACAGTGCGTGGCGCCATCCCTCCTGAGGCGCGGTCCCGTTCGCCCTCCACAGCCCCCACCCGGCACCAGGTGCGACGGCGCAGGACCGCAACGCGTCGAACATCGTCACGACGGACGGTAACAGGGCGTCCCACTGGGCCGGTGTGGCATGCTCGATCGGGGTCCCGAAGCAGCGTGCCGACATAGCGTAGTGGCCGCCGCCGGCTGGGCCGACGGCGAGCACGGACGGGGCTGGCAGCCCGGGGCGGGCGAAGTGTTGGGCGTGGTCGTCCTTGGCGAAATCCTCGAGGTGCGCGCCGAAGCGGACGACGAGATCGACCCCGTCGTGGCGGAACCCGAAGCATCGTGACCATGCTCCTTCGCCGGCCAACGCGACGCCGACCGGCCGGAAGTCGTGCTCGGTGAGGAACCTGGTCGCTTCTGCCGTGTCGTAACCGCCGAGGTCCATGGCTCGACTGTACCGAGCAGTTCCGCAGACGCAGGGAATGCCAGCGCGCAGCGATCTCTCGGGGAGAGTTGTCCGGGCGCACCGAGGACGCACGGCGACTCGTTGAGCTGCGTGCCTGGCGGTCGGATTAGCGCCGCTGGCGCCGTGTCACACGAAAAAGGGTCGTGTCAGTGGTGAAAATCGGGCGTGTCAGCGATGCAAGAGATGGGGAATGTCAGTGTGCAAAATCACAATGAGTCAGCGCAGCACGTCGAGACAGGCGACCACGCATGCGAGTTGCAGCCAGCCGGTCGCCGACCGTGTCGTGTTCTCGAACGACTTCGCCAACCGTCGCGACCATCCGAGCGTCCCGTGCGCGACTTCGACCCGCCACGCGTGCGCAATCGGACGGAACGCCTTCCGTCCGTGCTCGTCCAACTGTGGTTCATCCCAGCCGACACGTCGCACCTCACATCGATGCTTCGCCGACAGTTCTCGGGCTGCTTTCACCGACGTGCCACGATCGACCATCACCAACGCGAGGCGCTCCGACTGGCCGGCCGCGACCATGTCATCCAACAGCATCCCGGCCGCAACCTGCTCGGTGGTCGAGGCCGGCACGACACGTGCAGCCAACGGCAGACCGGTCCGGTCAACGGCGATCGCCCGTTTCGCACCGTTCGTCCGCCCGTACGGGCCGCCACGGTCATGGAACGTCACCCCACCCCGAGAACCACCACGGGCCAAATGTGTGTCGATCACCACCATCGACGGCTTTCGTTCCGCCCGACCCTCGACCAACCGTGCCTGTTCATGCACCGCCGCCAACACCCGTGTCCAGGTCCCGTTGCGTGTCCAGCGCCGGAACTGCGACCACACCCGTGTCCACGGACCGAACTCGGACGGCAGGAACCGCCACTGGCAGCCGGTGTGCGTGACATACAACATCGCATCAACCACGTACCGCAGATCGGCACCATGCTTCGGCCCGCGCTTGCACGAAGGCGACAACAACGGGCCCAACAGCTCCCACTGGTTGTCGGTCAGATCAGTCGGATACGGCACCCGAGATCATCGGTCGTCACCCAGAACTTCTTGAGGCTCGAAATGGGACACACCCTGTCAGAGTGCAGCGCTGAAGGCGGCCTCTTCGCGGGCCCGCAGCGCCGCGTTCACGCGCTGACGCTCGAGCACCTGGTCGAGCGTCTTGGTCGACTGCGGAATGGGGTGTTCGGTGAAGAACGCCTGCACGTCGGCCACCACCTCGGGCGTGTTGAGCAACTTGGCCGGATCGGCCACGCGCACGATGAGGTTGGCGGGGAACCGGTCGTTGATCTCGGCCCAGTGCTGGCGGACGAACTGCCATGCCTGCACGCCGTGATGGCGGTTGGCGATGCAGCGCTGCAGCAGGAACGGGGCGTTCATCGTCTTCACCTCGTCGCTGAGCGCCAGTTCGCACACCCGCTGCACCAGGGCCGCGTCGGGCAGGTCGCCGAGCGCATAGAGATGACGCAACTGCTCCTGCGGAGTGGCACCGTGCCGGAACCCGTGCAGGAGCCGCTCGTACTCCTCCTCGCCACCGATCGCGGCCACGACGGTGGTGGCGGCCGCCACGAGTTCGGGGTGCACACCGTCGGGTGCGTCGAAGATGGCCCGGCAGCGCGCCTGCGCGTCGGCGTCGTCGCCGAGCACGGCCACGAGGCCCACCAGCAGACCGCGGAGCTTGCCCGTCAGGTCGTCCTCACCGGTCGACGGCTGCCAGCCGAGCGCAGCGAGGGCAGGCGCCGCGAGGGCGCGCACCCGCCCTCGGAACGCGGCGTGCGCCTCGCCGTCGATCAGCCTGCCGAGCCCGCGCAGGGCCATCGCCACGGCCTGCCACACCGCCAGGTCGCGCTCGCCGCCGAAGCCTTCGAGCAGGGCGAGCAGCCCGGCCGCGTCGAGCCGGCCGGCGACGCACTCGTTCCAGGCGTCGTCGACCAGGTTGTAGCGCTCGATGGTCGACAGCGTGGCCAGCGCGGCCCCGTCGAGACGGCTGCGCAGGGTGGCGTCGTAGCCCACCCGCATGAAGCCGTGCCCGCCGGCGTTCACGATCACGGCCTCGTCGGGCGCGGTGAGGTGCACCCGCACCGTGTCGCCGTCGAGCAGCACCCGCTGCTCGGTGCCGCCGTTGCGCACGTGCACCGGCACCACCCACAGCGTCGGGTCGTCGGTGGTGCCGAACGCGAAGCGCTGCTGGCTGAGCACCAGGTCGGTGCCGTCGAGCCGGGCGAGCACCAGCGGATAGCCGGGCTGCCAGATCCAGCTGTCCATCATCCGGCGCACGGGCATGTCGGGGTTCATCGCCTCGATCGCGTCCCACAGGTCGCCGGTCTCGGTGTTCGCGTAGGCGTGGGTGCGCAGGTAATGGTTCACACCGGCGCGGAAGGCTTCGACACCGAGGTACTGCTCGAGCATGCGCAGCAGTGCGCCGCCCTTTTGATAGGTGAGCACGTCGAACATGCCGTCGCAGTCGGCCGGGGCGAACACGGGGAACTCGACGGCACGGGTGCTGGCCAGCGAGTCGACCTCGAAGGCCATGCTGCGCTCGAGGCCGAAGCTGGTCCAACGCTGCCAGTCGGGCCGGTAGGCGTCGCAGCAGGCCACCTCCATGAACGTGGCGAACGCCTCGTTCAACCAGATGCCGTTCCACCAACGCATCGTCACCAGATCGCCGAACCACATGTGGGCCAGCTCGTGGGTGATGACGTCGGCGATGGTCTGGCGTTCGGCCTGTGTGCTGGTGGCCGGATCGGCGAGCAGCAGGTTCTCGCGATAGGTGATGCAGCCGAGGTTCTCCATCGCGCCGGCGGCGAAGTCGGGCAGGGCGATCATGTCGCACTTGTCGGTGGGGTAGGGCAGGCCGTAGTACTGCTGGTACCAGCCGAGCGCGAACTCGCCCGTGCGCAGGCCGAACTCGGTGAGGTGCTCCTTGCCGGGCACGTGCACGATGCGCAGCGGGATGGTGCGACCGGTGTCGCCGAGCAGTGGCACCAGCACGGGCTCGGTGACCGCCAGCGGGCCCACCACGAACGCCACCAGATAGGTGCTCATCGGCATCGTGTCGGCGAAGCGGACTGCGTGCTTGCCGTCGGCCTGGGCGGTGCGATCGACCTCGGCGCCGTTCGAGACGGCGACGAGGTGCGGCTCGACCACCAGGGTGACGGCGAAGACGGCCTTGAAGTCGGGTTCGTCCCAGCAGGGGAATGCGCGGCGGCAGTCGGTGGCCTGCATCTGGCTGGTGGCGATGACCTGTTCGTTGCCGTCGGCGTCGCGGAACGTGCTGCGGTACCAGCCGCGCAGCTTGTCGTTCAGGGTGCCCGTGAACTCGATGCTCAGCGTGGCGGCACCGGGGGCGAGGGCGTGCTCGACGACCAGCCGCTCGGTGGCGGCGTCGAGATGGTGGCTGTCGACCAGCGCGCCGTTCACCCGCACGGCGACGATGTCGAGTTCGTCGGCGTTCAGCACCAGCCGGTCGACCGCTTCGACCACGTCGAGGGCGATGTCGACGCGGCCGCTGAACGCCGCCGCGGCCAGATCGGGCTCGAGCACCAGGTCGTAGCGGGTGGGCAGCACGGTGCGAGGGAGGCGGTACGGATCGTCGGTCACGACCGCCGAGGCTACCGATGCGAGCCAGTGCCCGAGACGACCGGGTAGCGTCATCTGCCGTGCCGCAGACCGACATCGAGTTCGACGTGGTGGGAATCGGCAACGCCCTCGTCGACGTCATCTCGCACGCCGACGACTGGTTCCTCACCCATCACGAGTTGGTGAAGGGGTCGATGACCCTGGTCGACACCGATCGGGCGATGCACCTCTACCGGGCACTCGGCAGCGCCATCCAGATGAGCGGCGGATCGGCGGCCAACACCGTGGTGGGTGTCGCCAGCTTCGGCGGGCGGGCTGCGTACATCGGCAAGGTGAGCCACGACGATCTCGGCCGGGTGTTCGGCCACGACCTGCGCGCTGTGGGTGTGCAGTTCCGTGCCGGTCGCCCCGACGGCGACACGCCCACGGGTCGGTGCATCATCGTGGTCACCCCCGACGCCGAGCGCACGATGAACACCTATCTCGGTGTGTCGTCGCTGCTGCGGCCCGCCGACATCGACGAAGCAACGGTGGCTGCGGGCAAGGTGCTGTACATGGAGGGCTACCTCTACGACCGCCCGGAGGCCAAAGAGGCGTTCCGTCACGCGGCGCGGGTGGCCCACGAGCATCAGCGCGAAGTGAGCCTCACGCTGAGCGACTCGTTCTGCGTCGACCGCCACCGCGACGACTTCCGGGCGCTGGTGGCCGACGAGGTCGACATCTTGTTCGGCAACTCGCTCGAACTCGTGTCGCTGTACGAGGTCGACAGCCTCGACCGCGCCATCCGCGAGGTGCAGCGCGACTGCAGCCTGGCCGTCATCACGGTGGGTGCCGACGGCTGCCTGGTGGTCACCCCCGATGGGGTGATGAACGCGCCTGCCGAACCGGTCGAGCAGGTACTCGACACCACCGGCGCGGGCGATCTGTTCGCCGCCGGGTTCCTGTACGGATACACCCGCGACCACAGCCTGCCCGAGTGCGCCCGCCTGGGCTCGATCGCCGCTGCCGAGGTGATCTCGCACGTCGGCCCGCGGCCACTGGTCGAACTGAAGACCCTGCTGCCGTGATGAGATCGACCGCCGAGCGCTGGCTCGCTGCCGAACCCGACGACGACATGCGCGCCGAGCTGGCCGCGTTGTTGGCCGGACCCGACGACGAGTTGGCTGTGCGGTTCACCGGGCGCCTGCAGTTCGGCACGGCCGGGCTGCGCGGCGCCGTGGGTGCCGGCCCGCAGCGGATGAACCGCCTCGTCGTCCGCCAGGCCGCCGCCGGGTTGGCCGACCATCTGCTGGCCACCGCCCCGGATGGTGTGCAGCCGAGTGTGATCATCGGCTACGACGCCCGGCGCAAGAGCGATGCGTTCGCGCTCGACACGGCCCGGGTGTGCGCGGCTCGCGGGGTGCGGGCGCTGCTGTTCCCGCACGTGGTGCCCACTCCGGTGCTCGCCTGGAACATCACCGGGGTCGAGGCGTCGGCCGGTGTGATGGTGACCGCCAGTCACAACCCGCCGGCCGACAACGGCTACAAGGTGTACCTCGGCACCGGTGCACAGATCGTGCCGCCCGCCGACGAGCAGATCGCCGCATGCATCGACGCGGTCGACCCGTGCGCCGTCGAGCTGGCGCCGGCCGACCACCCACTCATCGAGATGCTCGGCCCCGAGCACGTCGAGGCCTACCTCGCTGCGGTGCCGGCCGTTCGGTTCCGGCCCGATCTGCCCGGCCGACCCGTCGCCTACACCGCCCTGCACGGCGTGGGTGGGGCCACGCTGCTCGCTGCCTTCGAGCGGGCGGGGCTCGCCGCGCCGATCGTGGTGGCCGAGCAGCAGCAGCCCGACGGCACGTTCCCCACGGTTGGCTTCCCCAACCCCGAGGAACCGGGCGCGATGGACCTGCTGCTGGCGCTCGCTGCGTCGACGAATGCGTCGATCGCCCTCGCCAACGACCCCGACGCCGACCGCCTCGGTGCCGCCATCCCCACGCCCGAGGGCGGTTGGCGACGGCTGAGCGGCGACGAGATCGGCTGGTTGCTCGCCGACCACATCCTGCGCCACACCAGCGGCGCCGACCGCCTGGTGGTCACCACGCTCGTGTCGTCGGCGCTGCTGGGCCGTATGGCTGCTGCACACGGGGTGCACAGCGCCGAGACGTTCACGGGCTTCAAGTGGATCGGTCACACGGTGCTGCAGCGGCCCGATCAGCGCTTCGTGTTCGGCTACGAGCAGGCGCTCGGGTACCTGGTGTGCGGCCGCCCGCTCGACAAAGACGGCATCACTGCCGCCGTGCTGATGGCCGAGGTCGCCGCGCTGGCCGAGGCCGAGGGTGTCACGCTGCAGCAGCGACTCGACGCCATCACCGCGCAGTACGGGCGGCACCTCACCGACGAGCGGTCGGTGCGCATCGACCCGGTGGCCGGCCGGGCCGCCGTGGCGGCGATGCGGGCCGCGCCGCCCACCCAGGTGGGCGACCGGGCCGTCACCTCGGTGGAATGGTTCGACGAAGCCACCCTGCTGCGACTGCAGTGCGGCCCCGACCTGCGCCTCCAGGTGCGGCCCAGCGGTACCGAACCGAAGGTGAAGCTCTACGGCGAGGGCCTCGACGTGGCGTCGGGCCCCTATCTCGACCTGCTCGCCGCACTGCTCACGGCCTGAGGCGTGCAGCGTCGATGCGGCGCGGGTCTGGCGGGCTCAGGTCTGGCGAGCGAGCACGATCGGGGCGGCCTCTTCGAGGTGTGCCTCCCACAGATCGGGGGTGGCCGGCTCGCTGAGGGGCAGGATGACGAACTTGGTGGTGCCCACCGCTACGAACCGGTCGATCATGGCCATCAGCGCATCCCAGCCCTGCGGCACCAGCACACCGGGGTCGGCGAGGTCGGGCCGCCGCTTGGCCAGGCCGGCCAGCAGCGCCTCGGGTACCGGCCCGTTGGCATAGGGGATGAGCACGCCGTAGTGGTCGTCGTCGATGGTGCGACCGTGCTCGGCCAGCGTCGCCTCGATCGTCTCGCGGCCGCGGGCGGCGTCGTCGGGCACGATGAAACTGGGCAGCCACCCGTCGGCCAGGCGGCCCACCCGGCGCAACTCCGACGGGGCGATACCGCCCAGCCACACGTCGATGTGCTCCTGCCGGGGTGTGGGCAGCACCTGCAGGTCGTCGTAGTGGAAGCGGGCGCCGTGATGGGTGACCGGCGTGCCGCTCCAGCAGGCGCGCAGCACGGCGAGGCTCTCGTCGAACAGGGCGGCCCGTTCGGACCGCTCGACCCCGAACGCCTGTTGTTCGTGCGGATCGGCCACACCGAGCCCGAACGCCGGGAGGAGGCGACCGTTCGACAGGCGGTCGAGGGTGGCCAGCTCTTTGGCCAGCACCACCGGGTTGCGGCCGGGCAGCACCATCACGCTCATCCCGAACTTCAACTTCGTCGTGCGACCCGCGGCGAACGCCATCGCCACCAGCGGGTCGGGTGCCTCGCCACCGATGCGCTCGCTCAGCCACAGGCTGTCGAACCGCAACCGTTCGAGCGCGTCGACCACCTGGGCGAAACCGGCGTCGTTCAGCCGGGTGCGCACGCCGAAGCCGTAGCCGATACGAACCTTCGGTGCGGTCACGGTCACGACCTCGCCAGGGCCGACTCGATGGCGTCGGCGGTGTCGGCCACCATCGAGGCGAAGGGCGAATGGTCGGTGTGCAACGTCACCACCGTGTCGCAGCGGGTGGCCATGATCTGCTGGTGCTCGACCGCGATGGCCCGGTCCTCGGTGCACACCACATACGTCGTCGGTGTGCCGGCGCGCGCCGTGCCGGTGACCGGTTGGCCGAACGTGCTCATCGGCTGCGGCGACAGGCGGGCCACCGACGCAGCGGCCACGGCGGGCGGGCACGAGCCGTACAGGGCGGGAATCGCCGCGGTGGGTTCGAGCACGCTCGTGCCGTCGTCGCGGGGTGTG
The DNA here is from genome assembly GCA_040380855.1 of Acidimicrobiaceae bacterium. GTDB lineage: Bacteria > Actinomycetota > Acidimicrobiia > Acidimicrobiales > Ilumatobacteraceae > VFMC01. Next base: position 14,975 of record JBEIIG010000006.1, on the reverse strand, counting down.
ATGGCAGCGTTCAGCAACACCGACACACGAGGCATGCCGCCCAAGAGGGTGCCGATGCTCTCGCCCTCGTCGGGCATGAACGCCGTGAGGTACACGAGATGGCGCACCGGGCCGGTGCCCGCACGGGCAACCCGCACTGCGGCTTCGGAGATGACAGCGCCACCGTAGCTGTGACCCACCAGCACCACCGGCCGGTCGAGTGCAGCCACCACATCGGCCACGTGCTGGGCGTCGCCGTGCAGATCGCCGAGCGGCAGTGTGGACGCGCCGTGGCCGGGGAGGTCGATGGCCAGCGAGGCGATCCCGCGCTGGTCGAGTTCGGCCTGCAGCGCGGCGTAGCACCATGCGCCGTGCCAGGCGCCGTGCACAAGGATCACCAAGGGTCGGGAGTTCGATGCGTCGCTCATCGCAACGCATCGTTGCACACGGTCAGTGCCGGTGGACGGGGCGGGCGCCGTGTTCGAGCTGGAACCAGCTCGCCAGCGTGGCCGCGACGATGACGCCGACCACGATGGTGGTCTCCGACAGCACCGCTGCCAATGCGACGGCACTGAGGGCGGCCACGATGCTGGCCACCACCCCCAGCAACACGATGGCGCGCCAATCGATCGAGACGTGATCTGCGTGGTCGTTCATCGTCCCTGCCTCCCGTTCGTCAGCCGCACCGACGCTCATCAAACGTCGCTCACGGGCGAATGGTTCCGCGAGGGCCGAACATTTCTCGCAGCTGGAACCAATGTCATCGAAGAGCAACACAACGAGGCGGCCGGTCGGGCCGATCGGTACTGTCGGCCCATGACGAACGTCCCTGTCGCCGCTTCCTCCGGTCTGCTCGACCCCCTCGCCCTGTTCCGACTCGACGGCAAGGTGGCCATCGTCACCGGCGCGTCGTCGGGTCTCGGCGATCGCTTCGCCCGCGTGCTCCACGCCGTCGGGGCCCGCGTCGTGCTGGTGGCCCGGCGCACCGAGCGACTGGCCGCGCTGTCGGAGCAGCTGCCCGGTTCGCTGGCGGTCGCCGCCGACCTCGCCGTTGCGGCCGACCGCGAGCGCGTCGTGGCCGACACCCTGGCCGCCTTCGGCCGCATCGACGTGCTGGTGAACAACGCGGGCATCGGCCACAAGGTGTCGATCGAGGAGGAAGACCTCGACACGTTCCGCCAGGCGATGGAACTGAACGTCACCGCGTTGTGGCACCTGTCGAAGTTGAGTTCGCCGTCGATGATCGCCAATGGCGGTGGCAGCATCGTGAACGTCGCATCGATGCTGGGCCACGTCGGGTCGACCCCGATCAAGCAGGCGCACTACTGCGCCAGCAAGGGCGCGGTGGTGAACCTCACCCGCGAGATGGCGTTGCAGTGGGCCCGCAAGGGTGTGCGTGTGAACGCGCTGTGCCCCGGCTGGTTCCCGTCGGAGATGACGGCCGGGATGGACACCGACGAGGGCAGCCAGCAGTTCATCCGCACCAACTCGCCCATACCGCGCATGGGCGCCGAGCACGAACTCGACGGCGCGCTGCTGCTGCTGGCCACGCCCGCCGGCACGTTCATGACCGGCCAGAGCGTGCTCGTCGACGGCGGGTGGACCGCTCGCTAGACGTGTTGCTGACGAGGCGTGCGGCGGGTCACGCCGCCGGACGGCGATGGGCCCAGGGTCGGGCCTGCTCGAGTTGCGCCGCCACGCGGAACAGCACGTCCTCGCGCCCGTAGGCGGCGACGAGCTGCACACCGATGGGCAGGCCCGCCGCGTTCCACACGATCGGCAGGTTGATGGCCGGTTGGCCGCTCGAGTTGAACTGCGGTGTGAATGCCACATAGCCGCCCGCACGCACCAACGGTGCCATCGGACTGACGGGATCGTTGGCGAACTCGCCGATCCGTGTGGGGGGCTCGGCGAGGGTGGGTGTGAGCAGCAGGTCGAACGGACCTTTGCCCTGTTCGCCCGCCCACCACTGCTGCACGGCACGACGGAACGTCACGTTGGCGGCCATCGCCTTGGCGTAGTCGGTGGCCGTGAACTGGCGGGCGAACTGCGCCTGCGCCCAGTCGTGCAACTCGACGTCGTCGACGGTGACCTCGCGGCCCAACTGCTCGCTGATCCGCTCGATCGCCATACCCATGTTCGTGCTCCACAGTGCACCGAAACGCCGCGAGAACTCGGGGTTCGCCATGGCCGAGGGGTAGCCGCGCTCGACCCGGTGGCCGAGGCCCTCGAGCAGCAGACCCACCTCGTTGGCAGCGGCGGCGCAGTCGACGTGCACCGCGTGACCGAAGGGGTGGTGGTCGAGCAGGCCGATGCGCAACGAGCCGGGGTCGGCGCCCACCTCGTCGATGTACGGCCGCGCCGGTGCGGGTGCGATCACCGTGTCGCCGACGCCCGGCCCGTGCACCGCATCGAGCAGCGCTGCGCTGTCGCGCACACTGCGGCTCACACAGAACTCGACGCCGAGGTTGCTCTCGTCACGAGCGGGGCCGAGGGTGATGCGACCCTGCGAGGTCTTCAGGCCCACCAGCCCGCAGCACGAGGCGGGGATGCGGATCGAGCCGCCGCCGTCGCTGGCGTGGGCGAAGGGCACCATGCCCGCAGCCACCGCCGCCGCCGAGCCACCGCTCGACCCGCCGGGTGAGTGGTCGGTGTTCCACGGGTTGCGGGTGGGGCCCCAGGCCTCGGGTTCGGTGGTGGGCAGCGCGCCGAACTCGGGGCTGTTCGTGCGCCCGGCGATCACCAGGCCGGCGGCCTTGAAGCGGCTCACCAACGTGGTGTCGAACTCGGGGCGCACATCGGCGGCACGCAGCGCCTTGTTGCCGTTGCTGAGCGGTTGGCCCGCGTATGCGGCCCACAGGTCCTTCAACAAGAAGGGCACGCCGCGAAAGGGTCCCTCGGGCAGGGCTCCGGCCGCAACCTCACGGGCGTGGTCGAACCAGCGGAGGTTCACAGCGTTCAATGCGGGGTCGATCGCCTCGATCCGCTCGATCGCCGCCTCGAGCAGTTCACCGGCGCTCGCTGCGCCGGTGCGCACCAGCGCGGCTTGATCGGTGGCGTCCATCCAGCGGGTCTCGTCGGCGAATGATGTCATGGGGTGGTTGTAGCACGCCGCGAGTAGCGTGCCGATCCGCCGTGGACAACCCGTCGATCGACCCGAGCCCCCAGTACACCGTCGCCGATCTGTGGCGATCGGTGCCGGTGCGCCGCCTGCTGGTGTGCAACTTCGTTCTCTACTGCGGGGTGTCGCTCCAGGCTGCTGCCCTGTTGAAGCAGGTGTTCGACATCACCGACCGCGAGGCCGACATCGGCTTCATCGGCCTCGCCGAGTTCTTGCCAGCCATTCTGCTCGTCCTCGTCACCGGATCGGTGGCCGACCGCTTCGACCGTCGACGGGTGGGCATCGTCGCCGTGGGTGGCGAACTGCTCGGCTCGCTCGCGCTGATGTGGTACGCCCTCACCGAACCGACATCGGCGTTCCCGCTGTTCGTCATCGCCTTCGTCTACGGCATCGCCCGGGCGTTCCAGGCGCCGGCGTTGCGTTCCATGCCGCCGATGGTGGCCCCTGAAGGTGGCCTGCCGCGAACCATCGCTTTGTTCTCGGCAACGTGGACCGCAGCCATCATCATCGGGCCAGCGACCTCGGGGTTCTTGTACTCGATCGGCCCGTGGGTGGCGTACGCCGGATCGTCGGCGCTCATTTTCATCGGTTGGCTCGGGTTGTTCCGCTTGCAGTTCGTGCGCACTCCCGAACCCCCGCCGCCCGATCAGCGGCCGAGCCTGCGCTCGGCGATGGAGGGCCTGCGCTTCATCAGGCGCACCCCGGTGCTGCTGGCCGCCATCTCGCTCGACCTGTTCGCGGTGCTCTTCGGTGGAGCCGTGGCGTTGCTGCCGGTGATCGCCGAGGAGCAACTGGGTGTGGGCGACATCGCCTACGGCTGGCTGCGGGCCGCACCCGGGATCGGTGCGGCCACGATGGCGATCGCGCTGGCGGTTCGACCTGTGCGGCGACACATCGGCGTCACCCTGTTGGCGGCGGTGGGTGTGTTCGGTGTGGCCACCATCGTGCTCGGCCTCACCCGTAGTTACACGGTGGCCTTCCTGAGCCTCATCATCCTCGCTGCGGCCGACATGGTGAGCGTCTTCATCCGCAGTTCGCTGGTCCCGCTCGTCACCCCCGACGAGAAACGCGGCCGGGTGCTGGCGGTCGAGAACGTGTTCATCGGCGCGTCGAACGAGTTGGGTGCGTTCGAGAGCGGCGTGGTCGCCCAAGCGATCGGTACACCGGCCACCGTCGTCGGCGGCGGTGTGGCGACGCTGTTCATCGTGGTGGGCTGGGGCGCGGCCTTCCCATCGCTACGGCGCATCGACCGCTTCGACGACGTCGAAGGAGCACAGACCCGCTAGCGGGTTACCCTTCAGAGCAGTTGCGGCTGCACGGCCGGATCGATCAGCGGCATCGTGGCCTGGGGTCGTACCACGCGCAGCGACGGCTGCACGACGCTCTTCACGAGCAGGGTGGCCGAGCCGTCGAGCAGGTTCCAGATCCAGATGTCGGCCGGGCCGTCGCAGCCGATCGTCCGCGCCGCCACCGCCAGTCGGCCGGCGTCGAGCCAGCCGAGCGGCGCCACCGACAGCCCGTCGAGCGGTGTTCCCGATCCCACCGTGACCGCCGAACCGGTGCGGTCGTCGAACACCCAGGTCGAGGTGATGCTGTTGCACAGTCCGCTCTTCCAGGCCACCGCCGTAGCGCTCGGGCCCGGTACCGCCTGCAGGATCGGCGTCTGCGAGCTCGACACCTCTGCCACCGAGAGATCGGCCAGCGACAGACGATGCAGTGCGAACGCGTCGTTGCGGGTGCTGACGACGTAGGCCGTCCGGCCCGACTGGTCGACGCTCAACTCGTCGATCGAGCGGTCGTCGGTGGTGAACAGCAGCGGGCGAGCACCCTGGCCGGCCTGGTCGGCGAGGAACACGCCGATGCTGCCGTCGCCTGCTCGGCCCGCGGCGAGCAGCGCCAGGCCCGACGGGTGCGACAGCGCCAGCCGGGTCCGTGCCAGGAACGTCAGCTCGCTGCGCTGCGACCCGTCGGTGGCGCTGCGCCTCACCAGGGTCTTCTCCGACGGCGTGGGTGCGATCAACCCGTCGCCAACCGGGTACTGCCAGGCGATCCGGGTGGCGGTGGGGTCGAACCCCGATGCCCGCACACCCGAGACGTCGAACACGGTGGTGACGTTGAGCACCGCTCGGTTGGCGACCGGCGACCACACGGTCGGCCCGATCTGGCCGAGTGTGAGCCGGGCGAGGCAGCGCACCGACGACCCGTCGAAGGAGGCGCCGATGAGGCGATCGCCGACGATGAACGTCGCTTCGCCCGCGGCGGGCGCGTCGGCATACACGCAGTCGCCGTCGGGGAGCGCGGCGATGAGCGGGCTGTTCGGGTCGCTGCTCGGCGCCGTCGTGCTGGTGGCGGCGAGCGAGGTGATCGGCAGCTGGTCGGGTGGGATGAGCGGCACCAGCGGTTCGCGTGTGTCGGGAGTGTTCACCGTGCACGCGGCGGCGATCAGTGCCAGGCCTGCGGCCAGTGCACCCACCGTGCGTGTGGCGGCCTGCCCGCCGCGGCGGGTGAAGGGGGTCATCGGGTGCGCCTCACGGTGCCGATGTTGCCAGAGCCGACGACGTTCGGGGGTTCGGTCAGGGTCGGCGCAGCAGCCATCGGTAGCGCTGCACCCGTTCGATCCCCGATTCGACGGCCAGGCGACCGACGCCGCCAGCGATGGTGGTGGGCACGTGCACCAGCGCCGCGAGGTCGGCGAGCTTCATCCCGTGCCGCACGGCGAGCGCCAGTTCGTGGATGATGTCGTCGGCGTCGGGGGCCAGCAGATGAGCGCCCACGATGCGTTCGTTGGCCGTGACCACCACGACGGCACCTTCGGACGCGCCATCCGCACGAGCACGGTCGAGATGGTCGAGATCGATCCGCCACACATCGCTCGCATCACCGTGGAGCACCTCGGCCTCGGCGCTGGTGAGGCCGACACGTGCCAACGCCGGTTCGGTGAAGGTTGCGGTGGGCACCAGATCGTCGGTGCCGGCGCGGCCCGGCAGGAACATGTCGCGCACTGCGCGCACCGCTTCGTGCGCTGCGGCGTGCGGGCGCTGATGGCGACCCGTCATCGAACCGGCCGCATAGACCGTGCGCAGGGCGGTGCGACCGCGGGCGTCGATGTCGAGGCCGTCGTCGGTGGTGGCGATGGCCGATTCGTCGGCCACCGGCGATCGACCTGCCATCACCAACAACCCACCTGCGACCACCTCGCCCCGTTCGTCGTCGAGCACGACGCGTACCCCGCCGTCGTCGGTAGGGCCCACCGAATCGACCCACGCGTCGACGTGCACCGTCACACCCTCGCGCTGCAACTGGGTGGTGAGTTGGTTCACGAGGCCCGGTTCGTCGTGGGGCAGCAGCCGAGGCGCCTCGGCCACCAGTGTGGTGGCCACCCCGAGGCGCTGCAGCGACTGTGCGACCGACACCGCGTGGGCCCCCGACCCGAGCACGATCATCGAGCGAGGCGGTCGGTCGAGGTGGAACACGGTGTCGGCCGTGAGGTGGGGCGTGTCGGCGAGCCCGGCGATCGGCGGGATGGTGGGGCGGCTGCCCGTGCACCACAGCACGAAGCGGCCCCGCACCAGGTGCTGGCCGTCGACGGCCGAATCGACGACGACCGTATCGAGTCGCGACGCCGGGTCGGTGCTGGCCCGTGCCGTGCCCAGCACCACGTCGACACCCAGATCGCGCAGCCGCTCGACGCCGGCCTGATCGGCGGCGACACCGGCCTGCACCGCTCGGATCCGTCGCCACACCACGGCCAGGTCGAGATCGGGCTCGACGGGCCGCAGCCCGAAGTGGTCGGCGTGGCGCATCATGTGCGCCACTCGGGCCGATGCAGCGAGCGCGGCGATCGGCACATCGCCGGTCCATACCCGATGCCCACCGGGCCGGCCACGTTCGATGGCGGCCACCCGGAGTTCGAGCCCGGCGGCCATCTCGGCAGCCGCCCGGCCGGCCGAGCCGAGGCCGACGATCACGAGGTCGTACGGATCGGTCATCGCCGCCGACCCTATCGACTCGACGGCACCCGCTCATCTCGTCGCTCACCCGATCGAGGTGGTCGAACCCGGGTAGCCGATATGTCATGCTCTCGCCTCGCCGACTCGAACTGCGAAGGAGACACAGCGATGGCATCCACCGACGCCCCTGCCAAGAAGGGGATCATTCACGAGTTCAAGGAGTTCCTCACCACCGGCGATCTGATGACGATCGCCGTGGCATTCATCATGGGCGTTGCCGTGAAGGCACTCATCGATTCGTTCGTGAACGACATCGTGATGGGCCTCATCGGGCTGATGGTGAAGTGCGAGGAGATCCTCGGACCCGACGGCACACCCACTGGGAAGAAGGACTGCACCGGGATCGCCGGCAAGGCGTACGAGACCGTGCGCTGGGGTGCGTTCATCAATCAGGCCGTGGTGTTCGTGCTCACTGCGCTGGCCGTGTTCGGGTTGGTGAAGTTCTACCGTGCGGCCACCAAGCGCGACCTGTCGACCGCCGGCCCGAACGAGGTGGCGCTGCTCACCGAGATCCGCGACGAACTGCGGGCACGCAACGGCTGAGTCGGCTGGCGCCTGCTGTTTCGTCGAGGTGACTTGCTTGTTGACGGCCGATTGGTTCCAATAGGCCGTTCATGACTCGACGCAGGGAGATGGTGGCAGCGCTGTGCGCGGTCGGGCTGGTGGCCTGTTCGGCCCTCCGCGACGACCCTGGCGCAGCGTCTGCCACCACCGGCCCGGTGTCGCTGCAGGCAAGTGTGGGCCCGCTGCCCCCACCGCTGTCGACGGTGGCCTTCCCGCTCGACGGGGCCACCACGTCGACGTCGGCGGTGTCGACCTCGACCACCACGACCGTACCCGTCGACCCGGGGGCGCAGATCGGCGCCCTGGTGACGGGTAACCGCGTCCTGATGATCGGCGATTCGATCCTCGCTGCCGCCTCCAAGCGGTACGGCAACGAGGTGTGCGAGGTGATGACACCGCTCGGCTGGCAGGTGGAGGTCGAGGCGGAGGTGAGTCGATTCGTCGACTTCGGCCTCGTGGTCACCGATCGCCTGCTCGACGACACGTGGGACGCCGGGCTGGTCTTCCTCGGCACCAACTACAACCGCGACGAGAAGCAGTACTTCCGGCTGATGAACCGGTTGATCAACGAGTTCGGCGACCGGCCGGTGGCGATCGTGACGGTGGGCGAGCGCGACGACGACATGGTCGCGGTGAACAGCATCCTGCGCGCGCTCGACACGACGTACGAGAACGTGTCGATCATCGACTGGGCCGCTGCGACGGCAGCCGACCCCGGTCTGCTCGTCGACGACCAGATCCATCCCTCGAACGACGGTCGCCTGGCGCTCGCCATGCTGATCGGCCAGCGTTTCGGATCGGCCCCCGCAGGCAGCGGCCGGGCACGGTGTCTCGATCAGGTGTTCACCGACGACACCGGGGGGATCCCGGGCTTCCCCGACACCAGCTCGACCACGACGACGGTGGCCGAGACATCGGCGGTGGCGACGACGACCAGTACACCCCGCACCACGACCACCACGAGCGTGCCCCGGACGACCGTCGTTGCCTCCACCACCTCGGCGCCCACGACCGTGCCGACGGTGCCCCCGACCTCGGCTCCCTGACGGCAACGAGCGGCCCGGCGACGCTGCCGTCAGGGAGCGAGGGCGTCGAACGGCGCGAATGGCAGGTTCCGCAGCACCCCGTACACGAGCACCACGACCAGCAGCGCATTGCCCCAGCGGGCAGGCATCCGTTCGATCGGACTGCGAACCGTCCGCCCCCAGCTGCGCAGCGCCCACACCGACCAGGCGAGCGCGATGCCCAGCAGGGCGAGCGGGGTGAACAGGTTGTACCCGAGTGCCTCGATGGGGTGCCCGGTGAACAGGGCGTGGGTGCCTCGGGTGAGGCCGCATCCCGGGCACCACAGGCCGGTCACCCGGTGGAACGCGCACGGGATGAAGCGGCTGCCCGGTTCCCCCGGGTCGTTGAGCGCGGTGTAGACGGCCGCCCCTGCCAGCGCGCACCCGCAGGCCATGACCGCGAGCCGGTGGCGCCTGCGTGGCGCGACGCCCTCGGCTGCGCTGGGGGCGGCGGCGACGTCCATCGCTGTGCGAGCCTACCGATGGGCCTTCGCCAGTACCCTGCAGACGATGTTGCAGGTGCGCCAGGTATCGGTGGAGGTGGGAGGTCGCTTCGTCGTCGACGGCGCTTCGTTCACCATCATGCCTCGCGACAAGGTGGGCCTGGTCGGCCGCAACGGAGCGGGAAAGACCAGCTTTTTCAAGGTGCTCGGTGGCGAGACCGAGCCCGCGCAGGGCAGCGTCGTGCGCAAGGGCGGGTTCGGCTACCTCCCCCAAGACCCGCGTATCGAGGGCACCGAGGGTCGCAGTGCCATCACCCACATCCTGTCGGGCCGCGGTATCGACGATGCCCTGGTGCGTATCGAGAAGCTGCGCATCGCCATGGAGGAAGACCCGAGCGACCGCAATGTCGCCCGCTACAGCCGCGCTCAGGACGAGTTCGCCACCTCCGGCGGCTATGCGGCCGACAGCGAGGCCCGCTCGATCGCCCACGGCCTGGGCCTGCGCGCCGACCGACTCGACTTGCCGATCGACGTGCTGTCGGGTGGCGAGCGCCGCCGCGTCGAGTTGTCGCGCATCTTGTTCGCGGGCAGCGACGTGCTGCTGCTCGACGAACCCACCAACCACCTCGACGTCGATGCCAAGGAGTGGCTGCTCGGCTTCCTGCGCAACTATCGCGGTGCGCTGCTGGTGATCAGCCACGACCTCGAACTGCTCGACGAGGCCATCACCCGCGTGCTGCACCTCGACCGGCCAGCCGAGGACGCCACCGGGCATGTGGTCGAGTACAAGGGCACCTACAGCCAGTACCGCACGGCGCGGGCGCTCGACGAGGAGCGCATGGCGCGCAAGGCCGCGCAGCAGGGCAAGGAGATCGCCCGCCTGCAGTCGGTGGTCGATCGCTTCGGTGCGAAGGCCACCAAGGCGGCGATGGCACACAGCAAGGAGAAGCAGATCGCGCGGCTCGAGGCCGAGCGGGTGCACGCCCCCAATGCCGAACGCACGCTGAAGGTGCGCTTCCCCGACCCGCCGTCGTGTGGGGTCACCGTCATCGAGGCCACCGGGCTGTCGAAGGCGTACGGCGGGCCCGCGGTGTTCGAAGACGTCTCGTTCGACCTGGGTCGAGGCGAGCGCCTGCTGGTGCTGGGTCTGAACGGCGCCGGCAAGACCAGCCTGCTGCGCATCCTCGCCGGCGAGACCGAGGCCAACCTCGGCCACATCCGGTTCGGCCACGACGTGCACGTCGGCTACTACGCGCAGGAGCACGACAACCTGGCCCGCGACGAGAGCCTGCTCACCAACATGCGCACCGCTGTGCCACCCGGGGTGCTGCTCACCGAGACCCAGCTGCGCGGCATGCTGGGCATGGTGGGCCTGTCGGGCGAGAAGGTGAACCAGGAGAGCGGCACGCTGTCGGGCGGCGAGAAAACCAAGCTGGCGCTGGCGATGCTGATGGTGGGTCGCAACAACCTGCTGCTGCTCGACGAACCGACCAACAACCTCGACCCGCCCAGTCGCCAGGCCGTGGCCGACGCGCTGAGCGCGTGGAAGGGCAGCATCATCGTCGTCAGTCACGATCCCGAGTTCGTGCAGCAACTGGCACCCACCAAGGTGCTGCTGTTGCCCGACGGCGAGCTCGACTACTTCAACGCCAGCTGGCTCGACCTCGTCGACCTCGCGTAGTCGCCGCCCACTTGCTACAGCGAGAAGCCCGGCGGTGTGGCGAGGTGGGGGTGCGCGGCATCGAAGGCGCGCACCGAGGGCAGGTCGCGCAGCCACTCGTAGTACAGCTCCTTGGCCGACAGCAGTTCGATGCCCTCCGAGCGCAGCCGGGAGAGGCCGTTCACGTGCCCGGCACCGGCCGAGTACACGGCGTCGTGAACGACGATCGTGCGTACCCCGTGTTCGCGCCACCCGATCGCCGAGTGGGCCACGCACACATCGGTCTCGAGCCCGACGAGCACCACAGCAGCGCGGCCGTGGCGACGCACGGCGGCATCGATGTCGGGATTGGCATCGGCGCCGAACACCTGCTTCACCAGCACCGGTGAGTCGGCTGGTGCCGCGGTGCGGATCGGCGTGGCCGTCGGCCCGTTCGTTGCCGCGTCTTCCTCGGTGAACACGATCGGGACACCGAGTGCTGCAGCGACACCGGTGACCCAGGCCGAGCGGTCGAGCGCCGACGCGAACAGACCACGGTCGACGTCGTGGCGCGACGGCCCGTAGAACCCGGGCTGCGCGTCGATGACCACGAGCACGCTGTCGGCGACGTCGAGGTGGGGCACGCTGTGACGATAGTGCCGCCACGCGCTCAGTCGGGTGGGGCGATGCGGGTGCCATCGGGGTACTCGGTGATCCAGACGCCGTCGTCGCGCAGGGAGGTGCGCACACCGGTGGCGTAGCGCCAGGGGTTGTGGGTGTCGCACGCCGGCCCACCGTTGACCACCGAGGTGGGGCCGCCCCGGCTGTGTGGGACGAGGTGGTCGAGTTGCGACGTGCTGACGGGGGCGAGACAGCCGGGGTGGGTGCACGTGGTGGAGGTGAGTCGGATGGCGTCGGCGAGCGGGCCGGTGAACAGGCGCTGCTTCGAGGTCATGGCCACGGCCCGGCCGGTGCTGTCGGTGACGACGCAGCGTACGTGGTTGGCGAGGCTGGCGAGCACGACGTCGCGCGGGTGCACCTGGGTGCCGTCGATGGTGTGCGATCGGCCGCGTGCGGGCCCGAACGGTTCGAGCTGCGGTGCCACTCCCGGGATACCGCTGATGCGGTCGAGCTGATGGAGCCAGGTGGGCAGGTCGGCAACGATGTTCACCACGGTCGACACCCCGCCGGACGAGCCGCTGGCCAGGTCGCCGGCCAGGTCGCTGGCCGGACGGCCCACGACGAGCCGCTGCAGTGCGTCGTAGCGGCGCTGGGCGTTGGTGCGAGGCAGCAGGTCGTGGCACACGGCGTCGCCGTACTGCTGTTTCGCCTCCTGCCAGTCGTGTTCGAACTCGATGCGCTCGAGGTGTTGCAACTCGGCCTTCCAGGCAGCTCCGTCGATGGCGGGGCCGACGATGGTGAGGCGGTACTCGGTGTCGGTGAAGGCGAGCGATGCATGTCGGCCCGCGCGGTTGGGCAGGGTGCCGTCCTGGTCCATCAACAGCCGCCACGACCGGCAGTAGTGCTCGAAGTGGTGGTACGACATCTCGGCTGCGAAGTGCAGGAACGAGTCGATGAACTCCGGCACGTGCCGTCCGACCCGTGGCGCGCTGAACAGTCGGCCGAGCAGATGAGCCTGGGCCACACCGAGACGCCCGGCGAGCAGCCGATCGACGATCTCGGGCACCTCCTCGGCGAGTTTGGTGAGGCCGCGTCGCGACCGGGCTTCGCCGGGTTCCCACCGCAGTTCGCCACGGCCCCAGGCAGCGACATCGGTGTAACCGTTGGCGCGGTAGAGGCCGCGGCGGTCGATGTCGACGAGCGACTGGAGCAACAACCCCTCGGCGTGTCGTCGGAGCAGTTCGTGGTTGCGGGCCAGATCGGCCAGCGCCTGATCGGAGCCGACGTCGACATCGCCGACGTCGACATCGCCGAGGTCGACATCGGTGTCGAGGACCGTGGGCATGCGCACCCCCTTCCACACCGGGTTCGAGACCTCGGGCGTGGTGATCGTGTTCGTGTGTTCGAGGGGCCGCAACGACCCGATCCGAGCGGTGCCGGGGGACGACAGCACCACTGTCGACAGTCTGCACGAGGGGTGTGGCGGAGAAGGCGAGACCACCCCACCGACGCCGTGTGCGATCGGGCCGCAGCCCCACGGCTACGGTGCGCCCATGCGCATCGGAATCATGGGGGGTGCCGTCAACGACGGCACGATCGATCAGGCAGTCGACGAAGCACGGCAGATGGCGGCCGATGGCCTGCACACCTACTGGGTGCCGCAGATCTTCGGGCACGACGCCCTCACCGTGCTGGCCATCATCGGCCGCGAGGTGGAGGGCATCGAGGTGGGCACGGCTGTGGTGCCCACGTATCCGCGGCACCCGATGATGCTGGCCCAGCAGGCACTCACCGTGCAGGCCGCCACCGCCCGCAACGGCCAGCCCGGCCGGCTGGCGCTGGGCATCGGCCTGTCGCACCAGATCGTGGTCGAGATGATGTGGGGTCTGTCGTTCGACAAGCCCGTGCGCCACCTGCGCGAGTACCTGTCGGTGATGATGCCGCTGCTCGAGGGCAAGCCCGTGGGCTTCCAGGGCGACGACTACCGGGTGCAGGGCGCGGTCACGGTGAACGGTGGCTCGCGCCCCTCGGTGCTGGTCGCTGCGCTGGGCACTCAGATGCTGAAGGTCACCGGCACCCTGGCCGACGGCACCTCCACGTGGTGCACCGGCCCGCGCACACTGGCCGATCACACCATCCCCACCCTGCGTCAGGCCGCGGCCGACGCAGGCCGGCCCGAGCCGCGAGTGGTGGCCGGTGTGCCGGTGTGCGTCACCGACGACGTCGACGCCGCCCGGGTGCGTGCCTCGCAGGTGTTCGCCATCTACAACACCCTGCCCAGCTACAAAGCGATGATGGAGAAAGAGGGTGTGGCCGGCCCGAGCGATCTCGCCGTCGTCGGCACCGAGGCCGAGGTGGCCGATCAGCTGCGTGAGTTCGGCACCATCGGCGTGACCGACCTGAACGCCGCTGTCTTCCCGGGAAACCCCGAGGAAGCCGCCCGCACCCGCGCCGCGCTGCGGTCGCTGCTCTAGCCGTGGGCACCTACGAGGGCTACCGCGCCGTGTCGGTGGCGGTGGTCGACGGCGTCGCCTCGGTCACCATCGACAACGGGCCCGTCAACCTGTTCGACGTCGTGCTGTACCCCGACATGGTGCGCCTGGCCGGCGAGCTGGCGGCCGACGACGACGTGCGGGTGGCGGTGCTGCAGAGCGCCAACCCGGCGTTCTTCATCGCCCACTTCGACGTGTCGCTCATCCAGCACATCCCCACCGGTATGGCGATGCCCACCGAACTGAACGACTTCCACGCGATGTGCGAGGCGTTCCGCACGATGCCGAAGGCCACCATTGTGGTCATCGAGGGCCGCGTGGGTGGCGGCGGCAGCGAACTGGCGCTCAGCTGCGACATGCGGTTCGCCGCGCTGCCGTCCGACGGTCGGTCGGGTGCGGTGTTCAACCAGCCCGAGGTGGCCCTCGGCATCCTGCCCGGCGGCAGCGGCACGGCCCGGTTGCCGCGCCTGGTGGGCCGGTCGCGTGCGCTCGAGGTGATCCTCGGCTGCGACGACATCGACGCCGCCACGGCCGAGGCCTGGGGTTGGGTGAACCGGGCGCTGCCGGCCCACGAGGTGCGGCCCTTTGTCGCCCGCCTCGCTCGGCGCATCGCCGGGTTCCCGCCGCACGCGGTGGCCGCGGCGAAGGCCAGCGTGCTGCGCGCCGAGAAAGAGGTGGTGCCCGATCTGCTGGCCGAGGCCTACGCCTTCAACGGCACCCTCGGCAACGACGACACGCGGCACGCCCTGCAGGCGTTCCTCGACCGCGGTGGCCAGACCGTGGCCGGCGAGAGCCGCCTCGGCGACCTCGCCACCGAACTCGGCTGAGCCGCCCTCGCTTCAGCGTTTGTGCGCAGAGTCGTGTAGTGCCGGGGCGGGCTCACAAACGCAACGGGGTCAGTGGAGGGAGACGGGAGTCGCCGTGCCGCCGCCCTGGTAGGGCTTGTTCACCAGGTCGAAGAAGTCGTTGCCCTTGTCGTCGACGACGATGAAGGCGGGGAAGTTCTCGACCTCGATCTTCCACACCGCCTCCATGCCGAGTT
>JBEIIG010000005.1:0-101009 GCA_040380855.1 Acidimicrobiaceae bacterium | reverse complement strand
GAACGTCGTGAGACAGTTCGGTCCCTATCCTCCGCAGCCGAAGGTGTCTTGAGGAAGGCTGTCCCTAGTACGAGAGGACCGGGACGGACGGAGCTCTGGTGTGTCTGTTGTCCTGCCAAGGGCATGGCAGATTAGCCACCTCCGGAAGGGATAACTGCTGAAAGCATCTAAGTAGGAAACCCGTTCCAAGATGAGGACACCCATGCGGTTAACGCAGTAAGGCCCGTGACGAGACCATCACGTTGATAGGCCGGAAGTGGAAGCGTGGTAACACGTGGAGCTGACCGGTACTAATCGGCCGAGGGCTTGGTTTGAACTACGCTCGTGCTTGCTCTGGAGTACTCGGAGGTGTCGCACAGACACTCCTTGACAACAGGTTTCGGTGGCCATACCGGCAGGGTCACACCCGTTCCCATCCCGAACACGGAAGTTAAGACTGCCTGGGCCGATGGTACTTGGGGGTAGACCCCCTGGGAGAGTAGGTCGCCGCCGAATTCATCGATCGAACACCCCTCAGCGCTGCTGGGGGGTGTTCGGCGTTTTCGGGGTCACGGTGGCCGGCCCCGGAACGGAGCGGTGAGGGGCGGTCGGCGCTAGCATGGCGAACCCTATGTCACCGCCCGAAGATCGTCGTCCTGGTTCTCGTCCCGCTCGTCCGTCGAGGTCGGGAGGTACGGGTCGTCCCGCTGCTGGCGGTGCGGCGTCGGGACGTGGCGGTCGGGGGCCTCGTCCGGCCGAGGGTCGCAACGCAGGCACAGGGCTCGACCGACGCGATGCATCGAGGCCGGTCAGGCGTGGCGGCGCAGAGACGGCAGGTTCCGACGACGATCGGCGGCCCCTGCGCAGCGGTCCTCCTCGCTCGAACGGCTCGGGTCCGTCGCGGCCGAGGGGTGACGGTGGTGGCGACCGTGGTGCTCGCTACGGCGCAGGTGAGCGCAGCCCTCGCGCTGGAGGCGGGGCGGATGAACGTCGGCCGCGATCTGGTGAGCGCAGTGAGCGTTCGGCCCGTTCCGATGGAGGATCGGGTACTCGAGCGCCGCGTCCGGGCGGCGCAGGAGCGCGAGGGCCTCGTGCCGGCGGCGTCTCCGGGGAACGGTCGTTCTCGGCGGGTGGCCGCGAGGGTCGTGGGCCACGCTCCGACGCTGCAGGCACCGGCGCCCGGCGCCCGAGTGGCGAGGGGCGAGAGCGCGGGTCGCGCAGCGGCGTCGACGGTGAGCGCGTGCAGCGCAGTGCGTCGGTGTCCCGCGGGCCGCGTTCCGGTGGTGGCGATGATCGTGGGCCGGGCAGCAGCGCCACGCGTAGCGGCGAGAGCCGTGGAGGTGCTGGTCGTGGCGGTGCTGGTCGTGGCGGAGCCGGGCGTGGTGCCGAGAGCCGTGGCGGTGCCAGTCGTGGTGGCGATGATCGTGGGCCGCGCAGCAGCGCCACCCGTGGTGGCGAGAGCCGTGGCGGTGCTGGTCGCGGCGGAGCCGGCCGTGGTGGCGAGAGCCGTGGCGGTGCCAGTCGTGGTGGCGAGAGCCGTGGCGGAGCCAGTCGTGGTGGTGAGAGTCGCGGTGGTGGCAGTCGCGGTGGTGAGAGTCGCGGTCGGCCCGACAGTCGTGGTGGTCGGGGCGCCCCGGTAGAGCGACGACAGCTCACCGCTGCCGAGCAGCGCGCCGCCGAGGTTCGCGCTCGCCGTGGACCCAAGGTCGAAAAACAGGCAGTGCAGCCGCCTCCGTGGGAGCGCGAGACCTGGGTCGACGACGGGCCGCTGCGTGAGATCGCTCGCGAGGCCACCGAGCGGGCTCGCACCGATCGCGGCTCCACCGACGACGCTCGGCGACGTCCGTCGGGCGAACTCGATCCGGTCGTGGTGGCCGAGGTGCAACGCGATGCAGGTGCCGGCCGTGCGGCGCGCTATCACGAACGACTGTTGTCGGCGGGCGAGGCGCTCGAGCGTGGCCGCTACGACGACGCTCGGCGGATGGTGCAGCCCGTGCTGCGCGACCTGCCGAACATCGCGCTCGCACACGAGATCGCCGGTCTGTCGTTCTACGGCAAGGGCGAGTGGCGCAAGGCCGCAGCAGAACTCGAAGTGGCGCGTTCGCTCGAGCAAGGGGTGAGGCTCCATGCGGTGCTCGCCGACTGCTATCGGGCCATGCGTCGGTACGACACGGTGCAGCAGTTGTGGAACGAACTGCGCTCGGCCTCGCCGTCGCACGCGTTGATGGCCGAAGGCCGGATCGTCGCCGCTGGGGCACTGGCGGATCAGGGCGACCTTCCCGGAGCGCTCGAGGTGATGGTGAAGGCTCGCGAAGTGCCTCGCAAGCCGCGTGAGCACCATCTGCGGCAGTGGTATGTGCTTGCCGATCTGCTCGACCGCTCGGGCGACATCATCGAGGCGCGTCGCTACTTCGGCCTGTTGGCGAGCGTCGATGCCGAGTATGCCGATGTGGTGCAACGGCTCGCCGCGCTCGGGCGCTGAAGCCGCTCGGTGAGACGGCCGCCGAGCCGGCGCACTGGATACCGGCTCGCTGGATACCGAGCCGGCGCACTGGATACTGGCGCGCTGGATCTCGGCGGACTGGATACTGGCGTACTCGATGGTGGTTGAGCCGGGTGATCGTCGAGCACTGTCACTGTGTCACACCCCGATGCGACACTGCACTGGCTTCCCCCGACTGCATCGACTCACCACACGGCGGCCCGCTGGGCCGTCAGGGGGCTGCCATGAACATTGTCGTCCTGCGTGGACATCTCAGCAGCGTGCCGGTGGCACGCACCCTTGCGTCGGGCTCGACGCTCTACACGCTCGAGGTCACCACCGTCACTGCCGACGGGACGTCGGCGTCGGTGCCGGTGGCGTGGTTCGACCCGCCGAGAGCGCCCGACTGGAACGCCGGCGACGAGGTGCTGGTGCGCGGCGTGGTGCGACGGCGGTTCTTCCGCCTCGCCAGCGGCACGCAGAGTCGTACCGAGGTGCTGGCCGCCGAGGTGGTGCCTGCGAACGACCGACGGCGAGCGCGCCGGGTGGTCGACCGCCTCGTCGAGTCGCTCGGTGCCGACGGAGGTGGGGCACTACGCTCGGGGTGATCGCCCGGTCGTGGCCGGGCACGATTCTCGATTCTCGATGAGAGGTACCTCGCCATGAATTCCGAGCAGTTCGAACGCGTCCGCACCGGCGAAGGGTTCATCGCCGCGCTCGACCAGAGCGGGGGGAGCACGCCCAAGGCGTTGAAGCTGTACGGCATCGACGAGAGCAGCTACTCCGGCGACGAGGAGATGTTCCGACTGATGCACGCGATGCGTTCGCGGATGATCACCAGCCCGGCGTTCACCGGCGACCGCGTGCTCGGCGCCATCTTGTTCGAAGGGACGATGGACCGCGAGATCGAGGGTCGTGGCAGCGCCGATTACCTCTGGTCGGTCAAGCACGTGGTGCCGTTCCTGAAAGTCGACAAAGGTCTGCTCGACGAGGCCGATGGCGTGCAACTGATGAAGCCGATCACCGGTCTCGACGACCTGCTCGGTCGAGCCCGTGCAAAGGGAGTATTCGGGACCAAGATGCGTTCGGTGATCAAGGACGCCGACGCTGCCGCCATCGATGCCGTGGTCGCTCAGCAGTTCGAGGTCGGTCGTCAGATCCTCGGTGCAGGGCTGATGCCCATCATCGAGCCCGAGGTCGACATCAACAGCCCCACCAAGGAACAGGCCGAGGCGCTGTTGAAGGCGTCGATCCTGAACCAGCTCGAGCACCAACCGGCCGACCAGCCGGTGATGTTGAAGCTCACGTTGCCCACGGTCGACGACTTCTACCTCGACCTCGTCGAACACCCCAGGGTGCTTCGAGTCGTGGCCTTGTCGGGTGGGTACAGCCGCGACGATGCCAACGCTCGCCTTGCCCGCAATCACGGCATCATCGCCAGTTTCTCGCGAGCACTCACCGAGGGCCTCAACGCCCAGCAGAGCGACGCCGAGTTCGACGCGACGCTCGATGCCGCGATCGGCTCGATCTTCGCCGCCTCGCGCACCTGAGCCCGGGCCGGCGCTGGTCGGGCCTGGGCAGTGCGACCCAGGGCCCGACCGATAGGTGCTGGAACCCGGCAACCCACTCCTCAGGTCGGTGACCTGGTATCCGGCGAGTGTCCGGTGTCAGTCGAGCGGGCGCATCACCAGGCCGGTGCGCAACTTGGGCGTGAAGAACGTCGACTTCGGGGGCATGAGCAGGCCTTCGTCGGCGGTGCGGCGGATCTCGTCGATACCGGTCGGGCGGATGAGGATGCCTGCCTCGACCGAGCCGCCGCGCACCAGATCGACGACGTGCTGCACACCGTGCTGGTACGACACGTCGACCGCGGCATCGCGCAGCGCGTGCTCGAGCAGCGCACCGTCGAGCGCGCGGATACCCGCGAACTGCTCGGGACGAGGCGTGAGCCAGGTGCCGGTGCCATCGGCGTGCACCAGGCACAGCGCACCGCGGGTGACGACCTGCTGGGCGAACGTGGCATCGACGGGACCGGCCGGTGACAGCTCGAACGACTGGGCGAGCACGGCTGTGAGGGCATCGACCGACATGCCTCGATAGAGCCGGTGGATCGCGTCGATGCTCAACTGCGACTCGACGAGCTCGCCGACATAGGTGAGCGTGAGATCCCAAGGGCCGGCGCCGTCGGTAGCGCGGCGTTCGTCGCGGTAGGTGCGGCTGATCGCGTAGCGGTGGTGTCCGTCGGCGATGAGCACCGGATTGGCCGACACCGCTGCGGCGATCTCGGCGACCCGCGACGGCTCGTCGACGCGCTCGACGGTGTGGGTGACGCCGTTGTCGTCGACGAACGAGCCCATCGGCTCGCCCGGTGCGGCCAGCACGTCGGTGAGGCCGGCGGTGAGCGACAGTCCCCAGACGGGCGACAGGTTGGCCTCGGTGGCGCGGGTGAGATCGAGCCGATCGGTGGTGGCCTTGGGAGTGGTGCGCTCGTGTGGCAGCACCCCGCCAGCGCCGAGGTCGACCACTTCGAGTGCGCCGAGCACCCCGACCGTCTCGCGGCGCGTACCCGCCTCGGTGGTGAAGGCCATCCGGTAGAGGGTGAACGACGGACGCGGATCGCGCGCCAGCGTGCCGTTGGTGCACCAATCGGAGAGCACCGCCGCCGAACGGGTGTAGCGGTCGGGGTCGTCGTCGGGACGTGGCACGTCGACGGCGACGATGTTGCGCGGATGGCGGGCCGCGAGCGCGTCGGTGTCGGCGGCCGACAGTACGTCGTAGGGCGGCGCGGTGACGTCGCCGAGCGGGAGCGAGGGCGCGAAGCGGAGTGCGGCGAACGGTTCGAATCGAGGCATGTGCACAACAATGGCAGGCCGCATGGCACGATGGCCACCGTGACGACCGACAACCCCTCGACGAACGCTGCGCGACCGCCGGTGGTGCTGCTCGATCTCGACGGCGTCGTCTGGCTCGCGCACCAACCGATCCCGGGATCGGTCGAGGCGATCGCCGCGCTGCGCGCCGCTGGCGTGCGCGTGTTGTTCGTGACCAACAACTCGGCGGCACGCCTGGCCGAGCAGGAGGAGGCACTCGCCCGGATCGGCATCCCGGCCGAGGGTGACGTGCTGACGTCGGCGCTCGCTGCAGCCCTGCTGGTGGAACCGGGGGAAACCGTGCACGTGTGCGGCGGACCCGGCGTGGTGGAGGCCCTCGAGGAGCGAGGCGCCCGAGCGAGCAACGACGAACCGTGCACGGCTGTCGTGGTGGGCATGAATCGCCGGTTCGACTACGACGCGCTGCGCGCCGCTGCAGGTGCGGTTCGCACGGGTGCCCGCCTGATCGGCACCAACGACGATGCCACCTATCCCACCCCCGACGGGCCGATTCCCGGAGGCGGCGCCATCCTGGCGGCCGTGAGCGTCGCGGCCGGGACCCCACCGGTGGTCGCCGGTAAGCCGCACGAACCGATGGCGTCGTTGGTGCGCCAGCGGGTGGGCGACGGGCCGGCCCGAGCCGCCGTGATGGTGGGCGATCGCCCCGAGACCGACGGCTTGTTCGCCCGGCGGCTCGGATGCCGCTATGCGCAGGTGTGGTCGGGCGTCACCGCGGCAGGGACCGCCGTGGAACCCGCCCCCGACCTGACGGGCGACAACCTGGCCGCCGTGGTGGCGCAGCTGCTGGCGACGGAGCACCACCAACCTCGCTGAGCACATGTGCTGAGCAGGTGTGACGCCGACGACGCGCCGACATGGCGCGGCCGTTCCGTACTGCACCATCGGTAGAGTTCCGGCATGCCTCGAAACATGATCAAGCGCTTCCTCGACGCCGGGATGCAGTTCACCGAGATGTCGCAGTCGTCGGCCGAGAAGTTGGTCCGCGAACTCGTGCACAACGGTCAGGTGCGTCGTAAGGACGCAGAGAAGACCGTGCAGGAGCTGCTCGAGCGGGGCCGCACCACCAGTGAGCAGTTGGTGGCCACGGTGCAGGCCGAGGTGAACAAGCAGATCGCTCGCTTCACCGACCGCCTCGACGGTGTGGAGCATCGTCTGGAGGACCTCGCCGCGAAGCTGGGCGTGGGTTCGTCGGCTGCTCCCGCCGAGCAGGCGCCGGCACCTGTGGCCGAGAAGGCCCCGGCCGCGAAGAAGGCTGCTGCGAAGAAGGCTCCGGCCGCGAAGAAGGCTCCGGCCGCGAAGAAGGCCGCCGCGAAGAAGGCGCCCGCCACGAAGGCTGCTGCGAAGCAGGCTCCGGCTGCCAAGAAGGCGCCCGCGGGTCCCTCGGGCGTTGCCAAGGTGGCGACCAAGAAGGCCGCAAAGCCCTGACACGTGTCGCGCCGGTCTCGACTCGACGCTGAGATGGTGCGACGTGGACTGGTCTCCAGTCGTACCGAGGCGAGCCGGATGATCGACCTGCACCGAGTGCTGGTCGGCGGCGCCGTGGCCGACAAACCGAGCCGACTCGTCGGCCCGGGCGACCCGGTGGTGCTCACCGGTGAACCGCCCCGCTTCGTGAGCCGGGGCGGCGACAAACTCGCTCGTGCTCTCGATGTGTTCGCAATCGACCCGGCGGGTCGCTCGGTGCTCGACGTGGGCGCATCGACGGGCGGCTTCACCGACTGTGTCCTGCAGCGTGGCGCCCAACGGGTGGTGGCGCTCGACGTGGGCCACGGCCAACTGCACCCGCGGATCCGCGACGACGCACGGGTGGAGGTGATCGAACGGTTCAACGTGCGGTTGCTCACCGGTGAGCACCTCGCGATGGCCCCGTCGCTGATCGTCGCCGACGTGTCGTTCATCTCGCTGACGCGAGTGATCCCGACACTGGTGGAGGTGGCCGCGCCCGGCGCCGATCTGGTGCTGTTGGTGAAACCGCAGTTCGAAGCGGGCCGCCGCGACGTGGCCAAGGGGCAGGGCGTGATCACCGACCCCGCCATCCATGCTCGGGTTCGCGACGAGGTCGCCGACGCGCTGGTACGTGCGGGATGCACGGTGATCGCCTGGTGCGACTCGCCGATCACCGGAGCCGACGGTAATCATGAGTTCCTCGTGCATGCGACCGTCCGGGAGGAGGTGAGCGCCGGATGACACGGGTACTGCTCGTTCCCCATCGCCGACGCGCTGAAGCCGTCGCGCTCGCCCGAACGGCCGCGGTCTGGTTGTCCGAACGCGGGCATCACGCCTGGATGCTGCCCGACGACGCCACTGCGGTCGGGCTCGACGACCTCGCCGCCAGCGACGACCCGGCGACAGCCGACCTGCTCGTGAGCCTCGGTGGCGACGGCACGATGCTGCGGTCGGTGCAGTTGCTGGGCGGTGCCGCCGTGCCGATCATCGGTGTGAACGTCGGCCTGCTGGGGTATCTCACCGAGGTCGAACCCCACGGAATGATCGGTGCACTGGAACGGTGCGTGGGGCGCGATGGTCATCCGACGACGACCCCTGAGGGAGCCGACGTGCCTGACAGCGGATGGCAGGTCGAGGAACGGATGATGCTCGACGTCGTCGTCGCCCCTCGCGGCGACCGCGGCGAGCTGCGGTTCCGGGCGCTCAACGAGGGTGTGGTCGAAAAGCTCGAACCCGGCCACACGGTGCGCCTGCAGGTGCGCATCGACGGGGCAGCGTTCACGTCGTACGCCGCCGATGGGCTGATCGTGGCCACACCCACCGGTTCCACTGCGTACTCGCTGTCGGCGCGAGGCCCGGTGGTGTCGCCTCGCCATCGGGCGCTGCTGCTCACCCCGGTGTCGCCGCACATGCTGTTCGACCGGTCGTTGGTGCTCGACCCCGACGAGTGGGTGGAGGTCGAAGTCGCCGGGCACCGGCCCGTCGTGCTGTCGGTCGACGGCCGACAGACCGTGACGCTGAGCGAGGGCGACACCGTGTCGTTCACTGCGTCGGCAGCGACCGCGCAGTTCGTCCGCTTCGGCCAGCACCGCTTCCACAGCATCTTGAAGAGCAAGTTCGGATTGGCCGATCGCTGATGCTCACCGAGCTGCACATCGAAGACCTCGGCGTGATCGAGTCGCTCGAACTGGTGCTGGGCGACGGCTTGACGGTGCTGACCGGTGAGACCGGAGCCGGCAAGACGATGCTGATCGAGGCGATCAGTCTGCTGGTGGGTGGGCGAGCCGACCCGGCGATGGTGCGACCCGGTGCCACCGAAGCACGGGTGGAAGGGCGCTTCGTCGTCGGCGACGACGAGGTGGTGCTGGCTCGTGTCGTGCCGATCGAGGGCCGTTCGCGGGCGTACGTGAACGGTCGCTTGGCCACCGTCACCAACCTGGCCGAGCACGCCGAACGGCTCGTCGACATCCACGGCCAACACGCTCACCAGAGCCTGCTCGGCGCGGGCACACAGCGCGAGGCACTCGACCGCTTCGCCGGTGTCGACCACGGGCCCCTGCGCGCCGCACGCGGTCGGCTGACCGAGATCGACGCCGCCCTCGCTGCGCTCGGAGGCGACGCCCGCACCCGCGAACGCGAGATCGACCTGCTGCGCTTCCAACTCGACGAACTCGACGCAGCCGACATCGACGACCCCGAGGAGGAGGCCGAACTCGACCGCCTCGAAGACGTCTTGGCCGGTGCCCAGGCACACCGAGAAGCGGCGGCGATCGCACTGGCGGCACTCACCGACGACGGCGGATCGATCGACTCGGTGAACAGTGCTGTCGCAGCGCTGGGCAGCCGGTCGCCGTTCCGCGAGATGGCCGATCGGATCCGTTCCGCCAGCGCCGAACTGGCCGACATCGCCCACGAACTGCGCCGAGCGAGTGAATCGATCGACGACGATCCGGAGCGGCTGAACGAGGTGCGCCAGCGGCGGCAGATACTGCGCACGCTGCGCCGGAAGTACGGCGACACCCTGGCCGACGTGCTCGAGTTCCGCCAGCAGACCCGCGCCCGGCTCGACGAGTTGACCGGCTACGCCCACAGCGTCGCCCGACTCGAACGTGAGCGCGTCGACGCCGTCGCTGTCGAGCGTGAAGCGGCGCACGTGGTGGGCGAACGACGGCGATCGGCGGCCTCGGCACTGGGCGCTGCGGTGGAGGTGCCGCTGCGCACGCTCGCCATGCCACGAGCAGAACTGCGGGTGGTCGTGGGCGACGACGACCCGGGCGACGACGTGACGCTGCTGTTCAGCGCCAACCCGGGCATGCCGGCGCTTCCACTCGCCAAGGTGGCATCGGGCGGAGAGCTGGCGCGAGCCATGCTGGCGCTGCGCTTGGTGCTGAGCGAGGCCCCCGGCACGTTGATCTTCGACGAGGTCGATGCCGGTATCGGCGGCGCCGCGGCAACCGCCGTCGGCCGGGCGCTGGCCGCGCTGGGCGAACGGCACCAGGTGCTCGTCGTCACCCATCTGGCCCAGGTCGCCGCACTGGCCGACCGACAGGTGGTGGTGGCCAAACGGGTCGTCGACGGGGTGACCGTCGCCAGCGCCACCGAGGTGGCCGGCGACGACCGCGTGGCCGAGATCGCCCGGATGCTGTCGGGCACCCCCGATACAGGCGTGGCCCGCGAGCACGCCGCAGCGCTGCTGTCGGACGGGCGCACACGAACGGCCCGCAACGACGACGCCGGAGCAGATCGATGACGGCGCCGTCGCATCAGTTGGTCATCACCGCGCGTGCCCGTGCCGGAGCCCGCACCAAGGACCTGGTGAAGCGGATCGAACCCGGCGAGATCGCCGTCATCAACCACTCCGACATCGACCCGGTCGCGGCAGCGGGCCTGATCGAGGCGGGTGTGGTGGCCGTTGTGAACGCCACGAGTTCGTTCACGGGTCGCTACCCGAACGTGGGGCCGCTCCAACTCGTGCGTGCCGGGGTGGTGCTGATCGACGACGTCGGTCCGGCGCTGCTCGACCGGGTTGGCGACGGCGAGGTGCTGAGCATCGAGGGTGCCCGTGTGTCGATCGGCGACGAACTGCTGGCGGTCGGTGTGCGGCGATCGGAGGACGAACTCGAGGCACGCATCACCGAAGCGCGCAACACTGTGGGCGAGCAACTCGAGATGTTCGCAGCCAACACCCTCGAATACCTGCGCCGCGAACGACATCTCGCCACCGACAACCCCGATCTGCCGCCCACCCGGGTGCAGTTCTCGCAGCGCCAGACGCTCGTCGTCGTGCGCGGTATCGACTACCGCGAAGACCTCCAGGCGCTGCACCGGTCGGGCTATCTGCGCGAACTGAAGCCGGTGATGATCGGCGTCGACGGAGGTGCCGATGCGCTGGCCGACCTCGGCTACACACCCGACATCATCATCGGCGACTTCGACTCGGTGAGCGAAAAGACGCTCCGCAGCGGTGCCGAGTTGATCGTGCACGCGTACCCGGGTGGCCGGGCGCCGGGTGCCGACCGGCTGCGCGAACTGGGCCTGCAGTACCTGTTGTTCGAGAGCGCCGGCACCAGTGAGGACATCGCCATGCTGCTCGCCTACGAGCGCGGTGCCGAGCTGATCGTGGCGGTCGGGTCGCACAACTCGATGGAGGACTTCCTCGACAAAGGGCGCCAGGGGATGGCCTCGACGTTCCTGGTGCGGCTGAAGGTGGGCCGGATCCTGATCGACGCGAAGGGCGTGAACAACCTCTACCGCCCGGTCGTGAAAGGGCGCGACATCGCCCTGTTCGCTGTGGCGATGCTGAGTTCGCTGGCCCTCGTCGTGGCGGTGAGCGAACCGGTGCGCCTGTGGTTCCGCAGCGTGTGGTTGTGGCTGCGGGCGCGAATCGGTTGGTGACCGCGTGCAGTCGGACATGACAGAGTGAGCGACCGATGATCAGCCTGCGCCAGCACATCTTCAGCCTCGTCGCGGTCTTCGTCGCGCTCGCGGTAGGTATCGCAGCGGGCTCGACCGTCGTGCGCGGCCCGCTCCTCGACAGCACGCGGGCACGGCTCGAATCGGCCGAGGTGATCATCGCCGAGGAACGGGCCGAGAACGACCGGCTCGCCGCCGAGGTGGCCCAGCTCGACGGGTGGGCGATCGACGGGCCCGAGCAACTGCTCGGTGGTGTGCTGGCCGACCGCGCAGTGCTGCTGCTCGTGGCCGGCGACGTCGACGCCGACGCGGTCGTCGGCACCATTCGTTCGATCCGTGCGTCGTCGGCAGTGTTCGTCGGCGAGGTCCGCATCGACCCGACGGTGTTCGACCCGGCGCTGACCGACCGAATCGTCGCGGTGCTCGGTGCGACCGAGATCGGCGACCGCGAGCCGGCTGCTGCTTTCGGCGACGAGGTGGCCACACGGTTGCGCACGATGGTCGACGGGGTGCGCAGTGCATCGGGCCCGCTGCAGTCGAACGAGTTGGTGCGAGGCGCGTTCGGCGACCTCGAGGACGCCGGTCTCGTCGACGTGCTCGGCGTGACCGGCGACGACTTCACCGCCGACGACGTCGTGGTGATCGTGCTGAACGACCGCAACCTGGCGAACGACCCGGGAGCGGTGCTCGACCGTGTGATCACCGTGGCAGCTCCCGCTGCCGAGGGCGGGCCGATCGTCACCACCGTCGCCGAGGTGGGCCGGGTGCTGCAGGACAACGAGACACCCGTGCCGTCGTTCGTGACCGCGATCCGCAACAGTGGCCGACTACGCGACGAGGTGAGCACCGTCGACAATGCCGAGACGTTCCTCGGCTGGACGGCAGCCGTGTTGGCGCTCCGGTCGTCGATCGGCGGCGACGTCGGCCACTACGGCTTCCGTGAGGGCGCAGAGCGCTCGATCCCGGCCGCTGCACCGTGATCACCGAGCCGCGTACCGCAGGGTTGCTCCGCCCGCAAGGCTTTGCCCGCGACACGCTGGTGGTGACGGCGTGCACGCTGCTGTCGAGGCTGACCGGCTTCGTCCGCGTGCTCGTGGCCGCCGCCGTACTGAGCAACGGGTTGCTCGGCGACACCTATCACACCGCCAACACCATCCCGAACCTGCTGTTCGAACTGGTTGCGGGGGGAGTGCTGCAGGCGTTCCTCGTGCCTGCGTTCGTGGCCGCGCGGCGCAACGGCGGCGACGAGGAACTCGGTCGGTCGGCGGGCGTGGTGATCGGCGTGCTCACCGTCGGCCTCACCGCAGTGGCCGCGCTGGTGATGGTGTTGTCGCCGCTGATCACCCACGTGCTCACGGCCTCCTCGCACGATCCGGTAGTGATCGCCGACGAGCGCAGAGTGATGACGCCCATGCTGCTGGTGTTCATCCCTCAGATCGTCTTCTACGGGATCGGGATGGTGACCACGGCTGCGCTGGCTGCTCGTGGTCGCTTCGCCGCGGCCGCGCTCGCCCCCGCGGTGAACAACGCGGTCGTGATCACCTGCTACCTGCTGTACCGGGCGAGCCGGACGGGCGAGGAGGCCTCGCTCGACCTCGACACGACGCAGTTCCTGCTGATCGCCGGCGGCACCACGCTGGCCGTGATCGCCTTCACCGCAGTGCCCGGCATCGTGCTGCGCGCCCAGGGTGTGCACTGGCGGCCCCGTTGGCGGCCGAAGGACCCGCTGGTCACCGAGTTGCGGCATGCCGGTGGTTGGGCGGTGCTGTCGATCCTCGGCACCCTCGTTCCCACCGCTGCAGCGATCGTCCTCGGCTACCGGGTGGAGGGTGGCGTCGCCGTGTTCACGATGACCTTCGCCTTCTTCGTGCTGCCGCACGCGCTGATCGCCGTACCGGTTGCCACCACCGCTGCGCCGCGCATCGCCGACGCATGGCAACGTGGCGACCGCGGGCGCACCGGGGCGCTGATCGAACGCTCGGCGCAGGTGATCGTGCCGCTGCTGCTCCTGGCCGGCGCCGCCATGGTGGCGCTCGCCTGGCCGGTGGCACGTGTGGCGTCGTCGTTCGGGCAGGCCGCCAGCCAGGGTGTGGCGCCGATCGCGTATGCCCTCGCGATGTTCGGACTGGGCCTGCTCGGCTACGGGATGGCCTTCACGATGACCCGAGTGCTGTTCAGTCTCGGCGACGTGAAGCGTGCCTCGATCCTGGTGGCCACCGCAGCGGTGGGGGGTGTGGGCATCATGGTGATCGCCACGTCGCTGTTCCCCGACACGAGCCGCGCCGCCGCGTTGGCGCTCGGCTACGGCAGCACGCAGACGTTGTCGGCCGGACTGCTGACCTGGCGGACCAGGCAGGTGACCGGCTACCCGACGACCGCGTCGATGGGGCGGCTGGGAATCGGGTCGGTCGGGGCGGCGGTCGTGGCCGGCTGGGCGATGTTCCTCCTGGCAAGTCGGTTCGACCACTCGCGCTGGCCGTCGTTGCTCGCCATCATCGCCGCCGGCGCTGTCGGTCTGGTCGTGTTCGTGTTGTGCATCGGCGTCTTTGCCGGCCTGCGCCCCCGCAACCTGCTGGGACGGGCGGGCGGTAGTGACTGATCGGCCGCAGCGCGGACGTGTCCTGCGTGCCGGCTGGACGGCCGCTGCGGCGACGGTCGCGCTCGTGATCGCACTCGGGTGGGCGGGGATCAGAGCGGCCGACCCGGCTGAGCCACTCGGTCGCACCGCTCGGGTGGTGGTGGTGAGTGCACCAGGTCTGCGGTGGCAGGACCTCGACGCCGTCGACACGCCGCACGTCGACGCGCTGATCGGCGACACGGCGCTGCTGAGCGTGCGGGCCATCGGCACGCAGACGTCGTTGATCGAGGGATATGCATCGCTGGGTGCCGGGAACCGGCTCGAACCGAGTGGCCAGCCGACAGCCGACGTGCGCGACGGCTGCAGTATCGCGTTGCTCGACTCGCTCGCCGACGGCACCGATCGCGACCTGACCGGCGCAGCGCCCGGAGCGCTCGGCGACACGCTGCGCAACGCAGGGCTGACGACTGCAGTGTTCGGCGGAGGCGAGGCGCTTGCTGCGCTGATGGACAGCACGGGATGCGTCGATGCCTACGGCGCGCCGGACACCGCTCGGTTCGATGCCGATGTGACCCTCGTGGAGTGGCGCGGGCTGCAGATCGGAGGGACCGCAGCCGAGCGAGTGGCAGCCGTCGAGTCGTTCGACGCTGCAGTGGGCGGCTGGCAGGTGCCCGGCGATGCGGCGGTGCTGCTGGTCGCTCCGATGGCGGTCGACGACGGTGCCGAGGTGACGGTGGTCGCGTGGCGCGATGCCGGAACCACCGGCCATGCCGCGCTGCAGAGTCCGTCGACGCGGCGCGCCGGGTACCTCACCCTCAACGATCTCGCCCCGACGATGCTGGCAGTGCTCGGTCTCGAGCCACCGGATTCGATGAACGGTACGCCGGGTGAACGGGCCGCAGCAGTGGCCGACACGCCGCTGCGGGTGCAGGAACTCGCCGACCTGGCCGACCGGGTGGCGTTCCGCGACCGAGCGATCGCGCCGGTGGTGTGGTCGATCACGATCGGTGTGATCGCGTGCATCCTGTTGTGGTGGCGCGGTCAGATCCGCCGGGCGCGTGTGGTGGGCGCGCTCAGCGCAGCGCTACCGACCATCGCGTTCGTGTCGGGCCTCACCGACTATCACATGCTCCCGCTGTGGGTGTACGTGGTGCTGGTCGTGGTGGCTGCAGCAGCGTTGGCGATGATCGTGGCCGGAGCCGCCCAGGCCACGCCCTACACGTCGATCGACCTGCTCGCCGGCCTGCTGTGGCTGGTGCTCGTCGTCGATCTCGTCACCGGCGGTCGCCTGCAGATCAACACTCCCCTCGGGTACACGCCGACGGTGGCGGGCAGGTTCCAGGGACTCGGCAACGTGGCGTTCGGCCTGCTGGCTGCCGCTGCGCTGGCGACTGCGTGCGCACGGTCGGCGTCGCACGACCGGTCGGCGACCACCGCCGGCGGGTGGGCAGGCGGCTGGATCGCAGTGGTGGGCGCGGTGACGGCGATCGTCGTTGCTGCACCCCGGTTCGGCAGTGATCTGGGTGGCACGTTGGCCGTGGTGCCGTGCTTCGCCGTCGCGTACGCGGTGGCCACCGGGCGACGCATCGGCTGGAAGCGGTTGGGCCTGGTGGGCCTCGGCACGATCGGACTGGTGGTGGTGCTCGCACTGGTCGACCACGCCCGTCCGGCGTCGCAGCAGACACACCTCGGCCGCTTCGTCGGCCGCGTGCTCGACGGTGAGGCCGGCACGATCGTGCGCCGAAAGATGCAGGGCAACATCGACCTGTTCACGGCCAGCGTGTTCCCGGCACTCGGTGTGGCCGTCACCCTCGCCGGAGCGCTGTACGCATGGCGGCGCAGGGCCGATCTCGCCCGCCTGCTCGCCCCCCGCCCCGGGTGCCGCGCGTTTCTGGCAGGCTTCGGCACCGTGGCGGTGCTCGGTCTGGCCCTGAACGACAGCGGGATCGCCGTGCCTGCGGTGATGTTGGCGGTGGGGGTGCCGTGGCTGCTCGCTGCGCTCGTGCCGGTGCCCGATCGACGGGAGAGCGAGCAGGTGGCGCCATGATCGGGCTCGTGGCCGTCGCCGCGGGCGCAGGAGGTACGGCGCTGCTGTGGCAGGGGCTGCGTGGCCCGTTCGCCCGAACCGAAGCGCTGCAGCGCACGAACTACCGGGGTCATCGACTGCCCGTGGCGGCTGGCCTGGCCATCGCCCTCGGGGTGGTGCTGGTGCAGGTGCTGTTCGCGCTCGCCGAACGGTACGGCGGCATCGACGGCACCGAGGCCGCTCGGGGCGCGACGGTGCTGGGCGGCGCCACCATCGGGTTCGCCCTCATCGGCCTGTTCGACGATCTGGCCGGCGACACGACGGTGAAGGGGTTCGCCGGGCACCTCGGCGCCCTCCGCCACGGCCAGGTGACCTCGGGGCTGGTGAAGTTGGTGTGGGGTGTGCTGTTCGGTGTGCTCGCCGTGCAGGGCGACCTGGTCGACTCGGTGCGGGGTGGTCTGTTGATCGCGGCGACGGCGAACGTGGCGAACCTGTTCGACCGGGCCCCCGGTCGGGTGGTGAAGATGTCGCTCGTCGGCGGTGTGGTGGCCGTGGCGTTCGGCGGGCTGGGTTGGGCGCTCACGGGGCCGCTGGTCGTGCTGGGCGCGGGCCTCGCCATGTTGTGGCCCGATCTGCGCGAGCAGTGCATGTTGGGCGACACCGGCGCCAACGTGCTGGGGGCCGCCGTGGGGTGGGCGTTCGTGGTGGCGCTCGGCGCGACCGGCGAATGGGTCGCCCTCGTGGTGATGGTGCTGCTGAACCTGGCGAGCGAGCGGGTGAGCTTCAGCCGGGTGATCGACGCCGTTGCGCCACTGCGCTGGTTCGACCGACTGGGCAGCCTGCCCGAGCGGCGCGTACGGTGACCCATCGGGTCGACGACGGCATGGCAGACCATCCGCGCGATCGGCTCGTGCGCCGCGATACCCTGACATCCCGTTGTCAGGTCGGCTGAGACGGAGGAAGCGCAGATGCCCAAGCACGTGTTCGTGACCGGGGGCGTCGCCTCCTCGCTGGGCAAGGGCCTCACCGGATCGTCGTTGGGTCGCCTGCTGAAGATGCGTGGGCTGCGGGTGACGATGCAGAAACTCGACCCGTACATCAACGTCGACCCGGGGACGATGAACCCCTTCGAACACGGCGAGGTGTTCGTCACCGACGACGGCGGCGAGACCGACCTCGACCTCGGCCACTACGAGCGGTTCATCGACGAGAACCTCAGCCGCAACTCGAACGCCACCACCGGCTCGATCTACCAGGCGGTGCTCGCTGCCGAGCGTCGTGGCGACTACCTGGGCAAGACCGTGCAGGTCATCCCGCACATCACCGACGAGATCAAGCGCCGCATCCGCCGACTCGCCACCGACGACGTCGACGTGGTGATCACCGAGGTGGGCGGCACCGTGGGCGACATCGAGATCCTCCCGTTCCTCGAGGCCATCCGCCAGTACCGCAAGGAAGCGGGCCGCGACAACGTGTGCTACATCCACGTCACGCTGGTGCCGTTCATCGGGCCGAGCGGCGAGCAGAAGACCAAGCCCACCCAGCACTCGGTCACCGAACTGCGTAGTCGCGGTATCCAACCCGACGTGATCGTGTGCCGTAGCGAAGAGCCGTTGTCGGACAGCCTGAAGCGCAAGATCTCGGGGCTCTGCGATGTCGACGTGAAGGCAGTCGTGAACGCAGCCGATGCGCGCAACATCTACGAGCTGCCGCTCATCCTCCACGACGAGGGCCTCGACGACGTGGTGTGCGACGTGTTGCGCATCGACGCCCCGATCGACCTGGCGCCGTGGCAGCAGCTCGTCGACAAGGTCGAGGCCGCCACCCGGCCGGTGAAGATCGGCCTGATCGGCAAGTACATCGATCTGCAGGACGCCTACCTGTCGGTGGTCGAGAGCCTGAAGCACGCCGGGTTCCACCACGGCGCCAAGGTGGAGATCGACTGGATCCAGGCCGAGGAGGTGGAGGGCCTGCTGGTGGCGGGCCGCCTGGCCGACCTCGACGGCATCGTCATCCCCGGTGGGTTCGGCGAGCGAGGGTTCGAGGGCAAGATCGCCGCGGCCGGCTATGCGCGCGAGCACGACATCCCGTGCCTCGGGTTGTGCCTCGGCCTGCAGGCCATGACGATCGAGTTCTGCCGCAACGTGTTGGGCATGACCGACGCCAACTCGACCGAGATGAACCCGAACACGCCATATCCGGTGATCGACCTGATGCACGACCAGCGCGACGTCACCGACAAGGGCGGTACGCAGCGCCTCGGTGCGTTCTACGCGATCCTCGAACCCGGTACCCGCGTGGCGCAGGCCTACGGCGAGCCCGTCGTGTCGGAGCGCCACCGCCATCGCTACGAGTTGAGCGCACAGTTGAAGCCGAAGCTCGAAGCGGCCGGACTGCGCTGCAGCGGCGTGTCGCCCGACCGCCGTCTGGTCGAGTTCATCGAGCTCGACGACCACCCGTTCTGGGTGGCCACCCAGGCACACCCCGAGTTCAAGAGCCGTCCCGATCGGCCGCATCCGCTGTTCCGCGATCTGGTCGGCGCTGCACTGGCCCGCCACGAGGCGAAGGCGCCGCGGTTGGTCGTCATCGACCAGCCGGCCACACCGTCGTCGGTGGCGTGAGCGGGTTCCGCCACGTCGACGACCGCCTGGTCCACCAGGGGCACATCTGGCATGTCGCGGTGGCCCGCTTCGAGTCGCCCGACGGTGAAGTGTTCGAACGCGACGTCGTCCGCTCGCCGGGTGCGGTGGCGGCCGTGCCGCTGCTGTTCGACGCCGAGGGAAGCCCGTCGGTGGTGCTGGTTCGTCAGTACCGGGCGCCGTTCGATGAACTGGTGCTCGAGATACCGGCCGGGATGCGCGACGTGCCCGACGAGCCGACGGTGGTGACCGCGGCGCGCGAGTTGGTGGAGGAAGTGGGTCTGGTGGCCGGACAGCTGGTGCCGCTCCACGCGTTCTACCCCTCGGCCGGGATGACCAACTCGGTGCTGCATCTCTTCCTCGCCACCGAGTTGACGGTGGTGGAACGGTCGACCCACGGGCCCGAGGAGGCGCACTCGGAGGTGGTGCACCTGCCGCTGGCCGATGCACTGGCGATGGTCGAGGCGGGCGAGATCCGCGATGCCAAGACGATCATCGGTCTGTTGCTCGTCGACCGGCAACTGCGCCGCGGCGACACGGCCCGCCTGTCGCCGGGCTGATGACGATGGTCGCGCGCGACCTGCCGATCGAGGTGGAGGAGTTCTTGTCGTGGCTGCTCACCGAACGCGGCCGGTCGGCGAACACCCTGGCGGCGTACCGGCGCGACCTGCTGGTCTACACCGCGTGGCTGGCCGACGACGGACGCGCTCTGTCGACGGTGAGCGGAGCCGACCTCGAGCGGTACATCGCGATACGTCGTCAGCAGGCGGCGCCGGCGAGTGTGGCCCGGCAGGTGGCCGCGATGCGGATGCTCCACCGGTTCGCCGTCGACGAGGGCTACCGGGCCGACGACCCGACCTCCGACCTCGACGGTGTGAAGGTGCCCGCCGGTATCCCCAAACCGCTCAGCGAGGCACAGGTGGCGAGCCTGCTCGACGCAGCGCACGGCACCGACCCGGTGAGTCGCCGCGACCGGGCGATGCTGGAGTTCCTCTACGCCACCGGGGCGCGTATCAGTGAGCTGTGCGGGCTGTCGATCGGTGATGTCGACCTCGAGAGCCGAACCGCGCGCCTGTACGGCAAGGGTTCGAAGGAGCGTCTGGTGCCGTTCGTACGGGTGGCGGCAACTGCGCTGGCCGAGTGGCTCGGCCCGTCGGGTCGTACCCATCTCGAACCCGACCGGTGGGCACGTCGTGGCGATGCCGAGGCGGTGTTCCTGAATCAGCGCGGTGCCCGGATGAGCCGCCAGTTGGCGTGGGCCGTGGTGAAGCGCTACGGCGAACGGGCAGGGATCCCTGCGGAGCACCTGTCGCCGCACGTGTTGCGGCATTCGTGCGCGACACATCTGCTCGACCACGGGGCCGATCTGCGCATCGTGCAGGAACTGCTGGGCCATGCCTCGGTGTCGACCACACAGGTGTACACCAAGGTGAGCCAGGAGCGGTTGGTGGCGGTGTACCGCGACGCCCACCCGCGGGCGCGGGGGCGTTGATGGCGAGCCCGGCTCATCTCGTCCGTCGGTTCGTGGGGTCGCTGTCGCGTCGGCCGCCGTCGGCCGCCGACGAGGGTTGGGTGCGCGGCTGGCTGGCCGACGGCGAGTGGGCGCTGTGGCAGCAGTTGGCGGTGGCCGATCGGCGCCACGCCGTGCTGGTGGCCCGGCGCTTCGCCGATCGCCGCTCGTCGGCGACGCGGGCCGAGATGGCGGGCGCGTTACTGCACGACGTGGGCAAGATCGATGCCGGGCTGGGAACGCTGGCGAGGGTGGTGGCCACGGTGGTGGGGCCACGAACCGACCGCTTCCGGCGCTATCACGATCACGAGCGCATCGGGGCCGAGTTGCTCGAGGCGGCCGGGAGCGACCCGGTGACCGTGGCGTTGGTGCGGGGGAGCGGCGATGCGTTCGCCGATCTGCGCGCCGCCGACGACATCTGACGCCGGGACCCGATCGGCGGATGCGTCAGCGGGGGAGGAGGCCGATGTGGTCGTACGCGCGCTGCAGGGTGGCGCGGGCCACGGCACCGGCTTTGTCGGCGCCGACGCGCAGCAGGCGGGTGAGCTCGCCGCGGTCGTCCATGAGGGCGTGGTAGCGGGCCTGGATGGGACGCACCAGTTCGACGACGGCGTCACCGGTGTCGGCCTTCAACGGGCCGTACTGGGTGTAGCGCTCGGCCAGGGTTTCGGGGGTGTCGCCGGTGCAGGCCGACAGGATGTCGAGCAGGTTCGACACGCCGGGCTTGGCCGCCCGGTCGTAGCGCACCTCGCTGTCGCTGTCGGTGACGGCCCGCTTGAACTTCTTGGCGATGGCGGCGGGGTCGTCGAGCAGGTACACCAGCCCCGCGTCGCTGCCGGCCGACTTCGACATCTTCGACGTGGGGTCCTGCAGATCCATCACCCGGGCACCGGCCTTGGGGTGCACGGCCTTGGGCACGGTGAACGTGTCGCCGAAGCGGGTGTTGAAGCGGATGGCTATGTCGCGGGTGATCTCGACGTGCTGGCGCTGGTCGTCGCCCACCGGCACCTCGTCGGCGTCGTACAGCAGGATGTCGGCTGCCTGCAGCGCCGGATAGGTGAACAGGCCGGCGGAGATGAAGTCGCCCTCGCGCTTGGCCGACTTGTCCTTGAACTGGGTCATCCGGCTGAGCTCGCCGTAACTGACCGTGCACTCCATCACCCAGGCCAGCTGCGAGTGCTCGGGCACATGGCTCTGCACGAACACGGTGGCCTGCTCGGGTTCGAGGCCGACCGCGAACAGCATCGCGGCCAGGGTGACGGTGGCGTCGCCCAGCACACCGGGCCGGTCGGTGACGGTGAGGGCGTGCAGGTCGACGATGCCGTGGAAGGCGTCGCACTCGTACTGGCCGGTCACCCAGTTGCGCAGCGCCCCGAGGTAATTGCCCAGGTGGACGTCGCCGGTGGGTTGGATGCAGGACAGCACACGGGTCACGGCGGGCAACGCTATCGACTCGCCACGGTTCGTCGGGGGTAGTTTTGAGCCATGTCGTTCGAGGTGGCCACCCCTGTCTACGAGGGCCCGTTCGACCTGCTGCTCCACCTCATCTTGAAAGAACAGGTCGACATCTACGAAGTGTCGCTGGCCCGCATCGTCGATGCCTACCTCGCCGAGGTCGAGCGGATGCAGTCGATCGACCTCGACGTGGCCACCGAGTTCTTGATGATCGCCTCGACGCTCGTGGAACTGAAGGCGCGCCGACTGCTGCCCGGCCGCGACGATGTCGACCTCGACGACGAGCTGGCGCTGTGGGAAGAGCGCGACCTGCTGCTGGCCCGCCTGCTGGAGTGCAAGACGTTCAAGGACGTCGCGTCGGTGTTCTCGCGCCTCGCCGACGAGGCCGACCGCAGTTTCCCGCGCCAGACCGGGCCCGACGAGCGGTTCGCTGCGCTGGTGCCCGATCTGCTCGAGGGCACCCACCCGCGCCGCCTGCAGGCCGCCTACCTGCGGGTGATCACCCCCAAGCCCGTGCCACGGATCGACCTGTTCCACGTGGCCCCCATCCGCATCAGCGTCGCCGACGCGATGGCCGAGCTGATCGACGAACTGCCGCGGGCCGGACGCATCTCGTTCGCTCGGCTCACCAGCGGCCTCGTCGAACGGCTCGAGGTGATCGTGAGGTTCCTCGCCCTGCTCGAGTTGTTCAAGCAGGGCGCGGTCGACCTCGACCAGGCCGAACGATTCGGCGACATCGACATCGTCTGGAACGGCCTGAGCGTCGATGCCGACGAGGCCTCGACGGCGATCGACGACTACGACGGCTGACCCGCCCCGACTGCACCCCAGGACCACGATGACCGACCAGCCCGAACCGCTCCTGCCCGAACCGTTGCTGCCCGAACCGGGCGCGACGCGTGTGCCGGGCGTGCCCGACGCCGAGTCGGTACGCGCCATCGAGGCGATCGTGCTGGTGGCGGTCGAGCCGGTGCCCGCCGAGCTGCTCGCCCAGTTGCTGGAGTTACCGGTGCACACCATCGAACACCTCTGCCAGGAACTGGCGGCGAGCTATGTCGAAGCCGGGCACGGGTTCGAGTTGGTGCACGTCGCCGGTGGCTACCGCTACCAGACCGCCGGCGACCTGTCGCCCTATGTCGAACGGTTCCTGCTCGACGGCCAACGGGCCCGGTTGAGCGGCGCTGCGCTCGAGACGCTGGCGATCGTGGCCTACAAGCAGCCGATCTCGCGTGCCCAGGTGGCATCGATCCGCGGTGTCGACCCCGACGGCGTGCTGCGCACCCTGCAGGCACGTGGCTACATCGCCGAGGTGGCGCGCGACAGCGGCCCCGGGCAGGCGGTGCTGTTCGGTACCACCCAGCAGTTCCTCGAGAAGCTGGGCCTCGCGTCGTTGACCGACCTGCCGCCGATCGCCGAGTTCGTTCCCGGCGCCGAGGTGGTCGAGGCACTCGAGCAGGGCCTGCGTGTCGAACCGGTGATCCCGCCTGCACAGCCCGACGCCTCGGCGTGAGCGACGACCGGCGCCCCGAACCCCCGCTGTGGGAGCAGATGGCCGCCCGCTCGGCCGCTCTGCCGCAGGGCGAACGACTGCAGAAGGTGCTGGCCGCGTGCGGCTGGGGCAGCAGGCGGGTGTGCGAGGACCTGATCGCTGCGGGCCGGGTGACGGTGAACGGTGAGGTCGCCGTGCTCGGGCGACGCGTCGAGCCCGACCACGACCGGGTGGAGGTCGACGGCGTGCCGGTGGGGGTGCGCCCGGGGCTCGTCTACTACCTGTTGAACAAGCCCACCGGTGTGGTGACCACGGCGAGCGACACCCACGGCCGCCCGACGGTGATCGACATGGTGCCCCGTGAGCCGCGCGTGTTCCCGGTCGGCCGGCTCGACCTCGACACCGAGGGGCTGCTGCTGCTCACCAACGACGGCGAACTGGCCCAGTGGCTCACCCATCCCAGTCACGGGGTGGACAAGGAGTACCTGGTCGATGTCGACGGAGGCGCAGTGTCGGCCGGAGGGCTGCGCGCGCTGCGCACCGGTGTGGAACTCGACGACGGCGTGACCGCCCCGGCACAGGTGTCGCAGCCGTCGCCGGGCGTGCTGCGGATCACCATCCACGAGGGCCGGAACCGGCAGGTACGCCGGATGTGCGAGGCGATCGGCCATCCGGTGCGGCGCCTGGTGCGGGTGCGCATCGGTTCGCTGAGCGACCGCACCTTGCGACCGGGTGCCTGGCGACCGCTCACCGCGCACGAGGTGAAGGTGCTCGTCGAGACGGTCGGCGCCGGGCAGCACCGGTAGATTCGGTGCCCGTGGTGCCTGCCCCCGACGAACCCGTTGCCGCGCCCGGGCACCGTCGCGCCTCGGTATCGGGTCTGGGCCTCATCGGCGGGTCGATCGCGCTCGGCCTCACCGAACGCGGCTGGACCGTGACGGGCACCGACCGCGACCCGGCCCGTGTGGAGCGGGCGCTGGCGATGGGCATCATCTCGGCCAGCGGCCTCGACCCCGACGCCGACATCACGTTCGTGGCGACGCCGGTGCTGTCGCTGGCCGACCAGGCTGCGATCGCGCTCGCCGCCACTCGCGGCGTGGTGACCGATGTGGGCAGCGTGAAAGCCGGGGTGGTCGACGCGATCGACGATCCGCGGTTCGTCGGCGGGCACCCGATGGCCGGCAGCGAACTCGAGGGGCTCGACGGGGCCGACGGTTCGATGTTCATGGGCGCCACCTGGGTACTCACCCCGTCGGCCGCCACCGCCGACTCGACCTTCGCCGCGGTTGCCGCCGTGGTGGCCGAACTGGGCGCTGAGGTGGTGGCGCTGCCCGCAGCCCGGCACGACCAGGTGGTGGCCGTGATCAGCCATGTGCCGCATCTCGCTGCGGCCACGCTGATGGGACTGGCCAGTTCGCGGGCCGAGGAACACGCGGCGCTGCTGCGGCTGGCCGCCGGTGGGTTCCGCGACATGACCCGGATCGCGTCGGGGCACCCGGCGATCTGGCTCGACATCTGTGCCGAGAACCGCAGCGCCATCCTGTCGGCGCTCGACGGCTTGATCGACGGACTCGGCGAGATGCGCACGGTGGTGGCGGCCAACGACCGCGAGGGGTTGCAGGCCCGGTTGCAGCGCGCCCGCGAGGCCCGCGCCAACCTGCCGGTACGCGCCAACCACCCGGCCGAACTGGCCGAGGTGCGCATCCCCATCCTCGACCGGCCGGGATCGGCTGCCGAGATCTTCACCCTGGCTGCCGAGTTGGGTGTGAACATCGAGAGCTTCGAGGTGGTGCACAACGTGGAGGGCACCCGTGGTGTGGCCGTGGTGCTGGTCGACGCGGCGA
This sequence comes from Acidimicrobiaceae bacterium, assembly GCA_040380855.1. GTDB lineage: Bacteria > Actinomycetota > Acidimicrobiia > Acidimicrobiales > Ilumatobacteraceae > VFMC01. The sequence goes on along the minus strand of JBEIIG010000005.1, from coordinate 76,257 downwards.
TTGGCGAGATGTATCGCGGTGGGCTGATGGCGCGCGGCTACCGGCCTGCCGTGCAGCGGTTGGCATGACCACCTACTGCGTCCAGCCGCTCGACGGGCCGGTCGACGCCACCGTGCGCGTGCCGGGTTCGAAGAGCATCGCCAACCGGGCGCTGGTGTGTGCCGCTCTGGCGTCGGGGCGTTCGGTGCTGCGCGGGATCGCACCCGGCGACGACACGGCGGCCATGCTCGACTGCCTCGGCGTGCTGGGCGTCGGCTGTGCCTTTGCCGATGCCGACGACGATGTCGTCACCGTGGAGGGCACCGGTGGGGTGTTCGCCCCGGGGTCGCATGTGCTGTCCACGCGGCTGGCGGGCACCACGTCGCGCTTCGTCACCGCGCTGGCCGCCCTGGGTTCGAGCGATATCACCGTCGACGGTGAGGCGGCGCTGCGGCGGCGGCCGATGGCGCCGCTGCACGATGCGCTCGTCGAGCTGGGCGCCGATGTGCGCGCTGCAGGCGAGTGGGGGCATCTGCCCGTCACGGTGCGCGGCCCCATCGGCGGCCGGTCGGGCGAGCCGCTGTCGATCCGCGGCGACGTGAGCAGCCAGTACATCACGGCGCTCATGCTGGTGGGCCCCTACCTGTCCGGCGGGTTGCGTCTGCGGCTCACGACACCGCTCGTGTCGCGCTCGTACGTGGGCATCACGGCGGCGGTGATGGCGTCGTTCGGAGTGAGCGGTGTGATGGTGAGCGACGACGAGGTGGTGGTGCCGGCGGGTCGGTATGCGCCCACCGACTACGTGGTCGAGCCCGATGCCAGTTCGGCCAGTTATCCGCTCGCCGCCGCCGCCGTGGCGGGTGGCACCGTGCACGTGCCCGGCCTCACCGCCGCTGCGCTGCAGGGCGACGCCCGGTTCGTCGAGGTGTTGTCGGACATGGGCTGCGAGGTGGTGCAGAACGCAACGGGCACCACCGTCACCCGCGAGGGCCCGCTGCGCGGCCTCGACATCGACATGGTCGACATGAGCGATCTGGTGCCCACCCTGGCCGTCGTCGCCGCATTCGCCACCACGTCCACCACGATCCGCGGGGTGGGCTTCATCCGTGCCAAGGAGAGCGACCGGCTGGGCGACCTGTGCGCCGAGCTGCGCCGGGCGGGGGTGCGGGCCACCGAGACCGACGACGGGCTGGTGGTGCAGCCCGGCCCACCCTCGGCGGCGGTGCTGCACACCCATCACGACCACCGCCTGGCGATGGCCTTCGCCCTGCTCGGCCTGGTGGCCGACGGTGTGGAGATCGACGATCCGGGTGTGGTGTCGAAGAGTTGGCCCGACTACTGGCAGATGCTCGAGGAGTTGCGGTGAGCACGTCGGCCGATGTGGTGGCGGCCTTCGACGTCGACGGCACGCTGACCGTGCGCGACTGCGTGCGCCCGTTCCTGGAACTGGTGGCGGGTCGGCTGGGTGTGGCGGCCGCGTTCGCCAAGCACCCGCTCGCCACCGCAGGTGGTGCACTGCGCCGCGACCGCGACCGGCTGAAGGCCGTCGTGGTGGGCGGGGTGTTCGCCGGGCGCGAGGTGGCGACGGTGGCCCAGCAGGGCCATGGTTTCGCCGACACGGTGGCCGCCACGATGTTGCGGCCCGACACCGTGGCCAGGCTTCGCTGGCACCAAGAACGCGGGCACCGCACCGTGCTGGTGTCGGCCTCGTTGCGGCCGTATCTCGAACCACTCGCGGCGCGATTGGGCGTGGGCGATGTGCTGTGCACGGATGTGGCCCAGCGCGACGGTCGGTACCTGGCAGCGCTCGACGGGCCCAACTGCCGTGCCGGCGAGAAGGCCCGGCGTCTTCGTGGCTGGCTGAGCGCGAACGGGGTGGCCGACGCCGAGGTGTGGGCCTACGGCGACAGCCGCGGCGACCGCGAGTTGCTGGCGATGGCGCATCACCCGGTGTGGGTACACGGTACGACGGTGCAGGCAGCACCGGCAGGGGAGGCCCGATGAACTCGTCGCTCGGCCGTGCGCTGCTGAAGCAGGCTCGCCCCAAGCAGTGGGCGAAGAACCTGCTGGTGTTCGCCGCTCCCGGAGCCGCCGGTGTGCTCGACAACGGCTCGTCGCTGTGGCGGGCGCTGGTGGTGTTCGTCGCGTTCTGCATGGTGAGCAGCGGCACCTACTACTGGAACGATCTGCTCGACGTCGAGTCCGATCGGCGGCACCCCACCAAGCGGTACCGGCCGATCGCCAGCGGTACCGTGCCCATCGGCCTCGCCCGGGTGGTGGGGACGGTGCTGCTGGTGGGCGGTATCGCCCTGTCGGCGGTGCCGCAGTGGCAGACGGCCATCGTGCTCGCCATCTACGTCGTGACCACCTCGATGTACAGCAGTGTGCTGAAGCACATCGCTGTGGTCGACCTGGTGACCGTGGCATCGGGCTTCGTGCTGCGCGCCATCGCCGGTGCGGTGGGCACCGATGTGCCGATGAGCACCTGGTTCCTGCTCACCACCTCGTTCGGGTCGCTGTTCATCGTCGCCGGCAAGCGCTATGCCGAGCTGCGTGAACTGGGCGACGAGGGGTCGGTGCGCTCGACGCTCGAGGAGTACTCGCTCGACTTCCTGCGCACCGTGCTGTCGGTCAGTTGTGGCGCGGCACTCGTGTCGTACTGCATCTGGGCATTCGACACCAAGGAGTTGGCGGGAACGACCTGGCCGTTCTACGAACTGTCGATCGTGCCGATGGCCACCGCGTTGCTGCGCTACACGCTGATCATCGAGCAGGGGCACGGTGCGGCCCCCGAGGAGATCTTCGCGTCGGACCGCACCTTGCAGGTGCTGGGTCTGGTGTGGGTGGTCGTGTTCGGGTTGGGTGTGTATGTCTGACGGCGTCAGGTGCGGGGAGGATCGATGGCACTGAAGACCTACGACGAGGTGATCGCGGCGGTCGCCGATGTCGACGGCTGGATGTCGTCGGATCAGGCGCGCCGGCTGTACGGGGCGGCGGCACGCACCACGGCGGGTGAGCAGATCGTCGAGATCGGCAGCTTCCGGGGACGCAGCACGATCGTGCTCGCGTCGGCGACACCCGACGGGGTGGCCGTCGTGGCGATCGATCCGCACGCGGGCAACGACCGCGGACCGCAGGAGATCGAAGGGTTCGCCGACGCCGCGGCCGACGACCACGAGATGTTCAACGCCAACCTGGCGGCCGCCGGGGTGAGCGAGCGGGTGCGGCACATCCGTGCGTTCAGCGACGTCGCCCACGGTGAGGTGACGGGTGATCTGGCCGTGCTGTACGTCGACGGCGCGCACCGCTATGCGCCGGCGCTGGCCGACATCCGCGACTGGGGGGCGCGGGTGAAGCCGGGTGGCACGTTGCTGATCCACGACTCGTTCTCGTCGGTGGGGGTGACGCTGGCGATCGGTCGGGCGCTGGTGTTCGGGTCGCGGTTCCGCTACGTCGGGCGTGCCCGGTCGCTGGCCGAGTACCGGGCCGACCTCGAACCGGGCGTGGCGGCACGGGTGATGAACGCGTTGCGCCAACTCGCCCAGGTGCCCTGGTTCGTGAAGAACGTCGGCCTGAAAGTGCTGCTCACCCTGCGTCTGGGTGGGCTGCTGCGCCGCATCACCGGCCGCGAACCCGAGTGGCCCTACTAGCCTCGTAGCCGTGGCACGCAGGGCACTCAGCGGGTGGGGTCGGACGAACCCCACGGTGGCCGAGGTCGTCGACGTACTCCGTTCGGAAGTGGCCGCCACTGTGAAAGAGGCGGGCGACCGCGGGGCGTTGGTGCGTGGCCTCGGCCGCAGCTACGGCGACGCGGCGCAGAACGGCGGTGGGCTGGTGCTGCGCCTGCAGGGCAGCGCATCCGATGCTGTGCTCGACGCTGCAGCCGGGCTGGTCACCGTCGGAGCCGGGGCGAGCCTCGACGACCTGATGCGGGTGATCGTGCCACGGGGCTGGTTCGTGCCGGTCACCCCGGGCACGCGCTTCGTCACCATCGGCGGCGCCATCGCCAGCGACATCCATGGCAAGAACCATCATGTCGACGGCTCGTTCGCCAACCATGTCGAGCAGCTCACGTTGCAGTTGGCCGACGGCAGTGTGGCGACGGTGTCGCCGACGAACGACGCCGAGCTGTTCTGGGCCACGTTCGGCGGAATGGGCCTCACCGGCATCGTGCTGTCGGCGACGATCCGCCTGCTGCGTATCGAGACCAGCCGGATGTCGGTCGACACCCAGCGTGTCGCCGACCTCGACGCGCTGTTCGCGACGATGAGCGAGGGCGACGAGGCCCATCGTTACAGCGTCGCCTGGATCGACCTCGCCGCGAAGGGGCGCCAGCTCGGCCGCAGTGCACTCACCCGGGGCGACCATGCCCGGTTCGACGAACTGCCGCTGCGGTTGCAGGCCGACCCACTCGCGTACGGTCCGCGGCAGTTGCTGTCGGTGCCACCGCTGGTGCCGCGTCCGGGTGTGCTGAACCACGCGACGGTGGCCGCGTTCAACGAGTTCTGGTTCCGCAAGACACCGCGTTCGCGGGTGGGCGAGATCCAGGAGATCGGCGCCTACTTCCACCCGCTCGATATGGTGGGCGACTGGAACCGGCTGTACGGCCGGCCCGGCCTGGTGCAGTACCAGTGCGTGGTGCCGTTCGGGCAGGAAGACGTGATGCGGCGCATTATCGAGCAGCTGTCGGCAGCCGGGGTGGCGAGTTTCCTCGCCGTGCTGAAGCGCTTCGGCGCCGCCAACCCGGCACCGCTCAGCTTCCCCCAGCCGGGCTGGACGCTGGCGCTCGACATGCCTGCCGGCGGGCAGGGCCTCGGCACGCTGCTGCACCGGCTCGACACGATGGTGCTCGACGCCGGTGGCCGCAACTACTTCGCCAAAGATGCCCACACCACCCCCGAGACGGTGCGGCGCGGCTACCCTCGCCTGGCCGAGTGGCAGGCCGTGCGCCGGCGGGTCGACCCGCTGCAGGGGTGGCAGAGCGATCTCGGCCGGCGGCTGCTGTTGGCCGCCGACTGACGCGATCTTCGGGAGAAGCAGTGCAGAACGCATTCGGACAGCCGCAGACCATCACCGTGCTGGGCGGCACGAGCGAGATCGGCGTGGCCATCGCCCGGGCGCTGGTGAGCCCCGTCACGCGCACCATCGTGCTGGCCTGCCGCGACGTCGATCGCGGTGAGGAGATGGCGGCGTCGTTGCGCGACGGCACGGTGACGGTCGACGTGGTGCACTTCGACGCGGCCGACACCGGTACGCATGCGGCGGTCGTCGAGTCGATCGCTGCGAAGCATGGCGACCTCGACGTGGTGGTGCTGGCCTTCGGTCAGCTCGGCGATGCCGACGCGCTGGCCGCCGACCCCGAGGCCGCTGCGGCGCTCACCCACGTGAACATGACCGGCGGGGTGTCGGCGTCGATCGCCGTGGCCAACCGGCTGCGTCGCCAGGGGCACGGGTCGCTGGTGGTATTGAGCAGCGTGGCGGGCGAGCGGGTGCGCAAGGCCAACTTCGTGTACGGCGCCACCAAGGCGGGTCTCGACGGGTTCGCCCAGGGCCTGGGCGATCATCTCGACGGGTCGGGCGCTCGGGTGCTGGTGGTGCGCCCGGGGTTCGTGCACTCGAAGATGACCACGGGTATGAAGGCGGCACCGTTCGCCACTACCCCCGAGGCAGTGGCTGCCGTGACCGTGCGGGCACTGCGCTCGGGCCGCCGTCTGGTGTGGGCACCCGGCATCTTGCGGTGGGTGTTCATGGTGCTGCGCCACCTGCCCGGCCCCGTGTGGCGCCGCCTGCCCCTCGGCTGAGTCGACGCGTCGGGTGCAGGGTCAGTCGCCGCGGGCGGCTGCTTCAGCCAGTTCGGCTTCCAACGAGGCGCGGCGTTCGGCGCCGATTCCGATACCGGCCGGGCTGACCCCGTCGCCCTGCGCGCAGCGGCGGTACAGCAGCACCAGGGCGTTCTCGTAGTTGCCCACCAGGCAGAACTGGTTCGCCACCACCTGGTTCGGGGCGTCGGAGCCGAACTCGCTCGACGCGTTCGGTTCGTACCAGCCGGTCCAGAAGTTGGTGAGCAGCACCCAGTCGGCCGAGGCCACGTCGGCGGCGAGGCTCGACCCCTCGCGGTCGGCGAGGCCCGGATCCATCTCGATGAAGTAGGTGGCCGGGGTGAGCTCGGGGAACAGGTAGTAGAAGACGACGTCGCTGTAGATGGTGCGCGACAGGTCGGCCGGGCCGACGAGCAGCCGCTCGCCGGGGGTGCTCGACGCGGCCAGTTCGTCGATGGCTGCCTGGCTGGCGCGCTGCAGTGGTTCGTTGCCGAAGTAGAAGCGCCGGTCGTCGCGCGACACCTCGAACCCGGGCGGCCGGTCGCCCACGCTCATCCGGCTGTACAGCAGGTAGGTGCGGTAGGTGTAGAACGGGCAGACCACGAACAGGGCCAGTGCCACGACAGCGCCCACGGCGAGATCGAGCCGCAGTTCGGGCACCCGGGGGCGCCGCACGGCGGACACCTCGCGCAGCACGGGCACGAGCAGAGCGAACGTGATGCACGACCCCCAGGCGAGGTGGGTGCTGTCGGGGCGCTGCATCGCCTGGCCCAGCATGCCGAGGCCGAACAGCGACCCGACGAACAATGCGGTGCGTGCGGGCGATGGCCCGTGACGGCGCACCAGCAGCCAGGTGGCCAGCGGCACACCGAGCGCGAGCAGCACCACCAACCAGAACCAGAAGAACAGTTGGTGGTTCGCGCTGAGCGCCGGGAAGCGCCACCACGGGGCGTCGAGCGGGCCCTCCACCACGGCCTGCAATGCGCCGTCGACCTTGCCGAAGCTGGGCGGTCGGGGCAGCTCGCGTCCGGGTCGCAGGTCGCGTACCGGCTCGACCACCATGCCGCGCCACGCCGGCCCGATACCGGCCACGGCGAGATGGATCCACATCGGCGTGAGGCCGATCAGCGCGCCGACCAGCGGGGCGCGCCAGGCCCGCAGGCGCCACAGCACCACGATGTGGGCGAGGCCCAGCGCCACGACGAGGTCGGGGCGGAACGACAGGGCGAACCCGGCCAGCGCGCCGGCGCCCAGCAATGCGGCCGTGCGGTCGCGCCCCTCGGTGTGGATGGCGCGCACCCCGAACACGACGCTCCACACCCCGAGGGCGACGGCCCCCTCCCAGGCGAGGGCCGACAGGCCGATGGGGGTGAGCACCAGGAACGTGACGGCCACCGAGGCGATGACCGCGATGCGATGCCCCCACGGCTTGGTGAGGGCGAACACCCCGGCGATGATGCCGAGATGCTGCAGGAGCCCGAACGTGCGCTGGCTCTCGAGGGTGTAGCCGAACACCTGGTACCAGCCCATCAGTGTGTGGAGCGAGCCCGGCCCGTAGAGGTGGAGGAAGTCGACGTTGGGTACGTCGCCGCGCAGCATCTGCTTCGGGAAGACGAGCATGAAGCCCTCTTCCATCGACGACCCGGTGCCCAGGTAGAGGCCGCGCAACGGGATGGCCACGACGACGGCGAGGACCAGGGCGCTCAGCCAGCCCGCGCGGCTGGGCATCTGCAGGGGGCCACCGAGGACGTACGGACGACGACCGACCGGCCGAGGGAGTGAAGCGTCGGGATCGGCCACGACGAGCGACTGTAGTGACCCGTACCCACCCGAGCACTGCTGCCGCGCGACACTGGTGCGGTGAACGCCTTGCAGCACCTGCTCGTCAGCACCGACGGCCCGATCACCACCGTCACCCTCGACCGCCCCGACAAGCGCAACGCCCTCGCACTCGACGTGATGCGCGAGCTGACCGCCGTACTGCGCGAGGTGGGCGACAGCGACGCGCTGGGTGTGGTGCTGGCCGCCAACGGCCCGGTGTTCTCGGCCGGGCACAACTTCGCCGACATGGCCGGGGCCTCGTTGGCCGATGTGCGCCATCTGTTCGAGGTGTGTACCGAGATGATGGACACGGTGCAGTCGATCCCGCAGCCCGTGGTGGCCAGGGTGCATGCACTGGCGACGGCGGCCGGGTGCCAACTGGTCGCCACCTGCGACCTGGCGGTGGCCGCCGAATCGGCCGCGTTCGCCATCCCGGGCGGCAAGGGCGGGCTGTTCTGCCACACGCCGCTGGTGGCGGTGGCGCGCACTGTGGGCCGCAAGCGGGCACTCGAGATGGCACTCACGGGCGACCCGATCGATGCCCACACCGCTGCCGACTGGGGGCTGGTGAACCGCGTGGTGCCCGACGACCAGCTCGATGCCGCCGTGGCCGATCTGATCGGCCGGGCCACCCGGGGAAGCGTGCTGTCGAAGGCCCTCGGAAAGCAGGGCTTCTACGCGCAGGTGGGCCTCGACCAGAGCCAGGCCTACGCGTACGCCGTCGAGTTGATGGCATCGGCTGCCGTCACCGCCGACGCGCAGGAGGGGATCGCCGCGTTCTTGGAGAAGCGGCGCCCGCAGTTCACCGAGCGACCCTGATGGCCACCCTGCAGCAGTACGCCGACGAGATGATCGGCCGCGGGGTGCGCCGCGTGCACACCATCGCATGGCGCGACCTCGACGACCCCGACGCAGGCGGTAGCGAGGTGCACGCCGACGAGTTCATGCGCCGCTGGGCGGCCGCGGGCCTGGACGTGATGCACCGAACCTCGGCCGCGATCGGCCAGCCCGCCGAGTCGGTGCGCAACGGCTATCGCGTGATCCGCCGAGGCAGTCGCTACAGCGTGTTCCCTCGGGTGATGGCGAGCGAGGTGCTCCACCGGATGGGACGCTACGACGCGCTGGTCGAGATCTGGAACGGGGTGCCGTGGTTCTCGCCCGTGTGGTGCCGTCGGCCGCGCATCACGTTCCTGCACCATGTGCACGGGCCGATGTGGGACCAGATGCTGCCGGGCCCTCTGGCCACCTTCGGGCGTGTGCTCGAGGCCCGCCTGGCGCCGCCGTTCTACCGGCGCACGCAGATGGTCACGCCGTCGGATGCCACCCGCGATGAGTTGCTCGAACTCGGCTTCCGCCCCGAGCGGGTGCTGGCGGTGCCCAACGGGGTGAGTGCCCAGTTCGCGCCGGCCCCCGACCCGGCGGCGGCCCGGTCGCAGCAACCGCTCGTCGTGGCGGTGGGGCGTCTCGCCCCGGTGAAGCGGTTCGACGAGTTGATCCGTGCGGCAGTCGTGGCCCGGGCCAGGGTGCCGGCGCTGCAGGTCGACATCGTCGGTTCGGGGCCGATGCGCAGCGAACTCGAGACGCTCGTGGCCAGCCTGGGGGCGACGGGCTGGATCCGGTTCCTCGGCCAGGTGCCCCACGACGACCTGGTGGCGCTCTACCGGCGGGCCTGGGTGGTGGCCAGCGCGTCGCTGGCCGAGGGTTGGGGGCTCACCCTCACCGAGGCGGCGGCGTGCGCGACACCGGCGGTGGCCACCGACATCCGCGGGCACCGCAGCAGCGTGGTCGACGGCGTGACGGGGGTGCTCGCCCCGCTCGACCGCTTGGGCGATGCGCTGGCCGACGTATTGCTCGACGACCGGCGACGCCAGCACCTCGCCGACGCAGCGCTGGCCCGGGCGCGCACCCTCACGTGGGACGCGTCGGCCACCGGCATCCTGGGCGCACTGCACGCCCAGGTGATGCGCTGATCAGCCGGGCAGCAGTTTCATCGCCGCCTTCACCACGGCGAGGCCACCCTGGCGGGCCGACGTGCGGTGATGCGATGCACCGGCCGCCGTGGTGGCGGCACGGTTGGCGATGAACCAGTCGTAACTGGCGGCGAACATCTCCTCGTTCGAGTACCGCGGCTGCCAGCCGAGCGCCACGCGCGCGTGCTCGATGTCGAACCACATCGACTTCGAGTACATGATCCAGTGGTAGGGGGCGAAGGGGGCGAGGTGCAGTGCCGCCGCGGCGCGCATGGCCAGCGATGTGGGGGCCGCGGGCAGCGAGCGCACCCGGGCCCCGGTACCGGCGTGGCGGCACAGCGACTCGAGCGATTCGCGCATCGTGCCGAAGCGGTCGGTGCCGGCGTTCACGATCATCGGGCCGCTGCGGAGGGCGGCCAGCAGGCACACCTCGGCGAGGTCGTCGGCGTGCACGAACTGGTAGCGGTTGTGGCCCTTGCCGAGCACGACCACGTCGGCGCCGTCGGCGATCCAGTCGAACAGGATGCCGAAGATGCCCAGGCGGCCGTGGCCGAGGATGGTGCGCGGTCGCACGATCGACACGTCGAGGCCATGGGCCGCGGCGTCGAGGCATGCCCATTCGGCGGCGAGTTTCGCCTGTCCGTAGGCCTCGGCGGGCGACGGCACGGTGGTGGGCAGCACCGGGTTGGCGGCCGGTACACCGAACACGGCGCTCGACGAGGTGTGCACCACCTTGGCCACACCGGCCCGTTTGGCGGCGGCCAGCAGCACGGCGGTGCCGTCGACGTTGACGGTGCGCAGCAGGTGCGGGTCGCGGGCGAGGGGCACCTGGGCCACGTTGTGGAACACCAGGTCGACATCGGCCACGGCTGCCTCGACCGCCGCCCGGTCGCGGATGTCGCCCGCGACGAACTGCACGTCGGCCGGTCGGTCGTCGGCGTCGTGCAGGTCGAGCACGCGCACGTCGTGCCCGGCCGCCTGCAATCGCCGCACCAGCAACGAGCCGAAGTAGCCGCTGCCGCCCGTGACGAGCGACCGGGTCATAGTTCGAGGCCCTGCTCGACACACCAGCGGATGCTGCGGCGCATGCCCTCGTACAGCTCGACCGCCGGCTCGTAGCCGAGTTCGGTGCGGGCCGCGCTGATGTCGCAGGCGATGTTCTTGTCCATCTCGCCCAGCACGTGCAGTTGCTGCTGGTATCGGCCGGTGCGCTGGATGAGTCGGTCGCCCAACTCGGCGATCCGTCCGGCGATGGCGGGCAGGCGCAGTGCGCCGTCTTTCACTGTGAACCCCTCGTCGCGCAGGGCGCGGCCGACGGTGGCGACGATCTCGGTCACCTCGTAGGGCCGTGCATCGGCGATCCAGTAGCCGCGGCCGCGGGCGTGCGGGGCGAGTTCGGCGGCGAGCACACCGTCGACGAGGTTGTCGACGTAGACCATCGATCGACGCTGGTGGCCACCGGCGATGACGGGGAACCGACCGGCGCGGACCATCTGGAAGAACGTCGTCTGGCGCGGTGGCTGGAAGGGGCCGTAGAACCAGGGCGGCCGCACGATGCTGGCGTCGAGGCCGTCGTCGACGGCAGCGAACACTGCCTGTTCAGCCAGCATCTTCGAGCGCCCGTAGCCGTAGTAGGGGTGGTAGGGCTCGTCGTTGCGGAACAGGTCGGTGGGCTGGGGGTTGGTGCCGAACGGGCTGTTCGACGACACGTGCACCAGGCGTCGCACCCCGGCGGCGCGGGCGGCGGCCACGACGGTGCGGGTGCCCTCGGTGTTGACGGCGTAGAAATCGGCCACCCGCTGCGGGTGGATGATGCCCGCCGCATGTACGACGTCGGTGTCGGCGCCGACGCCGTCGAAGAGCCGGTCGATCGTGGCGCGGTCGGCCACATCGCCGACGACGGCGGTGACGCGTGGGTCGATCGACACCCGCTGCGCTTCCTCTGGGTCGCGGGCGAGTGCACGGATGTGGGTGCGGACAGGGTCGGCCACCAGTCGGTGCAGCAGGGCCTGACCGAGCCAACCGGCGCCGCCGGTGACCACGGTGGTGGCGGGGGGAGCCCAGCGCTCAGCCACGGCCGGCTCGGTGTGTGTCGACGAAGTGTCGGGCGTTGCGGATGGCGAATGCCATGACGGTGGCCTGCGGGTTCACGCCCGGTGCCGTGGGGAGCAGCGACGCGTCGTTCACCCACACGTTGGCTGCACCGTGCACACGTCCGAACGAGTTGGCGCCGCAACGACCCGGGTGCTCGCCGAGCGGCACGGTGGAGCACAGGTGGACGGTCATCACGCTCGCTTTCGAGGCGCCGAAGCGCTGTTGCATCTCGCCGAGCGACGCCCGATCGCGCACCACGGGGGCGCCCCGGAACGACGGGTACACCTCGTCGGCGCCGGCTTCGAGCATGAGCAGGGCGAGGCGGCCGAGGCCGCTGCGCAGCAGTTCGCGGTCGCGGTGGGTGAGTCGGTAGGTGACCAGCGGATCGCGCAAGCCGGGTACGGCCCGAACCAGGCCCCGCCCCTCGCTGGTGATGGCGGCGTAGTAGACGCTGATGCGCTTCCAGTCGGTGACGGCTCGTTTGAACTCGCGCCAGTGATCGGTGAGCGCCAGTGCCACGAGGCCGGCGTGGCTGGCCGAACCGCCGAACGACAGGTCGGGGGCGAACTCTTTCACCTGGTGCACCGGCACGTCGTCGGGCACGTTCACCTCGTCGGCGAAGCGCGCCGCCAGCTTCACGGTGGGGTGCACGGCGAGCGAGCGCCCGATGTTGCGGTGCAGGCCCGAGCGCTGCAGCAGCGCGGGCGACTGGATGGCCCCACCGCACACGAAGACGTGCCGGCAGGTGATGGTGCCCTGGCGGCCACCGGTGTAGGTGACCGCGGCCTCGGTGACGGTTCCCGTGCGGGGGGTGAGCCGGTCGACACGGCACTCGACCACCATGCGGGCCCCGGCGGCGAACGCACGGGGCAGATAGGTGCGGGTCATGCTCTGGCGCTTGCCGGTGCGGGCGTCGCCGCCGGGCGGGTAGATCATCCAGCGCGGGATCTCGCTGTGCTTCCAGCCGAGCGATGCTGCACCCCGGCGGAGCATCTCGCTGGCCGGTGTGGGCTTGCCGGGCACCAGGGTGACGTTGATGGCCTGTTCGACCTCGTCGGCGATCGAGGCCAGCTCGTCGAGGTCGAGGCCGTCGATGCGGTAGTCGTCGCGCCAGCGTTCGACGACGTCGACCGGCGGCCGGAAGTAGAGGCCGCTGTTCACCTCGGTGCCGCCGCCCGCGCAGCGACCTTCGGTGTAGGCGATCGAGGGCAGGCCGAGCGCCACGGTGACACCGCCCGCTCGGTACTGGCGGTCCATCTGGTCGAGCGAGAAGGGGGCCACGGTGTCCTGGTCGACCCACGGACCCTCTTCGACGATCAGCACGTCGAACCCCGCCTCGGCGAGGATGGCGGCGGTGGTGGCGCCACCGGCGCCCGAGCCGACGACGAGCACATCGGTCGACAGCCGTGTGGCGGGGGCGATGATGCCGGCCTGGGACGACCCGTTCCGATGCGGCGCGGTCACGGTCGGCTCCCGTCGGGCAGGGTGTCGGGCCAGGTCTCCCAGATGTACGCGTACCCGAGTGAGCGCACGAGCCGCACGTACTCGCCGAGCAGGGGCAGCGCCGTGCGCGACAGGAACCGGACGAGCACCGAACTACCCGGCAGCACCAGCAGGCCGCGCACGACCGCGGCGATCAGCACGACCCCGAGGTTCATCACACTGGGCAGCCCGTCGACCCGGCGCGCCGTGAAGGCCACCACCTGGCGGCGGCGGGATGCGTCGAGGCCCGGGAGATCGTGCACCAGCAGGCGATCGGCGAACGGGCCGACGAGGGGAGCAGACGGAACCGATCGCATGGCCAGCGCCCCAGCGTAGCGGTCGTTCATCGCTAGCATGGAAGTTCGTGCGCGCCGTGGTGGTGGTTCCCACCTACAACGAACGAGAGAACATCGACGCCTTCTTGCGCGCCGTGCGTGCCGCGGTCCCCGCGGCCGACGTGCTGGTGGTCGACGACAACAGCCCCGACGGCACCGGCGCGTTGGCCGACGCCACCGCCGCCGAGCTGGGCCAGATCGAGGTGTTGCACCGGCCTGGCAAGCAGGGCCTCGGCAGTGCCTACCGGAACGGTTTCACGGTGGCGCTCGACAGGGGCTACGACGTGATCGTGTCGATGGACGTCGACTTCTCGCACGACCCGGCGGTGATCGCTTCGATGCTGCAGGCCGTCGAGCAGGGTGCCGACGCGGTGGTGGGTTCACGGTACGTCCCGGGAGGGGCCACGGCCGACTGGCCGCTGCACCGCCGCCTGCTGTCGCGCTGGGGCAATCGGTACACCGGGGCGGTGCTGGGTCTCGGTGTGCGCGACTGCACCTCGGGCTTCCGCGCCTATCGGGCCGTGGCGTTGCGGGCCATCGACCCGGCGTCGACCGCGGCCGAGGGCTACGCGTTCCTCACCGAGCTGATGCGGCGCCTGGCCGCCGACGGCCGCCGGATCGTCGAGGTGCCCATCGTGTTCCGCGACCGACAGTTCGGTACCTCGAAGATGTCGGGCCGCATCATCGTCGAGTCGATGATGTTGGTCACCCGCTGGGGTGTGTCCGACCTGGTGCACGGCCGCCGCCCGTCGCGTTCGCGATGAGCAGCGTGCAGCGAGGTGTCGGTCGTCTGGCCGACACGCTGGCAGCGGTGACGGCACTGCCCGAACGGCGGGTGCGGCTGGTGTCGTGGGCGGTGCTGTCGATGCCGATGGTGGTGATGGCGATCGCGCTGCTGGGCCGGGGCTGGAACCCGGTGCTCGACCTGGCGATGACCGAGTTCCGGGTGCGCGATGTGGGCGGCCGGCACACGCCGCTGATCGGGCTGCCGGGGCGGATCGGCCGGTTCCCCGACCAGGGCAGCCATCCCGGGCCTGCCAGCTTCTACCTGCTGGCGCCGGTGTACCGCCTGCTCGGGTCGACGGCGTGGGGCCTGCTGGTGGCGATGATCGTGTTGAACGTGGTGGCGATCGGTCTGCTGCTGTGGATCGCCGGCCGCCGCGGTGGCACCCCGCTGGTGCTGGTGGCAGCCGTGGTGGTGGCGGTGGTGCAGCGCGGCTACGGCACCGAGGTGCTCGAACAGCCGTGGAACCCGTATCTGCCGGTGCTGTTCTGGGCTGTCGTGCTGCTGGCGGTGTGGAGTGTGCTCGACGGCGATGTGGCGATGTTGGTGGTGGTGGCGGCCGCGGGCTCGCTGTGTGCGCAGACCCACGTGCCCTACCTGCCGCTGGCGCTCGGGATGACCGCGGTGGCGTTCGCGGGGGCAGTACGGCTGTGGCGGCGATCACCCGCGCAGCGGGCCGAGGTGCAGCGCTGTGTGCTGTGGTCGGTGGTGGTGGCCGCGGTGATGTGGCTGCCGGTGCTGATCGACCAACTGGTGAACGATCCGGGCAATGTGCGCATGTTGGTGCGGCACTTCTCGTCGCCTCCTGCCGACGAGCCGGTGGTGGGTCTGGGCGAGGGGGTGCGGCTGGTGGTGCGCCATCTCGACGTGGTGCGCCTCGCCCGGTTCGCCCTGCAGGGCGACGAGTACTTCGTGCGGGCCGGGTACCGCCTCGACGGCGCGACCGCCGCGGGGTTCGTGGTGCTGGTGCTGTGGGCGGCGAGCGCTGTGCTGGCCTGGCGGATGCGTCATCGGCTGCTGGTGGCGCTGCACGCGGTGGTGGCCGTGTCGCTGGCGTTCGCAACGGCGTCGATCAGTCGCATCTTCGGCAAGGTCTGGTACTACCTCACGCTGTGGTTGTGGGCCACGACGGTGCTGCTGGTGGTAGCCGCTGTCGCCACCGGAGTGGCGTGGCTGCGCCAGCGTCGCAGCGCCAGCGCAGGTGATGCGTCTCGCCGGGCACGTGTGGCGGGGGCTGCCCTGCTCGGTGTGCTCGGTGTCGCCTCGGTGACCGCGTTCACCATCGATGCGGCGCGAGCCCAGGTGCCCGAAGAGCACCTGTCCGACACCCTTGCCGCGCTCGTGCCGCAGACCGTCACCGCGCTCGAGGACGGAGCCGGAGGCGCCACCGGCGCGGCGGGTCGCTACACCGTGACGTACGCCGACTCGTACTACTTCGGGTCGCAGTCGTACGGCCTGGTGAGCGAACTCGAGCGGCGTGGTTTCGACGTCGGTATGCCCACCACCTGGCGTGTGCCCGTCACACCGCACCGGGTGGTGCTCGAGGCCGATGCGACCGCACAGTTGCGCTTGGCGACCGGCCGCTACATCGACGAGGTGGAGGCCCTGCCGGGCGCGGTGCAGATCGCCTTCCACGACCCGCGCAGCCCTGCCGACATCGCCCGCGGCGAGTTCCTGGCCGACCAGGTGCGCTCGTCGCTCGTCGCGCTGGGGCTCGACGAGTTGGTGCCGCGGATCGACGACAACCTGTTCGGCCTGCAACTCGACGAGCGCGTGCCGCCCGACGTGCAGGAGATGGTCGACGAGTTGCTGCACCTCGGCGCGCCGACGGCGGTGTTCGTGCTGCCTCCGGAGACCGGCGCGTGAGGATGCGGCGGTTGGTGGGCTGGGCAACCCGGCTGGAGGTGTTGGCCGTGCTGATCGCCCTGGTGCCCGTGATCACCGCCATCGCCCGGGCGTTGGTGTCGCACTGGATCCCGATGGGCGACAACGCGCTGGTCGAGATGCGCAGCCGCGACGTGTTCTCGGTCGACCACTTCCCTTGGCTCGGCACCTGGTCGTCGGCGTCGCTGAGCGCCGGGAAGGATCTCAACCATCCTGGGCCGATGCTGTTCGACCTGCTCGCCCCGCTCACCGCCGTGTTCGGCGGGCCCGCCGGTGTGGCGATCGGGATCGGGTTGCTGAACGGTGCGTCGATCGTGGGATGCGCGATGGTGGGGTGGCGGGTGCTCGGGCGTATGGGCGCGCTCACGGCCACCCTGGTGTCGGGCACGTTGGCCTGGACGCTCGGCAGCGTGCTGCTGACCGATCCGTGGAACCCGCATCCGCTGGTGCTGGCCTGTCTGCTGATGCTGATGCTCACCTGGGGTGTGGCGAGCGGGCACACCGTGCTGCTGCCGTGGTTGCTCGCGGTGGCGAGCCTGTGCCTGCAGGTGCACCTCGGCTACGCGTACCTGGTTCCTGCGCTGTGCCTCACCGGCCTCGCCGGCCTGGCGTTGGTGGTCGGGCGGCGCTGGCGGCTCGACCCGTCGTGCCGCGCCGCCGACCAGCGTCGGCTGCTGCGTACGGGTGCGGTGGCGGTGGCGGTGCTGCTGGTGCTGTGGGCCCAGCCGCTGTGGGAGCAGGCCTTCGGTGCCGGTGAGGGCAACCTGAGCCGCATCCTGTCGAGCACGGGCGGCGACGAACCCGCGATCGGGGTGTCGCTGGCGGCCCGCCTGGTGGCCACGGTGGCGGTGCTGCCGCCGTGGTGGGGACGTTCCTCGTTCACCGGGTCTATCGTCTACACCCCGTTCGACGCGAACGGCACGACGGTGACACCGACGGGGCTGCCGAGCACCGCCGCTGCGTTGGTGGCCCTGGCGGTGCTGGGGGCGGTGCTCGTGGGCTCGGCCGTGTTGGCCTGGCGGCGCCGCGATCGGCCTGTGGTGGTGGCAGTGGCCGTGGCGTCGGTGGCGATCACCGTGGCGGTGCTGTCGCTGGCGATCAGCCCGTTCGGTCCGCTCGGGCTCACGCCGCACCAGATGCGCTGGCTGTGGTCGATCGCCGCGTTCGTGGCCTGGGTGGTACTGGTGGGCGTGGTACGCGCGGTTCCGCTCGGTCGGTTCGCGGCCCGGTTCGACCAGGCGGTCACGGTTGCGGTGGCGGTGATGGCGGCGCTGGCGGTGCCGTTCTACGCGCAGGCCGCCGGGCCGGCCACGTTCCAGGACCAGTTGCCGACGGGCCGGTCGTTGGCCGAGCAGATCGAGGTGTATCGCCCGGCCGGTCCGGTGCTGGTGATCACCTCCGACCTGCGCTTCACCGAGAGCTACTCGACGGTGGTGATGTCGGTGCTGCAGCGCGAGGGGGTCGACTTCCGGGTGGTCGAGGAAGGTCTCGTGCGCCAGTTGGGTGAGGCCCGTCGCGCTGCGGGCGCCGAGGTGGCCGAGATCCGCCTCGCCGAGGGTCGCGACGCGCTCGACGAACGGTCGGGCAGCGAGCGCATCGCGCTCGCCGGCCCGCTCAGCGCTGCCGAGGTCGACGAGTTGTTGGCCGGTGAGGCGGCGTTGGTCGAGGCGGTCGCCGCCGGTCGGGTGACGGTGTCGCCCGCGGGTGCCGAGATGATCGCTGCCGACCGGTTCGCCATGACGGCCGACGAGGTGGCCGCGGCGATGAGCGATCCGGCCGCGTTCGTGCGCGGCGGGTTGGCTGCCGAGATGATCGCCGCCGGGGCACTGTCGGTCGACGACGCCGAGCGGGCGCTGTTCGAACGCACCAGCGACTTGCGGCGCAAGGTGGGCATCACCACGGTCGCCGTGTACGCCCGTCCGCTCGACGGTGCGGTGGCTACGACCGGGTGAGCACGGCGTCGCCGGCCACCTCGGCCGGCGGGTCGCGGAACACCCACGACCGCAGCAGGCCGAACCGGGCGACCGCCGCGAGGCCCCAGGCTGCGATGAGGGTGAGCGACTGAGCCATGCGGCCGCCGCCGGCCCACAGCGTGAGTGCCAGCGCGGCCGACGACACGCCGACGGTGGTGAGGAACATCGTGGCGGCCGCCAGGTAGTGGCGGCCGCGGTCGACGCGGCTGCGATGCCCGAAGGTGAAGCGCCGGTTGGCCCAGGCGTTCGCGAGAGCGGTGGCGGCGAGCGCCACGACGTTGGCCCACACCGGGTGCACCACTTCGGCGAGCAGCAGGAACAGTCCCAGCGACACCGCCGTGCTGACGAGGCCGACGAGCGCGAAGCTCACCAACTGGCGGCCCATGTCGTCGCGCAATGGCGCCCGCCGGAACGGCCCGAGGTCGACCTTGCCGCCGCCGCGCAGGAACGAACGGGCGACGCGCTGCACGCCGCGGAGGTCGTCGCGTGCGGTGCGGGCCACGTGCACCCGGCTGTCGGGGTCGTCGACCCAGTCGACCGGCACCTCGTGCACCCGGAGGCCGTTGTGTTCGGCGAGGAGCAGCAGTTCGGTGTCGAAGAACCAGCCGTTGTCCTCGACCACGGGCAACAGGCGCCGGGCGATCTCGGTGCGCACGGCCTTGAAGCCGCACTGTGCATCGCGGAACCGGTTGGCGAACACCACTCGCAGGATCAGGTTGTAGCTGCGCGAGATGATCTCGCGCTTGGGGCCGCGGGCCACGGTGGCGCCGGGCGCCAGCCGCGAGCCGATCGCCAGGTCGCTGTGGCCGGTGACGAGTGGCGCGACGAGGGGCAGGAGGGCTTCGAGTCCGGTCGACAGGTCGACGTCCATGTAGCAGCACACCTCGGCGTCGCTGTGCATCCACGCCTCGCGCAGCGCGAGGCCGCGGCCCTTGCGGTCGAGGTGCAGCACTGTCACGGCAGGGTGCCGATCGGCCAGCGCCTGGGCGACGGCGAGGGTGTCGTCGGTGCTGGCGTTGTCGGCGATCGTGATCCGCCAGGTGAACGGGAAGTGTGCGCTCAGGTAGTCGTGCAACCGGGTGATGCTGGCATCGAGCACGTGGGCCTCGTTGAACACCGGCACGACGACATCGACACAGGGCACATCGACACAGGGCACATCGACACAGGGCGCATCGGCCTGCTGCGATGCGGGCGACGGGTCGGTGGATGACGGCACGACGGGGTCCATGGAACTCGCACGCGAGGGTACATGCGATACCGTGCCGCGCCGTGGGTGCAGCGCTGGGTCGACATCGTGTGCTGGTGGCAGCGCTCGTCGCCGGGCTGCTGCTGCGCGTCGCCTGGGCGATCTACGCGGCCCGGTCGGTGCCCGAGTTCCTCGTGAGCGGCGACCAGTACTCGTACTGGGTGCTCGGCCAGGAGATCGGCAACGGCCGGGGCTACCGCATCCCGCCGTTCACCACGCCCACGTCGTACTACCCGGTGGGGTTCCCGGCACTGCTCGGGGCGATCACCTGGCTCACGCTCCACACCCCACTGCCCGACAGTTCGATCCTGGCGACGGCGACCCTGCAGATCGTGATGGGCGTGGCCACGGTGGCGTTGGTGTGGTTCGTCGCCGACCGCACCTGGGGCAGGCGGGTGGCGAACGTGGCGGCGTGGCTGATGGCGCTGTGGCCGAATGCGGTGATGGCGGTGGCGACCTACTCGCTCGAGACCACGTTCACTGCGCTCGTGCTGGCCTCGGTGGCGGTGCTGGTGGGCCACGACTGGTCGACGGGTCGGGCACCGTCGACGCAGCGGCTCGTGGTGTTCGGTGTGGTGTTCGCGGCGACGATGCTGGTGCGCCCGTTCGCCCTGCCGGTGCTGGTGGGCCTGGCGCTGGCCGTGTGGCGAAGCGGTGGCGGAACACGGACGGTGTTGCGCAGTGTTGCGATCCCGGTGCTGGTGGTGCTGCTGGCCATGGTGCCGTGGACGCTGCGCAATTCCCGTGCGCTCGACGCATTCGTGCCGGTGTCGACGAACCTCGGCGACACGATGTGCCTCGATCGCACGCTCGACGCCAATGGGACGTTCCGGTTCGCCATCCACGAGGGCTGCGCCGACCCGGCCCTGCCCGAGGTGGAACGCAATGGCGCCAACATCCGCAAGGCGTTGTCGTTCGTGGCACACCACCCGGTGAAGGAAGTGAGCCTGTGGGGGATGCGCCTGTACCGGATGATGGAGCACGACCGGGTGGCGCTGCGTGAGGTGGAGGAGAACGGGGCCGGTCGCTTCCTGCCCGACTGGTTGCGCAGCGGGCTCGGCCTGCTGGCCGATCTGTGGTTCTACGCGGTCGGTGTGTTGGCGCTGGTGGGCGTGGCGACGACGCGTCGGCAACTGTGGGCCACCGCTCCGCGGGTGGTGTTCCTGGCCACGTCGGTGGGCCTGCTACTCATCCCCATCGGCTTGTGGGGTGCGCCGCGCTTCCATGTGCCGCTGGCGCCGTTCATGGCGGTGATGGCTGCGGTGACGCTGTCGCGGCTGCGTCAGCCCGAGGAAGCCGCGCAGGCGCCGACCGGGGTGTCGTAGCGCGGGCTGGTGGTCCACGGGCCGCGCAGCCAGTCGGGCGGGGTCGGGTCGATGCCCAGGTACCGCTGGCCGAGCTGTGTGGCGAACCAGTCGGCGAAGCGAGCAGCGCCCTGGGGGCACACGTGCACACCGTCGGGTTTGCGGTCGGGTGCATCGTCGTCGCCGATGTCGGTGACGAGTTCGTCGCCCCACAGGGCCGACGCATCGACGAGGGCGATGTGTTGCGGATCGGCCGCCGCCAGGTCGCGGACGACGGCCACCTGGCGGGTGAGGCCGGGGTCGACCAGATCGGCGCGCACCGGGGGAGGGGTGACCACCACGAGGTCGGCGCCCATCGCACGCACGCGTGAGGCGAACCACGTGTAGGCCACCCGCAGTTCGGGGGTGCTGAACGGCGAGTCCCACGACATCAGCTGCACGATCACGGTGTCGGCCGGGTAGGCGATCATCATCTCGTCGTAGAGCGTCACCGGGTCGATGCCGTCGGACGGCACCAGTCGGGCCCCGTCGAGGGCGCCGTCGTGCATGTCGACACCTGCTGCCGCGAGGCGCGCCGCCAGGGCGGGTGCGAGGTCGGCGGCCACCGAGTCGCCGATCCACAGCACCGTGCCGATCGGCCGTGTCGGCCCCGGCGCCACCGTGCTCGTCGCACCCCCCTCATCGGTGCGTTTGTGAGTTGAACCCGGTTGGAGCGGGGGTCCGCTCACAAACGTCGTGGGGGGTGAGGGCGTGGGGGCGGCGGCGGTGGGGGGTGAGGCGGTGGGGGCGGTGGGCGTGGGGGTGGGGGCGGTGGGCGTGGGGGTGGGGGTGGTCGGGGTGGGTGGGGTAGGGGTGATGGAGGTGGGGTCGAAGGCGGCGATCTGGCCGCGTCCCGACGGGGCGACGGCGGTGACGAGCACCGCCCCGGCCAGCAACGCAGCGGTGGCCACATCGGCGCGGCGGCCCACCGCCCAGCCCGTCTGGCGGCGGATGGGTTGCTCGACGAGTCGGAACGAGGCCTCGGTGAGCGCCAGCGACACGACGATCGCCAGCGCGGCGCGGGCCGGTGAGGGCCACTCGTCGAGGCGTTGTTCGACGACGACGATCACGGGCCAGTGCCACAGGTAGAGGCCGTACGAGCGGGCCCCGAGCCACAGCAGCGGCGCCGCCGAACACCAGCCGACCGGGCCGGCGCGCCGGGGAGCCGACGACGCTGCCACCTCGGCGACGCTGCGGTTCGCCGTCGTGATGGCGGCGCAGACGAGCACCAGCACCGTGGCGAGGACCGAGTGCAGCGCCAGTCCGCCGTGCAACAGCATCGACAACCAGGCCTCGCCCTGCCACCACAGCACTGCGATCGCCGTGCCGCTGACGACCACGACGGCGTCGCCGGCGCGAGGTGCGCGCCCGACCCAGCGCACCGTCGCAGCGCGTACCGGGGGGAGTGCGGCGAGGGCTCCCGCCAGCAGCGCGAAGGCGCGGGTGTCGGTGCCGAAGTAGATGCGGCCCTGCTGGCCGGCTCCGGCCAGCAGCAAGGTGGTGGCGAGCGAGGCGACGGCCAGGGCCACGGTGACGACGCCCAAGCGGTCGACCGCTCGTCGGCCGCGCAGCGCCAGGCACACCACCACGGGCCAGACGACGTAGAACTGCTCCTCGATCGCCAGGCTCCAGAGGTGGTTGAACACCGAGGCCTCGGTGACCGCACCCCAGTAGTCGCGCGACATCGCGACGAGGTGCCAGTTGGCGAGATATGGCAGCGCCCACGCAGCATCGGTGCGGGCCAACGCCTGCTGCGACGGGGTGCCCCACGCGGCGAGCCAGCCGAGCACGACGATCACCAGCAGCGCCACCGCGGGCATCAACCGCCGGGCTCGCCGGGCCCAGAACCGGCCGAGGGCGGCGAGGTCGCCACGCCACGAACGACCGGGCGGTGTCGACGGGTCGAACGTGCCGATGAGCAGGGTGGTGATGAGGAAGCCCGACAGGGCGAAGAACAGGTCGACCCCGAGGAACCCGCCGGGTAGCCAGCCCAGGTGGTAGGCGACGACACCGGCCACTGCAAGGCCGCGCAATCCGTCGAGCACCGGCCAGTGCTCGCCGGTGTGCCGCTGTGCCATGGCGTGCAGAGTCCTCCTGTGGCGCCTGTCGGCGGGCGTGCGCCGCCCCCCGACCGACGAGCAGCCAACGCTAGCGTGTGGCCTGCTGCGCGCCAGTCGGGCGCGACGTTCACGATGGATGCCGCCGGGTGCCGACTGCCGACCGTATGAACCCACCCGAACCACGTGGTGCGCTGCTGAGCCCCGGTGTGGTGGCGGCGGTGGTGGTGGGCGCGCTCTGGCGGGTCGGGGTGCTGGCCGTCGACAAGTGGCACCAACCGCTGCTGTTGAACGACTCGATCTACTACTCGGGCCAGGCGAAGCAGTTGGCGCGCGGTGTGTGGTTCCGTGAACTGTTCGTCGACCAGCCCGGTGCCGAGCACGGCCCGCTCACCTCGGTGCTGATGGCGCCGCTCAGCTGGATGGATCACCCCGAGCCGTGGCAGCGGATCGTCACCGTGCTGTGCGGTGTGGCCACCATCGTCGTGCTCGCCGCCGTGGCGCGCCGGGTGGCCTCAGGAGTGGCCCGTGACGGAGTGGCCCCTGACGGAGTGGCCGGTGCCCGAGCCGGCGTGGTGGCGGCGTGGATCGCTGCGCTGTACCCCAACCTCTGGATGAACGACGGCCTGATCATGTCGGAGAGCGTGAGCACGCTGTGCGTGGGATCGGTGCTGCTGACGGCCCTGCGCTGGCGTGAGGCCCCATCGGTGCGCCGCCTCGTGCCGCTGGGGGGTGTTGCTGGGCCTGGCTGCGCTGGCGCGCAGCGAGCTGGTGCTGGCGATTCCACTGGTTGCGTTGTGGTGCTGGTTCGAGCTGCGCCGCGACTGGCGCACCCCGGTGCTGGTGATGGCCACGGCAGCGGCGGTGCTGGCACCCTGGGCGGTGTTCAACATGGTGCGCTTCGAACGGCCCGTGCTGTTGACGACCAACGATGGCACCACCCTGGGGGGCACCTACTGCGACCAGGCGTTCCACGGGCCCGATCTGGGCAACTGGTCGCTGCTGTGCGTGGCCGATCCGCCCGGAGTGCTGGCCGATGTCGACCCGTCGGTGCGTTCGGCCGAGTTGCGGTCGCGGGCGTTCGCCTATGCCCGCGAACACGCCGAACGCCTGCCGGTGGTGGTGGCCGCGCGTGTGGGTCGCTCGCTCGATCTGTACGGCCTCGACCGCTTGGTCGACCAGGACGAGGGCGAGGAGCGTTACCGCTGGGCGTCGTGGGCCGGGATCGTGGCCTGGTGGGTGCTCGCCCCGCTGGCGGTGGTGGGCCTGCGGCGCACCGAGCGCGGCGCTCGGCGACTGTTGCTCGTGCCGGTGCTGACGGTGGCGGTGACGACGGTGTTGTTCTACGGGGCACACCGCATCCGCTCGCCGCTCGAACCCACCGTGGTGGTTGCAGCAGCGATGGCGATCGCCACCTGGCTGACGGCCCGAGCTGCGGCCCGATCGGGTGCCGGGCCAGCGACACGGGACGGCGAGCTGTCGTGAGCGGGCGCACCCTTGCGTACCAGCCTGCGCTCGACGGGCTGCGCGCGCTGGCGGTGGCCTTGGTGCTGTGCTTTCACGGTGGCTTCACCTGGATGACCGGTGGCTATGTGGGTGTCTCGGTGTTCTTCACGCTGTCGGGCTACCTGATCTCGTCGCTGCTGCTGGTGGAACACGACCGCACGGGCCGGATCGATCTGCGCAGCTTCTACACCCGTCGGGTGAAGCGCCTGCTCCCCGCCAGCCTGGTGCTGCTGGCGGTGGTGGTGCTCGCCGCTGCGTTCGGCGCGTGGCGCTGGGACCGGGCACTCACCCGCGATGTGGTGGGGTCGGCGTTGCAGGTGGAGAACTGGGTGAAGCTGTTCGGCGACGCCAGCTACGCCGATCTGGTGAACGCCTCGCTGGGTCGGGTGGCGCCGCTCGAGCACTACTGGTCGCTGTCGATCGAGGAGCAGTTCTACTGGGTGTGGCCGCTGGTGATGCTGGCCGTGCTGCGCCGGGCGCGTTCGCGCCGCCGCGTGACGATGTCGGTGGGTGCCATGGCGCTGGTGGGCGCGATCGCAGCGCCGATGATCGCAGCGGTGTGGGGCGGCGATGCGGCGTACTGGTCGACACCGGCCCGCATGGGCGAGATCCTCGTGGGCGCTGCGTTGGCGGCCCTGCTGCACGAGGGGCGCCGAGTGCCGCGAACGGTCGGTCGGGCGGCGCCGCTGGCGCTCATGGTGGTGCTCGTCGCGGCGGTCACCTGGCCGGCGGCGAGCGGGCCTGCGTACCGGGGATGGCTCCCGGTGTTCGCGCTGGCGTCGACGGCGCTGATCGCCGGACTCCAGGTCGACGGGCCGGTGCGGCGATTGCTGTCGCTGCAGCCGCTGGTGTGGCTGGGCACGATCAGCTACGGGGTCTACCTGTACCACTGGCCGATCTTCGCCGTGGTCACCGCCGATCGTGTATCGCTCGACGGTGCAGCACTGTTCGCCCTCCGGGTGGGCATCACGCTGATTGCCGCCGTGATGTCGTACCGCCTGATCGAGCGTCCGATCCGCCGGTCGGCAGCGGTGGGGTGGCGGCCCGTGCTGACCGGTGCCGCCGCCAGCCTGGCCGTGGCCGTGGCCGCGATCGTGGTGGTTCCTGCCCGCACCGGTACCTGGGTGGCCGCGGCCGATGCCGAGGTGGCGGCCGCTGCCGACATCGAGTCGGTGAGCGGCAGCCTGGCGCCGCTGGTGCCGGTCACCACCCTGGCCGCCCCGTCCGAGTCCGCCCCGTCCGAGTCCGCCCCGTCCGACTCCGCCCCGTCCGAGTCCGCCCCGACCGAGTCCGCCCCGTCCGAGTCCAGCCCGCCCGCGGCCGCCACGACTGCGCCCACGACCACGGTGGGAGCGACGGCGCCGACGGTGCCGGTGCCCGCAGTGTCGCGTCCGGTGCGCATCGTGGTGGTGGGCGACTCGACGGCGCAATCGACCGCCGAGGGACTCGTTGCCTGGGCTGCCGATCATCGCGACATCGCCCGGGTGCGACCCGCGGCCACACCGGGGTGCGGGTTCCTGCGCGACGGGGTGGTGCCCACCGACGGCTCGATCGACTGGGTGGAACCGTGCCGCCTGCTGCTCGACGACCAGTTGCCCGCAGTGCTGGCCGACACACAGCCCGATGTGGTGATGCTGATGGTGACGATGCGCGACGTCGAGAACCGGGTGTGGAGCGACGGCGAAGGCCCGCTCGACCCCCTCGACCCGCGGTACCGCGAACGGATGCTGGTGGCGTATCGCACGATGGCCGGACGACTCGTCGGCGCCGGGGTGCCGCGCATCGCGTGGGTGCTGCCTCCCAAGCCGATCGCCCCGTTCGAGGGTGCGCAACGGGTGATGCGCAACCCGGCCCGCTACGAGGTGCAGCACGACGTGATCCGACAGGTGGCGGCCGAGTATCCCGACGTGGTGCGAGTGGTCGACCTCGATGGATGGCTCACGGCGGCCGGCCGCCGGGTCGACACCGGTCTGCGGCCCGACGGCCTGCACTGGTCGCCCGAAGGCTCCTACTGGGTGAGCGACTCGTTCCTGGTCGGCTCGCTCGTCGACGCCGCCATCGACCCCTGATCGTCGTCGGGAGCGCTTCGGCGGATCCGGATGCGTCGGTGTCGTGCCAGCGGTGGCAGGTCGCTGCCCACGCACGCAGCGCCCAGCAGCACCACGACGAAGAGCCCGGCATGGTGCAGGTGCTCGAAGTGGCCGGGCCAGGCCGCGTCGGGGAAGTAACGGTGGCGGCGTTGCAGGAGCAGAACGGCGGCTCCGAGGCAGGCGGCGAGTGCGACCGAAGCCCATGCCGCGAGCCGCGGCCGTCGAGTCACCACCACGACGGCGGCAGGTGCGATGGCGATCACCGCCCAGCGCGGTTCGATGAGCAGTGCCGAACCGAGCACGAGGGCGATCGCAGCGGTGGCGGCCTCGAGGGTGCTGGCGCGACGGTCGAGGGCGCTCCAGGCGGGTGGTTCGCACGTCGGGATCGACTGTGCCGAGCGCCGGTCGAGCAGGGCCAGCGCCAAGCACCCGAGCACGCCGAGGGCGGCGATGAGCAGGGCGATGTTCAGCGACGACTGGGGTGTCCAGGTGGTCGTGACGACACGTGTCTGATCGCTCGGCGGGAGGTACCAGCCGTTGAAGCCACCGCTCACCTGCTGCGGTGGGCCGAGCGTGGTGCTGACGCCGGCGGTGGCCACCGATGCGGTCCAGGCGTCGTTGTAGCCCTCGCCCAGCACCAGCCAGCAGCCCTCGGGGCACGGGCCGACGGTGGCGGTGCGGGTGGTGCGGGTCCGCTCGACCGACACTGCAGGTGGCGCGGGGAGGCCGTCGTTCCATGCATACGACGAGCGAAGGGTGATGCGGTCGACGTCGAGTCCGGTGGTGGTGGCGGCGTCGAGGCCGGCGCCGGTGACGATGCGATGTGTGCCGGCGGTGAGTTCGAGCGGCGAGCCGTCGCACGTGGTCGCGTCGACGGCGTCGCCGGCGAGCAGGCGATCGAGGTCGGTGGCGGTGAGGTCGATGCCCACCGGGGTGCCGTCGACGCTGACGAGGTCGGTGCGGCAGCCGAGCGGACGTTCGACGCTGTCGGCGGCGGCGAGTGCCAGGCCCGTCACCTCGGCCACGGCGGCGGGTAGCACGGTGGGCTCGCCGTAGCGTCGATCGATCGTGCGGCGCGGTTCGACGCCGGCGATGGTGAGCGTGATGCGGTCGGCACCGGCGGGCAGCGCTGCCGGGAGCACCACGGTCGAGCGTCCGGTGGCGTCGGGGGTGGGCACGTCGACGGTTACTGCCGTGTCGCCTGCCAGCACGTGCAGGGCGGTGATGGGCGAGTGCAGTGCGTCGACGGGTTGGACCAGGTCGAAGCGGTCGCCACCGCGGCCGGGGTCGATCGCCAGGGTGAGCGCCGAGCCGACGGCCTGTCCGAACGGGGTGGTCCACGCCGTGGCCGGGTCGCCGTCGACGGCGGCAGCGGCACCGGCGGAGGGAATGCCCGTGAGGTGCGCCGATGCGATGGCCACCGGCGTGCGGCCGGCGAGCCGGGCCAGCACGGTGTCGGTGGCGCGGGCATCGAGCCGGAGTGTGACGGTGGTGTCGAACGAACGCGCGACGGGGAGTGTGAACTGGCGCGCCATCGCCGCTTCGGGGTCGTCGCGCCACCGATCGCTGGGCCGTGTGCGTTCGCGGGTGAGCACGATCGCCAATCGGGTGTCGGCGTCGATCTCGTCGAGGAGGTCGGTGGGCAGCACGGTCACCTCGGTGGCGACCGGGCCCAGTTCGGCGAACCCGACGGCTGACGGACCGCTGTCGGTGCCCGCGGCGCGCGCTGCGACGGCAAGCACGGTGATGGTGACCGGCCCGGTGCTGTCGAGTTCCACCGCCTGCCCGGGTGGGCGCAGCGATGAGTCGCCGAGGTCGACCAGGCGGCTGGCGCCATCGGCCTCGTCGATGCGCACGCGGCTGATCACCCGATTCGCCGTCGCGTCCTGCGGCTGCAGCAGGCGCAGGGTGCCTTCGGTGGCTGACAGCTCGATCGAGTCGCCGACGGGGTCGAACCGGTCGGCCACCACCCAGGCCGTGGCCGGGTTACCGTCGACCGCCATGGCCGGGCGGTCCTCGGGCCGGTAGGCGAACGGTTCGCCGTACGCGCTGGCGCGCACGCGGAAGCGGCCCAAGTCGCCCGAGCCGTCGTCGAGCAGGGCGACGGTCTGGTTCGCCCTGTCCTGGTTGGTGAACACTGTCAGGCGCTGATCGGCCGAGTTGTAGCGGGTGACGTCGGGTTCGGGGCCGCCCGTCTCGGTCAGCCCGCTCACGTCCTGCGAGCCGCGCCAGTGCGCCGCCCGGTCGCGGTTGCTGTCGGTGACCACCACGGTCGAGTGCCCCGCACCGGTGGCGTCGGCGTCGGCGAGCGCGCGGGCGCGTTCGTCGCCGGTGAGATCGGCCGCGTAGCGGATCACCTCGTCGCCCTGCAGCAGTTGGGCGGCGGCGGCGTCGACCACACCGTCGCCGCTGCCCGCCAGCAACACGGTGCGGGTTGCAGTACGCACGATGGGCACGGGTTGCTCGACCGGTACCAGTTCCACCGTGGGCAGTGCGGTGCCCACCCGAGGGTCGCCGAGTTGTTGTTCGTCGACCATCGGCACGTCGGGCACGTTGGGTGCGGGCGCACCGTACGGCACCGGTGCGCCCAGGCCTGCGGGGCGGTCGGCGAAGAGGTCGGCCACCACCTCGGGGCGGGGGGTGCGGAACCGGTCGAAGGCGAGGTCGTCGGCCACCCAGATGGTGTCGGCGCCCAAGAGGCGTGCCACCGGAGCGATCGACGCAGGGTCGACGGTGCCCGCCTGGAAGCGGTTGTCGAGCGCATAGAGCAGATCCATCGCGCCGGGGCTACCGAGCGGCAGCAGATCGCGGGTGACGAGCGGTTTGCGGGTGAGGCCGGGCAGCGGTGGGTCGACGGTGTAGCCCCACCGGAACGCGCCGAACTCCGAGCCGGGCAGTTGCATCACCCGGTACTCGCTCGAGCCGGCGTCGAGGCGGCCGACCGCGTCGAGCCATGCCGCCGGAGGGTCCTGGTCGCGTTCGAGGGCGGGATCGACGAACCTGCCGTTCCACAGCGCCGGCAGGTTGACGACGGCCAGCAGCACCACCATCGGCGCGGCGAGCAGGCGCACCCGGAAGCGGGTGGTGGCGATGGCCGTGACGAGTGCACCGGCACCGAGCGCCAGGCCGAAGGTGCTGAGGGGCAGGGCGCGGGTGCTGCTGCGCAGGGCCAGGCCGAGGCCCGAGTCGGCGAGCGGTCGCATCAGCGGTGAGGGGTCGGTGATCGGGTGCACGCCGACGGCCAGCACGATGCCGACCACCACCATCCACGCCGCATAGCGACGCTGGCCCCAGCGGGTGACGGCGAGGCCGGCCAGGCACACCACGGTGAGGGCGTAGCCGGCGACGATGACCAGGCTCGAGCCCATGTAGTCGATCGACGCAGTGGTGGTGAACGCATACGGGTCGCGGATGTAGAACAACCAGTAGCCGAGGCCGCGGAGGGTCTCGGTGCTGACCGAGGTGAGCGACACGGCCTCGAGTGTCTCGGAGAACGCCAGCACGTCGGCGCCGTGGCGGCCCTGCACGACGAGCATGACGATCCACCACATCGACACCGCCAGGCTGAGTGCACCGAGTTGCAGCGCGGCAGTGGCGGCACGGCGCCAGGTGATCGTTCGGGCGCAGGCGGCGTGCAGCAACCACAGCACCGGCGCGGGTGCCACCAGGGCGAGGGCGGTGGCGTTCACCGCGCCGATGGTGAGTACGACCAGTGCGAACAGAGCTGCGTCGCGCCATCGGGTGCGCCGGTGGGCGACGCGGATGGTGAGGCCGACGAGCCAGCCCACCCCGGCCCAGGGCAGCAGCATCACCGAGGTGCGCGAGATGTAGGGCAGCACATAGGGCGACAGCGCGTACACGAGCCCGGCAACGGTGGCGGCGAGGGTCGACAGGCCGAGGTGCCGAGCCGCCCAGCGCACGCCGAGGCCGCCGAGGAAGAGGATCGTGCCGATCCACAGCCGGTGGGCCACCCAGTCGGGAACCCCGAGGTGTTCCATCGTCCAGAACCACGGGCCCGACGGCCACAGGTAGGCGATGGTCTGGTGCGGTACCCACCCGGCGAACTGGCGGGTGTCCCAGGTGAACGGCGCATCGGCGATCAGCCGACCGGGGTCGAGGTACAGGTAGAGCTTGGTGTCGGTTGGCATCCGCCCGGGTGCGGCGGTGAGTGCCGGCAGGTAGGCGAATGCGGCCAGCAGCCAGACGCCCAGCGTCGCTGCAGGTCGGTATCGCCGGGTGCTCACGGAATGGCGCCGAGGACGCCGTAGAGCCCGGTGAGGGTGACGAGGCCAGCGGCGCCCATGGCGATGGTGGCCCCCCAGGCCTCCTCGTGCTCCTCGGGCCACCAGGCCGCGACCGCGATGAACAATGGGAAGGCGGTGAACAAGAAGCGCGGTCGGGCGGTGACGGTGGCGGGAAGGATCATCAGCGCGAGCACGACCAGGGTGAACGCCACCCACGGTGCCGGCAGGCGTTTGCGCCACATCACCACCACCATCGCGATCATGGTGAGGAACGACACTGCGGTGAGGATGTCGGTGGGCGACGACAGCGGATGGGTGAAGGCTTCGAGCGTGTTCTTCACCGCGGTCCAGCCGAAACTGGTTCCCTCGTCCCAGGCCTCGGTCTGCACACGGAACCACGCCCATTCACCGGTGCGTTCGTAGAGGTACCACTGGAACACGATGAAGCCGAGCGGGGCCAGCACGGGGGCGATGAGTGATCGCCACTCGCGTCGGTCGCGGATGGCGAGCAGCGCAGCGACGGCGCATGCGGCGACGAGGGCGAGGCCGTTCGGGCGGGTGGCCGTCCCGAGGGCGGCGAGCACCCCGGCGGCGGCCCAGTGACGATGCTGCAGACACAGCAGGCAGCCGCCCGCCACCGCCAGCAACGTGGCCTCGGAGTAAGTGAAGCTGAGCACGAAGCTGCCGGGGAAGAAGATGAGCAGCAGCATGGTGCGGTAGGCGACCCGCTCGCCGTACACCGTCTTCGCCAGCAGGCCGATGAGCCAGATGGCGAGCGCGCCGAGCAGCGTGTTGACGAACAGCCCGGCGAACACGTCGCCGCCGGGCAGGACGGCGTCGGCGCCGCGCACGACGAGCGGGTACACCGGGAAGAAGGCGGCCCGGGCCTCGGCCATCTCGTAGGTGATCGTGGTGGGGATGCTGGTGGGGTACCAGTCGCGGATGATGCGGTAGTACCAGGCGCCGTCCCACGACGTGAGCACCTGGAGGATGAGGCCGACCGCGTTCTTGGGGCGGGGCAGGCCCTCGCGGTTGGCTTCGGCCACTTCCTGGGCGGCCACGATCGCCGCCCCGGCGATGACACAGAGTCGGGACAGCACGAATGCGACGGCCGTGCGGCGCAGCATCGAGGCCCACTGGGACTCGTCGGTATGGGTCGGAGCAGTGGCGAGGGCGGTCATCGGCGCAGCGACGCTAACACGGCACTGCGATCACCACCGGGCCATGGGCAGCACCCGTTGGCGCGGCCCGAACTTGGGTGCGCCGTGGCCGTCGAGCTGCAGCAGGCGCACCACCCGGCCGCGTTGGCCCCGGTAGGGGGCGAGCAGTTCGAGCATGCGTTCGTCGGTGGCGCGGGCCTCGCCGGCGAGGGCGTAGGCCACGGTGTTCTTCAGGTGATAGTCGCCGACGGCGATGGCGTCGGGCTCGCCGAGCGACAGACCGAGCACCACCCCGATGGTCCATTCGCCCACGCCGCGCAGCAGGGCGAGTTTGGTGGCCGACACGGTGCTGCCCTGTGCTGCCCAGCGCCACAGCGACTCGCTGTGGCGGGCCACGGTGATGAGCGGTTCGGCCCGTTTGCGTTCGATGCCGAGCGGGTGGAACCACCAGCTCGGGGTGCTTGCCAGCCGCTCGGGACGGGGCGGCAGCAGCAGGCCCGGGAACGGCCCGGGTGCTGCCTCGCCGAGGCGCTCGCACAGCCGCCGCCATTGGGCCACGGCCTCGCCCGCGGTGATGCGCTGGGCCAAGATGGTGGGCAGGAGGTCGTGGTAGAGGTCGCCGCTGGCGCCGAGGCGCAGGTGCGGGTGGTTGCGCTGGGCCCGCATGATGGCGGGGTGGGCGGTGTCGAAGCGGTGCGCGGTGTCGGCGAGGCCCACCAGTGCGTCGGTACGGGCCAGCATCCAGTCGGCACCGGGGCCCCACGCCCGTGCCTCGATCGACCCGGTGTGCCAGCGCAGGTGCACGGTGCCGGGCCCGTGCGGGGTGAGGGTGGCACGGATGAACTCGCCGGGTGCGAGCCGGGTGGTGGGATCGCACCGGCCCTGCCGGAGGGGTGCGAGCGCCAGGGCAGGGTCGATCGCCGACTGCGGGGGCGCGGCTGCCCGCTGGTGCTCGGGTTCGACGAGGGTCATCGGACGACGGTACCAAGAGGGTCTCGCATCGTTCGCGGACCCCGGTGTGGGCCACGATGGTGCACATGAGTGCATCGATGTCGGTCGTCGAACGATCCGAACCCCAGCCGGGCGTCGCCCTGCTCACCCTCAACCGCCCCGAACGCCTCAACGCGATGACGGGCGAACTGGTGCAGAGCCTGCACGAACACCTGCGCGCCATTGCCGTCGATCCGACGGTTCGCGTGGTCGTGCTCACCGGCGCGGGCCGCGGCTTCTGCGTCGGGCTCGATCTGGGCGGCTACGGCACGGCGCCGCACACCGAGGGCATGGGGCGCACCCAGGCCGGTTTCGCCGTGCAGAAGCACATCGCGTCGCTCATCCCCACGCTGCGCTCGTTGCCGCAACCCGTGATCGCAGCCGTGAACGGGCCCGCAGCGGGCGGCGGCTTCGCGCTGGTGCTCGGCAGCGACATCCGTCTTGCCGCTCGTTCGGCGAAGTTCAACGCCGCATTCATCCGCATCGGGTTGTCGGCGTGCGACATCGGCACATCGTGGCTGCTGCCCCGTCTGGTCGGGGCCTCGCGTGCCCAGGAGCTGATGCTCACGGGGCGGGTGTTCGACGCCGAGGAGGCCTATCGCATCGGGTTGGTGGTCGATCTGGTCGACGACGATGCGCTGCTGGCCACGGCGCTGGCCAAGGCCGACCAGGTGATGCAGAACGCCCCGTTCGGAGTGGCGCTCACCAAGGAAGGCATGTGGTCGGCGCTCGAGATCCCGGGGATGCAGGCGGCGATCGACCTCGAGAACCGCCAGCAGATCATGGCGTCGGCAACGGCCGATCACCGTGAGGCGATGGCGGCGTTCGTCGAGCGCCGCCCCCCGAACTTCACGAACTCGTAGCGGGGCTCACCGTCAGCGCGGGTTCGGCACCGGTGTCTCGGCCGGGAAGTGGCAGGCGACGAAGTGGCCGGCAGCCAGTTCGCGCAACTGCGGCTCCTGGGTGCGGCATATGTCTTGCGCAGCCGGGCAGCGGGTGTTGAACCGGCAGCCGGGCGGCGGTGCCACCGGCGACGGGATCTCGCCCTCGATGGCGGTCTTGCGTACGGCCACAGCAGGGTCGGGCACCGGGATCGAATCGAGCAGCACCCGGGTGTAGTGGTGCATCGGGTGGTGGTACAGATCGTCGGACGGGGCCACCTCGCACAACTTGCCGAGGTACATCACCGCCACGCGGTCGCTGATGTTCTTCACCACGGCCAGGTCGTGGGCGATGAAGATGAGCGTGAGCCCGTAGGTCTTCTTCAGGTCCTCGAGCAGGTTCAACACCTGGGCTTGCACGCTGACGTCGAGGGCGCTGACCGGTTCGTCGCAGATGATGAGCGACGGATCGAGCACGAGCGAACGCGCGATGGAGATGCGCTGGCACTGGCCGCCCGAGAACTGGTGCGCCTGGCTCTCGGCGGCGCGCTGCGGGTCGATGCCCACCTGCTCGAGGATGGAGTCGACCTTCTGCGACCGTTCCTGCGCGCTGCCGCGCTTCCAGATGTTGAGCGGCTCCATCACGACTTGGCGCACCTTGCGGCGCGGGTTGAGCGACGAGATGGGGTCTTGGAAGATCATCTGCATGCGCGTGCGTGCCTCGCGCATCGGATCGCCCGAGAGCGCCGTGAGTTCGTTGCCCTCGAAGCGCACCGAACCGCTGGTGGGGCGGGGCAGTTGCATGATCGCCCGGCCCGTGGTGCTCTTGCCGCAGCCCGACTCGCCGACGAGGCCGAGCGTCTCGCCGCGGATGACGTCGAAGCTGATACCGCTGACGGCGTTCACCTTCAGGCCGGTGCGCCCGACGGGGAACTCGACGACGAGGTTCTCGACGCGCAAGAGCACGTCGTCGCTGTCGCGGAGGTGTGCGGTGCCGGTACCGGCCATGTCAGTTGCCTCCTGCGGCGGTGCCCACCGAGACGGGTGTGGCGGCGAGTCGTTCCTTGGCGGCGTCGTTCTCGGGGCTGCCGACCGGGTACCAGCACGCGTACAGGTGGGTGGGGTCGTCGGCGGCGGCGACGAGGGGCGGCTCTTCGTTCACGCACTGATCGGTGGCGTATGCACAGCGTGCAGCGAAGCGGCAGCCCTTCGGCGGGTTGACGAGGTCGGGTGGACGGCCGGCGATGGCGTGCAGCCGGGTGTGGCTCGGGTCTTCGAGCTTCGGGATGCTCTGCAGCAACGCCTCGGTGTAGGGCATCTTCATGTGTGTGAAGAGTCGCTTGGTGCCAGCCTTCTCGACGAGCTTGCCGCCGTACATCACGGCGATCTCGTCGGTGTGGCCGGCCACCACGCCGAGGTCGTGGGTGACCAGCACGAGGCTCATGTTGCGCTCGCGGCGTTGTTCGCCGAGCAGGTCGAGGATCTGCGCCTGCACGGTGACGTCGAGCGCGGTGGTGGGCTCGTCGGCGAACAGCGCGGTGGGGCCACAGGCCAGGGCGATGGCGATCATCACGCGCTGGCGCATACCGCCCGACATCTCGTGCGGGTACTGCTCGAGGCGGCGCTTGGCCTCGGGGATGCGCACGTCGGTGAGCAGCTTCTCGGCGGTGGCCCAGGCGTTCTGCTTGGTCATGCCGAGGTGGATCTGCAGCGGTTCGGCGATCTGCTTGCCGATCTTCATCACCGGGTTCAGCGAGGTCATGGGATCCTGGAAGATCATCGCCATTTCCTTGCCCCACACGCTGCGCATCTCGTTGCGTCCGAGGTTGCCGACCTCGCGACCCTCGAAGCGCACGCTGCCACCGCGCACGGTGCCGCGTGGCGGCAGCAGGCCCATGATCGAGCGCGACAGGATGGTCTTGCCCGAGCCGCTCTCGCCGACGATGCCGAGCGCCTTGCCGCGGTCGAGTGTGAAGCTCACTCCGTCGACAGCGCGGACGAGGCCACGCTCGGTCTGGAAGTGGGTGGTGACGTCGGTCAGTTCGAGGAGCGGGCCGGCGATGTCGCGGCTCGACGCTTGGATGAGGTCGCTCATACGCCCGCCTGTCGGATGTCGAAGCGGCGACTCAATCCGTCGCCGATGATGTTGAACGAGAGCACGGTGAGGAACAGCATCAGACACGGGAAGATGGTGGCCCACCATGCGTCGTAGATCTTGGTGCGGTTCTCCTGGATGAGGGTGCCCCAGGTGGGGGTGCCGATCTCGAGGCCGAGGCCGAGGAAGGCGAGGGCGCCCTCGGAGGCGATGAGGATGCTGAGGGCCGTGAAGGCCACGGTGAGCATGGCCGGCACGAGGCTGGGCAGGATCTCGCGGAACATCACACGTGCTGGCTTGGCGCCCAGGCTGCGGGCCGCCAGCACGAACTCTCGCTCACGCAACGACATGGTCTGGGCGCGCACGATGCGGGCCAGCGGTGCCGTGGCGAGGATGCTGAGCGCGAGCACGATCTGCCACTGGCGGGTGAGCCAGTTCAGCCACTCGGCGGTCTCCTTCACATCGTCGAGCCGGTTGACGAGCAGGATGGCGAAGAGAAGCGCCGGGATGGCGAGCAGGCAGTCGATGATGATCGACACCACCCGGTCGACCCAGCCGCGGTAGTAGCCGGCGAGGACGCCGAGGAACCCGCCGGCGATGAGCCCGATGATCGTGGCGTAGACGCCGATCTGCAACGAGTACTTGGCGCCGTAGATGCAGCGGGCGAACACGTCGCGACCGAGTTTCTCGGTGCCGAACCAGGCCTCCCAACCCGGGCCGATGCCGTAGCGGGCGCCGCCTTTGATCTTGTCGTCGGGATAGCGGATGAACGGCAGGTAGTCGGCGAAGAAGGCGAGGAAGGTGAGCCCGACGAGGAACGTGACGGCAAAGATCATGCCGAACGTGGGTCGCTTGCGCTTCTTCCTCGGTGCGGCAGCCGCCGGTTCGGGGGCGGCAGGTGCAGGTGCCTCGGCAGGGGTGAGGGTTGCGGTCATGGTCGGGTCCTCAGGCGAGTGCGCGGGCGTGGCGGATACGGGGATCGAGTACCGCGTAGAGCAGATCGACCACCAGGTTCGTGAGCACCACGGTGATCACCAAGATTGCGGCGACGCTCTGCACGATGAAGAAGTCGCGGCTCAAGATGGCGGCCACGAGGAGGTTGCCCATCCCGGGCATCGCGAAATAGCTCTCGACGATGAGCGCACCACCCACGATGCCACCGATCTGGCCGCCCACGGCGGTGAGCAGCGAGAGCAGCGAGTTGCGCAGCGCGTGCACCCACAGCACCCGGCGGGGTGGCACGCCCTTGGCGCTGGCGAGGGTGATGAAGTCGGCCTGCAGGGTCTGCACCATGTCGCCGCGCAGGATGCGGGTGTAGATGGCGGCCAACGGCAGCGCCAGCACGAGTACGGGCACGAAGAAGTTCTGGAAGTGCGCCCCGAGGTCTTGCCAGGGGTAGATCTTGTCGCCGATGCGGGGGAACCAGCCGCCGATGGTGAGCACGTAGTTGCCGACGGTGAACTCGGTCTTCTTCACGAAGACGAGTACGAGCAGTGGGGCGAGCACGATGCCGGGCACCGAGACGAAGCCGAAGGTGACGATGCTGGCGCTCTTGTCGAATCGGCCGTCGCGCTTCCAGGCCTGGCGCACGGCGAGCGGCACGCTGATGATCAGTGCCAGCACGAGGGCGTAGATGCCGAGCAGCACGGTGACCATCACACGTGACAGCACGAGTTTCGACACGTCCATCGAGTTCGGCTTGGAGAAGCCCATGTCGCCCTGCAGGAAGTTGCCGAGCCAGTACAGGTATTGCACGAGGTAGTTCTGGTCGAGTCGGTACTTGTTGGTGTACTCGGCGATCATCTCGTCGGACACGCTGCCGCCGAGCAGGGTTCGGGCCGGGTCGCCCGGAGCGTTCAGGCCGAGGCGGATGAGCACCATCACCCCGAACGTGACGATGAAGAACACGATCAGGAACTGCAACAGCCGTTGGAGTACGTAACGCAAGCGATTACCTCGGACGAAAGGGTGAACAGGGACGACCGCCGGGGGCCGGGTGACGTCGGAGTCGACATCACCCGGCCTGCCCGGTGGTCAGCGAAAGTGGAT
Source organism: Acidimicrobiaceae bacterium (assembly GCA_040380855.1). Taxonomy (GTDB): domain Bacteria; phylum Actinomycetota; class Acidimicrobiia; order Acidimicrobiales; family Ilumatobacteraceae; genus VFMC01. The sequence continues at coordinate 38,452 of JBEIIG010000005.1, read as the reverse complement.
CAGGCTTCCGGATCGATCCAGATGTTGTTGGTCCAGAACTGGCCCGAGAAGCCGGCGCCGTCACGGCTGGCGGTGCCATCCGGGAACGCGTGGGTGCCGAGGCCCTGCACCTTGGGTGCGTGCGGGGTGCCCCAGATGGTCCACGAACCAGCAAACGAGTAGCACTCGCCGGCCATCTGGCGGTTCACGTTCTCGGCGTACTCCTTGCGCTTGGCCGGGTCGGTCTCGGTGCGCTGCTTCTCGAGGTTCTCGTCGACGATGGGATCGCGGACACGGCCGAAGTTGAGGGCCAACTGGCCGTCGGGCGGTGCAGCCGACGAGTGCCACCAGAAGTACTGCTGGTCGATGAACGAGCCACCGTGGTTACGCCAGCCGTACATGTAGAACTCGGGATCGCCGAACAGGGCCTTGGTGATGAACTGGTCCTGCGGCACCTGGATGATCTCGGTCTCGACGCCGATCTCGGCCCAGTAGCCCTGCAGCAGCTCGGCCACCTGGGCGTTGATGTTGTTGACCGTGGTGCCGTACTTCACCTTCAGTTCCACATCGGGGTTCTCGGCGACGTACTCGTCGAGGAGTGCCTGGGCGCCCTCGAGGTCTTGGCTGGTGTCGACGCCGTTGTCTTCGAGGTAGCCCTCTTGGCCGGGCGAGAACAGACCGTTGGCCACCTGCAGGATGCCGCCGGCCGTGAGGTCGATCTGCTCCTGGCGGTCGATGGCCTTGTACAGCGCGCAGCGGAAGCGCTTGTCCTGCAGCGGGCCGGCCTTGTCGAGGTCGATGAGGATGTAGTTGGTCTCGGTGAGCGTGTTCTGCTCGTTCATCGGGAACTCGTCGGGCGTCTCGCGGAAGTCGGCGATGACGGCGGCTGCCGACGTGGAGAAGATGTCGATGTCGCCGTTGCGCAGCGCCTCGGCTGCGGTCTCGCTGTCTTGGATGACGCGGAACTCGATCGAGTCGAGGAAGGGCAACTGGTTCCCGGCGGCGTCTTTCTGCCAGTAGCTGGGGTTGCGCTTGACGATCAACTTGTCCTGCGGGGCGTAGCTGTCGACCATGAACGGGCCGGTGCCCACAGCCATGGTCTGGTCGGCGGTGCCGGCCTTCACGGCGTCGAGCCACGTGGGCGAGGCGATCAGGCCGAGCTGGCCCGACAGCGACGCAGGCAGGTTGGGCCACGGCAGCGGGTTGCTGAGGTCGCCGTCCTTGCCGGTCTTGATGGTGAACGTCAGGTCGCCGGTTGCCTCGATGGCCAGGCTGCCGTCGGGGTTCTTGCCGTAGTCCTTGATGGCGTTCGACACGAGCAGGCCGGTGCCGGTCTCCTGCAGGTTGCGCACGGCGGCGGCCGCGTCGAGCGGGGTGCCGTCGTGGAACGTGATGCCCGAGCGCAGCGTGAAGGTCCACACCGTGAAGTCGTCGTTGTGCTCGATGGTCTCGACCAGGTAGCCGACGGTCTCGAGGTCGGCGTTGGTGGCCGTGAGCGGCTCGAAGAACGTGCGGGCACGCTGCTGGCAGTACGAGTCGCACTGCATGGCGGCAGGCAACCAGGCGTTGGCCACTTCGGCCTCGCCGCTCACCACGAGGGTGCCGCCGTAGACGGGCTCCTTCGCCGGTGCGGCCGTGGTCTCGGGGGCTGCGGTGGTCTCTACCGCAGCGGTGGTGTCGGTGCCGCCTGCGGCCGTGGTGTCGGGTGCGGCGGTCTCGACGGGTGTCGTGTCGCCACCTCCGGGAGGGTCCTTCTTGGAGCATGCTCCGGCGATGAGGCCCAGGCTCACCACGGCGGCGGCGACGAGCCGTCCGGCGTGGCGCCGATGATCTCGAGTGGATGAAGTCACCCAATTCCCCCTTGTGTTGTCGGTCACGTAGCCAGCGGCAACGAGGTGTGACCCCCATCACACGCCGGTGGATGCACCTTAGCCAACTCTGCCCCGCTGTCAAACGACACGAGGCGGTACCGTGCGCGATCGTGGATGTCTTGCGCGCCGACCATCTCGATCGGCCCCGTGCCGACCGTCTGGCCCCGTCGCATCCCCGCTTCGGCGAGGTGATGTCGCGGCACGCACACGCCGTCGCGCAGGGGGCGGTCAGCTATCGCGATCCGGCCAGCGGCTACTCGGTGTTCACCGCCGAGTTCCTCGCCCGGCGTGGATACTGCTGCGCGAGCGGATGCCGGCACTGCCCGTTCGAGACTCGCTGACCGTCACCGCCGTCGACGCCCGCTACGGTCGCGGCCGATATGGCGACACAACCGACAGCCAAACAACGTCAGGCCCGCTGGACGGCCACGATCGAGTCGATGCGGGTGAAGCCGGGCGAGAAGGTGGCTCTGGCGAAACGGGCGACCAAGGACCGGTTCGACCTGTCGAAGAGCGAGGCGCTCGACGAACTCGAGGCCACCAAGGCGCGGATCGATCTGCTGCAGCAGCGCCTGTATGCGGAGGGCAAGCGCAGTGTGCTGCTGGTACTGCAGGCGATGGATGCCGCCGGCAAGGACGGCACCATCCGGGCGGTGCTGTCGGGCCTGAACCCGGCGGGTATCGCCGTGAGCAGTTTCAAGGCGCCGGCTGGCTCCGAGCGCGAGCACGACTACCTGTGGCGGGTGCACCAGGTCGTGCCCGCAAAGGGTCGTATCGGTGTGTTCAACCGCAGTCACTACGAAGACGTGCTCATCGTGCGGGTGAAAGAACTCGTGCCGCCTGCGGTGTGGAAGCGGCGCTACGGCCACATCCGTGCGTTCGAGCAGTTGCTGGTCGACGAGGGCACCGAGGTGGTGAAGGTGTTCCTGCACGTGTCGAGAGCCGAGCAGGCGGCGCGGTTCCAGGAACGCCTCGACGACCCCGAGAAGCGGTGGAAGTTCCGCGCCGGCGATCTCGACGACCGAGCCCTGTGGCCCGCGTTCCAGAAGGTGTACGAGGTGGCGTTGCACGAGTCCTCCACGGCTGACGCTCCCTGGTACGTGGTGCCCGCCGACAGCAATTCGGGCCGCAATCTGGCCGTGGCGAAGATCCTGCTGGCGGCGCTCGAACGGGTCGACCCGCAGTTGCCGCCACCCGAACCCGGCCTCGACGCGATCCGCGTCGTGTGAACCCACTGCGCCGTCTGTGCGACGCGGCGGCACGAGGTGGGTGGCGTCGCGTGCCATCGTCTAGGTTGGCCGCACGGGGCATCAGCGTGGTGCCGGACTGCAGAAAGTGAGCGATCGTGTCGAGCGAACGAGAGATCATGTCGTGGGAGATATTCGGTGTGGCCTCCCGTGATCTCGCCCAGATGGTGGCCGACGACTACGAGCCCGACATGATCCTGTCGATCGCTCGCGGAGGGCTGCTCATCGGTGGCGCACTCGGCTATGCGCTCAGCGTGAAGAACGTCTACACGATGAACGTCGAGTTCTACACCGGGGTCGACGAGCGCCTGGAAGTACCCCGCATCCTTCCGCCGGCGCCCGACTTCGTCGATGTGAGCGATGCGCGCATCCTCATCGCCGATGATGTGGCCGACACCGGCCACACGCTGCGCAGTGTGCAGCAGTTCTGCGAGGGCAAGGTGGCCGAGGTGCGCACTGCGGTGCTGTACGAAAAGAGCCACTCGGTGGTGCAGTGCGACTACGTGTGGAAGCGCACCGACCAGTGGATCAACTTCCCGTGGAGCGACAAGGACCCGGTCGCCAAGCGCGACTGGACCGTGCGCGACGCCTGACCGGCAGCGGTGCCGCGGTCAGACCGATCGCAGCACGGTGAGTGCAGCGTTGCGACCGCTCGCGCCCCACACCCCGGCACCCGGGAACGTGGCGGCACCCGTGAGGTAGAGGCCCTTCACCGGGGTCTCGTAACGAGTGAGTTCGGGGCTCTTGTTGCGCAGCGCCGCCAGCGGGCCGCCGGCGAAACTGGTGGCGTGCCCGGCAGGCAGGTGGAACTCGCTCTCGTAGCGGTCGGGGGTCATCGCCCGCCACTCGCCGAGGCCGTCGAGGAAGCCGGGTTCGGCGAGTGTGGCGAGCTGCTCGAGCCAGCGCCGCGGTTCGCTGCTGGCCTGCCAGCCGCCGCGCAGCGAGTAGGGGGTGTACAGCGTCTCGAGGCTGAACACGTGCTTGCCTGCCGGGGCCATCGTCGGGTCGACCACCGAGGGCACGTTCATGAACATGCCGGGCTGTTCGAGCACCTCGCCGCTGGCCATCAGGCGAAAGCCGCGGTCGATCTCGGCGAGCGAGGGGGCGATGATGGCGGTGCCGCGCAGTGCGTCGTCGGGGTCGATGCGGTCGCCGAAGGCGCGCAGGCGGGGGAGGGTGTCGATGATCGCATCGATCTTCGACTCGTAGCCCTCGTCGTGGGGGATGTTGCGCCAGCGCTCGACCAAGGGTGTGGCGGCCGCGGGCGGGTTGCGCAGCCAGGCGAGGAACGTGTCGTGGGGGTTGCACGCCGACACGACGATGCGTGCGGTCACCTCGGTGCCGTCGTCGAGGTGCACCCCGCGCACCGAGTCGCCCTCGCAGGTGATCGCGGTCACCTTGGTGCTCAGCCGCACCGTGCCTCCGGCGGCCTCGAAGGCCATGCGCAGCGTCTCGGGCACCTGCCCGCTGCCACCGACGGGTCGGCCGAGTGTGCCCACGTGACGTAGCGCGTAGGTGAGCGCACCGAGGCCGGTACCGGGGACCTCGGGTGAGATGCCCCACACCATCGGCCCGGTCACCATGGCCGGGCCGCGCAGCGCGTCGGCGGTGAAGAACTCGCGCATGATGTCGGCGGCGCTGCGTCGGCTCCAGCGCAGCAGGGTGCTGACGCCCTGGCCGCGCCGAGCGAGCACGGTGCGGGTGAGGCCGCCGAACGACGGCGGTTCGCTCGCGGCCTCGAACACCAGGCGCACGGCCGGGGCGGCGGCCTTCAGGTAGCGGCGGTAGCCGTCGACCTCGCCGGGGTAGGTGTGGGCGAGTGAGTCGAGGGTGCGGTCGAGGTCTTTGTACAGCGCCCACGCGGGCCCGCCGTCCCAGGCCATGTTCATCTGCGCCGGCTCGACGTCGAGATAGCGCAGGCCGTGATCGGCGAGCCGCAGCTCCTCGATGACGGGTGTGGTGCGGAACGTGATGTGGTCGCAGTTGCAGATGTTCACCGTGCCACCGCCGAACGGTTCGCTGGCCGCGGTGCCCCCGACGGTGCTGCGGGCCTCGACCAGCAGCGTGCGCAGTCCGGCACGGGCGAGATAGGCGGCGCAGACCAGGCCGTTGTGGCCCGCCCCGACCACGACGGCATCGACATCGTTGTGGTGCATCGCCAGCAGTCTGGCCCATGGTGGGGGCGACCGCTAACCTCGACCCGTGACTCCACGTGTGCGCCGCTTCGTCGACCTGCGCGGCCCCGAGGTGATCGAGCAGATCTCCCCGCGCAGCATCTTCATCCAACCGCTCGGTGCCATCGAGCAGCACGGCCCGCATCTGCCGCTGTCGACCGACTCGGTGGTGGCCACGGCGGTGGCCGAGGCCGCTGTCGACCAGTACGGCGACGAGGTCGACGCCTGGCTGCTGCCCACGCTCGAATACACCAAGTCGAACGAGCACGCCTGGTCGCCCGGCACCATCTGGTTGTCGTTCACCACGCTCATGGCCGTGCTCGACGACATCGCCCGGTGCGTGGCCACCACGCCTGCCAAGCGGCTGGTGTTCCTGAACGGCCACGGCGGCAACAGTGCCTTGGCCAATGTGGCCAACCGCGAGATCCGCCTGAAGCACGGGTTGATGACCTTCCTGGCGCATCCTGGTGTGCCACCCGACCAGGGCGGTGTGTCACCCGCATCGGAGCTGGGGATGGGTGTGCACGGTGGCACCGACGAGACGTCGATCATGCTGCACCTGGCACCCGAGCTGGTGCGTATGGAGCTGGCCGAGCGGCGGGTGCCCGAGAAGATCGCGCTGAACCAGTACGTGCGCTTCGGGGGCCGGGTGAGTTTCGGCTGGCTGTCGAACGACTTCTTCCCCGACGGCTACATCGGCGATCCCACGGCGGCAACGGCCGAACTGGGCGCCACCCTGTTCCAGGGCGCGGTGCGCGGCTTCGGTGAGGCGCTGCGCGAGATCGCTGCGTTCGACTTCGGACGATGAGCGTCGAGCCTGCAGCGCTGCGGGTCGACGGCGCCCGGTTGGCGGCGCGTCTCGACGCGCTCGGCGCGATCGGCGCGTCGTACGGCCCCAACGGGGAATGGGGCTGTGCCCGGCTGGCGCTCACCGATGCCGACCGCGACGGCCGCGATCTCGTCGTGGCGTGGATGCACGACCTCGGCCTCGAGGTGTCGATCGATGCGGTCGGCAACGTGGTGGGCGTGCGGGCGGGCGCCGATCCGGCGGCTGCGCCGGTGATGACCGGCTCGCACATCGACACGGTGCGCACCGGTGGCCGCTTCGACGGCAACCTCGGTGTGCTGGCCGGCCTCGAGGTGATCGAGACGCTCGCCACGCAGGGCATCGTCACCGAGCGACCCGTGGCCGTTGCGTTCTTCACCGACGAAGAAGGGGCGCGGTTCCAGCCCGACATGCTGGGCAGCCTCGTCTACGTGGGCGGTATGTCGTTGGAGGAGGCACTCGATGTGCGCGCTGCCGACGACGGTGCCCGCCTGGGCGATGAACTCGAGCGCATCGGCTATGCCGGGCCGGTGCCGTGCCCGGCTGCGGCGGCACCACACGCGTTCGTCGAGTTGCACATCGAGCAGGGCCCGGTGCTCGAGGACGAGGGTGTCACCATCGGCGTGGTCACAGGGGTGCAGGGCATCTCGTGGACCGAGCTCACCATCACCGGCCAGTCGGCGCACGCAGGCACCACGCCGATGCGGCTGCGTCGCGACCCGGGCTATGTGGCTGCCGAGATCAACGCCGGTGTGCGCCGCATCGCTCGCGAGATGGGCGGCACCCAGGTGGCCACGGTGGGCCGGTGCGAGTTCACCCCCAACCTGGTGAACGTGGTGCCGTCGAAGGTGGCCATGACGGTCGATCTGCGCAACACCGACGAAGCGCTGCTGCAGCAGGCCGAGCAGCGGTTCGCCGATCTGTGCGACCGGCTGGCCACCGACGAAGGGGTCACCATCACGCGGCGCTCGCTGGCGCGGTTCGAGCCGGTCGACTTCGATCCGGCGATGATCGACCTGGTCGAACACCACGCCCGCCTGCTCGGCCACTCGACGATGCGCATGCCGTCGGGTGCGGGCCACGACGCCCAGATGCTGGCTCGGGTGTGCCCGACCTCGATGATCTTCGTGCCGAGTGTGAACGGACTCTCGCACAACCTGGCCGAGCTCACACACGCGGCGGATCTGCAAGCGGGGTCCGACGTGCTGCTGCAGATGATCGTCGAACTCGCCGGGGTCGCATCGTGACCACCCGGTTCGACCTCGTCACCATCGACAGCCCGCGCACCGACGTGCTTGCCACGTTCTGGGCGGCGGTGCTGCACCTCACCGAGAGCGAGCGCGAGGACGGCGACCGCTGGATCGTGCTGTCGACAGCCGAGGGCGTGCGCTGCCTCGGGTTCCAGCGCGGCGAGTTCCGCGCCGGTACGGTGCACCTCGACCTCGCCTGCGAGCCCGCCGAGTTCGAGGCCGAACGCCAGCGCATCCTCGCGCTCGGCGCCACCGAGACCCGGCCGCCGCGGGTCGAGCACTACGGGTCGATCGCCAACTTCGCCGACCTCGACGGCAACCTGTTCGACCTCTGCGCCTACGTGGCCTGATCGGCGCCTGGACGCGACAAGGGGGCCGGCCGGAGCCGACCCCCTCGATCACGTTCGGTTCACGCTGTGGACACGACGGGTCAGCGACCCGGGGCGCCTGCGCAGTACTTGTTGGTGTAGACGCTGGTGACGTCGTCGGTGATCTCGACACCCTGGGCGTCGAAGATCTCCTTCAGCTGGCCGTAGAGCGTGGCGGCACGCTCGGGGTCGATGCTGCAGTAGGTGCCGTCGGCGCTGTTACCGGCCATCTTCTTCTCTTCGATCAGCTTGATGCCGGCCTCGTTGAGGCCCTCGCTGAGCGTCCAGAAACCGTCGTGCGCCTCGTTGATCTTGATCATCGCGTCGGTGATCGGCTTCGGGTCGTTGAAGAAGTCGACCCAGGCCTGCTGCATCTTGGGGACGAGCAGGGTGAGGCAGGCGTCGAGCTCGGTGACCTTGTCCTTGGTCATCGTGATGACGGCCGGGTAGTTGTCGAAGCCCATGTCGGCCACGGTGTAGAAGCTGACGTCGGCGGGCTTGCCGTCTTTCCAGGCGATGTCGTTCTCGTACTTGTAGACCTCGTTGGTGGCGAAGCCCTGCTGGAAGATCGCGCCGCCCTCGGCCACCCACTTGGCGTCGGAGCCGTCGTAGCTGGGGTTGCTCTGGTCGGCGGTCATGTAGCCCTTGCCGATCATGTAGTCGATGTAGCCGGTGCCCGGGAAGTGCAGCACCGAGGCACCCGTGCCCAAGATGTCCTCAGGCTTCTGGATGTCGTACTGGGTCGGGTCCCACATCACCATCTGCGGGTCCTTGTCGAGGGTCTTGGCGATGACCACCATCGGCACAGCCTTCGAGTCCTTGATCACGTCGCCGAGGGTGATGTAGGCCATATCGGCCTCACCGTCGAGCAGGACCGAGGCGTTGGCCTTGTCGACCTTGATCGTGTTGATCGTCAGTTCCTTCAGGCCGCCCACGGCGTACTGGGGCTGAACGGGGCCCGAGTACGACACGGTGGCCTTGTCGGCGGTGCCGTTGGGGCCGATGAGCTGATAGGTGCCGCCGTGCTCGAGCTCGGGGAACCAGTCGGTCTGGATGGTGAGCTTCTCCGGGCAGACCGGGGCGGCGGGCGCCGTGGTCTCCGCAGGAGCGGCGGTGGTGGTGGCGGCTTCCTCGTCGTCGCCACAGGCGACGGCGATGAGTCCGAAGGTGAGCAGCGACATCGCTGCCACCGTCTTCTTTGCCTTCATGTGTGTAACTCCCCCTTGATGGTGTGGTGGTGGTGGACCGAGGTCAGCTCTTCTTCTTCGCTGATTCGTGCCAGTTGCGGATCGCACGGTTGGTAACCCAACCGACGATCAGGAACATGACCACACCGAACAGCGTGGCCATGATGGTGCCGGCGAACATCTCCGGCCGCTCCGACGCCTTTTGCTGGCGCGTGCGGATGTAGTAGCCGATGCCCTTGTCGCCCTTGACGAAGAAGAAGTCGGCCACGATCGAACCGATCACTGCGCCACCCGCGGCGATGCGCACACCGGTCATCAACGCGGGCAGAGCACTCGGCAACTCGAGTTTGCGCAGTCGTTCGATCCGGCTCACCTTGTTGAGGGTGAACAGGTCGTGGTGCAACTGATCGGTCGACTGCAGACCGAACAGAGTGTTGGTGATGATCGGGAAGATGGCGATCAGCACGGTGACGACGAGGCGCACGCCCCGCTCCTCACCGAACAACTGGGTGAGCAGGGGGGTGATGGCCAAGATGGGCACGGTCTGCAGCACCACGGCATAGGGGAAGAACGCCCGCTCGAGATTCTTCGACAGGTTCATCACCACGGCGAAGAACACACCGAACACGATCGAGATGGCGAGGCCCATCAGGGTGATCTGCAGTGTGGGCCACATGTACCCGAGGATCGGGCGTAGACCGTTCTTGTCGTCCCACCACGGCATGAAGCCCTCGGTGATGACGATGTGCGGATAGGGCAGCGCATTGCGGCGTTGCGCTGCGTTGTCGAACTTCAGCCAGCTGTACAGGTACCAGAGGCCGATGAAGGCGACGAAGGTGATGAGCGGCGGAATGGCCGTCTTCCAGAACTCGTACTTCGGCTCGCTGCTCGCGGGCGGGGCACCGGGGTCGACGTCGAGCGCCTGGACGGTGTTGCCGAGGGCCGCGCCGGCTTCTCGCATGTCGTCGATGGCCGTCATGTGTGCGCGTCCTTCAGGTCGTTACTGATGCGGCCGCACAGTTCGGCGAAGGCCGGCTCGTAGCGCAGGTCGTGCTGGCGGGGGAAGTCGAACGGCACCTGGTAGTCGCCGATGATGCGCCCGGGGCGGGCCGACATGACGATGACCCGGGTCGACAGGAACACGGCTTCTTGGATGCTGTGGGTGATGAACAGCCCGGCGAAGCGCTCGTGCTGGAACAGACGCAGCAATTCGTCGTTCAAGCGTTCACGGGTGATCTCGTCGAGTGCACCGAACGGCTCGTCGAACAGGAACACCTTCGGCTGCAGCACCAGCGAGCGGGCGAGCGAGCAGCGCATCTTCATACCGCCCGACAACTGCTTGGGGTACTTCTTCTCGTGACCGACGAGGTTCACCAACTCGATGGCCTCTTTCGCCTTGGCGAGGCGGGTGGCCTTGTCCATGCCCTGCAGTTCGGCGTTCAGCTCGACGTTGCGCTGCACGGTGCGCCACGGCAACAGCGTGGCGTCCTGGAACACGTAGCCGATGCTCGAGCGGTCGACGTCGCAGGTGCCGCTGGTGTGCTGCTGCAGGCCCGAGGCGATGCGCAGCAGGGTGCTCTTACCGCAACCGGACGGGCCGACGACGGTGACGAACTCGCCGGGACGCACGTCGAAACTCACGTTGTCGACCGCGTGCGTGCCGTCGGGGAACACCATCGACAGGTTCTTGAAGCGCAGGGCCGGCGCACCGCTCACCGTCGGTGCTCCCTGCCCGGGCTGGGCAACGTCTGTGGATGTCATCACTCCCCCTGACCATAGAGGTTCTGCCGGGGCGCAGCGTTGCCTCTGTGTGTCATGGATGTTACGTCTCCGTCAGGCTGCCGGTCTGCATCCTGACGCTGCACCGTGCGCCCGGGTGGGCCGAACGCGATGGCTTCGCGCACCGTAGCCGCTCGGACGAGCACCCGATCGTCGCTGGGTGCAAGGCCCATCACGGCGCGTGCATCGGTCGACACGGTGGCCAGCGCCTCGTCGGGCAAGAGGTGGGCGGCCATCATCATCAGCGACGCCGTTTCGAGGGGGTCGCCGCGCCCCACCGGGTTGAACGGGTCCTGCAGGTTGTCGGCACCGGCAGCCACCACCACCCCCGCCTCGCGCAGGGCCTTCACCGCGGTGAGGCCTCGCGGTATGGCGGCCTGGTGATCGCGGCCCTGCAGGTAGAGGTTGGTGTGCGGCAGCACGATCACGCCGATGCCCGCTTCGGCCACCCGTTCGGCCACGGCGCGCTGTACGTCGACGGGTTGCATGCCGAGCGAGCAGCAGTGGCTGGCGGTCACCCGGTGGGGGAAGCCGGTGGCCATCACCCGGCGGGCCAGGTCGTCGAGGGCCAGCATCGTCGGATCGAGGGTCTCGTCGGTGTGCAGGTCGACCGGCAGGCCCGCATCGGCCGCGAGGGTGAGGAAGTTGTCGTTGGCGGCGTGGGCGTCGTCTTCGAGGTGGGGGCAGCCCCCCACCAGGTCGATGCCCATGGCGATGGCTTCGCGCAGCAGGGCACGGTGGTTGGCGCCCTTCGGGCCCACCGACGGCCACCCGCACAGCACGGCCACCTGGATGTCGACCTCACCGCGCAACCGGTCGCGCACCGTGATGAGTGCCTCGACCGACTTCAGGCCGTTCTCCTCGGTCATGTCGGCGTGGGTGCGGATGGCGGTGGTGCCGTTGGCCAGCAGCAGGCGTGCGGCCCGTTCGGCGCGCTCGATGGTGTCGGCGAGGGTGACGAGACGGCGGTTCGCCTCCATCGCCCGGATGGCGCCGAGCAGGTCGCCGGTGGGGTTGTCGACCACCTCGGCCAGGAAGGCCTTGTCGAGGTGGGCGTGGGGTTCGGCGAATGCGGGCAGTGCGATCCACTGCTCGGCCGGTGCAGGGTGCGTCATCGGCCCGTCAGACCATCATCTGGCCGGTGCGCGGCCGCCGCTCGATGGGCTCGCCGAGACGGGGGAACACCTCTTCGGTGACGAGGTGCATCTGTTCGATCATCTCCTCGCGGCCCACGCCCGGGAAGTCGAGGAAGAAGCAGATGTGCTTGAGGTCGAGCAGGTCGCGCCAGAAACCGATGGCGTCGACGGCGTCGTCGATCGAACCGACGATCTGGATCTTCTGCTCGTTGCTCTCCTCCACGGTGGGACAGTGGTCGAAGGCCACCTTCGAGCCGTCGGGGTTGCGGTAACTGCTGAAGCGGCCGTAGGGCGACAGGAATTTGTTGAACTCGTCCTGGCCGGGGCGACCGCGGCGCATGGCCTCTTCGCGGGTGCGCCCGACGTGCAGGTTCAGCACCAGGCAGCGGTCTTCGCCGGGCGCCACTGGGTCGCCCATCTCTTCGCGGATCTCGGCGTAGCGGTCCCACTTCTGCTTCTGGCTTTCTGCGTTCTGCAGCCAGTAGACGGCCTTGTGGCCGGCGCGGGGTACGTACTCGATGGTCTCGGGCGAGGTGACCGGCTGGTAGATGTCGACCACGCGGCGCGGCTTGGGGATGAGGGTGAGGTCGTTCACCATCGAGCCACGGTCGGGGATGTCGTCGGACGGGAAGGTGAAGTGCTTGCCGCGGTACGAGAAGCGCTCGTTGTACCAGGCCAGCTTGATGACCTCCATGGCCTCTTCGAACGTCTCGCGGTTGATGCGGTCGTGCTCGGCCGACATGGCGTTGTCGCCCGAGGCCACGACGGTGCCGAGCGCCCAGGCCTCGCGCGGCACGGTGCCACGGCCCACGCCGAACTCCATGCGGCCGCCGGTGACGATGTCGGCGAGGGCGAAGTCTTCGGCGAGGCGCAGCGGGTGCCACTGCGGCACGACGTTGAACATCTGCCCGAGTCGCAGGTCGTTGGTGAGGTGGGCGAGGTGCAGGCCGAACATGATGAGGTTCGGCAGCACCTCGTAGCCCTCGTACTGGAAGTGGTGCTCGGTGAGCCACATCGTGTCGATGCCCACCTCGTCGGCCGTCTTGGCCCAGGCGACGAGGTTCTCGTAGCACTCGATCACGGCGTCGTTGCCGTACCGACGGGAGGTGGCCGCGATGGCGGGGTCGCCGGCATCGGGCATCGGGACGGTGCAGAAGAAGTTGGTGTCGACGCGCATGACCCGACGTTAGTCGTGGCGCCGTGGGCGGTCGGCCCTCCCGCCCGAACCGGCCGAGGATTTCACACGCCTGCAACAGAGCCGACGCGTGCACGCCGGTCGGTGCCACCGGCGAGCATGCCGTCGGGCTGCACGACGATGGCGTGCGCGTGTCCGAAGGTGCTGTCGTATGCCGATGACGGCACCACACGGTGGCCGCGCCGTGCCAGTTCCGTCGCCCAGGCGGCCGGCACATGGCCCTCGAGCAGCAGGTGGGGGCCCTCGGGGGCGGTCCAGGTGTCGAATCCGGTCGTCGGCCCGTGGAGCACCCAGCGAGCCGCATCGAGTGCGTGCCCGGGGCTGTGGCCGTGGCGGAACAGGCGGGCGGCCACTTGCAGCAGGATCTGTGGCTGGCCGTCGCCGCCCATCGTGCCGAACACCGCAGCGCACGATCCGTCGGGCCGTGTGGCAAGTGCGGGGGCCAGGGTGTGCGGCGGCCGGCGACCGGGGCCGAGTTCGGCCGGGTGGCCGGCTTCGAGTGAGAACCCCAGGCCGCGGTTGTGCAGGTTGATGCCGGTGGTGGGTTCCACCAACCACGAACCGAACCCCGAGGCGTTCGACTGGATGAGCGAGACGGCCATCCGGTCGCTGTCGACGGCGCACAGGTAGGTGGTGTCGCCGTCGGCCGACCGCAGACGCGGAGCAGCAGCGCGGTTGGGGTCGATCTCGGCTCGACGCCCGATGATCCGCGCCACCAGCTCGCGCCCATCGGCACGGTCGTGCAGCACCTCGGGCCGGTCGCGTCCGGCGGCTTTGGCGCATTCGACCAGCAGGTGCGCCCACTGCGGGTCGTCGGTGTCGTCGGGCAGGTCGAGGCCGGCGGCCAGACCGGCCGAACCGAGCAGCAGGTAGCCCTGCGAGTTGGGTGCGATCGTGTGGAGTGTCACCCCGAACGCGTCGTGGGCGAGGGGCGCCACCCAGTCGGCGCCGGGAGTGGTGAGGTCGTCGGGTGTGTACCACCCGGCACCGAGGGCCAGCAGGCCCTCGCCGAACGCGCCCTCGTAGAAGCCGGCCCGGCCCGATGCGGCCACGGCCCGCAGCGCTGCAGCGGCACCTGGTCGGCGCACCCGGTCGCCGGGTCGGCGGGCCTGACCGACGAGTTCGGCGAGTGCCGTCGCCGCACGCTGGTCGAGCGAGGCCAGCGAACCGACCAGGAGGGGTGATGCCGGGAACCCGTGCTCGGCGAGGGCGATTGCCGGAGCGAGCACCTCGGCGAGGGGCACCCGGCCGAACCGGGCGTGGAGGGTGCACCAGCCGTCGATGCATCCGGGCACGGTGACGGTGCGGATGTCGTGACGGAACGGCATCTCGTGGTGCCCGTCGGCGCGTAGCACCTCGGGGTCGGCACCGCTGCCGGCGCGGCCGCTGGCGTTGAGGGCGTGCACGGTGCTGCCGTCGTGCACCAGCGCGAACAGGTCGCCACCCATCCCGCACAGATGTGGCCCGGTGACGGCGATCGCGGCGTTGGTGGCGATCGCTGCATCGACCGCGTTGCCGCCGCGGGCGAGGACGGCGAGACCCGCTTGGGTGGCCAGCTGGTCGGCCGAGGCCACGAGGGCGCCCGGCGACCTGACGGTGGCCGCAGGTGTGCTGGTTGGCTGCATGTGCGCACGTTATGCCCGGGCCGTACGATCGAACGCATGCCACGATCACTGCAGCGCGCCCTCGTCGGGTTCACCGCAGCGGGTGCGGTGCTGCTGATCGGAACGTTCCTGCCGTGGTTGCACTCGGGCAGCACGACGCGCTCGAGTTACGCGCTGGTGGGCCTCGTCGATCGGCTCGACATCGCCCCCGACGGACCCGCTGCGCTGCTCATCGGCGCTTGGCCGTTCGTACCGCTGCTCGTCACGTCGGCAGTCGTGCTGGCCTGGTGGGGCCGGTCGACGGCGTCGCTCGTGGTGGCCGTGCTGGCTGCGCTCTATGCGGGGGGTATCGCCGCAGTGCTGGCCGTGGGCAGCGCCGGCACACCCATCACCGTGGGCGCCGGCACCTGGGTGTGTGCCGTTGCGGGGCTGGCCTTCCTGGCGGCTGGGGTGTGGGTCAGGGTGCGGGCTGCCAGTGTCCGCGTGCCTGGAACACATCGCGCAGCACCGCCGGCCGATCGGTCATGACGCCGTCGACGCCCAGGTCGAGCAGGCGCTGCATCTCGCCCGGTTCGTCGATGGTCCACACGTGCACGTGGATGCCCAGGCGATGGGCACGTTCGACGAACGCCCGGTCGACCACGGTGAGCGGCCCCTGACGCACCGGCACCTGGGCGGTCTGGCCGCCCAGCGACCGCGGTCGGCCGTAGCGGAGGGCGGCCACACCGGCGGGCCCGAGCGCGCTGCACAGCTGGTCGCCGAGCAGTGCCCGCAGCCGGCGGATGCGCAGATCGCTGAAGGCGCCCACGCACACCCGGTCGAGCGCGGCAGCGCGGCGCAGGGTGGCGACGAGTGCTGGAACGGCCGCATCGCTCTTGCAGTCGATGTTCACGCGCACATCGGGCCAGGCGCCGAGCAGGTCTTCCAGCAGCGGGATGGGCGCCTTGCCGTCGACCAGTGCCGTGCGCACCTCGCTCCACGGCAGGTCGCTGATGCGCCCCGGACGGCCACAGGCCCGACGCAGGTCGTTGTCGTGGAACGCCACCAGCACCCCGTCGGCGGTCACCTGCACATCGGTCTCGATGTAGCGATATCCGAGGTCGATGGCGTATTGGAAAGCGGGCATCGTGTTCTCGGGCGCGTCGCTGGCGCCGCCACGGTGCGCGAAGGGCACCGGCCCGTGCCAGTCGAGATACGGGTGCGATGCGGCAGGCATGGCCCTCATCATGGCGCGCAGTAGCCTCCCCGCTCATGTCGACCCCTGCCAACGCTGCCAGCATCGTCGTCCGTTCGCCCTACGACCAGTCGGTCATCGGCGAGATACCTGCCCACACCGCTGCCGATGTCGACCGGGCCGTCGCCACGGCGAAGGCGGCGTTGCAGCGTGGTCCGCTGCCGTTGTGGAAGCGTGCCGAGATCCTCGACCGGGCGGCACAGCACCTCGCCGCACGTCGCGACGAGTTCGCCGAGATCATCGCCCGCGAGGCGGCCAAGCCGATCAAGACCGCCCGGGTCGAGGCCGAGCGCGCGGTGGGCACGCTGCAGTTCTCGGCGGCCGAGGCGCGCACGCTGGCGGGTGAGATGATCCCGCTCGACGCCATCCCTGCCGGTGAGGGCAAGCTGGGCTTCACCCTGCGCGTGCCCATCGGCGTGGTGGGTGCCATCGCCCCGTTCAACTTCCCGCTCAACCTGGTGGCGCACAAGTTGGGGCCGGCCATCGCCGCCGGTTGCCCGGTGGTGCTGAAGCCGGCCAGCCAGACTCCGTTCAGTTCGCTCGCCTTCGCCAGCATGCTGGTCGACGACTGCGGCCTGCCCGCCGACTACCTGCAGGTGGTCACCGGTGGCGGCTCCACGGTGGGCAACGCGCTGGTCGATCATCCCGACGTGGCCCTCATCACCTTCACCGGGTCGCCCGAAGTGGGCTGGGGCATCCGGGCCCGTGCGCCCCGCAAGCGGGTGGGTCTCGAACTGGGCAACAACGCCCCGGTCATCATCGAACCCGACGGCGACTGGGCCACGGCGGCGGCCAAGATCAAGGTGGCGGGGTTCAGCCATGCCGGGCAGAGCTGTATCTCCACGCAGCGGGTGCTGGTGCACTGCAGCATCGCCGCGGCGTTCACCGACGCCCTGGTGGCGCATGTCGAGTCGCTGGTGGTGGGCGATCCGATGGACGAGGCCACCGATGTGTCGGCACTCATCTCGGCGAGCGAACGCGACCGTGTGCAGGCATGGATCGACGAGGCCGCAGCGGCCGGGGCGCGCATCGTGGCAGGTGGTGTGCAGCAGGCCGACGGCGTGCTGCGGCCCACCGTGATCGCCGATGCCACACCCGAGATGAAGGTGTGTGCGAAGGAGGTGTTCGGCCCCGTGGTCACCATCACCGCGTACGACGACCTGTCGGCTGCCATCGACATGGCGAACGACACCGACTACGGCTTGCAGGCAGCCATCTTCACGAGCGACATCTCCAAGGCGCTCACGGCCGTGCGCTCGCTCGACTTCGGCGGTGTGCTGGTGAACGAGGTGCCCACATGGCGCGCCGACCAGCAGCCCTACGGAGGTCTGCGCGACAGCGGCAACACCCGCGAAGGGCCGGCGTTCACGATCAAGGAGATGACCGAGATCCGCATGGTGGTGATCCATGGCTGAGCAGCTGCGCTGGGGTGTCATCGGTGCGTCGTCGCGCATCTACCGGGGCAAGATCCTGCCGCCGATGCAGGAACGTCCCGGCCATGCGGTGGTGGCCGAGGCCAGCCGCACGCGCACCGGCTCGGATGCCCCGTACGCCGAGTTGTTGCGGCGCCCCGATGTGGATGCGGTGTACATCCCGCTGCCCAACGACGGCCACCGCCGCTGGATCCTCGCCGCGCTCGAAGCGGGCAAGCACGTGCTGTGCGAGAAGCCGCTCACGATGACCGTCGCCGACACCGACGAGGTGTTCGCTGCTGCCGAGGCGGCTGGGCGCGCGTTGGTCGAGGCGTACATGTGGCCACACCACCCACGCAACCAGTTGGTGCTCGAATTGGCCCGCACCCGGTTGGGTGCCCTGCGGTTCTCGCACGCGTCGTTCTCGTTCGCGCTCGGCCGCCCGGCCGATCACCGCTTCGACGCCCGCGGAGGTGGGGCGCTGTTCGACGTGGGCATCTACTGCCTGGGCCCGGCGCTGCTGCTGGCGCCGCGCGAGCCGCAGGCCGTGGCGGCCGCAGCGGTGCGCAACGAGCACGGCGTCGACGTGTCGATGTCGGGATGGCTCGACCTCGGCGCCGGTCTGTGCGCCACCGCCGAGGTGTCGTTCGAATCGGTGAACCGGCGCTCGCTGGCCCTCACCGGCACCGAGGGGTCGATCGTGCTCGCCGACTACATGGCGCCCGGCCCGATCGAGCCCAGCACGGTGCGACTCACGTTGCGCAACGACGAGATGGTCGACATCGCAGCGGCGGGCGCCGACGCGTACGGCGAGATGCTCGACCAGTTCGCCGCGGTCGTCAATGCCGGGGCGACACCCCTGTGGGGTGCGGCCGAGTCGCGTCTGTTGGCCCGCTGGATCGACGCGCTGCACCGCTCAGCGGTGTGACGCTGCGCCCACGGGTTCGTCGATCGCCGCGGGCACGGCACGCTCGGGTCGCGACGTGTACACACCGAGCGCAGCCAGCGCGGTGACGGCCAGCACCGCGTTGCGCAGGCCGATGGCATCGGCCAGCACGCCGAGCAACAGGGGTCCGCTGACGATGGCCACGCCCGACGCCAGCGCGGTGACCGCGCCGAGGGCCACCGAGTCGGCGTCGACCTTGGCGTACAGCCGGTCGACCGCGAGCGGGTAGAGCGGCGAGCAGCCGAAGGCCACGATCACCAGGCCGACGATGCGCACGACGAGCCCGGGCCCCATCCACATCAGCGCGCTGCCGGCGGCGACGGCTGCGAAGCCGATCGAGCGGGCCCACACACCGGTGACGGCCACGTAGCGGGGGAGCAGGAGGCGGGCCACCATCAGGCACAGGCCCCACACGGCACCGAGTGCTGCGGCGGCACCGCTCGACGAACCGCCCACCTCTTTCAAGAAGGTGACGGCCCACACGCCCAGCGGGAACTCGGCGAGCACGGCATGCACTGCGTCGATGAAGGGCCGACGTGCTGCCGGCCGCCGCAGGAGGGCGAGTGCCGACGTGGGGGAGGGGGCGCTGCTGGGGATCGACACCCGGGCGCCCACCAGGGCCAGCAACGCGGCGATGAACAGTGTGAGCGCCAGGTAGGGCCACCGCCACGACAGCCCGGCGCCGAGCGCGGCGCCGACCGCCAACGAGTACGACACCCCCGCCAGACCCGGGATGCCGTTGATGGCCGCGAATGCTCCGACGCGTGCGGGCCCGTGGTGGTCGGCGACGATGCCGGGCATGAGCAGCACGAGCATCGCGCAGGCGAGGCCGGCAACGGCCGTGCCGCCGAGGGTGACCGGCCACGAGTGCCCGGCGCACAGCATCGCCACCCCGGCGATGATCATCACGCACGTCCCCCAGAACGCTGCGGGGCGCCCGACGCGCGCCACGACGCGCAGACCGAACAGGCCCATCACCACCAGGCCGAACCCGAATGTCGACCCGTGGGCTGCGGCGAGGATGCCCGACAGACCGAGTTCGTCGCGCAGTTCGCCCAGCACCACACCGACGCTGAGGCCCGATACGAGGAGGCAGAACGACAGCGCACAGGTGACCGTCAGGCGGTCCCAGCGGAACGTGGTCGTCTCGGGCACGGTGTTCGACCCTATCGCCGCCGCCGCGCCACGACGGCGAAGGCAGCGGGCCCGTCAGATGCTGCGGCCGGCGTCTTTCCAGTACTCGTCTTTCAGCAGGCGCTTGTACAGCTTGCCGGTGGGGTGCCGGGGCAGTTCCTCGCGGAAGTCGATGCTGCGCGGGCACTTCACATCGGCCAGCTCGCTGCGACAGAACGCGATGAGTTCCTTCTCGAGCGCCTTCGCAGCCTCGGCGTCGGCAGGCATCGTCGCGGGCTGTACGACCGCCTTCACCTCTTCGCCGAAATCCTCGTTGGGCACGCCGAACACCGCCACGTCGACCACCTTGGGGTGGGTGACCAGCAGGTTCTCCGACTCCTGCGGGTAGATGTTCACCCCGCCGGAGATGATCATGTAGGCCTTGCGGTCGGTGAGGTAGAGGAAGTTGTCGTCGTCGAGGTAGCCGACGTCGCCGAGCGTCGACCAGCCCTTCGGATGCCGCGACGACGCCGTCTTCTCGGGGTCGTTGTGGTACTCGAAGCTGGCCCCACCCTCGAAGAACACCGTGCCGCTCTCGTAGCGGGGCAGTTCCTCGCCGTCGTCGCCGCAGATGTGCACCGTGCAGTTGATCGGCATGCCCACCGTGCCGGGGTGGCCGAGCCACATATCGCTGTTGCAGTAGACGAAGCCGTTGCCCTCGGTGCCCGCGTAGTACTCGTGGATGATCGGGCCGAACCAGTCGATCATCCCCTTCTTCACCGGGATGGGGCACGGCGCGGCCGCGTGGATGACGCACTGCAGCGACGTCACGTCGTACTTGGCGCGCACGTCGTCGGGCAGTTTCAGCATGCGCACGAACATGGTGGGCACCACCTGGCTGGTGGTGGCCCGGTGGCGCTCGACCAGGGCCAGGTACTGCTCGGGGTCGAAGTGCTCCATGGCCACCACGGTGGCGCCGAGGGCCTGGGCCGACATGCAGAAGCGCAGCGGGGCAGCGTGGTAGAAGGGCGCGGGCGACAGGTACACCGAATCGCCGGTGACGCCGAACAGCATCGTGAGCAGCGGTGTGACGCTGCCCGACGACCCGTCGAGCGGGGTGTGGGTGAACTCGCGGGCCACGCCCTTCGGCCGGCCGGTGGTGCCCGACGAGTAGAGCATGTCGGTGCCGGCCACGCGCTCTTCGGCGAGGGGAGTGCCGGGGTGGGCGGCCACGGCGGACTCGTAGCTCTCGTAGCCGGGGATGGTGCCGTCGAGCATGAGCCGCAACTGCACGTTCGGCGTGTCGGCCACGATCTCGGCTGCCTGGTCGGCTTTGTAGGTGGAGGTGATGAACACCTTCGCCGTGCAGTCGTTCAGGATGTAGGCCAGTTCGCTGCTGGTGAGGCGGCTCGAGCAGGCCGTGTACACCGCGCCGGCGTAGTGGCATCCCCACACCACCTCGAGGTAGCGGTCGTGGTTCTCCATGCAGATGGCCACATGGTCGCCGGGGTTCACCCCCGCGGCGCGCAACAGATGGCTCAACCGGTTGGCGGCGGCGTCGAGTTCGGCGAACGTTTGGGTGAAGCCCGAACCACCCATGATGACGGCGGGCTTGTCGGGCGTGGAGGAGACGAAGGCACCGGGGTACATGGCGAACGAAGGTAGCCGACACTACGGTGCGCACATGGACCCGGCCCGCCGTTTTGCCACGTTGGTGTCGGGGCCGCCCACCGGCCTGTCGCTCGACCAGGCATGCGCTCTGATGGCAGCAGCCTTCACCGGGGTGTATCGCTACGACGAGGTGATGCGCGGGCTCGACGACCTGGCCGCACGGGCCGGTGAACCGTCGTTGCGCGGGGTGCTGGGCGTGATGCGGGGCCGGCTCACCGGCAACGTGGCCGACTACTACGACCCGCGCAACTCGTTCATCGACGATGTGCTGGCGCGGGGCCTCGGGTTGCCGATCACCCTGTCGGTGGTCGCCATCGAGGTGGGTCGACGGCTGGGCGCACCGATCGTGGGCATCGGCCTGCCCGGGCACTTCATGGTCCGTGGCGACGGCACCGACGAGTTCGGCGATCCGTTCCACAACGGTGCCGTGTTCGACCGGTCGGGCCTCGTCGAGCGGTGGGACCAGCTGGTCGGCGGTGGCCAACGCTTCGACGACCTGCACCTGGTGCCCGTGAGCGAACGGCTCATCCTCATCCGCATGCTCAACAACCTGCGGGCCATCTTCGTGCAGCGCGGCGAGCCGCGGGCGTTGTACGCCCTGGCCGTGATGCGCGGCGCGTTCGCCGAGCTGGCCGACGAGGCGCCGCAGCACGCCCGCTGGGTGCGCACGTACAACTGACGTCCAGGCAACTGACGTCCAGGCAACCGGCTGCCAGGCAACCGGCTGCCAGGCAACCGGCGGCGCGCCCGCCATACTCCACGACATGATCGATCCCGTCCTGAAGCGCAGCCTCGGCCAGATGATGAAGGGGGTCGAGGTGGTGGGCGCCCATCACGACGGCGTCACCCGTGCCTACTGCAGCCACTGGGTGTCGCAGGTGAGCTTCGAGGAGCCGATCGTCATGGCCAGCGTGTCACCGAAGCACGACACGTACCCGCTGATGGTGGCGAGCGGGCAGTTCTCGGTGTCGATCCTGGCGGGCGACCAGGTGGATGTCGGCCAGTACTTCAGCTATCCGGGGCGCAAGTTCCGCTACATCGCCGACGAGTACCTCGACGAACTACCGGGCACCCGGTTGCCGGTGGTGCGCAACTGCATCGCGTGGCTGCGGTGCGAGATCTTCCGACAGACGACGATGCTCGACCACGAACTGCTCTTCGCCCGCGTGGTCGAGGTGGGTGCCGGCCGACTGAAGGAACCGCCGTTGCTGTACTCGAGCCGTCTGGGCTGGCGGATCGCCGGCGACCGGGCACGCGAACCGGGCATGAGCGTGCGCGACGCGTTGCTCGAGCGGCTCGCTGCAGCCGGGTTCGACGCCCCGGGCGACGAGGGCGACGACGAATGAACCCGCTCAGCGCCGGCGAGCCGATCGAACCCCCTCGTCATCCGGTGGGCCGCCGGGCCGCCCTGTTGGCCGATCCCACCCGCGAGGCGAAGCTGCTGAGTGTCGACCTCTGGTACCCGGCGGCTGCCCACACGGGCGAGCGGTCGGAATACGAACTGCTCCCTGGTGTCACGTTCCGGGCGGCGGCCGCCCAGCCCGATGTGGCGCCTGCGGCCGGACGGTTCCCGCTGGTGGTGTTCTCGCACGGCCGCACCGGCATGCGCTTCGCCTACTCGCTGCTGTGCGAGGCGCTGGCAGCCCGGGGCGCCGTCGTGGTGTCGGCCGACCATGCGGGCGACACCTTGCCCGACTTCTTGATGGGCACGTTCGTCGACGACCGCACCAACGAGGTGGGGCGTGTGGCCGACGCGCATGCCCTCATCGCTGCGGCCACCGGCGCTGCACCGGGGCTCGCGCTCGACCTGGTCGACGCGGTCGACCCGCACCGGATCGCCATCGTCGGTCACTCGTACGGCGCGTACACCGGCCTCGCCACCGCAGCGGGGGTCCGCGGTGTCGAGCCGCACCCGCAGGTGCGAGCCGTCGTGGGCCTGCAGCCCTACACCCGGGTGCTCAGCGACGCGGCGCTCGGCCGGGTACGTGTGCCCACGTTGCTGGCCGTCGGACTCGACGACCGCACCACCCCGCCCGACACCGACGCCGATCGACCATGGGCACTCATCCCGGCCAGGCCGGCCTGGCGGCTCGACCTGCCCGGTGCCGGGCACCAGGCCTCGAGCGATATCGGCCTGTACGCCGAACTCGTCGACCAGGTGCCCGAGGTGCCCGAGATCGTGCGGATGTACCTGGCCGCAACGGCGCTCGACGCCGTGGGCGGTGGTCTGCGGCCATGGCGCACGCTGCTGCGCGAACAGGTGGCGGGTGTGTGGGCATTCCTCACCGAGGTGCTTGCCCTCGACCCGCTCGCCGGTGGCGTCGACGACCTCGGCGAGGCAGTACTGCACCGTCGCTGACCCGGCTCCGGTTCGCAGGCCGCCGATGTGACACAGATCATCCGCTCGGCAGGCGGCACGGTTGGGGTCGCTCGGCGTGGCGCCACTAACGTCCGGCGCAGTTGTGGTCGGCATCGGGGTCGACCACTGGCCTTCCAGGGGAGACCGCCATGACCGTCACCGAAGCCGCCCTCACCGCCGACGAACAGCGGGTGAGCGAACTCGTCGACCAACTGCTGGCCGAGTTCCCGCCCAAGAGCGTCACCCCCACCCAGTTCCTGGGCGCACAGTTCGACAAGGGCCTTGCCTGGGTGCACTTCCCCGAGGGCCACGGTGGCCTCGGCCTGAACCCCAAGCTGCAGAAGCTCATCAACGAGCGCATCTACGCCGAGGGTGCACCCAACCCGATGTACCGCAACCCGATCGGTCACGGCATGTGCGGCCCCACCGTGGTGGTGTGGGGCAGCGAGGAGCAGAAGCAGCGCTACCTGCGCCCGCTCTTCACCGGTGAAGAGGTGTGGTGCCAGTTGTTCAGCGAGCCCGGTTCGGGCAGCGACTTCGCTGGTCTGTCGTCGAAGGGTGTGCGCGACGGCGACGAATGGATCGTCAACGGGCAGAAGGTGTGGACCACCCTGGCCCACCTGTCGCGTTGGGGCCTGCTGGTGGTGCGCACCGATGCCGAGGCCGTGAAGCACGCCGGCCTCACCGCCTTCGTGGTCGACATGCAGGCGCCCGGCGTCGAGGTTCGCCCGCTGCGCCAGATGACCGGCGAGGCCGAGTT
The DNA here is from genome assembly GCA_040380855.1 of Acidimicrobiaceae bacterium. GTDB lineage: Bacteria > Actinomycetota > Acidimicrobiia > Acidimicrobiales > Ilumatobacteraceae > VFMC01. The sequence goes on along the minus strand of JBEIIG010000005.1, from coordinate 14,341 downwards.
CAACGAGGTGTACTTCACCGACGTTCGCATCCCCAACAGCGAGATGCTCGGCAACCCCGGCGACGGCTGGCGCGTGTCGCTCACCACCCTCATGAACGAGCGTGTGTCGATCGGTGGCACCATCCCCCAGAAGGGCTCGGGCACCATCCAGGCGCTCACCAGCACCTGGGCCAAGTTGCCGGCCGAGCGTCAGGACGCCGCCACCCGCGACGACGTGATGAAGCTGTGGAGCCGCGCCGAGGTGCTGCGCCTCACCAACATCCGCGCCAACCAGATGCGCAAGATGGGCGACCCGGGCCCCGAGGGCAGCATCGGCAAGATGGCCAGCGCCAACCTCAACAAGGACATCTACGAAAAGGTGATGGACCTGCTGGGCGCCGACGGCATGTTGTACGGCAGCTACGAGATGGTGCGTCCCGAGACGGCCATGGGCTTCGACACGCTGCAGAAGGCGTTCCTGCGCAGCCGGGCCAACTCGATCGAGGGCGGCACCACCGAGGTGATGCTGAACATCCTCGGCGAGCGCGTGCTCGGCCTGCCCGGCGACGTGCGTGTCGACCGCGACGTGCCGTGGAGCAAGGTGCCCCGCAACTGATCGGGCAACTGACCTCGCGTCCCTGATCGGGCCTCCCCGATCGACGGACGCGGAGATCAGCCCTGGCCGGTCTGCAGCAGCAGGCCCAGGAACATCGCCCCCAGCGAGGCGAGCAGGCCGATCGCGCCTCCGAGCGCAATCGCCAGTTTCGTGCGTCCGATCGAGTGGATCGCTGTCGCCGCCCCGGCGGCGATGGCGAGCACGATCTTCGCCAGCACCGTGGCCTGATAGGCGGTGCTGGTGTCGCCGATGTCGACCGCGGCGAGGTTCCACGCACCGGTGACCACCAGCACGATGAACGCCGGCCAGGCCAACCGGGCGAACGCACGCGCCACGGGCTTCAGCGCTTCGGGTGCCGACGCCCGCACGGCTGGCACCAGGCCTGCCAGCGTCAGTTGGCCGCCCACCCACACGGCAGCGGCGAGCGCGTGCAGGAACAGGCGGAGCGTGGCAGCGGTGGGCGACAGCATGGCGCCACCCTAGGCGGCGACACCTCGCCCGATCAGGTGGCGTGTCAGGCGTCGAGGGCGCGCAGCACGGTGCTGGCGGCGAGGTGGCGGTCGTCGGCGCCGGTGACGGCGCCCAGCGCGCCGCCGAGCAGCACGGTGGCCGATGTGGCAATCGCTGCCTGCAGCTCGCGGATGTTGCGCGGTGGCGGGAAGTACTCGTCTTCGTCGGTGACGTGCACGAGTTCCACCCCGTTGCGCGGCGCCAGGCGGGCGAGCACCTCGTCGACGAGTTCCTCGGGGGCCGAGGCGCCGGCCGTGACGCCGACGGTGCCGGTGATGTCGTCGGGTAGTTCGTCGGCGCGGTTCACGCGGAACACCCGCTCGGCGCCGGCGGCGATGGCCAGCTTCTCGAGTGCCCTCGTGTTCGACGAGTTCGCCGAACCGATGACGACGATGGTGGGACAGCGCGAGGCCATCGCCATCAGCGCCGACTGCCGGTTGGTGGTGGCGAAGCACAGGTCGCTGCGGCCCGGCAACCACGCATCGGGGTACTTCACCTGCACCGCCTCGGCCACGTCGTCCCAGTCGCGGTGCGACAGGGTGGTCTGGGCCAGCAGGGCGACCGGCTCGTCGAAGCGGGGGAGTGCCTCCACCTCGGCCACCGATTCGACGCGGCTGATGGCGTGGGGGGCGACGGCCATGGTGCCGACGGCCTCTTCGTGGCCCTCGTGGCCCACGTAGACGATGCGATAGCCCTTGCCGGCGCGCACCTTCACCTCGTGGTGCACCTTGGTGACCAACGGGCACACGGCGTCGACCACATAGCTGCCGCGTGCCTTCGCCGCAGCCACCACCTCGGGCGCCGAGCCGTGCGCCGACAGCATGATCGGGCTGCCCTCGGGCACCTCGGCGATGTCGTCGACGAACACCACGCCGAGTTGCTCGAACCGGTCGACCACGATGCGGTTGTGGACGATCTCGTGGTAGCAGTACACGGGCGCAGGGAACGACCGCACCATCCAGGCGAGGGCCTTGATGGCCATCTCGACACCTGCACAGAACCCTCGCGGTTCTGCGAGCAGCACCCGGTCGACGTCCACGGGTGCAGACTACCGGTGCCTGCCCGCCGGTAGCGTTGACGACCGTGTCCGCACCGGTGATCGTGAGCGTGGCGGCGGGCTCTGCCGCCGAGTCGGCTGGGTTGTGCCCCGGCGACGAAGTGCTGTCGGTCAACGGCATCGTCCCCCGCGACATCATCGAGTGGCGCCTGGCCGTCGACGAGACCGACGTCGACCTCGAGGTGCGCCGCAACGGTATCGAGCAGGTGGTGCAGGTGGTGCGCCGCGCCGACCAGCCCTTCGGCGCCGAGGTGTCGAGTGCAGTGTTCGACCGGGTGCGCACCTGCGACAACCACTGCGAGTTCTGCTTCATCTACCAGTTGCCCAAGGGCATGCGGCGCAGCCTGTACCTGAAAGACGACGACTACCGGCTCAGCTTCCTGTACGGCAACTTCACCACCCTCACCCGGTTCACCGAGGCCGATCTCGAACGCATCGTCACCGAGCGTCTCTCACCGCTGCACGTCAGCATCCACGCCACCGACCCCGACCTGCGGGCACGGATGCTGAAGAACCCGCGGGGCGCGATGAGCCTGCGCTGGTTGCGGGCCCTGCTCGACCACGGCATCGAGGTGCGCGGGCAGATCGTGCTGTGCCCCGGGGTGAACGACGGCGCCGCGCTCGATCGCACCTTCGCCGACGTCCTCGACCGCTATCCCGAACTGGCGTCGGTGGCGGTGGTGCCGCTGGGGCTCAGCCGGTTCAACACCGAGTCGGCGATGCGCCTGCACACCCGGGCCGAGGCCGAGGCCGTGCTCGACGCGGTGCACGACTGGCAGGACGTGTTCCTGGCCACGCTCGGGCGGCGGATGGTGTTCGCCGCCGACGAGTACTACCTGCTCACCGAGCGCCCGTTCCCCGCGGCCGATGCCTACGAGGGGTTCCCGATGCATGAGGACGGCATCGGCATGGCCCGTACGTTTGCACTCGAGTTCATGGGCGAGGCCGATGCGGCCACCGGGCCCAGCCGTGGGTTCTTCGCGGCCGTCGACATGCCGCCCAACCCGGCCGCCTACACCGGCCTGCGGGCCAGCCAGCGCGGTCCGCTGCTGTCGCTGCGGCCACGCACCTCGGCACCGGTGGGCGTGCTGTCGGGCGAGATGGGCGCCGCGGTGCTGGCACCGCTCATCGCCTCGCTCGACCGCACCGACATCCGCATCGTGCCGGTTCGCAACGAGTTCTTCGGCGGCAACACGGCGGTCACCGGATTGATGGTGGGTGCCGATGTGGCCCGGGTGCTCGCCGATCAGCCGATGGGCCATCGCTACCTGCTGCCCGACGTGTGCCTGTCGGAAGGACGGTTCCTCGACGGGGTCACCGTCGACGAGCTCCCGCGACCGGTCGAGGTGGTGCCCACCGACGGGTTCGCCCTGCGGCGCGCCCTGGAAGGACAGTCATGACCACTGATCACTCATCCGCCTCGGGGCAGTTGGCCACCGTGGTGGTGGTGGGCCGACCCAATGTGGGCAAGAGCACCCTGTTCAACCGCATCATCGGTTCGCAGGAGGCCATCGTCGAAGACCGCCCCGGTGTCACCCGCGATCGTCACGAGAGCGAGGCCGAATGGCTGGGCAACCGCTTCACGCTGGTCGACACCGGCGGGTGGATGCCCCAGGGTGATGCGCTCGAAGAGAAGGTGAGTCGCCAGGTCGAGGCAGCGGTACGCGCGGCCGACCTCGTGCTGTTCGTGGTCGACGCCTCGGTGGGCGTCACCGACGACGACTCGGCGATCGCCACCTGGCTGCGGCGCACCGGGCGCAGCATCCTGGTGGTGGCCAACAAGGCCGACAACGACCGCCGCGAAGCCGACCGGTGGGAGTTCTTGTCGCTCGGCCTCGGCGATCCGGTTCCGGTGAGCGCGCTGCACGGCCGCCGGGCCGGCGATCTGCTCGACGAGGTGATCGCCCGCCTGCCTGCCGATCGCCTGGGTCAGCCCGATGAACGAGTCGACGACGTCGACCGCGATCAGGTGGTGCTCGGCGAGCAGGCACCACCGCGTGTGGCGATCGTGGGCCGTCCGAACGTGGGTAAGAGCACGTTGTTCAACCGTCTGGTGGGCGAGGACCGCTCGGTGGTGCACGACATGGCGGGCACCACCCGCGACGCCATCGACACCCTGGTCGAGACACCCGACGGCCCCATCGTGTTCGTCGACACGGCCGGCATGCGCAAACGCGGCAAGATCGACGATTCAGCCGAGTACTACTCGCTCGTGCGTGCGCTGCGCGCCATCGACGACGCCGACATCGCCCTGCTCGTCATCGATGCCACCGAAGGCGTCACCGGTCAGGACCAACGCCTGGCCGAGCGGGTCGACGCCTCGGGTTGCCCGATCATGGTGATGTTGAACAAGTGGGACCTGATCGACGACCCCGAGCAGCGGCTCGAGGTGAAGGCCCAGGTGGCTCGCAAGTTGGGCTTCGTGGGCGACGCTCCCATCCTCACCATCTCGGCGCTCAGCGGCAAGGGGGTGCACAAGTTGCGTCCCGTGCTGCAGGACGCGATCACCCAGTACCACCGGCGTGTACCCACGCGCGACGTGAACAAGGTGATCGCCGCGGCCCAGCAGCGCCAGCCCGCCGGCCACGGGGTGAAGGTGCTGTACGCCATGCAGGGCGCCACCGATCCGCCCACGTTCACCCTGTTCGTCAACCGCGACCTTCCTCCCGCGTATCTCCGCTACCTCGAGCGCAGTATCAAAGAAGCATTCGACTTCGGTGCGTCACCGATCAAACTCCGTGTCCGCAAGCGCACCGACTGAGGAGACAGCAATGCCGTTCTGTGAAGCCTGCGCCAAGTACTGGACCCCCTCGGCGATGCGCGACGACGGGTCGTGCCCCTCATGCGGCCGGGTGCTCGAGACGCCCAGGCCGGCTTCGACGGTCACCGCCAAGAACGTGAACGTGAAGAAGCTCGCGGCCAGCGGCGAGGGTGGCGACGTCGACGCCACGGCACCGTGGCACTTCAAGCTGCTGATCGTGTTGATGGTGGCCTATCTCGCATGGCGGATCATCCAGTTGTTCACCTGATCACCGACTGCGGGGCACCTCATGGTGGCCGCGACTGGGTGGTCCGCTAGCATGTCGCTTCCGAATCACCGCGGGCTGTAGCGCAGCTTGGTTAGCGCACTTGTCTGGGGGACAAGGGGTCGGGAGTTCAAATCTCCCCAGCCCGACCAACAACAACCCTGCGCAGAGCCGGTCCGTCAGGACCGGCTCTGCGGGTTTTCGATCTCCCTGCTCCATGCGCCGACACGGGTCCTCACGGACAGTCCCGACGTGGAGGAAATCGTGAAACAGCGCCACGTGAACCCTGGCCCGAGCGACGGGCGTACCACGCATGGGGGGTGGCGCGCCCGCCGTGACGCGGCGTCACCCGATGCGGTCACCGATCGGGGCTCATCACTGATCGAAGTGGTGGTGGCGTTGGTCATCATGGCCGTGATCGTGGTGCCCTTCGGTACGGCGGTGTGGTCGACCATCTCGGCGTCGGCTCGTTCGACCGACGGCTCGGCGGCGCAGACGATCCTCACCAACGCAGCCGACCGCATCAACCGGGCCGCTACCGGTTGTGACTACGCCAGCTACGCGCAAGCCGCTGCCACGGCCAACAACTGGCCCGCCAACACCATCTCCACGAGTGTGCAGCGTTACGTTCCCGGCGCGACGCCGCTCGTGGCAGGGACCTGGGCGGCAGGAGGTTGCGTCGGCGCGACACCGGCCGCTGTGCAGCTCGTGACGGTGACCCTCACGATGCGTCCGGGGAGCACGAGTGGCACGGTGACGATCCAGGTGGTGAAGAGTGCGCTCTAGTGTTCGACGACAGCGGTCGGCTCGGTCGAGCCGCGACGCAGGTTTCGGCTTGCCCGAGACGATGGTGGCGATCGTGGTCACCGGGTTGCTGATGGCAGCACTCGGGATGTCGATGGTGGTGGTGCTGCGTCAGCACGACAACAGCACCGGACGCATGAACAATGCCTCGTCGGAACAGGCGGTCGGCGCACTTCTGCCTGCCGATCTGGCATCGAGCGAGACCGTCGACTCCACCGCCGGGGCGCGACCCTGCCCGTCGGGGAAGTGCCCGAACGGGTTCACGATCGACGGCTCGAACGCGCTGATGGCGTCGTGGAGCAAGGTGGTCGATCCAGGGCCACCGGTGGTGACGAAAGAGACGCGTGTGTCGTGGCGCTACCGACTGGTCGGAAGCGAGTACCAGATCCTCCGCGCCGAGTGCGTCGAGGGGAGCCCGACATGGACGTGCTCGCAGCGCATTGTGTTGCACGACGCCCCACCGCCACCGAACGGCACGACGTTCACCCCGGGCGCCACCGCGCCGACGTGGGCGATGAAGGTGGTAGACCCACTCGCCGCCGACGTCGGCTCGTACGACCCGACCGGTTCGCTGCCCGGGGTCGACCCCGCCACGGCCAGGGGGGCGCGTCGCGTGATCGTCTCGGTCGACGGTGGCGGCGACGGCGAGGGATCGACCGGAGGCCCTGCTGCGATCAGCCTCACGTCAGGTTCTACGGCCCGGCAGGGAGCGCTCGACCCCGACAGCCTTCCACCGCCCACCATCTCGGCTCTGAAATCGCGCTGTGGCGGCAACTTCGCACTGCTCGTCGACATGTCGGGCTCGATCGGCGAACAGATCGAAGACGTGCGCGAGGGCGTCACCAAGTTGAAGGAGGTCTTCCAGGGAACGCCGCTGAAGATCCAGCTGGTCGGGTTCGAGAACGTCGCCGTGTGGCACAACGGCACGAGCTGGCAATGGAACGCGCCGGTCTGGTTCGACATGCTCGACCCCAACGATGTCGGTCGCCTGCAGAACGGCATCGACATGCTGCACTCCAGTGGCGCCACGAACTACGAGCACGGGTTCTACCGGACGTTCCGGAACAACGATGCTGCCGGCACCGAGCAGGCCACGGTGCCGACCACCTTGTTGTTCTTCACCGATGGTCAGGTGACTGCCAGTCGACGAACTGCCAACAACGACCTTGCCACCGAATGGGTGCCGCCGATCGATCCGAATTACCTCGGCTTCTGGGGTCCGTTCAATCAGGTCGGCCAGCTCAACCGTGCCCTCTACTGGGCCGACCTCTATCGGTCGCAGACACGGATGATCGGCGTCGGCGTCGGCACCGTCACCTCGAACCCGAGCTTCAAAGGGGCGATCGCCGATCTCATTGCCGGGCGCGTCGGCGCACCGGGCAGCAAGCCGCGCGTCGACGCGGTCCTGCAGAACGGCAAGTACATCAACGGCGATACAGCGAACCTGTACATGACGCCCGATTGGAACCTCTTCGCCGCTGCACTCGAATCGGTGGCGCTCGGGATGTGCGGTGGCACCGTGACGGTGCAGACCGTCGACCAATCGGGCAACGCGAACGATTCGGCGGTGAGCTACTCGAACACCAGGATCGTCGACTCCGGAGACGCCGAGGTGCCTCCCTTGTCGACGACGGTGACGACGACACCGCAGTACCCCGGGGGTACCTTCGACTTCTCGATTCCCGGTGGCGACTTCGTGAACGTCACGATCAGCCCGGCCGACCTCACCGAACTCGACCTGCTGGCACCGGTGGGGTGGTCGTGCAAGGTGCGCGGGGTCAACCGAGCGGTCACCACGACGCCCATCTTGGACTCGGTGTGGAGCACGGTGACCGTGAAGGTGCAGGCCAACGAACCGGTCTCGTGCCAGTTGACGGTGCAGCCGGCATGAGCAGTCGGCGGTCGAGACGGCCTCGTGCCGACGAGGGATCGGTGATGCTGCTGACGCTCATCGTCATCACCGTGCTGAGCCTGATGATCACACCGTTGCTGTCGTACGGCTGGAGCGTCAGCCGACAGCGATCCGTGGTCGACGCGAAGAACGAACGGGTCGAGGCCGTGAAGGGCGCGCTCCGCCTTGCGCTGGCCGACCCGGCCAAGCTGTACGCGGTGTGCGCCGACGTGGCGCCCGGCGCGCCGGTCGCCCTGGCAATGCCGACGCTGGCCGTGCCGGTGGGGGCCACGTGCGCGCAGGTGGGCAATCGGCTGGCGGCGCTGGCCGATCGCTACCAGTCGGTGGCCACCGCAGTCGGCGGCACACTCCCGGCGATCGCGGCCCGTCAGTACACGACAGGAAGTGCAGCGGCAACGGCCTGGATCGCCCACACCACATCGTCCGAGGCCGACAACAAGATCTGGTTGCCGAATCTGCCGGTGCCCGAGATGGCCTCTCGATCGGCGAACGGCTGGGAGATGCCGGGCAGTTACGCCGGGTGCCGGGTGTACTTCCCGGGCACCTACACGAGCGCGGTCACCATCGCCGCCAACGCCAAGGTCTACTTCGCCTCGGGTGTCTACTACTTCACCCAGCCGGTGACGATCGAGGCCGGCGCCCAGGTGGTGGTCGGCTCGGGCGCTCAGGCCGGCTGCGCGACCGACCAGGAGGCCTGGTTCGATGCCATCAACCCGCCGGCCACCCACGGGATCACCGGTGGCGGTGCGCAGTTCGTGTTCGGCGGCGCGGGGCAAGTGGTCGTGAACGCCACGAGCGGGTCGACCTCGGTGGTGTTCAACCAGCGGTACGCAGCAACCGGCAACGTCGGCCAGGAGTACACGACCGGACTCTCGATCGTGTCGGTGAACGGCGAGATGATCGGCGGCAGCTACAGCGACACCGCGCGCGCGGGCCTGCTGAGCGTGCCGAAGTCGCTGATCACGGGCACCACACCGCCTCAACCTGCCACCTCCCAGCCCTACACGCCGTCGACACTCGTGCCGGCGAATGCTGCGGCGCTCACCACCGTCACACCGATCGTCGACCTCAATCTGGGGACGGCACCGGCCACACTGGTGTTCCGGGCGGCCGGGTACGTGTCGGTTCCACAGGGTCGGATCGAGGTGTCGACCGCCGCCGGCGGCGGTGCAGGCTCTGATGTGTCGTTCGGTGGAGGGTTGCTGGCTGCCACGACGACGGTGAGTGGCCCAGCGCCAGCGTCGTTCGTCATCGCCCTGCAGAACCCCGTGGTACAGCGCACGTTCCGCATCGTCACCACGACCACCACCGGCTCGCCGACGGTCACCTCCGACGCTGTCGTGTTCGTGAATCAGAACGGTGGCGCAGCAGTGAAGTTGTGGACGATCTCGTAGTCGGACGACGCACAGGCTGATCGAATCCGGACGCGCTGGGTGGTCGGTCGACCGCGAATCCGCCAGAGCGATCAAGAAAGTCTCAGGAAACCGTCAAGACGCTGGCTCTGCGTCGACGCTGCTCCTACCGTGACTCGGGATGAGGCGTCGTCGACGGTGTCCCGACGGTCCGGATGGGCTGTGTCGTGTCGATCGTTCGACGCGCGACCAGGGTGTGTCGTTGGTCGAGGTGGTTGCGGCGACGGCGATGATGGCCATCGTGGTCGTCCCGCTCGGCAACGCGGTGATCACATCGGTGCAGGCCTCGTCGCGATCGGTCGAGAGTTCCGAGGCGATCACCATCGCTCAGAACGCTGCCGACCGGGTGAACCGCGCCGGGAAGGGGTGCGATTACGAGCAGTTCGCGAAAGCCGCTGCCACCACCGAGGGCTGGGCGTCGTCGTCGGTCGTCGTCGTCCAGGAGCATTTCGTTCCCGCCAGCCTGCCCACCCACCCGGGTGCCTGGGTGAGTGGTGCCTGCCCGAACGGGGTGCTCGACCCGCTGCTCGTGCAGCGGGTGCGGATCACCGTCACGGGCAGCAAGTACGGGATGCGCAGCGTGATCGACGTGGTGAAGAGCGATGTCTGACCGTCGCGTCCTGGTGCGGCCAGTTCGCCGCCGACACGCCGATCGAGGCGTCTCGCTCGTCGAACTCCTCGTCGCGGTCGTCGTCACCGGCGCAGTGGTGGCGTCGCTCGCCGGGTTGACGATGGTGATCTTCCGTCAGCAAGGTGGCACGGGCAGCCGCCTCGACCTGGCCCGGGCCGAACAGTCGCTCGGCATGTGGCTGCCCAACGACCTGGCCTCGGCCGACTCGGTCGACTCGTCACCTGGTGCCACGCCGTGTGGTTCGACCTGCCCCATCGCCGAGGCGACGGCAGGCTCGAACGCCGTGATGCTCTCGTGGTCGACCGTCGAGAGCGCAGGTCCGCCGATCGTGCAACGTGAGACGAACGTGTCGTACCGCTACATGGCGGTGCAGACGAAGTATGCGATCGTGCGCGTGCAGTGCGACCGGGTGGGCGCCGGCGCGTGGGGGTGCGCGCAGCGCACGGTGCTGAACGACGCACCGCCACCCGACGGTGCGTTCATCCCCGGCCAGACGGAGCCGACCTGGGCGATGGAGGTGACCGATCCGCCGGTGGCTGGCGACGGCAGCACCGACCCGGCACTCGACACGAACCGCTCCAAGGGTGCGCTCCGCGCCATGGTGACGGTCCGCGACACGAGCGGTGCCACCTCCTACAGCGCCACCTATGCGCCGATCGCCATCACGGCAGGCAGCACCGACCGGGTACCGCTGCTCGACCCGGGCAGTCTGCAGGGTGCACCCGGGTTCACCGAGGTGCGCTCGCGCTGCGGCGGCAACTTCGCCGTCGCCTTCGACATGTCGGACTCGATCGGCGCAGCGGCACCGACCGTCCGTGCCGGGGTGACGGCGCTCGTCGAGACCTTCGCGGGCACACCGACGAGGTTGCAGGTGGTGCGGTTCAACACGGGCGGTATGACCCTCGGCGTATCGGGTCCGAACTGGCTGGTCGAACCATGGCAGCCGCACTGGTTCGACATGCTCGATCCCGACGACGTGACGGAACTGCTCGGTCTTCTCGACGCCGACGACAGTCCCACCGTCTTCGGTACCAACTGGGAAGACGCGCTCTACCGGATCTTCAAGAACCGCGATGGCAGCGACCAAGCGGTGATCGCCGACACGCTCGTGTTCTTCACCGACGGTCTGCCCAACTACGACCGGCTCACCTATGTCCAGCTCATGCCCTCGCTGTACCTGCGGGCCAACTCTGCCAACCCGAACTACGTGCCGCTGTCGGATCTCGCCTCGATCCAGTACCAACAGGCTGGCCAGGATGCGGCGCTCTACCCGCCGCAGAAGAACACCGGGTTGCCGTCGGAGGTTCCTGGCGCTCCCGATGAGCGAGTCACGGACGGCACTGCGTTCGTGCAGGAGGCGTGGGACCGGGCCAACTACATCGCCGAGCAGTACCGCGACACCAGTACCCGCTTCATCGGTGTCGGGGTCGGCGCCGCGATCACGGGCTCGTCGCAATGGATAACCGTCGAGAACGGTGAGCGTACGTACACGTGGACACCCAACAGCGCCATCCTCGCCCGACTGATCAGCAACAGCGACACCGGTGTTCCTGCAGTGGTGGAGAACGGCCAGTACGTCAATGCCGAGACAGCGAACATGTACACCCTGCCCGACTGGAGCATGTTCGGTCAGGCGCTGCAGGCGGTGGCCCTGTCGGAGTGCGGCGGCACGCTGACGGTGCAGACACTCGTGAACGGTGAGCCCGTCGCCGACCAGTTCCAGTACCAGACCACCTCCGTGGTCGACAGCGACGGCCAGCCGGTGCCCAACTCGTCGACCGTGGTCACCACCTCTGGCCAGTTCCCGTCGGGCACGTTCGACCTCAGCATCACCAAGGGCGACTACGTCGACGTCACGATGCAGCCCATCAACCTGTCGAACATCAGCATGTACGAGCCGGCCGGGGCGCCTGCCTGGTCGTGCACCGCGAAGCGGGTGGCGTTGCCGGTCACGGAGGCCGACATCGTCGGTTCGAGCTGGAAGAGCGTCACCGTGCGAGTGCCGGCCGATGCTGCGGTGTCGTGTCGTCTCGACGTCGCCGAGGCCGCCCCGTGACCACGCCGTCGCAGCAGACACCTGCCCCGCGCGACGAGGGGTCGCTGCTGGTGTTGTGCATGGTGCTCATCGTGGTGTGTTCGCTGGTGGTGATCCCGATCATGGAGTTCGGGATCGGCGTGTCGCGGGCCAACGGCGTGGCGAAGTCGCGATCGGTGTCGACCGAAGCCGTGAAGGGCGGTCTGCGCACCGTGCTCGCCAACCCGAAGTCGCTGTACCGGGCCTGTGGCGCCGCCACCGAGGCGAGTCCCGTTGCGCTTGCGGCGCCGGGCCTCACCGTCTCGGTCGCCACCACGTGCGCAACGGTGGGGGAGGCTCAGGCGACCGATAGCGGGCGGTACGCGACGGCCACCACCATGGCGGGCGCCGCACTGCCCGCCGAGGCAGGCCGGTCGTATCCTGGCTCGGGCGCTGTCGACCCTGCCGCCTGGCACAGCAACGGCACGGCCACGGTGGCGCCGACGAACGCGAAGATCTGGCTGCCGCCCCTGCCCTCGCGCAACCAGACCGTTCGAGCAGCAACGGGTTGGCAGATGCCGGGAGTGTTCGGCGCCTGCACGGTGTTCTTCCCGGGCACCTACACCGATCCGATCTCGCTCACCGGCCCTGGGTCGGTGTTCTTCGCCTCGGGGATCTACTCGTTCACGAACACCGTCACCATCTCGGGTGATGTCGACGTGGTGGTCGGCGACGGTGCCGTCCAGGCCTGCGCCACCGACTACGAGGCGGCCACCTATGCCATCGACGCTCCCCCGCAGCACGGCATCAGCGGAGTCGGGGCGACATTCCTGTTCAGCGAATCCGGCCGGTTCGTAGTCCAGTCGCCGCTGGCGAGCGGCACGCTGCGCGTCCGCTTCAACCAGCGGTATGTGAGCGACACGGCCCTCGCCACCGACTCGAGCGCAGGCATCTCGATGATGTCGGTGAACGGTGCCGTCGACGGCAACAACGCCTGGGTCGATCTGGTGGTGCCGGGTGTGCTCTCGGTGCCGAAGTCGACGCTGCAGGGCGTGCAGACGAACGTCCTCATGCCGTCGACGGTGGTGGCACAGAACCCGCTGCCGCCGGGAGCGGCGATCGTCGACCTCGACCTGTCGGGAGCGCAGGCAGGCCAGGTGGAGGTGGCGGGCTACGTGGTGGTGCCGCAGGGTGCTGTGTCGATCGCGACCACGGCGGCGACGAAGTCGAACAAGGCGGTGCGCTTCAACGCCGGTGCCACCGCAGCGATGTTCGCTCTCGGTGCCGATCGGCCGGGCACCTTCGTGCTCGACATCGTCAACCCGATCGTGCAGAAGACATTCAGGATCGTGTCGACGGCCACCTCGGGCCCTCCGGTCACATCGACTGCCGTCGTCATCGTGAACCAGAATGGTGCCTATGCGATCAAGTCGTGGACGGTGCAGTAGCCGCTTCGATCGCCGCTGCGCGCCCGGAGGTCGTTGAGATGTGCGGTCGGTTCGTGTCGACCCAGTCGCCCCAACAGCTCGCCGAGTTCTTCGGTGCCACCGTCGACACCGACCCACTGGCGTCCAGCTACAACGTCGCGCCCACCAACGACATCTATGCCGTGGTGGCCGGCGCCGAAGGCGAACCGGTGGTGCGGGCATTCCACTGGGGCCTCGTTCCCGTGTGGGCGAAGGACATCTCGGTCGGCTCGCGCATGATCAACGCCCGGGCCGAGACCCTCGCCGAGAAGCGATCGTTCGCGACGCTCTTCAAGAGCAAGCGGCTGATCGTGCCGATGGACGGCTTCTACGAATGGAAGGCGGTGCCCGGCCAGAAGGCCAAGCAGCCGCTGTTCATCCACCGACCCGACCGCCAACCGCTTGCGGCCGCAGGGTTGTGGAGTGTGTGGCGCGACAAGGCCCTGGGCCCCGATGCGCCGTGGTTGCACAGCTGCACCATCATCACCACGTCGGCGAACGCCACGATGGCCCCGGTGCACGACCGGATGCCCGCCCTGCTGACGCGCGACGAGTGGCAGGCCTGGCTCGACCCCGACCAGCACGACATCGACGCCCTTGCGCGTCTGCTGCGGCCGGCGCCCGACGACCTGCTGGTGCTCGACCGTGTGTCGACCGCCGTGAACCACGTGCGCAACAAGGGACCCGAACTGATCGAACCGATCGCCGACTGAAGCCCGGTACGCAGCGGCGTGACAGCGGGTGCGTCGTGAGACGAGGGGTTCACGTGCGGTGTGGTGTGGTGGTGAGTGTTGCGATGCGTTTGGCGATGAGGCGGTCTTCGTAGTCGGTTCGCCAGCGGATCTTGATGCGGAGTTCGTCGAGGCGGTCGAGGGTTCGTTCGGGTGCGGGGGTGGCGTCGTGGTCGTGGAAGT